>CAYYCP010000048.1:8618-26507 GCA_964470375.1 uncultured Spirochaetales bacterium
GAGGACCCGCGTCCCCTCTGGCGGCGCGGAGACATCCTCGCCTGGACATCGCGGGCTCCGAAGGGCGGGCGCTACCTGGCCCTCTTCAACCTCGGCCAGGCCCAAGCCGGGACGGATATCGATCCCGCCGAGATCGATCTACCGGGCGCTCGCCGCGTCCGCGACCTCTGGGCCCGCGCCGACCAGGGCATCCCCTCGGGCGGCCTCTCCCTGAACGTCCCCTCCCACGGCGCCCGCCTCCTCCTCATCGGCCCCTGAGACCCTCAGGCGAGATTGAGCGCCTCAGGAAAGCGCGCTATCTATCGCCATCCGCTACCTTAGTAGTATGCATTAACGAATAGCGCGCCTGAACGCGGAGACCGGGACAACGGTATAATGCGCCCCATGAAAACACGGATCCCGGGCAAGGAACGCCCGCGCGCCAGGCCGGGCCTCAGAGCCGTTATGGTCCTACTCGCCGCGGCGGCACTAGCCCTCACAGCATGCCGGTCATCCATCGACCCTGACCGTCCAAGGGAGGAACTCGCCGCGGGCGGAGTGCCCTTCACGATGATAAAGCTTCCAGCGGCGAGATTCCCGGGCGGCGAGCTCGGCACCGTCCTCCTGACCGAAAAGCGCCCTCGCGTCATCGGCGTGAAGGCCGATTATTGGCTGGCCGAGACGAATACGACCTACCGGCTCTGGAAGACCGTTTACGACTGGGCAGTCACGCGGGGCTACGAGTTCGCCAGGCCGGGGCAGATGGGCAGCGAAGCGGACGGCGAGGGCATGGACGACCGGCACCCCGTCACGGTGGTGGATTGGCCTTCCGCCGCGGTGTGGTGCAACGCCCTCACCGAGATGCTCAACGGGGAAAACGCATCGGCCCTCGTCCCCGTCTACGCGCATGAAGGGCAGACGCTGAAGCGCGCCATTCCCCGGTTGGAGCCCGATACCATCATCGCGCGGCCGGGGGCGGACGGATTCAGGCTCCCGACCGGGCTCGAATGGGAGCTGGCCGCCCGCTACGCCTCCGAGCGCCGCGGCGAGGACTACGTCGAGTATCCCTTGGGCAGCGGTAACTTCTGGGCTCCCTTCATCCAAGTCAGCGGCGAGATCGAGTCCAAGCGAGGGCCCATCGGTTCCGAGGGATGGAACGTGCTCAGCCGGCCAGTGCTCGAGCTCGAGCGCAATGACCTGGGCTTCACGGGCTTCGCGGGCCAGGACGGGAAGCTCTGGCAATGGTGCTTCGAATACCTCTATAACGATGGCCACGACACCTTCAACCTGAAGCGCGGAGGCAGCCGCGGTCCGCGCTGCGGCCGCCACGACAATTGGCCCAAGACGAAATGGGGCCCCACCTGCACCGGTTACGACCAAATCACCTTCAGGGTGGCGCGAAACGCGGGATCATAGCCACACCAGCGATCCGGCCATGTTCCTCCCGCCCAGGCCCCTGAGACCCATCCTGCCGGTTCACTTCGATGTGGATCACGCTCTCGGCTGACCCCGTTTCTTTGGAACCCCGCCCTAATGTGAGCAACGGCCCCGGTAATCCCTGGCCGGACGAAACACCCGGACCGGCGCGCGGGTGGGCGGGAGGAACATGGCCGGGCGCATTGTGGCGCCAAGGATCCAAGCCACACCAGCGACCCGGCCATGTTCATCCCGCCCAGGCCCCGCGCTCTCCCTGAGGACTTCGTCCGGACAGGCATAACGGCGGTCAGGCTTGCACAGGGTAGCCCTTACCGTTAGAATCTGGCTCAACCAATAGCTTGAACCAAGGAGAAACCCATGAGTATCATCGAATTCGTCGAGGCGCGCGAAATCCTGGATTCCCGCGGCAATCCCACCATCGAGGTCGAGGTCGTCCTGGAGGACGGCACCCTCGGACGGGCGGCCGTCCCTTCCGGCGCCAGCACCGGCGAGTACGAGGCCGTCGAGCTGCGCGACGGCGACAAGGCCCGCTACCTTGGCAAGGGCGTCCTCAAGGCCGTCGAGAACGTCAACAGCACCATCGCCCCGGAAGTCTGCGGCCTGGACGCCCTGGAGCAAGTCGATGTGGACCGCACCATGATCGAACTGGATGGCACTGAGAACAAGGGCAAGCTGGGCGCCAACGCCATCCTGGGCGTCTCCATGGCCACCGCCGTCGCCGCCGCCAATTACCTGGACATCCCCCTCTTCAAGTACCTGGGCGGGGCCCACACCACCCTCCTGCCCGTGCCCATGGCCAACATCATCAACGGCGGCAAGCACGCCGACAACCTGGTGGACTTCCAGGAGTTCATGGTCATGCCCGTAGGCGCCTCCAGCGTCCGCGAGGCCGTCCGCATGATCGCCGAGGTCTTCCACTCCCTGAAGAAGATCCTCAAGGACGCCGGCCAGCCCACCGCCGTGGGCGACGAGGGCGGCTTCGCTCCCAACATCGGCAACGACGAGGCCCTGGACTACGTGATGAAGGGCATAGAGAAGGCCGGCTTCAGGCCCGGCGAAGACTTCATGATCGCCCTCGATCCCGCCGCCAGCGAGCTCTTCGAGGAGGGCGACAAGAAGGGCTACAAGTTCTGGAAGTCCAACCCCGGCAAGCTCTTCAGCACCGACGAGATGATCGAGCTCTACACCCGCTGGGTGGGCAAGTACCCCATCATCTCCATAGAGGACGGCCTGGACCAGAACGACTGGGAGGGCTACGTGAAGATGACCAAGGCCCTGGGCGGCAAGATCCAGATAGTCGGCGACGACTTCTTCGTGACCAACACCGGCCGCCTGCGCAAAGGCATCGACATGGGCGCCTGCAACTCCATCCTCATCAAGGTCAACCAGATCGGCACCGTCACCGAGACCATCGAGTGCATCAACATGGCCAAGCGCGCCGGCTACACCGCCGTGGTCTCCCACCGCTCCGGCGAGACCGAGGACACCTTCATCGCCGACCTGGTGGTGGCCCTGGAGACCGGGCAGATCAAGACCGGTTCCATGTCCCGCACCGACCGCGTCTGCAAGTACAACCAACTCATGCGCATCGAGGACCAGCTGGAGGGCATCGCCGAGTTCGCCGGCCGCAACGCCTTCTACAGCATCAAGAAGTGCTGCTAACGTAAGTGAAGAAGAAAGGGGAAGGGCAACCTTCGGAAAGGTTTCCCTCCCCCTCTCGATCCCTCGCCCTTCCAAGACGGATTGGGGAACAAGGCCGGGGTCCGCGAGGGCTCCGGCTTTTCTTTTTGGGCGTGCCCCGGAGCCGGGCGGGGGGCCTTCTACCTCATTTTGAAAGCCTACAGAGCAAAAAGAAAAAAGGTGATAGTCCCCCGCCCCCACCTTCTATCCCTCATCCGGATGCCTCAGACTTTTCGGGGGATGAAACAGCCTCTCGGGCGACTTTGGCGATTTTCCATCCGCCTAGTTGCCCCATCCATCGCCATGGACTAAAATATACGGTGCGAGCATTACATATCCCAGCAATATTGAGGACAGAATTATGAATAGCCTATTTGAATGCTGTAAACCTCGGCAATCCGTATTTAACCGTTCCCGCAGGGACGTCGTCCTCCACCTGAGCGATCTCCTGACCGGTAAATTCGATGAAACGACGGCGATACGTTTCTTTGAAGAGACCTTCATCACTCATGGCATGAGGCTCCTCATAGAGAAATCCTTCGACCGCCTGAACGGCCGGGCTGATCAAGCCGCTACATTCCTCCTATCCCAATCTATGGGCGGCGGGAAAACGCACAGCATGATCGCCCTTGGCCTCCTCTCGGCTTTTCCGGCTCTGCGATCGCGTTTTTGGAAAGGGAAAAATCTCGGGGACCAGCCCATCCGCGTGATTGGATTCGATGGCCGCGAATCGGACTATCCCTTCGGGTTATGGGGAGCCATTGCCGATCAACTAGGGAAGAAAGAACAATTCGCCCAGTTGTACAGCCCGCTCCAGCCGCCGGGAGTTACATCCTGGATTAACCTGCTCAAGGGGCCACCTGTCATCATCCTCCTGGACGAGCTTCCGCCCTACTTCATCCAAGCTCAGGGCAAGGTAATTGGCGATACGAACCTCGCTGAACTGACTACCACATCCTTGTCCAACCTCATGGTGGCCGCCAACAAGGACGAATTATCGAACGTAGTGATCGTGCTCTCGGATCTTTCGGGATCCGCCTACGACAGCGGGAACATGGTAAAAGCCCTCGACAACCTCCAGCAGGAGACTAACAGGAGCGCCCTGCCCCTTGAACCTGTAGCTACGCAAGGAGAGGAAGTCTATCACATCCTCCGAACCAGGCTTTTCGAGAGCCTGCCCGGCGCGGCAGTGATCGATGGCGTGGCCAGCGCATACGCGGAATCCGTAAAGAAGGCTAAACAGATGGACTTGACCGCCGCGAGTCCGGAGTCCTTCGCGGCCGAGCTACGTGAATCATATCCTTTCCATTTCTCGCTCAGGGACCTGTATGGCCGCTTCAAGGCCAACCCCGGCTTCCAGCAGACTCGCGGCCTCCTTCGCCTTATGCGCGCCATCGTAGCCAATCTATGGGAGACAAAAAAGGCCGAGCAGATATCGCTCATCCATCCTTACGACATCGACCTCAATGACCAATCCATCTATTCGGAATTCGTTTCCATTAACAGCAGCCTGACCGAAGCCATCCGTCTGGACCTCGCCAATAACGGCAATTCCCACGCCGAGCAACTGGATATCAGGCTCGGATCCGGACAAGCGGCGCAAGACGCGGCAAAACTCATCTTCGTATCCAGCCTGAGCGCGGCGACGAGCGCCATCATCGGCCTCAGGGATACCGAAGCTATCGCTTGGCTCTGCGCGCCCGGGAAGGATATCGCCCGCCTGAGGACCGACATCCTGGAGCAGCTGCCTAACACGGCCTGGTACCTCCACCTCTCCAATGACGGGCGCCTCTACTTCAAGAACGTCCAGAACCTGGCAGCCAAGCTCCACGGGATGGTCGGATCCTATACTGACGAGAATAAGATCCAGGAACTCAGGCGTTACCTCGATACCATGTTCAGGCCGTCGCTCGCTGATCTTTACCAGGAGCTGAGGGTCCTCCCGGCGCTTGACGACTGTATGATCCAACCTGGCAAGGTCCTCCTCATCCTAACTGATCCTTACCCAGGCGCCACGCCGCAGAGGCCCCTCCAGCCAGAATGGATCCGATGGTATGAAGAGCTAGAGTTCAAGAACCGCGTCCTTTTCCTGACCGGAGATAGGGACACCATGCAGGAAGTCCTTAAAAACGCGGCTTTCTTCAAGGCCATCCAGGTCATCATGGCCGAACAGGAATCGGAGGGACTAACCGCCCGCGACCCCCAACGCGCGGAAGCCCAAAGGAGCTTCGATAAGATCAGCCTGTCCCTGCGTTCCGCCGTCCAGCAAACCTTCAGCCAGCTTGTCTATCCGAGCCGCAACGGCTTAAGGCTGGAGCCCATCAGCTTCATATTCGAAAACAACAACTACAACCCCGAGAATCAGATCCGGAAAACCATGGAGGACGTGGGGAAATTCTCATCTGAAAAAGCCCAAGATTCCTGGATCAAAAAAGTAGAGGACCGCCTCTTCGATGGACAGAATCCCGTGCCCTGGGCGGATGTGAAAAAGCGAGCCGCCGTGAAACCGGATTGGCAATGGCATCACCGTGACCTCCTAGAGGACATTCGTTCCTTGGCCTTGAGCCTGGGGACATGGCGGGATGAAGGCGGCTCCATCCGCCGGGGGCCTTTCCAGAAAGACGCGACGCAGGTCAGGATCACCGTCAAGAGCAGGAACGAGGATTCCGGTGAAGCCGTCCTGGAGATCAAGCCAGTCGGCGGCACAAAGGTCCTTTACGAAATCGGGGACGTCGAGCCCGGCGAAGCTGCGGAACACGTCCCGAGCTATAATGATTTTATCACCAAGGAACTGCTGCTCTCCTTCGTCTGCATAGACGAGGGCGCCGATCCCGCCCCCACCGGGCCGCATTATGTCTGGCGGAACCAGATCGGCATCAAGGGCCGGGATTATATGCAAGGGAATGACCGTTTCTTCGAACTGCGAAGCTACCCCGAGGGTGTCCCCATACGCTACACTACAAACGGAAACGACCCCTTAGCGTCCGGCGTCCCCTATGAAGGCCCCTTCCTTCTCCCGCCCGCCACCCGCCTCGTTCAAGCCGTCGCAGAGAAGAATGGCATGCGCAGCCCCATCTTCTCCATGCCTATCGGCAAGATAGATGAATGGCGGATCGATCCCAACGCCCCGGCAACCTGGAAAACTACTAAGCGTTTCCTAAACAGGCCTAAATCAGAGGCATTCCAGGTATTGAACCGCATGCAGGAATTCCAAGCCAGCGCCGATTCGCTCACCCTCCTCTGCTACTCGAGCCAGACGGGTGAAGAAATACAGTACACCCTTCCCGAAGGAGTGCGAAAAACCGCCGACGATCTCATCACCATGTGGGAACGCTTAACTTCCCTCCTCCCCTCCTGCGAGGCCACCCTCTCCATCCAACGAATCTACTTCCAGAGCGGCCAGCACCTGATGGACTGGCAGAGCAAGGACAAGCTAGCCATCGATAGGAACGAGGTACAACAGTGAGCGCATGGCTGGGCTTCGGGTACTCGCCCGAGAGGACATCCCACTACTTCACGGTCCACCTTCCCGGTACAGGGAAGGATACGGAAGTGGCAATCACTGAAGACTACGAGTGGAAGGGAGCGCCCAAGCCCTGGACAGAGCAGGGCTTGGGGCAGGGGAATAAGGATCTCAAAGTACTTATTCCCGCCTACCGCTGGAACGAAATCTCCGACGAAGCCAAGGCGGAGTTCAACCGCCGCCTCATCCGCCACGGCGTGCCCTCCGGAAAATGGCCCCGCAAGGGCATGGTTCCCGTTGATCGTAACCTTGGGAAAGAACTTATACTCCTCTGCTGGGCTGTAGAAGATTGCGACCCCGTACTCATCCCCAATGCGGTGCGGAACTGGCTAGGCCTTTCACCTGAAGAACGCTGGTGGCTCTACACCATGACGAACGCCGCCACCGGCCACGCCCTGGGAGGCCGCAACAAGGGTTGGCGCAAGGCCGTCCGCTTCGCCCTGACGGAAAACCCCATTGCGGATTCCGTCATCCGCAAACGGGCCAGCGACTTTGAGCTGACCCTCTTTTCAGACGCGCCATGAGTGATGTAGAGGGTATAAATGCTTGAAGGGATTACTGCACGGCCTAGTGGCGCTGAGTATACTTGCCCCGTCTATGAAAAGGCGTGGCTTCTCTACTTCGACATTCTCGGATTTAGGAACATGGTCACCCATTCAACAAAAAACGATTTCGGTTTTTCCTATTTAAAGAGCCTTTATGACCAAGTAATCGAGGAACTCAAATCATCCCAAACAACCATCAAGGATATCCCGGTCGAATATCACTGGTTCAGTGATTCGTTCATGGTTTGGAATTATTCTGATGATATTTCATCTTTTCCTTGGCTAGAATTCTTCGGAAGGACCTTTTTACAAAAATGCATTTGGCATAAAATTCCTGTGAGGGGAGCGCTCGCATTCGGCGATTTTTATATGGAACCCGATGGCAGGACCTTTTTCGGCCCAGTATTGGTAGAAGCGCATGATTGGGCGGAATCGCAGAATTGGTTCAATTTTTTACTCTGCCCCTCGGTACTGGAAAAGACCAAGGATGAGTTCGAATGTGATGAAAGACTGAACTATAGCAAGAAGCATATCCCGTTGAATCCATGCGCACCTAAGGGTGAAGTAGCCGCCTTTACTTATCATCATCATGCAAATTTTGAGCATAACGCGCTTCAATCTCTTCGTTCCATGATGTCGCTAGCGCCTAAAAAGGCAAAAAAGAAGTATCAAAACACAATAAATCAAATCAATCGGCATTATGTGAAACTGGAGATACCGTAAACATGCTCCACCACTCCTCAAGAGAAAACCAGTATCCCCTTGAAATATCAATGCGGCGTTCAGTGAGGTGACGAGATGATCAGACGGCTCATCCTTAGCAATTTTAAGTCATTCGAGGAGATCGACATCACTCTCGACCCTGTCACCCTCTTCGTCGGACCAAATAATTCGGGAAAAACCACAGCCCTTCAGGCCCTAACCCTCTGGGATCTCGCGGTCAGGAAGTGGTGGGAGCAAAAATCCCAGGGAACGGCAAAACAGCGGACTGGCGTCACCTTAAACAGGCAAGACCTGTTCGCTATTCCGATTCCAGAAATCCGGCTATTGTGGAATGACCTGCATACAAAAAACGGCTCGGGCAAAAAAAGCGCCTTCGTCTATATCCGTATGCACCTTGAGGGCGAGACCAGGGGGAAACCCTGGAAGGCTGGCATGGAACTGTATTATGCGAATCCCGAATCTATGTATGCGCGGCCGATCGATACCGGTGAAGCTGCAACCGAACTCCCAATAGCTCTGAACGAAGTAATCACCTATCTGCCTCCCATGTCCGGGCTTTCAAGCGCGGAAGAGCGTCTAGAGATGGGTTCTATCAAACGGCGTATCGGCGAGGGGCGGACCGCCGAAGTCCTACGTAATCTATTATGGAAGCTTCACTCCGAGAACTCAAAAGGTTGGGACTCGCTCGTAGCAGCGATGCGAAAGCATTTTGAAACGGAAATACTCCCCCCCGAATATAATGCTGCGACATCCCTTATTACATGCCATATCAAGGAAAAGCGGCATCCCGAGATGGACATCACGTCCAGCGGGCGCGGCTTCCAGCAGACTTTGCTCATCTTCGCCTTCCTCCATTCCCAGGAGCAAAGCATCCTCATGCTGGATGAGCCCGATGCCCACCTTGAGATATTGCGGCAGGAAAGCCTTTTCGCCAATCTGGTGGATGAAATCAAGTCCCGGGATTCTCAACTACTCATAGCAACTCATTCAGAATCGATTCTGAATCTAGCCGGTCAGAATGACGGCGTAGTAGCCTTCATCGGCAAGCCCCACAGAGTGAAAAGCGCAAAAGAACTCGGGAAGTCCTTGCTGTCCATCCGCTATTCGGACTATCTCACGGCGGAAGAAACCGAGCGCATCCTCTACGTGGAGGGTGAAACCGACATCAGGATATTAAAGACATTCGCAGAAAAGTTGGATCATCCTCTCGCCAGCCTCCTGGACCGTACGTTCGTAAGTTACCTGAATAATGATGATCTCAACCCTCCCCGGCAACACTTCCAGGGAATCAAAGAAGCAGTGCCCGGCGTAAAGGGCCTCATCGTGACGGATAGGATGGACAGTGTCTCGCCGATGCCGGAGGGCTTGGTCCACCTCCAATGGAAAAGGCGGGAGATCGAGAATTATATCCGCCTGCCGGATTGCGTGTATCGCTATGTGGACGAACTCGCCGGCTCCGGAGACCTCTTCCTATCCCAAGGCCAGGAAATCATCCGCGCCATTGTCCAAGACCAAACCAAGCCTGCCGCTCTCAGGGATACAGATGATGCCTTCTGGAAGGACGAAAAAATCTCTACGAACTGGCTGGATTCGATCCTACCCCGATTTTTCCGCGAACTAGGATTACACTGCAAACTCTGCAAGGGAGACTACTACCGCCTCGCACGCTTTATGAAACCTGATGAGTTTGATCCAGAAGTGAAAGCCATGCTCGATTCCATTTACTCCATTTTGAAACCAGCGGAGACCCCTTAACCATGCCCTACCACCCTTTCATAGAATCCCAGTTCCCCCTGGAAATCCTCTCCCTGGAAAGCTACAAGGAACGTAAGGCCAACTTGGGGCAGACGCTGACAGGGCTTGGGAAGTGGTGGGGACGGAAGCCCCTCATCCTGGTGCGGGCCTGCATCCTGGGACTCCTCATGCCCGCGGGGAAGGACCCCAAGCGGGATAGAGAAATCTTCCTGAAAATCCTCACCATGGATGAGGACGGCCTCTGGCGGCGCAAGTCCAAGGCCATGGGTGCGGATATGATCGCCTCCGTCCTCAAGCCCGCGGAATACGGCGACCTTATCGACGTTTCCAGCGGTAAGGCCCGCTGGGCCCGAGGCCGGGACACGCAGGCCAAGAAAAAGCTTGAAAAAATCGCCTTTGCCCGCCTCTCCTACCAGGAAAAGCTAAGCCTCTGTTCCCGTCCTGAAGAGATAGACGGCCCCAGCCCGGAATCCTGGAAGGACATCAACGCATATCTCGGTACTACTGCCACCGACCTCGTTTCTTTCTTCGAGCAATTATCCATACGCGCCCTGGGCCACAAGGCCCGCGTGGGTGACGTCTTCTGCGGCGGCGGTTCCATACCCTTTGAAAGCGCCCGACTAGGCCTGGAAACCTGGGGCTCCGACCTGAACCCTGTGGCCGCCCTCCTCACCTGGGCGAGCATCCACCTGATAGGCGGGGGGCCGGAGGTCCAGAAGGAAGTGAAGGCCGCCCAGGAAGCCGCCTGGGCCGCCGCCGACAAACAGATCACGGAATGGGGCATCGAGCACGACGGCAAGGGCAACCGCGCCGACGCCTACCTCTACTGCGTGGAAGCAAAAAGTCCCGCTACCGGCCTCTGGGTGCCCCTCGCTCCTTCCTGGGTCATAGGCGAACGGACAAAGACCATAGCCATACTCAAAAAAAACATGAAAAAGGGGTATTACGATATCGAGATCGTTTCAAACGCCAGCCCTGAGCAGATGGCAGCCGCCAAAAAGGGCACGGTCCAGAACGGAGAGCTTGTCTGCCCTGAGACGGGCAACCGCTATTCCATTTCCGGCATCAGGGGGGACAGGCGGGGCGGGGAAGGAACCGAATATGGCCTCCGCCTCTGGGAAAATGAAGACCTGGTGCCCCGCCCGGATGACGTCTTCCAGGAGCGCCTCTACTGCGTGCGCTGGGTGACCCCTGAGGGTGAGCGCATCTATAAGAGCGTGAGCGCGGATGACCTCAAGCGAGAGGACAGGGGCCTTGCCCTTCTCAGAGAACGTTTTTCCGAGTGGCAGGAGAAGGGATATATACCATCAAGGAAGATTACTCGCGGTTATAATACAGAACAACCCATTAGAGAACGCGGCTGGACACACTGGCATCATTTGTTTCATCCGCGGCAGTTATTAGTGAATGGGTTATTCGCTTCAGTTTGCACTAAATCTATCTTTCACTCAATGATCCTGTCATCTCTTGGGCGTATTACTGATTGGAACTCAAGACTCAGTGGCTGGATGAATCATATTGGAAATGAGAAAGGGAATAATACCTTTAATAACCAAGCACTTAATACTCAGTATAATTTTTCAGTACGCCCCTTTATCCGTCTCGATACATCATGGTTCCTCGGGGAGCTTGAAGGAATCTGCGTTACAGGGAAAAACTACATCTCCCCCCTCGACGCTCGCGACGTGACCTGGGAAGCCGACTTCTGGATCACAGACCCTCCCTATGCGGACGCGGTCAACTACCATGAGCTGGCAGATTTCTTCCTAGCCTGGTATGAAAAGCAGTTGCCCAAGCTCTTCCCGGACTGGTACGCGGAGGGACGGAGCGCCCTGGCGGTGCGCGGGGAAGGGGAGGACTTCAAGAAGTCTATGGTGGACATCTACTCAAACCTTGCCGCTCACATGAACCCTGGGGGCAGGCAGATTGTCATGTTCACTCACCAGAACTCCGGGGTCTGGGCTGACCTGGGCATGATCCTCTGGGCCAGCGGCTTGCAGGTAACCGCCGCCTGGACGATAGGCACAGAAACATCCTCGGGGCTCAAAGAGGGCAACTACGTGCAGGGCACGGTCTGCCTGGTGCTGCGCAAGCGAACGGAAGAGCGGACTATCTGGAACGACGAGCTCATTCCCCTGGTGGACGATGAGGTGCGGAATCAAATGGAGCGTATGCGCGCTGTGGATGACGCGGACCGGCCCCAATTCGGTGACACGGACTACCAGCTGGGGGCCTACGCCGCCGCCCTCACCGTCCTGACGGGCTATTCCGGCATCGAGGGCATGGACATCAAGCATGAGCTCTTCCGCGCCCGGGCCCGAAATGAGAAAAGCCCCTTCGAGAAGATCATCGACCGCGCCGTGTCCATAGCCGCGGGCTACCTGGTACCCCGCGGGCTGGATAAGCATGTCTGGCGCGGCCTTTCCAATCTGGAACGCCTCTACCTGCGCGGGCTGGAGCTGGAGCGCCACGGGGAGGGGCGGCAGGGCGCTTATCAGGAACTGGCGCGCGGCTTCGGGGTCCAGGAATATAGCTTCCTCTTGGCGGACGCGGAAGCCAACCATGCCTGTTTCAAGACGCCCAGCGAATTTAAGAGGACGATGCTCTCGGACCAGGCCTTTGGCGCCACCATCTTACGCCACCTCCTTTTCGCCGTGTATGAGACCGCCCGGACGGAAAGCCCGCGGGAGGGACTCAATTACCTCAAGAACGCCCGACCGGACTATTGGAGCCGGAGAGAGGATTTAATAGCCATTTTAAAGTACTTGGCCGCGGCTCAAACCCACGCAAGCCAATTACATTGGGATAAGGATGGGGCCGCCGCAAGCCTTCTGGCTGGCCTCATGCAGAATGATTATGTAGGGGGATGATATATTCCCAATGTCCGAAATGATAAAAACCTCTTGACATCTATTTCTTGTAAAGCTATATATTATTTAACTTAATAGAGAACAATGATAAATAACTAAAGTGAGTGGGGGCAAGAAATGGCCGAATCTATCTATCCGCTCCGGCTGGTCATTCCAGCTTATTCCGACTCTCTCACTGACCTCATCATCGAACTGGACCACCAACGTCGTTTTCAACTTTCCGGTACTACCCCGCCCCATATTTTTTTCCAACTTAAACGGCTCTTCCATCTCCTGGAAAGTCTTGGCTCAGCCCGCATTGAAGGGAACCGCACCACCGTGGCGGAGATCATGGAGAGGGAACGCTTTCCCATTGAAGCGGAAACTCGTTTCCGGGAAATCCTCAATATCGAAGCCGCCCTTTCTTTTCTTGAGAAGACCTATACGGAAGCGCCGAACGCATTCAAGATCGATCACCGGCTCATAAGGGAACTACATAAGCTCGTCGTCGAAGGCTTACCCATCAATCAAGAAGGGGATAAAGCTCCCGGGGAATACCGGAGCGGAACGGTGCGCATCGCCGGCGCCAAACATATTCCGCCGGATCCAGCGGACGTTTTCCCCCTTATGGATGAACTCGTCGCATTCCTGGACAAGAATGATGCCGCCAAGTACGACCTCATCAAGGTCGCGCTCGCGCACCACCGCTTCGCCTGGATCCACCCCTTCTCCAACGGCAACGGCCGGACGGTCAGGCTCTTTACCTACGCTCTCCTCCTCAAGGCGGGATTCAAGGTGGGAGGCGCGCTGCCTGGATCACGGATCCTCAATCCCACCGCCGTATTTTGCGCTGACCGTGATAAATACTACGAGCGTCTTGCCCGGGCCGATGAGGGAGGGGAAAAGAATCTCCTGGAGTGGTGCTCCTACGTCCTGGCGGGCTTGAAGGTAGAACTGGAAAAGGTAAAAAACCTCCTGGATTTTCCTTGGTTAACCGCGCGCGTCCTTCGCCCCGCAATTGATGAGCTGTATAAGAAAAACGGCCTTTCCAACCATGAGCGGGCTATCCTTCTAGTCACGCTCGAGAAGGGCATAATCAAGAACGCCGACGCACGCCCAGTCCTGCCTGGCCTGGGCCAAGTCCAAACCTCTCGCATACTATCCGATATGCGGGATCGCAGGCTCTTGATTCCCGCCCCGGATTCAGAGCGTAAGTACCTCTTGAACATAGACTCGAGTCCCCTTATGAGTCCCGTCATGCGCCAGCTCGACGCCCTAGGCTTCCTGCCACTAAAGGGGGAAATATGATATCCCGCCATTCTTTCCAGCGCGCCCGCGACCGGAACGGGGCTTCTTTCCTCCCTGAACGCCTCAAGGGCGCCAAAGACTATGACCGCATCGCAGGCTACTTCGATTCCTCCCTCCTTGAATTAGCGGGAGAGGCCTTAGAAGAAATCACGGGACGCATCCGCATCGTGTGCAACTCGGACCTGAACCCTGAGGACGTGGCCGTGGCGGAACACGCCCAGAAGCTGAGCTTTTTCAAGAACGATCCCGAGAGCCTCGTTTCGCGCGGCAAGGAAAGACTCCAACGCCTCTATCGCCTCCTCAAGGGTCAAGCCGGCCCGCAATTGGAAGTACGGGTCCTACCAGACGAAGCCTTCGGATTAGTTCATGGCAAGGCGGGAATCATCCGTTACCAGGACGGAAGGCGTACGAGCTTCCTTGGCAGCGCCAACGAGACCTACTCAGGCTGGAGCCTCAACTACGAACTGGTCTGGGAGGACGATAGTCCCGAAGCCTGCGATTGGGTTCAAAAGCAGTTCGATGAATTATGGAACCACCCCCTGGCGCGGCCCTTGGCCCAAGCCGTCATCAAGGAAGTGGAGCGTCTCGTCGGTCGCGCCGAGTTGGACATCGAAGCGTGGAAGAAAGATGCCACCGCGGCGAGCCTAGTCGTGGAATCTCCCGTCTATCGAAGCGAATTCGGCTTGTGGCCGCATCAGAAGTCCTTCGTCCAGACGGCCTGGAACGCGCACAAGGCCTATGGCGCGCGCTTCGTGCTCGCCGATCAGGTCGGACTGGGGAAAACCGTCCAACTAGGCATGGCGGCCCAGCTCATGGGCCTTCACGACGGGAAGCCAGTGCTTGCTCTCCTCCCCAAGACCCTCATGCAACAATGGCAAACCGAGCTTTGGGACCTTCTCGAGCTTCCGAGCGCCCGTTGGTCCGGGAGTCAGTGGATTGATGAACAGGGCCTGGAGTACCCGCCCAAGGGTAAGAACCCTCTCATGGAATGCCCGCGCATGATCGGACTCGTTTCCCAAGGCTTGGTCGTCCACGGAAGCCCCCTGGCCAAAGACCTCCTCGAACGCGACTGGTCCTGCGTTATCGTGGACGAAGCCCACCGTGCCCGCCGTTCAAAGCTGCCCAAGCCTGACGAACGCGGTCCGCGCCTCTCAAATACCGAAATAGAATCGAACCGGCTCTATGCCTTTCTCTATAAACTCGCCCCCCGCGCCCGTTCCATGCTCCTGGGAACGGCTACTCCGGTTCAGATGCATCCCATTGAGTCATGGGACCTCCTCCGCCTCCTCTCTGAGGGCAATGACCATGTCCTGGGAGGGAACGCATCGCTCTGGAAAAGGCCGGAAGACTGCCTGCCCTTGGTATTGAATGAAGAGAACCCTCCCACCGACGCGGGCGACCTCTGGAGTTGGCTCCGGAATCCTTTCCCGCCGGAATGGGAAGACGATGTCTTCCTGCACCTCCGATCCAGATTGGGAATGCCGCAGACCCAAGCTATCGCGAAGCCCTCATTCATCGATCTCAAACCCGCCCAAAAAGTCTTAGCCACCCAGGCCTGCGAGCTCCTCTTCGATAAGCACCACCCATTCCTACGTTGCATCGTTCGCCGTACCCGCGAGTATCTGGAAAGGAACATCAATCCCCTCACCAATGAACCATACCTTAAACCGGTCGAAGTCATACTCTACGGAGAAGACGATCCTGTTATCCTTGATAGCTACGCACGCCAGGCCTATGAGGCGGCGGAGGAATTCTGCCGGCTCCTTCATAAACGCGTAAAGTCCGCTGGCTTTTTCAAGACCCTCCTCCTTAGGCGCATTGGCAGTTCCCTCCACGCCGGCCTCTCCACCGTCACCAAGATGCTCAAGGACTGGCGCGCTTCGGAGGATATGGAAATCGATGATGAGGACGATCTATTCGGCGACGAAGCGGAAGGCGATTATGGATCGAATGGCCTGACGCCTTCCGTAGACTTGAAGGACTTGACGGTTGAAGAGCGCTTCAAACTCACCGAATGCGCCCAGGCGCTAGAGGAAGGCTTGCGTGAAGGGCCTGGCGCCGATCCCAAATGGGCCCGCATCCGGCGCTACCTCATCGACGAGAGCTGGGCCGATGACGGTTGCATCTTGTTCTCCCAATACTACGACACAGCCCGCTGGGTCGCTGAACGTATAAAGGAATCCCTTCCCGGGTCCATCATCGGCCTCTACGCCGGAAGCGGGAAATCCGGCATTTACGAACAGGGCTCGCTCCTCAAGCGCGATCGCGAGGACATTAAGGCCATGGTCAAGCGGGGTCGGATCAAGATCCTCGTAGGAACCGATGCCGCCAGCGAGGGCCTCAACATGCAGAGCCTCGGAACGCTGATAAACGTTGACCTCCCCTGGAACCCGACTAGGCTTGAACAGCGCAAGGGAAGAATCCAGCGCATCGGCCAAAGCAGGAGCGCCGTAAGAATTCTCAACCTCCGGTATTCTCCATCGGTAGAGCAGAAAGTCCACGAAGCGCTCTCCGAACGCCTTAAAAAGATCAAAGACATGTTCGGGCAAATCCCGGACGTTCTCAGCGATGCCTGGGTGGATATCGCTCTCGGCGACATCGAGCGGGCCAACAAACGCCTAGACACTCTCCCGCCCTTCCATGCCTTCGACGCGCGGTACGGCCGTATAGAGGACCAGGAAGGCTGGGATGAATGCGAACGCGTCTTGAATCGGATAGAGAAACTGGAAGAACTGAGGAAGGGCTGGTGCGCGTGACACTGCCGATTAATGTCAAGCTCACATATATTGCCCTGAAAATAGGTTATGCCTTATCATCGGTGAAGGAATTCGCGCCATGAAGGTCGGTAGGAACGATCCCTGCCCCTGCGGGTCGGGGAGAAAGTACAAGCACTGCTGCGGCGGTGGAAACCAGGGCAGGGTGGTGGCCTCGATGAAGTCGCGCGCGCCTTGGTGGAGCTGGCGGGCCAGGACCGAGGGGATCATGAAGAGCGCTCCAGCATGTCTTTGTATTGAATCAGTCTCAGGTCTCCACGCTTCGCGGCCGCGTCACGACAGCGCTTGGTGAAGCCCCGTTTTGAGAAAAGGACATAGCGTTTCTCCGGATAGGGAAGCAAGCGGGAACGCTCTATCAAGGTTTCCAGTACGGGAAGATCGACGTCGGCGGAAGTCCACTTGCATTCACAAAAGAGGGCCTTGTTCCCATCGCCTATAGCAAGGATATCTATTTCCGCCTCGACCTTTCTTGCAGGATCGGTTCCCCACCAGCGGCCCAACTCCGTGAAGCGCAGGGGAAGGTCCCCGCGGGCGTTCTCTTGCCAGAGGTACTGCCGGCAGATCTCCTCAAAGACGTAGCCCATGTACTGGGGAAGGAGGGCCTCGATCCGCTCCCAGACCTGTTCATGCAGGCCATTCTGGATCATGGACATATGGGGCGGAATGAAACGGTACCAGAAGCGGAAGAGCTGGTCGGATATGGCGTAGAGGCCCTTGCGCGAAGAAGAGGACCCGATGGGCTGCTCCTTTCGCACGATGCCCAGGTCAATGAGGTTTTTCAGGTAGACCGCGCAGGCGCTCGTTTCCAAGCCGACCTTGCCGGCTATCTCGCTTAAGCGGGTGGAACCGTCCGCTATGGCCTTGATGATGGCGTTGTAGTTGGCCGGGTCGCGTACCTCTTGCTTGAGAAGATTGATCGGTTCCTCGAAAAGGTAGGCTGAGGGCTTCAGGAAGGAACGGATCACATTCTCCTTGAGGCCGCGCGCATCGTCTATCTGCTCCAAATAAAGCGGGACGCCGCCCGTTATCCCGTACACGTTGGCGAGGTTCTCAGCCGAAAAGCGGCTGTAGAAACGGGCCGTTTCCGAAAAGGATAGGGGCTCCAGCTTGAACTGAGCCGTTCTCCTGCCGTAGAGGGGGCTTTGGTAGCCAAGAACCTGGTTCTCCATGAAGGACATAGAGGAGCCGCAGAGGATCAGGAAAAGCCGGCCCTTCTTGAATTTCCCGTCTATGAGGGATTGAAGGAGGGAGGAGATAGGCGGATAGGATTGAGCGAGGTAGGGATATTCGTCGATCACCAGGATGAGGCGCTTGGA
>CAYYCP010000049.1:0-26429 GCA_964470375.1 uncultured Spirochaetales bacterium
CGGGGAAGCCGCAGGGGCACTGGTTGTCGGAGCAGACGCCGTCCTGGCCGGGATTAGCCTCGGGAACATCGAAATACTCCATAGGGACCTCCTCCGCGGAAATGACCGCGGCTTGCCGACCCGGGAGTCGATATGTGCCAGTATGGATCCATTTTTCACCCCAGTCAAGAAATCCGCCGGAGCCGAGGCCCGCCTGGAGGAAGCGGCCGCGGCCAGGAAGGCCATGGAGGAAAAGCCCGCCGCCAGGCAGGCCGTGTAATAGAAGAACGCGATCTCCTGCATGCCCCTCTCCACCGGCCGGCGACACAGTGTCCCGTCGATCCGCGCTTTTGTCAAGTTTCGGCGGGGCCGGCTTTCCTCGTCCGGCCGCCCCAGGCTATGCTCGGTTCCATGTTCGACCACCTCGACGCGGGCCGGAAACGGCTCTTCTTCGCCCTCCTGGCCAACTTCGTGATTCTGGGCATATCCATGACCATCTTCGGAGCGGCCGTGCCTCAGATCATCGACGGCTTCGGCTGGGACTACCTCAGCACGGGCATGGTCATGTCGGCGGGGGCACTGGGCGGCTTCCTCTCCACGGTCGTCTGCGGGATCCTGCTGAGACGTATCCCGGCCAAGCTCCTCCTAACCCTGGGCTTGGGCCTCATAGCCCTGGGGCTGGCCCTGTTCGGGCGCATCCCCTCGGCCCTAGCCAACGCCGTCATCAACCTGGGCATAGGCCTAGGGGCGGGCTTCTCCGAAGTGATCACCAACTCGGCGGTGGTGCGCATGGAGAAGCCCGGCGAGAGCCGGCTCATGAACCTCATGCACGCCTCCTTCTGTGTGGGCGCCGCCCTGGGTCCCATATTCGTGGGCGTCCTGGGCGCGGTCCACCTGGCCTTCACCGTGGTCTTCGCCGGCTCGGCCGGCCTTCAGGCCCTGATCATCCTCCTCATGCTCCTGCAGTCCTTCCCGGACATGCGCACGGGGTCCGGTGCATCCCGGAACGACGAGGGCCGACCCGCCGACGGAAGCCCGGTCGCAGCCGCGAAAAGCCCTCCCTGGAAGCGTCTCCTCTTCTGGGCCCTGGTGGGGGCCATGTTCCTCTACGTGGGCGTGGAGCTCACCTACAGCGGCTGGATAGCGGAATTCTCCGCCCGCCACCGCTTCCTGGACAGCTCCACGGCGGCCTTCACCGTATCGGCCTTCTGGCTGGGCCTTCTGGCAGGACGCCTGGGCCTGTCCTTGCGCTACCGGGGCAAGCGGCAGGAGATCGTCCTGGCCCTTCTGGCCTCTGGGAGCGTGCTCTTTTACGCCCTGACCGTGCTGTCGCCGGCCGGGACGGGCCCGGCCTCCCTGTGGACCTGGGCCTGCGCGCTCCTCACCGGCCTGTGCTTCTCCGGATGCTATCCCATCATCATGAGCGTGCTGGGGGCCGAGTTCGAGGGCTCCACGGTGGTGCTGGGAATATGCTCCTCCGCGGCCGGGGCGGGCACCCTCCTCTTCCCCATGGCCACGGGCGCCTTGGCCTCCTCCGCGGGCCTTTCCAGAGCCATGCTGGCCGCGGCCGGGGTGGACGCCCTCCTGGCAGCCCTTTCCATCGGTATAGCCCTGGGGAGGAAGCGCAGTCAGGTCATTCGGGCGGATTGAGGGCAATGAGGGTCAGCGAGGCCTCCACCGCCTCGTCCAGGCCAACGAAGGCCTCGTCCTGAAAAGCCTCCTGGGCCATGAGGATGCCCTCGGCCATGAGGCTCCACTCGCGCTTATGGCGGGCCGCATTGTCTGAAGCCAGGAAACAGAGCCCGCCCGCGGCCAGGCAGGCGGCCAAGCCCCATGCCAGGGCTACGCCCCGCTTGTGCATGCGTATTTTCCATCCGGGAGTAGATCGGGATGCCTGCAGGGCAGAGTCCGCAAGGGCATCCCAATCCGCCTCCTCTGCCTGGCCGGAGATGAAATCCTTGTAGGCCGCATCGGCCCTTTCCATACTCATCCTCTCGCTCATCCGCCACCCTCCTCAGCCCACAGGGCGGCGAAACGCTTGCGTGCCCTGTGCAGCCTGAGCTTGGCCGCACCCTCGCTGATGCCCATGGCGCTGGCTATGCCGGCCAGGGTGGCGCCCTCGAATTCACGGAGGCGCAGGATGGCTCGGTCGGCCGGGGTCAACATCAATAAGGCTCGCCTGACCGCCCGGGCCTTCTCGGCATCCGCAAGGATCTCGTCCGCCGCGGGGACAGCCTCTCCCACCGCCAAGGCCGCGACACGATCCCTCTTACGCTCGGCGGCCCGGCGGGATCGGCCCGCATCCGCGGCCCGTCGCAAGGCGCAACGGTAGAGGAAGGTCCGTAAGGAGGCCTGACCGCGAAAACGCCGGAGCCCACCCGCAGCCAGGCCACAGAGAAGCTCTTGCAAAGCGTCGAGGGCGTCCTCCTCGGCCCCGGGCAGGAGACCGCGCAGGAGGCCTAGGAGCCAGGGGCCGTGGCGCCTGACGATCAGGCGGAAGGCGTCTTGATCACCCCCGAGATAGGCTCTCACTAAGTCCTCGTCGCTGGGCCCGCCTAGGCCGGCCTCACCGCTCGAGTCGCGCATGCCAGGAATATACTCGAATCAGGGCCCTATTTCCCTTTCTTGGCCGCGGGCGGCGCGAGGCGCCTACGCCTCGCCTCCGCGGCTTTCTTCAATGCCTTTGCCTTCTCCAGGGCGGCCGCCTCCTTCTTTCGGATATCCTCCTTGTCCAGGACCGCGGGCTCCTTCCCGGACAGGACGGCCGCCTCCTGGGCACGGATGAAGCGCCGCAGGATCAACCACTTCTTGTCGCCCACGATGCCGCGGATCTCGACCTCGGCCTTGATGCGGGCTAGACGCATGCGTAGCTGAGCCTCATAGCCCTCGCGCAGGGCCTTTTCCACTTTGGCCATGTCGGGCTGGGCCTCCACCAGGAGGCGCTCGGCCCCGGCCTCGGCCAGCTTGAGGTCGGCCTTGCCCTTGGCCAGCTCGGCCACCAGGCGCTGATAGACGGCATCAACCTTAGTCGCTTCCTCATCGCTCAAGCCGGCCTTCTGGTAGGCGGCCTTGGACACCTGGGCGGCCAGCCCCCAGGCGGCCAGGACGGTCAGGCAAGCGAGAACTGCAATCCTCTTCTGCATGGTACCTCCCTTCACTCATTAGTCGCGCCAAGCGCGATGGAGGTTACATGGGAGCTCAGGCGGGTGCATTTTCCTTCAGAAATATCTCCAAGGGGGCCTCGATCCTGGGCGCAGGGGGCTCCCCCAGAACGACGCTGCGGTAGAGTAGCATGATGCCCTCGCGGGCCTGGAATTCGGGCTTCTGCGATATGAGGCAGTCGATCCGGCCGGCCCTCAGGGCCTCCACGTTGCGCGGCACCAGGTCGTAGCCGATGACGGCCGGGCGCGGTTCCCCCTCGGGCGGCAGGCAGGCTATCACGCCCCCCAGGGCCGCATTGGCGGCGTAAATCCCGTCCCAGGCCGCCGGCTCCAAGCCCTCCGCGGACTCTGAGACGGACACATCGACCCGGCCATGCTCGATCTGCCAGGCGCGGAAGCCCCGCAGGCGGGCGGAGAGATGGGCATCCCCTTGATGGGGATTGATGGCCAAGAGGCGCCTGGCTGAAGGGGCCAGGAGCGACATGATGCGGCCGGCCAGGTAGCCGGACTTCTCTCCATCCTGGCCGATGGCGCAAAGGGGCTGAAAGCCCGGGATGAGGGCGTCGAAGAAGACGCAGGGTATGTCGGCCGCCCGCTCCGTCAATACGGGCAGGAGCTCCCCCCCGTCTGTGGGCGCCATCAGGAGGCCGTCATAACCCCCTTCCAGGGCCGCCTCCAAGGCCAGCGCCGCGGAGCGCAGGCCGTAGCGGTCGAATTCCCGCACGTCTACCGCCACGTCAAAGGCCGCCAGGGCCTCAGACGCGGCGCGCGCCCCGGCGTAGGCCAGGGCCCAGTAACCCTCGTCCTCGTCCGCGCGCGGGGCCAGGACCGCGAAGCGGTAGCCCTTGCCCCGCCTCAGGTGCTTGGCCAGGGGATTGGGAATGAAGCCGGACTCCGCGACGATGCCTTCAACGCGAGCGCGCGTCTCCGCTGACACCCGCCCGCGCCCGTGGAGGACACGGTCGACCGTGCCGATGGACACGCCCGCCGCGTCGGCGATCTGCCTTAGGGTCACACCCCTCCGCCCTGTCCGTAGTAAGCGCCCGGCCCGTGCTTGCGCCTGAAGTGCCGCCGGACATAGTGCTCCGGCAGGACAAGGTCAGCGGCGTCCGCGTCCGCGGCCACTGAGAGGGTCAGGCCGGCCATGGCTGCGATCTCCTCCAGTATCAGGGCTGCCTGCACAGCCTCGCGGGCGCTGGCGCCCCAGGTGAAGGGCCCATGGCCGGCCACCAGAACCATGCGCGTCTCCGCAGGATCCAGCCCGCGTCCGGCGAAGGTGCGGGCTATCAGATCGCCCGTGAGGCGCTCGTAGTCACCGCCGGTCACCTCGGGCCCCGGCAAGGGAGTGCAGGGGACGGCCGTGGGCATCTGGTCCGCGTGGGTGGTGCCCATGAGGGGGATGTCGCGGCGGGCCTGGGCCCAGGCGGTGGCGTGGCGCGAGTGCGAGTGGGCTACCCCGCCCAGGCCCTTGCCGGCGAAGGCCCGGTAGAGCTCCAGGTGGGTGGGCGCGTCGGAGGAGGGGCGCAGGGCTCCCTCCACCTTGGCGCCCTCGATGTCCAGAAGGACCATGGACTCGGGCCCCAGTTCGGCGTAGGGCACGCCCGAGGGCTTGATAGCCATGACTCCGCCGGCGGCGTCGAAGGCCGAGGCGTTTCCCCAAGTCAGGATGGCCAGCCCGAAGCGGGCGATGTCCATATTGGCCTCATAGGCCTCCTGGCGCAGGGAGCGATAGCGCTTATCGGCCCCCATCAGCGAGCCCGGTAGCGGAAGTCAGCGGCCGCCTGGCGCCGGAATGCCGGCAGGTCCAGGCTCTCGTCTATCAGCACGAACTCGGCCCCCACCATGGCCGCCCAGTCTTCAAGGTGTTCCACGCGCAGGGCCGTGGAATAGCCCGAGTGGTGGGCCCCGCCCGCCAGGATCCAGGCCTCGGCGGCCTCGCGCAGGCCGGGACGCGGCGCCCACAGGGTCCGGGCCACCGGCAGGCGCGGCATGGCCGCCGGGGGCGCCACTGAGTCCACGGTGTTCACGATAAGGCGGAAACGGTCGCCCATGTCGATCAGACTGGCGTTGAGGGCCGGGCCGGCCGCCCCGTCGAAGACAAGGCGGGCGGGATCATCCTTGCCGCCTATAGACAGGGGATGGACCTCCAGGCGCGGCTTGCCGGCGGCGATGCTGGGGCAGACCTCCAGCATGTGGGCCCCCAGCACCAGTGAATTGGCGGGATCCAGGTGGTAGGTGTAGTCTTCCATGAAGGAGACCCCACCCGGCAGGCCCTCGGCCATGACCTTCATGGCCCGCACCAGGGCGGCCGTCTTCCAGTCGCCCTCGGCCCCGAAGCCGTAGCCATCGGCCATCAAACGCTGGATGGCCAGTCCCGGCAGCTGGGACAGCCCGTGCAAGTCCTCGAAGCAGGTGGTCAGGGCTTTGGCTCCCTCCTTCTCCAGGAGGGACCTCAAGGCCAGCTCTATGCGGGCTTGGCCGCGAACGGCCTCCAGGCCCTTTCCGGACAGGGCCTCCGGGGCGCATTGGTACTCCGCGCGATAGCGCTCCACCAGGGCCTCGACGTCCTTCGCGCTCACTGCCTCCACGGCGGCGCTGATGCCTCCCAGGCCCCAGCCGTTCACCGACCAGCCCAGGCGGATCTGGGCTTCCACCTTGTCTCCCTCGGTGACCGCGACGTCACGCATATTGTCGCCGAAGCGCGACACCTTCATGCCCCGCCCCTCGGCGTAGGCCCGGGCCGCGCGCATCCAGACCTCTATGCGGTCCGCCACCTCCGGCTCCAGGTAATGCCCCACAACCACCTTACGCGGAATACGCAGGCGCGCGCAGATGTGCCCGAACTCGCGATCCCCGTGGGCGGACTGGTTGAGATTCATGAAGTCCATATCGATGCTGGACCAGGGGATGTCGCGGTTGAACTGGGTGTGCAGGTGGAGAAGGGGCTTGGTCAGGCGGGTGAGCCCGTTGATCCACATCTTGGCCGGAGAGAAGGTGTGCATCCAGGCTATGATGCCGGCGCAGGAGCGGTCGCCCTCGGCCTCCTCGCACATGGCGGCGATGGCGTCCGGAGTAGTCAGGACGGCCTTGAAAACCAATCCGGCCGGCAACTTGGCGGCCAATGCCGCGGCCATGGCCCGCGAGTCCTCCTCGACTCTTTTCAGGGTCTCAGGGCCATAGAGGTGCTGGGAGCCGGTGACGAACCAGAATGAGTATTTCGCGTTCTGCATTGCCTTACCTTCCTTCCTTCATGAACTTTGTTTCGCCCTCGACGAAGCGCGCGAGCCTCAAGTAGCGCTGGTATGACAGGGCGTAGGCCTTGGCGGCCGCCGCGTCCGGCTGGTAACTCTTCTCAGCCTTGGAGGCCATCACCTTCTGGGCCGCCAGGGTGTCCGGATAGATGCCGGCTGCCACGGCCCCGAAGATGGCCGCCCCCAGGGCGCAGGCCTGGTCGCTGGCCATCACGTCGATCGATCGGTTCAGGACATCACAGAGGACCTGCATGACGAAGGGGCTCTTCTTAGCCACCCCGCCTATGGCCGCCACGCGTTGGATGGCCAGGCCCTCGGACTCGAAGCGCTCCACGATCGCCCGCGAGCCATAGGCGGCCGCCTCCACCAGAGCCCGATAGAAGGTCGGCGCGTCCGTGCCCAGGCCCAGGCCCATGACAGCCCCGGTCAGGGCTTGGTCGGCGTCCGGGGTCCTGCGCCCGTTGAGCCAGTCCAGGGCCAAGGCCGATGAAGGCCCGGCCGGAAGGGCCGCCGCGGCCCTGTCCAAGGCCGGTAGGATCCCGTCGGCGAGGGCCTTCTCCCGGCTTCCCTCCGCGGCCTCGCCCAGCGGCCAGGCCAGGAGGCGCTTGAACCAGGCGAAGATGTCGCCGTAGGCCGACTGCCCGGCCTCGTAGCCCATCATCCCCGGGATGACTGAGCCATCCACCTGGCCGCAGATCCCGGCGATGACCTTATCCTCGCCGGGCTTGGCGGGAAGGGGCCCCACCATGACGTCGCAGGTGCTGGTGCCCATGATCCTGAGGAAGGTGCCCGGTCCCACACCGCCACCCACCGCGCCCATGTGGGCGTCGTAGGCTCCCACCGCCACCACAGCCGCTGACCTGATACCGAAGCGCTCCTGCCACTCGGGGCAGAGGACGCCGGCCACCTGGTCCGAGGTATACGTCTCAGTGCCCAGAGAGGCCCCCAGGCGAGCCAGCTCAGGATGCAGGGCGGACAGGAAATCGGCCGAGGGGTAGCCCCCGAAGGCCCTGTGCCAGAGGGCCTTATGGCCGGCCGCACAGCGCCCGCGCTTGATTGTTCCGGCATCCTTCGCCCCTGTCAGGATGGCCGGCACCCAGTCGCAATGCTCGATGAAGGTGTAGGCAGCCGCGGTCGCCCGCGGATTGACCCTGGCCACGCGCAGGGCCTTGGCCCAGTACCACTCCGATGAGTAAATCCCGCCTACGTAGCGGGTGTAGTCAGTCCACTTCCCGCCGTGGGCCAGGGCGTTGATCTCCTCAGCCTCGGCTATCCCGCTATGATCCTTCCAGAGGATGAACATGGCGTCCGGGTTCTCGGCGAAGTCCTTGCCCAGGGAGAGGGGCTGCCCGGCTTCGTCGGCCAGGGCCGGCGTGCTGCCGGTGGTGTCCACCCCTATCCCGCGGACGCTCTCGGCCGCCCCGGGGGTCTGGGATACAAGCTCCCGGACCGCCTCCTCCATGGCCTCTACGTAATCCAGGGGATGCTGCCTGAAGATATTGCGCTTGGGATCGCAATAGGCTCCCTGGGCCCAGCGTTTATAGTAGGCCACCCTCGATCCCAGTTCCCTCCCCGTGCGCGCGTCCACGAGGAGCGCCCGGACCGAATCCGTCCCGAAATCCAAACCCAGGACAAGATCTCCCTTTCCCATTCCCATAGGACCCCCACCGGCCGCCTCGAGGCCATAATTGCGATTCGTCCGGATTATACCATTGCGTTAACGTACACGCAATGGGGAATAGAGGGGCAAGGGCCCCCGCCCTTTCCCCCCTCCGGGCGCCTCCGCCGCCCTTGGCAGCCTTCCCTCCCCCCTATCCTGGAAGCCCCAGGGCCGGCCTATCGCCCAAGCCATTCACTCCCGCCAGTCTACCCGCAGGCAGACTGCGCGTGAATCAATGAGGAGCGAGGAGCGTCCTCGGGTCTTCCAGGATCGGCGCCTTTCTGTTACTACCATATAATGAACTCAGATCGCGCAGGAGGAAGGGCATGGAAGAACTCATCCAGGAGATTCTCGTCTGCATCGAACGCGGCAAGGTGGACGCCGCCTCCCCCTACCCGCCCGACATGCGCGGCCAGGAGGGCGCCGACGAGCTGGCCAAGAAAGCCATCGCCGGAGGGGCCGGCCCGGACCAGATCCTCAAGGCCTGCGAGGAGGGCATGGACCGCATCGGAGAGAAATTCGGCAAGGGCCAGGCCTTCGTGCCGGAGCTCCTCATGTCGGCTAAGGCCATGAAGGCCGTTATGGTCCACCTCAAGCCGTTTTTCGCCTCCGGCAGCGTCAAGGCCAAGGGCACCTTCGTCATCGGCACCGTGGCAGGGGATCTTCACGACATCGGCAAGAACCTGGTGGCCATGGTAGTCGAGGGCGGGGGCTGGAAGGTCCTGGACCTGGGCGTGGACGTCAAGCCCGCTAAATTCCTGGATGCCGTGGCGGCCAATCCGGGCTGCGTGGTGGGCCTCTCGGCCCTCCTGACCACCACCATGGCGGCCATGGAGAAGACCATACAGGAGCTCAAAGCCGTCCATCCTGACCTCAAGATCATAGTGG
Source organism: uncultured Spirochaetales bacterium (assembly GCA_964470375.1). Lineage (GTDB taxonomy): Bacteria > Spirochaetota > Spirochaetia > Treponematales > JBGSOB01 > CAYNQK01. Next base: position 8,940 of record CAYYCP010000049.1, read on the forward strand.
GTGGGGCCCCCCTCACCCTTGAGAGCGCCCGGCGCATGGGGGCCGACGGCTACGGCCGCGACCCGCGCTCGGCCCTGCAGGCCCTCGAAGGCCTGGCTCAGGCCTCATGAGCGCGCGCGATCTCCTGGCCACCCTTGGAACCGGCCGGATCCTAGTGTCCGACGGGGCCTGGGGCACCCTCCTGCAGCGGCGCGGCCTGGGGCCGGGGGAGTGCCCGGAGCTGTGGAACGCGGAGCGTCCAGCCGACGTGGAGGCGGTGGCCCGCAGCTACGTGGAAGCCGGCGCCGACACCATCCTCACCAACAGCTTTGGGGGCAACCTGGCCCGCCTGGCCCACTTCGGCCTGGAAGGGCGCTGCGCAGAGCTCAACAAGGCCGCCGCGGCCATCTCCCGCTCGGCCGCCGGGGAGGATACCATCGTCCTCGGTTCCATGGGCCCCACAGGCGCCGTCATCATGGCCGGTGAGATAGAGCCCGAGGCCGCCGCCGAGGGCTTCCGGATCCAAGCCTCAGCCCTTGCGGAGGGCGGGGTGGACGGCTTCTGCATTGAGACCTTCTCGGCCCTGGACGAGGCCGCCCTGGCCGTGGGCGCGGCCCGTGCCGTATCCAGCCTGCCCATAGCCTGCACCTTCACCTTCAACCGTACGCCCTCAGGCGAGTACCGCACCATGATGGGGGTAGGCCCCGCGGAATGCGCCCAAGCCGCCCTGGAAGCCGGGGCCTCGGTGATAGGCGCCAATTGCGGCAACGGCTTCCTCCAGATGATCGATATCGTCAAGGAGTTGCGGGCGGCTTTCCCGGGCGTGCCCATCCTGGTACACGCCAACGCAGGCATGCCCGTCCTGGAGAACGGCCGCGTCACCTACCCGGAGAGCCCGGAATACATGGCCTCCCTGGCTCCGCGCCTTGTCAAAGCCGGGGCGAACATCATCGGCGGCTGCTGCGGCACCGGCCCGGAGCATATCAGGGCCATAGCCCACGCCCTGAGGGCCTAGGCGGGGCCTGTGGAGGATTCCGCCGGGGGCGAGGATCTGGTTCTGGATCCGGCGGACCTAGCCCCCTCCCTGGAGGACATAGAGGTCTTCATGGGCTATCCCGCCGGGGCCATGCCGGCCGCATTCTGCGACATGGCCGAAGCCGCCCGGCGACATGCCTCGGCCTGCGCCCGGCCCTTGGCCGCCTACCGCATCCACCCCATAGACTCGCGCGGCCCGGGCCGCCTCAGCCTGGGCGGGGCGGAGCTGTCCCTGGGGGACATCGTGGCGGGCGAGCTGAAGAATGCATGCGCCGCCGCGGCCTTCGTCTGCACCATCGGCCCCGGGCCGGAGGCCCTCGCGGGCGAGCGCATGCGGGCGGACGACGCCCCGGCGGCCTACGCCGCGGACGCTGTGGCCTCGCTGATGGCGGAAAAGGCCGCCGAGGCCCTCCACGCCGCCGTGGCCCGGGCGTCCGCCGGGCGCGGCTGGGGCTGCGGCGAGCGCTACAGCCCGGGCTACTGCGGCTGGCCGGTATCGGACCAGGTTAGGCTCTTTTCCCTATTGCCCGCGGGGGCCTGCGGCGTCAGCCTTAGCCCGTCATCGCTGATGAGCCCGCTCAAGTCGGTGAGCGGCCTCATCGGCCTGGGCCAGGACATGCGCCGGACGGGCTACCGCTGCGGTGAGTGCGGGAGGCTGGACTGCCCCAGCCGGGGGCGCGGCCCCGCAGTATGACGAGAAAAACAAGGCGAGGAGAATCCAGATGACTGATGCGCAATGGGAGAAGCTTATCTCACTCGTGGAGGGCCGCCACCGGGGCGGGCCCCTGGCCGGCTTCGTTATCGACTGCCCCTGGCTGCCTAATTGGCACGGTGTGAACATCCGCGAGTATTTCGCCAGCTCGGAGATCTGGCTTAAGGCCAACCTGAAGGCCTTAGAAGAATTCCCGGAAACCCTCTTCCTTCCGGGCTTCTGGGCCGAGTTCGGCATGTGCACGGAGCCCTCGGCCTTCGGCGCCCGCTGCTCCTTCCCCCTCAACGAATTCCCCCACGCCCACCGCGTCCTGGCCTCCTACGAGGACATCGAGGCCCTGCCCGTCCCGGATCCCCGCACGGACGGCCTCCTCCCCCTGGCCTTGGACCGCCTGCGCCTGGCCCGCCCGCGCATCCAGGAGGCCGGCCACGACATCCGCATCGCCGTGAGCCGGGGCCCCCTCAACATAGCCTCCTACCTCATGGGCTCCACCGAGTTCCTAACCGCCATGATGATGTTCCCTGACAAGGCCCACGCTTTGATGGAGAAGGTGACCGGCTTCGTCCTCTCATGGCTGGATCTGCAGCGCCAGACCTTCCCCTCCATCCAGGGCGTCTTCCTCCTGGACGACATCATCGGCTTCCTGGGCGAAGCCGAGTTCAAGGAATTCGCCCTGCCCTACTTCAAGCGCCTCTTCGACCCCTCCCTGCCCCTGCGCTTCCTCCACAACGACGCCCCCTGCCGGGTCAGCGCCCCCTTCCTGCGCGAGATGGGAGTGAACCTCTTCAACATGGGCTTCGACGTGAGCCTGCCCGAGCTGCGCTCACTGGCCGGCCCAGAGGTGGCTTTCCTGGGCAACATCCCCCCGCGCGACGTCTTGGCCGCCGGCTCCCCGGCCGACGTCTCCAAGGCGGTCAAGGAGCTCATGGCCGCCACCGCCGGGGATCCGCGGATCATCTACTCCTGCGGGGGCGGCATGCCCCCGGGCGTCAGTACCGAGAATGTGCGGGCCTTCCTGAAGGCCGTCGCGGGATGAGGGGAGCGGCTCCCGCGGGATCGATCTAGAAGAGGAAGCCCAGGCCCAGATCCAGGTCCATACCCCAGCCTGTCCCGGCCCCGTTCAGGACGCAGCGCCCGATCAGCCCGGCCCTCAGGCTCAGTTTCGAGTTGAAGATCAGCCTTAGGCCGGCCTCGGCATTGAGCCGGAAAGACCGGAGACCGAGCCGGCTGAAGTCGCTGTCCACGATGACCTCGCCGTTAAGCGACAGGACCGGGCCTGACTTCATGGCTCCCAGTGGCCAGAGGCTCATGCCCAGGAGGGGGGCCAGGCTGACGGCGGATCCCCCGCGCTCTGTGAGGTAGAGGGTCATCCGCGGATTGAAGTCTATGGTGGCGAAGCCGCCCAGCCTCCAGGCGCTGGTGAGGGCCAGGGGTATGGCGAAGATAGGATCCATCCCGTCCACGGAGGAGAGGATGAAGATGAGGAGGGGCTCGCTCAGGGTCTCATCGAAGAGGCAATTCATCCCCAGCTCCACATCGGGCCGCATCGCGTAGCTCTCTTCCGCAGAGACCGCGGACACGGAGAGGGACATGGCCACGGCTAAGAGATAGACCAGCTTCAGATTCTTTCCGGTTCTGCGCATGCCCCTAGAATATCGAGGGGAAGGGCCGATATCAAGATATATCTATTTATAATATATGTATTTAGCGAATTCCGATCGGCATCAGGAGTCTCTCCGGCCCGATATACGCCCCGCATCGGCCCCCCTCGGGAGAATAGCTAAATCCTTGCATCGCATTATGAAGGATAGAGCTCTCCGGGAGTCCCGCCCAGCCGTCCTTGTGCCGCGCGAAGACCCTGATAATCGATCAGGATTCGGGAATAGACATGCTTTTTTATTTGCTTATTATAAACCATATCCTTGGATGCCCGCGGCCCAGCTTGCATTCGGGAAACTATGCACTAAGCTCAAGTCCAAGGAGCCAAGCATGAGCATGGAATGGATCGAGCACAAAGGGAAACGGATTCTCTACATCAACTACGCCCGCCTGTCCAGCACCGAGAACATTGCCCAGATAGACGCAGCCGTCCAGGCCCTCATCGACAGCGGCAGGAAAGACAATCTCACCTTGACCGACCTGCGCGACGCGGTGGTGGACCAGGACTTCGTCAATCACTCGAAGGAAAAGGCGAAGATCAGCGCGGCTTACACCAAGAAGGCCGCCATCCTGGGGGTGGAAGGCGTACGCAAGGTCCTCCTCAAGGCGGTCAACGCCTTCTCGGGGAATCCGCGGGTCCCCTTCGACAGCCTTGAGGCAGCCAAGGACTGGCTGGCGGAGGACTGATAAGATCGTTTACAGGACGACATACTTCCAGGCCATCATCCTATTCGATCAAAAGACGATAGGCATGCTTCTGGTCATAAGCCTCTCCGGGTCCGTAGACCTCTATCAAGACTTTTTCTCCTAGAGATACTTCATCCGCCTTTATCTGGATGCGCTCCGCTGCGTCTCCCATGGCCTCGCTGGTGATTCTTTTCGCCTCGGAGCTCCCGCGCCTCAGGATGACGCGGAGATCGTAATCATCACCGAGCGGTGGATTCATGGTGATGTTCAGGTCACAACCCTGAAAAGTATATGCGTAATAGTCGATATCGCCCGGGCACCAGATCATGGCCGATAAGGATCCTCCTGTTATACTCGCGGCGATTTCAGCCTTACCGTTCGGCTCATAGGAATCGGCGTTCGCCAGGCCAGAATGAAGGTATGTGCTCAAGAAATCACGGTAGGCCCCGTCCAGTTCGAGGTAATGGACATGTTCGGCATCAAAGCAGTTCCAATCCGCGTCGTACAGGGGATAAGCGTTGAGGTAAATGCTCAGGGACTCGCCGTCCGGGCCATAGAGGCCTGCGAAGAGCGCATCCATTGCTGCCCCGAATTCAGGCATGGCCCCTTCAAAAACCTTGATATCCAGCGATCCCTCTGGCTTGACAGCTCCACGATCGATGGCATCCCTGAGCGCATCCTGGTCTATGCGGGGTATCTCCTCATTGAAATAGGTTAAAAAACTCGCCAGAGCACCGTCAACATCGATCTTCAGGGCGCAGAGGCCAGAACCCTGGCCTCCATATTCATCCCCATAGGATTCGCAGAGCATCCTGCATTTCTCATCCGCATCGGAGGATCCGAGGATGATTGGCAGGAATTCATCGTAGGGAAAGCCGCTAGCGGGCACCGCGTCCGATGAGGCTATGTAGTAATCCGCCGATCCCATCAGGTCGGAGGCGGCCTCCAGCGAGCCCATATAGCAGGCGTCGGCAAGGACCATCTTGAAATGGACGATGGGCCTGTCAAGGAAAGAAAAGCGCAGGGCCCGCCGTAAATCCTTCAATGCCATGGCGGTGCCGCTCATTTCGTCATAAGCGATCTCCCTGGCGCCGCCCAAGCCCTTCCAGCCACCGCCGTGGTTCCAGATGTCCAGGTACCATTCCCTGGCGGGGAACCTGAGGACGATCGACCGGATGAAGGCCCTCAAGATGCTCGGATTTGACATGTCCAGGTATTCGTCAGTGTACTCTACGCTCAATCCCAGGGTCGGCACATCCAGCTCCCGCCACTCCCCTCCCACGCCGCCGTGCATGAAGAGGAGGCGCGAATCGTCCCAATCGTCGAAGGCGTTGGAGCGCCTACGGCTCACCAATACAAAGACGCCGGAATCAACATCGCAAGCCCTCATCCCCGCCGCGATGTCGTCCAGGTCTTCCAGCGCGTAGGGATCCAGGCTGTTGCATGCGGCCATGTAGACGAGGATGGCCTTTGAGAAAGGGCCTATCCCGTCCTCCGAGCGGAAAGCAGCGAGTCCGCAGGAGGACACTCCGAAGGCAAGTACGACGATGGCCGCTGCGCGAGCCATCATTTTTCCCTTATCCGGTAGGCGGAGACGCTATCCATCTCAGGCTGGTACAGAATGCCGTCCACGTAGAAGGTGCTGCGGCGCGGAGCAGATGATGAAAAAGCAGTCCGGTGGCACAAGGCCTTCTCACCCGTGTCAATATCGATGAAGGTCAGGGAATCCGAGGCCCCGTCAGCGATAGCCACATATTTGCCCTCTATCACGGTACCTTCCGAATAGATGTTCGTGTGATACTTGTCCATAGTGAAATCATCATAAGGCGTGGTGTCGCTCTCCCAGAGCAGGGCGCCCGTGGCAGCGTCCAGGCAATACACGATACCGTAAAGGGTGGGGAATATCACTCTATCCCCGTATACCAGGTTCACCCCATCCGCGTGCACTGTGTCCCCCAGGAAGCTCCACACTTCGGTATTGTCGTCTATCCTGCGGGCCATGAGCCTGTCATCGTGTACGTAGATATAAAGATCGTCCGTGAAAACCACATTACAATTATTAAAACCGCCATCCAGGGCGGGGGTATCCTCAGGGTAGGGAAAATCGAAAAGGACACAGTCGGCATCCGCGAAGGCAGGATCGGCCAGTCTATCCATATCGAGGCCCATCACGAAAGCTCCACATGTTCTGAGGTAATAGATATTATTATAGCTATTGTGGTCACCGATATTGAGTAAAGACGATTCAAAACTCCTTCGACATAGCGCCTGTCCATCTATAGAATTCCGATTTATTACCCAAAAAGACGATTCAGTTCCTTCTCCTACCTCTTTATACTCTTCGAAGGGCATAAGGATATAATCACCATACAGCTCTGGTACGGTATCGACAAAATCGCCCCGCCATCCAGGAGACGAGAGGTCGATCTTCCAAAGCAAGGAGAGATCAGCCTGCGAGAAACAGAAGAGCTCGTACAGGCCATGGAAGGGATTCCCATTCCATCCGACCACATAGACCCTCCCGTAGGCATCATCTATGAGGATATTCTGGATACTCTCATTCGTGCTCTGGTAACCTTTCTCCTCAGCTAAACGGCGCGGATCGTATACGGACACGTCACCATCAGCCATGCGCACGCGGAACAGCCTCCCCACGAAATGGGAGGCCGTTTCATTCTCAACATATTGATCGACACCTAGATAGAGATAGGTTCCATCGCAGGCATGGATGCCTGGCTGCAGTACGCTCTCAGGCCCTAATTGTATCGTCCACAGCCTCTCGAGCTCCAGCTTCCATGGTCTATCGAAGGGATCAGGCGGAATGGGATCCCAGGGGCATGATACCAGCAGGCAGAGGAGGCAAAGAAGAGACAGAAAGCATTCTTGCTTTACTTTTCCAAGTGAGATTCTGATTCTTTTTGGAAAACATCTGAACATATTAATGGCTCACTCCTGCAATATATATAGTACAGCTTGTTTATATGCACCCTTGAATTGATCTGCGGCGGATCTCTTTGATTCTGACTTACCCTCCTTCGTACACAGAGTCTTATAATCATCGGCGATATCTATATGGCTGACCATCGTCATGTAGTAGCTGTAATCCAATCGCGTGTTGGGTGAGAAATCAGGTGACTGCTGGCGCAAGACCTTCCCCTTGTACACATTGTTATTTTGCACGAAACCATCATGGCCCGTCAGGTCGTTGAAGGAGCCAGAACAGGCATAAGCCCAAGCATTGGGGAAACGCAGGACCAAGGCCCTTCCAGCCGCGAACGTTGCCGCCCGAAGTAGGGCAGCCGCGGCTCCTATCGGGTTCCACCATGACAAGGCTGCTCCAGCCAGACTAGCGGCGATGCTCACATTATAGAAATTTATCACATGCTTAAAGGCGCTCCCCCAGGTTCCTGTTTCGAAAATATTGCCATTCGCGCTTATCAGGAAAGCCCGGCGGTATCCGGCCTCATCGGCCAAGGCTCCCGCGCTATTGCTGTCCGCCATGAAACTGCTCAGCGGATTCAAATCGCGCATGGTGCCTTTCTGCAAAAGAGTATCCCAAACAGCTTTACCAAGGTAGGTGAATAAAGCCCCCTTCGTACTTGCGTTTTCTCCAGGCGCTACTATCGCGCATGCCGCGCGGGCTCCCATCTCCCTCAATGTGGCTTCATCATCCGTTGATTTCAGCCGCTTTCCCAGGGATCGAATAACTGAAAGGTTCTCGAAGAATGCCTTGGCTTCTGGTGAAGCGCCCATGGTTGCATCTTCATCTACCGCTGACGCGGCCTGAACAGTCCCGGACCTGAGGGCATTGCTGAATGAGCTGATAAGAGCGGTGCTATATGTTGTCGTATCCACGGCCAGGAGATAGCATGCCAGCGCCGCGCTGGCTGTCAGCGCCCACTCTCGATCGCATAGGCGGTTGCCGGTAAGCGGAGCGGAAGAGGTTATATAGCCCTTAACCGGAACACCCTCCTCTTTAGCTAATTGCGCAGCCCTGCGGACAATCGTGCCTCCCAATGAATGGCCAGCAAGAATGGTTCCACCCTTCGCCTTAAGAGCGTCTAGCACCGCATGAGCCGCATGGTCTATTCCATTAAGATCGAAATAATCATAATCAACCTTATCCCTAAGGATCACGGCGTCTATCCCAGCCGGGAGATAATCCGATGCCGAGCCAGTGTTAACCATCACCAGCTTGTCGTCAGCGAACATGCAGGCGCATGATACTAAAACCAGGGAAATACGCCATATCGCTTTCCTCATCATAGATCAGCCTCCCCTGCATCACTATTAGTATCCACTTCAGCCGGCCCATCGGCCTCGAATTCTATATCGCGGAATTGCTGGACAGTCTCGATAACATTACTAATCTCGCCCACATGGAATATTACGGTCGATATGACCGTCTCCGGAAAGACAAATCCGTCGATCACCTGATAGCTGATGTCAAGACTGGATACCTCCCCATTGAGCTCATCATCGTTCCTTAAATACGTTACTCGGTTCACTTCCTCATCGTACTTGACGGTCAAGAGTCCGCCGGGGGTGGCTTTCTTAAAGGTATGTATCCCATGATTGGCGGCATGGTCCGGGAAGGCATCAATCAAGGCCGGCAGACCAACGCATGAGAAGTCACTATATCCAATTCCAGATCCGCCCAGGCTCGGAGGAATGCTTGCACTAACCAAATCATCGGACTTCAACGCAGATCGCGGATATTCATAATCCATCTCTAGGTCCTCGGGACCACCAGAAATCCTAATTGAGCCATCAGTGGCTTTCGAGAAACGGAGTGTATCCGATGATAAGCTCTCCTTTAGGTATATATTGCTGAACGACACTTCAGACGCGACCGTGTAGGAGTATTCGCCTGGTTCAGCGTATGCGTTCTTATCAGCGATCTTGACTTTCAGTTCTTTCGATACCGCTACCCCTGCTGCCGAATCCCTGGCGGTCACGTTGATGGAATATTCTCCAGGACTATCCGGCACAGTCCATTTTATGCGGCCTGGACCCTCTATGGAGTAGAGTCCAGGAATCTCCCATTCATAAAGCACCCCAGTGGACTTATTGGCCTGGGCGAAAATTGCCACAACTCCACCAGGGCGGAGATCCGCTCCTGAATCCAAATGGAATCCCATCTTCTGGATTGTGAGCGGCTTGGAGTCAGCGAGGGGAGGCGAACATGAGGAGCTTAGGAGAAAAAGGAGAACCAGCCCTCCCCCCCCCCGAGTGACGCTGCAATGCTTTTGTACACTTTTGTCTCCTTAGCGGAAGATTATGAAGATTTTTTACACCATTTTCTTTGTTTGTCAAGGAAAAAATGATTTTATTTCTATATAAGATATATGTTTATTGAATATCAATCGTTTATTCATCACAATCCCGATTTTAATATCTGGGGGTTCATCCTTGCAATCCCTATGCACTTATTCCTATCGCATAAGGCTTTATCAATCGCGAGCCGGTCGATCTCATGCCCCTCAGTCCCGTCTATGAAAAAATCCCAAGCCGATCGGAATTCGCCTTTCTTCCCATTTACTTGACAAAAGTGTATATCCTCTCTAGCATGCAGCCATGCCGCGCTCCAAGGACGATGAAAAGCGGGCCCGCATCATGGGCCAGGCCAAGCGCCTCTTCGCCCGCCCCGGGCGCGAGGATGCCACCCTCAAGGGCCTGGCCGCCCTCTCGGACATCACGCCCTCCAGCCTTTACACCTACTTCAACTCCGTGGACGAGGTTATCAAGGCGGTGGTGGAGGACAGCTGGGAATGGCTGGGTGATAAGCTGTCCGAGGACGCCGCCGCGGGAGGGGAGCCCAAGCAGCGCCTGGAGCGTTTCCTGGGGGCCTACATGCCCGAGCTGATCGCGGACTCGAACCTCTGCTCCCTGATCGTGCGCTTTCCCCACTTCATCCAGAAGGCGGACGCCAAACTGGACGGCTTCGCCGACATCCTGGGCCCCGGGCTTGAGGCCCTGGGAGAACGGTACGGGAGCCTTTCCATGAACCGCCAGGGGCGCAAAGCCCAGAGCCTGATCCTTGTCCTGGGAGCACTGTGCGCCGTCTATTTCGCGGAGAACAGCGACCTGGACCTTACCGCCAAGGATATCCTGAACGCCTTCCGCGCCTTCCTCAAGGCCGATTGAGGGATTGATCGATCGTCCATGGGACGGAGCGCCGCCCTCAGCCCCGGATAGCCCTCAGGCGGTCGGCGGTCTCGAGGAGGATGTCCTCGGTCTCGGCCCAGCCGATGCAGGGGTCGGTGACGGAGACGCCGCGCTTGAGCTGGGAGCGGTCCTGGGGAATGGGCTGGCTGCCGGCCTCTAGGTTGCCCTCCATCATGAAGCCGGCCACGGTCTCCGAGCCGGGCTCGGCCCGCGAGCGCTGATCCACCAGGCTGCGCAGGACCTGGAGCTGGTTCTCCGCCCGTTTCTGCGAATTGCCATGGCTGCAGTCCACGACGATGCGGGTCTCCAGGCCGGCGGCCCGCACCAGCTCGGCGGCCCGGGCCAGGTCCTGGGCGCGGTAGTTGGGCCCGGCCCGTCCGCCGCGCAGGATGAGGTGGCAGTCGGGGTTGCCCAGGGTGCGCAGGACGCAGGTGCTGCCGCCCCGGTCAATGCCGACGAAGGAATGCGGCTGGCGCGCGGACAGGATGGCGTTGACCGCTATCTGCACGTCGCCGTCTGTGGAATTCTTGAAGCCCACCGGCATGGACAGACCCGAGGCCATCTCGCGGTGGGTCTGGGATTCGGTCGTGCGCGCGCCGATGGATGCCCAGGATATCAGCTCGGCGATATACTGGGGTACGATGGGATCCAGCATTTCGGTCCCGGCCGGAACGCCGGCCTCGTTGACCGCCACCAGGAGCTTTCGGGCGGTGGCCAGGCCGCGGGCCACGTCGTAGCTTCCGTCCAGGGTGGGGTCTATGATGAGGCCGCGCCAGCCCAGAGCCGTGCGCGGCTTCTCGAAGTAGACCCGCATCACCAGGACCAGCTGATCCCGGACGCGTTCTTTCAGGCCGGCCAGGAGGCGGGCATAGTCCACGGCCGCCTCGGGATCGTGGATGGAGCAAGGCCCGACGACGGCCAGGAGGCGCTGGTCCCGGCCGTCCAGGATCGCCCGCACCTCGGCCCGGGCGGCCACTACGGTGGCGTTGGCCGATTCCGTCATGGGGATACGCCGGGCCAGGTCCGCGGGCGAGACCAGGGGCACCTCGGCGGCTATGCGTATGTCATTCGTGCGTTCCATCGATCAATTCCTCCGTCGCTTTTTCTAGTATCAGGCGGGGCTCACGCGGGCTCCACGGATGAGTACGGCCCGCGGGACCCGCATCAGGCCGGCCGCCGTCATGTGCCTGGATAGGCGCATGCCCGGCAGGCACTCGCGCATCGATCCCGATAAGGACCCGCCCGTGAGCGGGACGCGCTCTCCGCCCCGGCGCAGGTAGGCCAGCCTGATCTCGCCCCCGAAGTCCCCGGTGTCGTTGTCCACCTGGAAATCCGAGAATACAGCTATCTCCAGGCAATCCGGCAAGTCGGCGGCCTCCTCGTCCAGGCTGCCCGGCCCGGCCTCGGCCATGGCGTGGCGCATGGAGGCCAATCTGCCGGCGGCGTAGGAGCCGGCCTCGGCCAGGCCCAGGTAGTGACAGCCCCGAAGGCCCCCGTGCAGGTTCCGCACCTCGCCTGAGCTGATGACCTGAAGAGGGCGTAGGCGGGTCCCGGCGTCGTCGAAGGGCCGCGCCCAGGGCATGCCCGGCCGACTTGGATCGAAGGCGATATTGAGCGGGTCGCCGTCAGGCCCGCAGTCGAAGCGGTAGCCGGGTGCGGCCTCGGAGCGCTTTTGGTAGACAGCCATCGCCTCGGTGACCCAGAGAAAGTAGTCGAACCAGGCCTGGACGGCATCGCTCCCCGTCAGGAGAACGGGCAGTCCCTCAGCCCCCTTAAGCGGCAGTGCGGCCAGGCGGTCGCGCGCCAGGCTGAGGGCAAGGGAGGCCTCATCCCTCAGGGCCGCGGCCTCAACGGAGGCGAAGGACGCCATCCCGAATATCTCTACTGAATCGCCATTCCGGCCTGCCTCGGCCACGTACTCTACGTCCAGGCCGGCGTTTTGCCAGGCCGCCCGTACCCCCTCCGAATTGCGGATCTCGACGCTGCGCCTGGACAGGAAGAGCTCCATCGAGTTGAGGCGCGGATCCTCGCCGGCCTGCGCGGACAGGAGGGCCTCGGCCGCCTCGGCCATGGCCCGGGACGGATCGGCCTCCAGGAGGGGACCGCCCTTCCAGGCTCCGCCCCCGTCCGGCGCGGGGCCGGGCAGGGGGTACCAGGGGCTGGGCGCGCGGGAGGCCGCCGCCATGCAGCGCTCAAGAGTCTCGCGCAGCTCGGCCGGGCCCAGGGAGGGGTGTAGGATGCAACTGGCCGATGAGCGCTGGCGCCCGTCACCCGCGCCCGAGTCGACGAACAGACTTGCCTTCAGTAGAGTGGTGTCTGCGGAGCGGGCCATGCGCGAGCGCGCACCGGTGTAAAAGCGCTCAAGCGATGTTACGCACTCCCGGCGCAGGCTCCAGGCGGAAACTCCCGCCAGTCTTTCAATTTCGCGTTGCGCGACGTCTATCATCAGCCCACCCTTAACCTGGTCTTGAGGTAGGGGCCGCCCATGGAGGTCCTGACGTACTCCTTGTGGCCCTTGCCGCAGAAGCCGTTCCCGTACAGCTCTATCTCCGTCGAGGCCATGCTGACGGCCGAGAGCACGTCCGGCACGTAGCCCGAGATGACCACAGGCGAGACCACCCGCCCGGTCAGGCGGCCGGCCTTGATCTCGCGTCCCATGATGACGATGCCCTGGAGACCCCAGTTCTTGGGATCTTCCATGCCCGAGGAGAAGCGCTCCAGGAGGTAGCCCGACTCCACCGAGGCGATCATGTCCTCAAGGGAATCCTTACCGGGCGCGAAGTAGGTGTTGGTCATGCGGGCATAGGCCTTACGCGAAAAATCCTGGCGGCGCCCGTTGCCCGTCAGGGGCATGCCCATCTCGGCCGCCGAGAGGGCGTCCGAAATGCCGGCCCTGAGGACGCCGTCCTCGATGACGGCCGTGCGCGAGGCCGGGTTGCCCTCGTCGTCGAAGGCGTAGCTGCCCGTCTGGGCGGCCCCGGCCGCCCCATCGTACATGGTCACCACGGGGCTGGCCACGGGCTTGCCGAGGTAGAGGGCCGCCTTGGCCCGGCCCTTGGCCAACATGTCGGTCTCGACCCCGTGCCCGAAAGCCTCGTGGGCGAGGAGGCCGGCCACGTCGGGGGCCAGGATCACATCGGTCAGGCCCGGCTCCGGTTTGCCGGCGTCCAGGAGCTCGATGGCGGCGGCCCCGGCCTTGCGGCCCAGGCCGGCCAGCCGGGCCAGCTGTTCGGCGCCCGAAAGGCCGGACGTCGACTCGTACCAATAAGTGGAGATTTCCCCGCGGCGGGCCATGGCGATGGCATAAGCATTGCCCAGGACCAGGGCCTGGTCGAGCTCGCGGGCCTTGGAGACGAAAAGCTTGGAGGAGGCGACGAATTCCGCGTGGGCATGGGCGTAGACGATCTCGGCTCCGGCGGATTGGATGGCAACGCGCGCCCCGGCCAGGACATCGAGGAGGGCGGCCGGATCCGTAGCCAGGGGATCCTCCGCAAATGCGGAGCGCCAGGACAATTTCAGGGGGCTGTCGAGCAGAGGCGGGTATTCGAAGTCCGTCCCTTCGGCCAGGAGGCTCTCCAGGAGGCCGGCCGAATCCTCGGCTAGGGCCCGTGGATTATCCAAGGTGCTGAAGGAGCGCTCGGCCACACGCCCGGCGCGCTGGACCCTGAGGACCCAGCCCCGCGCTCCCCAATCGCTCTCGCGGTACTCGTTCATGCCCGGGGCGACGCGGGCGAAGACCCCGTGGGAATCCTCGCCCAGGAGGGAGACATAGTCGAAACGGCCGGCCAGGGCGTCTACCAGGTCCCGGGCTCCGGCCCGCGAAGCTTCAAGGTACGGCGAGAAGGATACTTTGCGCGCATCAGGCCCGGCCATGACAAACTCCTATCCGCGCGCGGCGCGCGAAAGGCCAGTATACGCGCGCCGATCCGGGCCTGTCCATCGACCGCGATTCTTCAAGCCGCGAAGGTCCGGTACCGAGCGGCCAGGGCCTCGGCGACAGCCGCTGGCCCGCCCGCGGCCGCCTGCATGACCACCTCGGTGAAGGCCGTGCCCACGATGGCCGCGTGGACCCGGGGGGCCAGGATCCTCACCTGGGCGGGGACGCGCACGCCGAAGCCGGCCATCACCTTGGCTCCACCTGAAGCGGCCGCTTCAAGGAGAGCCAGGTTTTCGGCACCCATCTCCGTCTCCTGGCCGGTGATGCCTCGGCGCAAGGCGGCGTAGATGTACTCCGATCGCAAGGACAAGATCCGCCTCAGGCGCTCGGCGCGCATGCCCGGGGCGACCAGGGGCACGACCGCCAGGCCGCGCGCCGGGCCCTCCCGGTAGAGGCCCTCGTCCGCGTCCGGGACCAGGTCGGGGATGATGAGACCGGCCGCGCCCGCCCGAGCCGCATCCTCGCAGAAGGCCGGCAGGCCGCGGGCCACCACCGGGCTGGCGTAGCTCATGATAAAGACCGGCCGGCCGACCTCCCGGGATACCCGCCGCACGAGCTCGAAGCCCTCCTGGAGGCGGAAACCGGCCGCCAGGGAGCGAGCGCAGGCCGTTTGGATGACGGGCCCGTCCGCCGAGGGATCCGAGAAGGGGAATTGGATCTCAAGGTAGGCCGCCCCGGCATCGGCCAGGGCGAGGGCGGCGGCCAGGGAGGTCGGCATATCGGGAAAGCCCGCCACCAGGTGGGCCATGATGCGCGGCGCGGCCGGATCGAAGTTATTATCTCCCATTTTCAGCCACCTCCCGCTTGAGGAATTCCATCCAGGGCCCGGGCGCCACGGCCTTGGCGGTGATGAAAATGTCCTTGTCCCCGCGCCCGGACATGTTGACCATGACGGCCTTGCCGCGCGGGGTCTCCGCGGCTATGCGCATGGCCGCGGCCCCGGCGTGGGCCGACTCCAAGGCGAAGATGATGCCCTCGTGGCGGGCGAAGAATTTGAGCGCCTCCACCGCCTCGGCGTCGGTGACGGCCGTGAACTCTATGCGCCCGCGCTCGCCCTGGTAGGCCAGCTCCGGGCCTATGCCTGGGTAGTCCAGGCCGGCCGAAATGGAATGGGTCTCCTGGACTTGTCCGTCCCCGTCCAGGAGGAAACGGCTCTTATAGCCGTGGACGACACCCACCTTGCCGTCGCCCTGCATCCGCGCGGCGTTGTTACCCCGCCCCGGGCCGCGCCCGCCGGCCTCGGCCCCGACCAAGCGTGGGGCTTCGGCTTCCAGGACCTGGGAGAAGAAGCCGATGGCGTTGGAGCCGCCGCCCACGCAGGCCACCATGGCAGCCAGGTCCAGGCCCCGCTCGGCCGCCTGGGCTCCGGCCTCGCGCCCGATCACGGACTGAAATTCGCGGACCATGTCCGGGTAGGGCGAGGGTCCCAGGGCCGAGCCGATCATGTAGTGGGTGTCGGCGAAACTGCCGGCCCAGTCGCGCATGGCTTCGTTGATGGCGTCCTTGAGGGTGCGCGAGCCCGAGGACACGGGCAGGACCCTGGCCCCGAAGAGCTCCATGCCGAAGACGTTGGGGCGCTGGCGGGCTATGTCCACCTCACCCATGTACACGTCGCAGGCCAGGCCCAGCTTGGCGCAGGCGGCCGCCGCGGCCAGGCCGTGCTGACCGGCCCCCGTCTCGGCGATGATCCGGCGCTTGCCCATGCGCTTGGCGATCAGGGCCTGGCCGATGGCGTTATTGATCTTGTGGGCCCCGGTGTGGGCCAGGCCCTCCATCTTCACGTAGATGTCCGCGCCCCCCAGGGCCCGGCTGGCGTTGGCCGCGAAGTAGAGGGGCGTGGGCCGGCCGACGTAGGTGCGGAAGGCCTCGTCCAACTCGGCCAGGAAGCCCGGATCGCGGATGAGGGCGGCAAAAGCCTCTTCCAGCTCGCTCAGGGCCGTCCTGAGAACCTCCGGGACGTAGCGTCCGCCATAGGGCCCGAAACGCTCATAGTACTGCGATCGCGGCATTCCTCACCTCCCGAATGAATGATTGCACAAGCTCAGGGTCCTTCACGCCCGGGGCCCGCTCCAGGCCGCTGGAGGCGTCCACCAGCTCGGGACGGCGGGAGCGCACCAGCTCCCCCACGTTGGCCGACGTCAAACCCCCGGCCAGCCAGAGCCCGGGCAGGGCCGCGGCGGCCGCGTCCATGACTTCATCGTCCAGGCGCTCCCCTGTACCGCCCAGGCCCTTCGCCGAGCGCGCGTCCAGGAGGCTGCGCGGGCAGCCGAAGGCGAAGGAGGGCGCTATGTCTCTCGGCCGGGCCGGCCGCTCGGCCTTGTAGAAAGGAATGCTTTCACGGAAGAGGGCGGAATCCGCCAGGGCGGCCTTGAAGGAGGCCGGGTCAGCGTCCGCGTGGAACTGGAAGGCGTCCAGATAGCCGTCGGCCGCCAAATCCAGGAGTTCCTCCGGAACCTCGGAGGGCCCGCAGGCCAGAACGCCCACCCGCAGGGGAGCGTCCTCCGCGGTGCGGCCCAGGCCGCGAACGAATTTCGCATCGGCCCGTCGAGGCGAGGGCGCGAAGACGAAGCCTATGAGATCAGCCCCGGCGCGAAGGGCCGCCTGGCAGCCCTCCATGTCGCGCAGGCCGCAGACCTTCGCCAAGGTACGTCCGCCGGCCGCTACCAGGCGGTTCCAGAAGGCCGAGGGCCTCGCCCCGGAAAAGGCCGCCCGCATGGCCCCGACGCCTCCCGGGTCTCGGCTCAGGGCTTCGCCCACCAGGATGCCCTCGAAGCCGCAGGATCCCGGGAAAGCCGCGTCCACGGCATCCCTGATCCCGGATTCGTAGACAACCCGGGCCGGCCAGTCCACCAGGGCGCGCACGCGCAGGGGTAGGAGGGGGTCGATGCGGAAGCTGGCCAGGTCTCGTGAGTTAATGCCGACCAGGGCAGGCTTGAATCTCCGAGCCTTGGCTACGTCAGCCGCGTCATGCAGCTCCACCAGGGCCGCCATGCCCAGGGAGGCCGCGTAGGCGGCCAGGTCGGCCAGGACATCGGCCTCCAGCATGGAGGCGATGAGAAGGACAGCGTCCGCCCCGCACAGCCAGGATGCTTCCACGTCGGCCCGGTCCAGGAGGAAGTCCTTGCGCAGGAAGGACAGTCCTGGGCAGGCGTGCTTAGCCTCCATGAGGTCTTTGAGGGATCCGCGGAAGCGGTCCTGCTCGGTGAGCACGGAGACATTTGAGGCGCCGCCGGCGGCGTAAAGCGCGGCCTGCGCCGAGGCATCGATGCCGGGCTGGATATCGCCCTTTGAGGGTGAGGCGCGCTTCATCTCG
>CAYYCP010000050.1:0-10702 GCA_964470375.1 uncultured Spirochaetales bacterium
GACCCATCTTCATGGCATCCTCTGAAAAGGGATTATACCGTATTCAACCCCACCGCCCAGGTCTTGCAGGTGGGCATACCCTTCTCCCAAGCATATAGCGCCCTTTGGGGTGATGGCGGCACCGGCTATTTGAGCGCTACTCCATTTCCCGGCACCGGAACATCAAGCTGGGCCTCCGGCTGCACGAAACGAAGCGTCACCGCTGATATCGACGGGGACGGGATCGATGAATGGCTGGTATTTTATACGCCTACGAATGGAGGCACAATCGTAAATTTCACTATTGGGCGTCATACAGCCGCCACCTCGGTTGCGTTTTCTGCCCCCCAAGAAATAACTGGTTTTATCGCCTCCAGCTATCTTTCCTCCCAATATGAAAGAACCGCATTCCCCGTTGCAGGGGTATGGCGCAACACCCGTTATCCCTACTTCCAACTGTCAGCCGCCGACATAGATGGGGATGGGGCGCAAGAAATTCTCATGGCGAACTACTCTACGGCGGTGATATTAAAATGTAACGGGGATGATACCATAACTACCGTCGATTCCAAGACCTTCACTGCAGCCGTCAGTTCTTTCAAAGGCGGCGATGTAGACGGAGACAGGAAAGCGGAATTGGCTGTCTGCGTACAAGGCCAAGGATTTGCCCTCTACGACAGTTCCTTTTCCTCTCCGATCACCAACCCTGAGTTCATGACCAGCGGATGGAGCGGATTCTCATGGTCCGATGTAGTAGGCCAGGGTGCTTTTGGCGATTTTGACGGCGATAATATTGATGAAATAGCAATTAAAGTCACCGGGACCATGGGCTGGATCACAAAAACTTACAAGGTACACAACAGAGCCATCGACGAGATGAATACCATTACCAATGTCGACACGTTCCCCGCGACAATGACGAATATCGCGACTCCCCCTATCGCAATCGATATCGATGGCGATGGCGTGGATGAACTATTCTTGAGCCCCTTTGTATGCCACAGCGTTCTTACATCTCCAAATACTTCCATAGAGAAAGGCAGCCTTTTCCCCAATGTGGACTACATAATCGACATGGGTGTCGGCGATGTCGATGGTGATGGGAAAAAGGATTTAGTGCATTACTACTATATCAATAGCGATGGAACTACAAACGGAACCATTTCCGCTAGAATCGCTGCATTAGGAATCACACCGGGCGGCCAATGGAATAATCTCGAAATAAAAAAGGTATTTATTGATAAAGTGGATATCGGCGTAGGCACGGAAGGAAGCAAAACATGCATCTTCTCCATCTGCATGACTGTCGGTCATGGCTTTGATAATTCTCCTCGAGTTCAATACATCGGGCATGAACTTCAATTCACCGATCCCATAGTGATCGCAGTACTGGCATCACCCCCTTATTATGCAGATATCGCTGAAGCTGACCCTTCGTATGCCTATAACAGCTGGGTCACAACATTCGGAAGGAAAACCAGCGAAGCAGCGTCCAGCACCACGAAAATCGGCTTCAGCATAGGCGCCTCCCTCGAGTATGAAGGGGGAGCATCCATTTTCGGCCTGAAAATAGCGACATTCAAGGCTTCAGCTTCCTTCGAAAACGCGATGAGTTGGGAATGGACTACATCGAACAGCATAACCAAGAGCATCACCTATACCTGCAACGGCGGAGAAGACCGGGTTGTATTTACGGCCGTCCCTCTTGACAGCTATTCTTACCGTGTTTTGACGTCCACAAACGCATCTGATATAGGCCGGCTTCTGCATATCAATCTCCCCCGCAATTACGCGACCTATACCGTAACGAGGTCGTTCTTCAATGATCATAACGGCGACCTAGCTGATATCGGAAGCAATGTATTACCCCATACTCTGGGACAAGTACGCACTTACCCTTCAGTAGGCTTGAAAAACAGTCTCATGGACACCTATGGAGGATATTTCTTTGATGCTCAGCCGGTCGGCCAATCAAGTGTTTCCAACAACGGAACAGCTCTCGAGATTGAGGTTGAAAGGGGGAACGAAAGGAGTTTTTCAATAGACCAAGAACGTCGCTTCTCCGTCGGCGCAGGAGCCGGCGGGTTTGTGGCGTCGATCGAGGCCGGCTTCAATGTGGGATATACGTATACATCCAGCACTTCCGAAGGAACATCCTTCGGGGGGACGGTCGGGTATTTGCCCAGTGCGTATTATAACAATCCCTTGTATCGCTATTCCTCGGGCCTTTTCGTGTACCCTTATAATGACCCCAATTCCTTACAAACCTATTGGGTTGTCAATTATTGGATAGAATGAAGCATATGGGCGGAAAACGCGCGGCTTTATTCGCCTCCGTTTTCCGCCCCGTTCTTGCGGTATTCACTCGGCGTCATCCCGGCGGAATCCCTGAAAATCCTGTTAAATGATGATTTAGAGCGGAAACCACACTCAAAGGCCGCTTCAAGAATAGATAAGCCAGGCCTCTCGATCAGCATTCGCTGCATATCCTTGATTCGATAATTGTTAATATAGGTATTGAAGTTGACCCCCAACACCTTATTAAGTATCTCAGATAGTTGATGGACACTAAGCCCCAGCATGTCGGCAAGCCCGGAAAGCGATAGAGTTTCCTTTCGGTATGGCTTTTCCTTTTCCATGATTTGCCCCAATTGCTGTATCACCGCTACCACATCAAGGTTAGCAATTTTCGATCTTTCGATGTGCCCGGAATATGATGCCTTTGTTTCAGCGGAGAGACGCAACAGAGGATTCCTTGTGACGTAGAATATCATGAAGAGAATAAACACGCTTGTGATAAAGATAAAAAACACGACAGAGTTCCCGAATAAAAGGAAGAGATAGAAGCTGATGATATTGACCGTAAGGCCGCCGGCGATAAAGAATAGGAAAACCAACCTTCTGCTCGGATTTATCAAATTCCCGCCGCCTTTGCGCGCCGCTCTTCGCAGCAGAAGAATACAGCAAAAGACGAACCATAAAATCGATAACCCTAAAAATGCCACCCAGGCAGTTTCATGAAAAGAATCAAGACTGAAGAAAAGGGCGGCAGCGGTTATCATGAATAGGATCGGCGGCAGAAAAAGCCATTGATCTTTCCATAAAAAGCGGTATCCGGCATCAACGACGCGGATAAAGTAAAAGAAAAAAAGCGTGCCCCCTAAAGAAATGATAAAGGGGTCGAAATACTCGAAATTGGCTATCTTGATAATGTTGTTGTTAATCGCCGCAGAGAGCAAGAACATAACCGCAGTGTACTCAAAAAAGAAGAAGCCCCAGTAGTTGACCGTGCGTTTATCATGCTGAAAGAGCTGCCCCATTCCGAAAATGAAGAAAACGTAGCCATTCGCAGCAACTAGATACAACATCCAGTTATCCCAATTCAACGTTCTCCCCCCGTCGCGATAATGCAATACAGCGCTTTTCAATGCCTTTCAACATGGATTTTACTCTATAACGAACAGCCCGCGAGACAGTCAAGTGATGGTACGCCACCAACATAGCTATACGCCCGTGTTGACGGAGCCCTGCCGGGCCCTGAACCGGGCGGAGCGGGGGCTCTCCCCGCGCAGGGCCCGGTAGACGCGGCTGAAGTAGGCGGGGTCCTGGAAGCCGACCGCGTTCGCGATCGCCTGGACGGGCTGGTCGGTATCGGCCAGGAGGCGCTCGGCCTCGATGATCCTCAGGGTGTGGAGGTACTCGAGGAATGTCTTGCCGGTGGCCTTCTTGAAGGCGTGGCAGAAATGGCTCCGGCTGAGGCCGCATTCGCGGGCGGCCTCTTCTACGGAGATGGGTTCCATATACTCCAGACAGAGCCTGCGGAGGAGGGCGGCCATGGGCTGGGCCCGGCCGGCGTGGGTGAGGGGCCGCCCCTCCACGGCGTTGGATGCGGCGCGGTAGAGTTCGGCCAGGCTCTCCATGAGAGAGGCCTTCACGAAGAGTTCGTAGCCACTCCTCTGCGCTTCCAGCTCGGCCTCCACGCGGAGGAGGGCCGCTTTCACCTTCCCGGCGGCCTCCTCATCGGGCCCCAGGGTGAAGGGCAGGGCCAGATCTCCCCTGAGGAGGGGGAGGGAGCAGCCCAGCTCGGCCCCGTCCAGGGCGGCTGAGCGCACCAAGGTCTCATCGAAAACGATAGCGGTGATCTCGCAGCGCCCGCCGGCGGGAAAGGCCGAGTGGAGGCAGCCGGGCACCACGAAGACGGCGTTCCCGGGGCCCAGCTCGGCCGAGCCTGCGTCCACCTGGACGCGGAATCGCCCGGAGCGCACAAGGATCCACTCGGCGTAGGCGTGCCAATGCGGGGGAATGACATTGCCGAAGGGTTGTCTGACGTGGAAGACATTCACCGGGAAATCCGGATCGGGGATGAGGGTGTCCTCGCGGAGGCTCGGCTGCATTGCCATGGAGGAAGAATACCGTAATTTTGTCCAAGTTCATAGTACTTTCAGTTCTCACAATGCTTTGCGTAAAAGATTATCATCCTATTCACTTCTCAAGGAGGATCGGCCATGGACAGTCTCTTCACCCAGGAGGGCCCGGCCCTCATCCGTCGCTTTGATACCGAGATCCTGCGCATAGAGCCCTGGGGGCCGAGTGCCCTGCGGGTAAGGGCCACTCATCTGGCAAGACTCCCGGACCAGGACTGGGCCCTCCTCCCGCCCATGGCATCGGGGCTGGATGAGAAGGCGCATGGGGTGAAGATCAAGATCGAGGGCGAGCGGGCATCCTTTATAAATGGCGGAATCGAGGCCCGGATCGATGAGAAGGGCGTCATCTCCTTTTTTAACGATACAGGCCGGCTCCTCCTCCGCGAGTATTCGCGTATGTGGGACAGCCTGGACATGCCCTGTGCCATCAGGCTGGGGCCGCGTGAATTCATCCCGAACATCGGCGGGGATTACAGGCTCACGGCCCGCTTCGAGGCCTTTCCGGGGGAGAGGTTCTACGGCATGGGCCAGTACCAGCAGGATCGCCTCAACCTCAAGGGCTGCCGCCTGGAGCTGGCCCACCGTAATTCGCAGTCGAGCGTGCCCTTCGCCCTCTCCAGCCGGGGCTACGGCATCCTCTGGAACAACCCGGCCATAGGCGAGGCCATCTTCGCGGAGAACGGCACGGAGTGGCGGGCCCAATCCACCAAGGCCCTGGACTACTGGATCGTGGCGGGCGATACACCGGCCGAGATCGAGGAAGCCTACTCAGGGGCGACGGGCCGGGCGCCCATGATGCCTGACTTCGGCACGGGGTTCTGGCAGTGCAAGTTACGCTACCGCACTCAAGAGGAGCTCCTTGAGGCGGCCCGCGAACATAAGAGGCGCGGCCTCCCCCTGAGCGTCATCGTGGTGGACTTCTTCCATTGGAAGAAGCAGGGCGATTGGGACTATGACCCGGACTACTGGCCGGATCCCGCGGGCATGGCTAAAGAACTCAAGGCCATGGGGGTGGAGCTGATGGTCTCCATCTGGCCCACCATAGAGCAGGGCAGCCGACACTACCAGGAGATGCTGCGCCGGGGCTTCCTCATGCGGGTGGAGCGGGGGGTCAGGGTGACCATGCAGTTCTGCGGGGACACCCTCTTCTACGATCCCACCAATCCGGGGGCTAGGGACTACCTCTGGAAGGCGGCCAAGCGGAGCTACTTCGACACGGGAGCGCGCCTCTTTTGGCTGGACGAGGCCGAGCCCGACCTCTCGGCCATCGATTTTGACAACTACCGCTACTGGCTAGGCAGTGGTCTGGAGGTGGGCAACGCCTATCCCCTCTTCCACGCCCAAGCCTTCTACGATGGCATGCGCGAAGAGGGCATGGAAGCGCCCATGAATTTAGTGCGTTGCGCCTGGGCGGGGAGCCAGCGCTTCGGGGCAGCGGTCTGGTCAGGGGACGTGCACTCGAGCTTCGCGTCAATGGCCAGGCAGCTAAAGGCGGGCCTCAACATGGCCATAGCCGGCATCCCCTGGTGGACATCGGACATAGGCGGCTTCTTCGGCGGCGACATGGCCTCCCCCTCCTTCCATGAGCTGGTGGCGCGCTGGTTCCAGTACGGGGCCTTCTGCCCCATCATGCGCCTCCACGGGGACAGGATGCCCATGAAGGAGCCCCTGAAGGCGGGCGGGCTCGAATACCACTCCGGGGCTGACAACGAGGTCTGGCATCACGGGGCTGAGGTCTACGGGATCTGCAAGAAGTACATGCTCCTCCGCGAGAGGCTGCGTCCCTACATCGCAAAGGCCATGGCCGCAGCCCACGAGAGGGGCCAGCCGCCCATGCGCCCCCTCTTCTACGATTTTCCTGAAGACAGGGCGGCCTGGGAGGTGGAGGACCAGTTCCTCTTCGGCCCCGACATCCTGGTAGCCCCCGTCCTTGAGGAGGGCGCCAGGACGCGGAGGCTCTACCTCCCCGCGGGGGCTGCCTGGCTGGATGCCTGGAGCGGATATAAGGAGACCGGTGGGGCATGGATCGATTGCGAAGCCCCCCTGGAGCGCATTCCCCTCTTCCTCCGCGAAGGCGGGAGCTTGGAACCGAGCCTCTTCCGGGATTGACTCGCGCATCAGCCTGTTGGTTCTACCGCATGGGGCTGGGATTTAGAAGGGTTAGTAATGATATACTCGCTGATTGCCGCCGGGCCTGTCCCGGGGCGGAGCGGAGGGTTGTATGCAGTACAGGAAATTCGGATCCACAGATTGGAAGGCATCGGCCCTGGGTTTCGGGGCCATGCGCCTGCCCAGGAAGGCCCTGGAGGGCTCGAACGAGGTCGACATCGAGGAGTCCATCCGCCTGATCAGGCGGGGTATCGACGCAGGCATCAACTACATCGACACGGCCTACGCCTACGGGGAGAGCGAGGAGATCGTCGGTCAGGCCCTGGAGGGCGGCTACCGGGCGCGGGTCCGCCTGGCGACCAAGATGCCCTGCTGGCTCATCAAGGAGTACGCAGACTTCGACCGCTTCCTGGACGAGGAGCTTGCGCGCCTGCGCACGGACAGGGTGGACTATTACCTCCTCCACGCGGTATGGAAGGAGCGCTGGGCATCCATGCAGGCCATGCGGGCCCTTGAGTGGGCGGATAAGGCCAAGGCAGATGGGCGCATCGGCAGCCTGGGTTTCTCCTTCCACGACGACGCCGGCCTCTTCCGCGAGGTCATAGGCGCCTACGATTGGGAGATGTGCCAGATCCAGTACAACTTCATGAATGAGGATGTCCAGGCCGGACGGGCCGGCCTTGAGCTGGCGGCGTCAAAGGGCATCGCCGTGGTCATCATGGAGCCCCTCCTGGGCGGCCTCCTTGCCAATCCGCCCCCGGCCATCCGCTCCATCTGGGCCGAGGCCGGAATGGATCCCGTAGACATCGCCCTGCAGTGGCTCTGGGACCAGGAGGGCGTCTCCACGGTATTGAGCGGGATGTCCAACATGGAGCAGCTCGAGGGGAACCTACGGAGCGCTGATCGCTCGGGCATAGGGGCCCTGGGGCAAAAGGAGAAGGCCCTCATCGAGAGGGTGAAGACGGCCTACTCCTCCATGAACGCCATCCCCTGCACCAAGTGCTCCTACTGCATGCCCTGCCCCCAGGGCGTGAACATCCCGCGCAATCTTGAGCTCTACAATCAGGGCGTGATCTACGGGGACATGAACCTCTCGCGCGCCCTCTACTCCTATCACTTCCCGCGCGCGGAATGGGCGGCCCAATGCATAGACTGCAAGCTCTGCGAGGAGAAGTGCCCTCAGAAGATCCCCATCTCCTCCTGGATGCCCAAGATCCACGAGGCCCTGGAGATCCGCCAGGGCTAGGCTCGAAGGGCCTGCCGTCAGGCCGCCCAAAGGGCCGGGCGGCGGGCTCGCGTAAAGGCCGGGCCTCCGTTAGTATGTCTCCATGACCGAGCCTGCCCGCCCGGGGAGGGCCGCCCCGGGCGCCCTGTCCATCCTGGCCGCCTGCGCCCTCTTCGGCACTAACTCCATCATCGTCAAGGCGGTGTCGGCCCGGGTAGATCCCTGGAGCCTCAGCCTCGTCCGCTTCATAGTGGGGGCCTTGTTGGCCTCGGCGGCCATCGTGGCGGCAGCGCTGCGGGCCGGAAAACCGGCCCTCTCGGGCTTCAAGGTGAGCCGCCCCTGGTCTATGGCCGCCCGGGCCGTCCTGGGCTTCGCCCAGATGTCCCTCTTCTTCGTGGGGGTGGCCATGACATCCAGCGGCCGGGCCACCCTCCTCATGTGCACCCATCCCATCTTCGCGGCCCTCCTCGGCCTCTTCTTCTTCCGCGAGCGCCTGCCCGCGGGGGTCTACCCGGGCATCGCCTTGGGCTTCGCCGGGGCCTGCGTGGTCTTCTGGGACGGATCGGCCTACTCCCTGGCGGGCAATTTGATATGCTTGGCGGCCGGGGCATCCAACGGACTGGGAATGCACTTTGTGAAGCGGGTCAGACAGGATCACGGGGCCCTCCTCGTCTACCTTGCCCCCTGCCTCCTGGGAATCCTGGGCTCATCCTTCGCGGCCCCGGGCCTGGCCCGGATTGACAGTGCGGATTGGGGCATCCTGATCGGCATCGGAGTCATGGCCTTCGCGGGGCAGTTCTGCATGGGCTGGGGGCTCAAGTACATGGCCGCCACGGCGGGCAGCCTCCTGGGGCTCACGGAGGTCCTCTTCGCCCTCTCCCTGAGCGCCATCGTCCTGCACGAGCGCATGACCCCGAGCTTCATCATGGGGGCGGTCCTCATCCTGGGGGGCTTGGCCCTCACCGCCCTGGCGATGGGGAGGGGCCGCAGCGCGGCTTAGGCGCCAGCCTCTTTCTCGGCCCCCAGGGCGAACTGCACGTCGTAGAGCTTCTTGTAGAGGCCGCCCGCGGCCAGGAGCTCGGCGTGGCGGCCGCTCTCCACGGCCCGGCCCTCGTCCACCACATAGATCACGTCGGCCTCCTCCACTGTGGAGAGGCGATGGGCTATGACGATGACGGTCTTGCAGCGCCCCAGCTCCTTGAGGGCGGCCTGGATGGCCTCCTCGCTATGGGAGTCCAGGGAGGAGGTGGCCTCGTCCAGGAGGAGAATGGGGGCGTCCTTGAGGAAGGCCCGGGCTATGGCGATGCGCTGCTTCTGCCCGCCCGAGAGCTTGAGGCCGCGCTCGCCCACCAGGGTGTCGTAGCCCTTCTCCAGCCTGTCGATGAATTCGTCCGCGCGGGCGGCATTGGCGGCCCGGGCGATGTCCTCGGCGCACGCGCCCGGCCTACCACAGCCTATGTTCTCCGCGATGGTGCCGTCGAAGAGGAAGGGCTCCTGAGGGACGTAGGCCATGGCCTGGCGCAGGGACCGGTAGCTCAGGCCCTGTCCGTCCCCGTCCTCCGCGACGATGCCGGGGCCTAAGTGGATGGAGCCCTCCGCGGGCTTGTGGAATCCCAGAAGAATCTTGAGGACGGTGGTCTTGCCCCCGCCCGAGGGCCCCACCAGAGCCGCCATGCCGCCCGCCGGAACCTCCATGCTGAAACCGTCCAGAGCCTTTCGCTGCCCGTCGTAGGAGAAGCTGATGTCGCGCATCGCCACGGCCAAAGCGGGCGTATTTGAGACGGCGTATCGACCGGATTCGGCCCTCTCGGGCTCCTCAGGCTCGCACATGAGCTCGGACACCCGGGCCTCCCCGGCCAGGTAGCCCTGGAACTGCGCCACGGCCCGGCCGGTCTCGCGGAGCATGCGGTTGACGTTCCACATGAGGTTGACCATGGCCAACATGGTGCCGAAGCTCATGCGCCCCTGCCCGGCCAGGACGGCCCCCGCGGCCAGGATGCCGCCGAAGTTGAGCCAGCCCATGAGGACGTTGTACGATTCCAGGCCGGCGCTCCGGGCGGTCCGGGACATAGACGCGGACAGGACCTCCCGGTTGTGCTCCTCGAAACGGTCGCGCATGCGCTCCTGGAGGCGGAACTGCTTGATGACGGCGAAGCCGCCCAGGATGTCGGACAGGGACTCGGTGAGCCGGCCCGAGGCCGCCTGGATGCGGGCGCTCAGCTTCTCTATGGAACGGGCCATGCGCATGTTGAGGAAGGTGAAGGCGGCGCTGGTGGGCAGGAGGACGAGGCTGACCCGCCAGTCCAGGACGATCATGGAGATCACCGCGCCCGTCCCGGCCATCAGCATGACCACCAGGTTCCACAGGGGCCAGTCGGCGCAGCTCTTGAGGGTGTTGATGTCGTTCGTCAGGCGGGACACGGTGTCGCCCGAGTGTCGAGCCTCGTAGTAGGGAGCAGGCAGGGCCAGGGCCCGCCCGAAGGCCTTCTTGCGTAGGTCCCCGGTGAGGCGGTACAGGGTGGCCATGAAGAGATAGATGAAGACCACGAAGACCGGGGCTCCCACCGCCGAGACCCCGGACATGAACAGGACGCCCCTGACCAGGCCCCGCATGTCCCCGGCTATGGCGGAGTCTATCATCAGCCTCACGGTCAGGGGGATGCTGATGTAGAAGGTGACCTCGGCCAGGGCGGTGGCCATGAAGCCCGTGAGGTAGCTGCGCATGCGCGGGGCCACGAAGTGAATGACGCGCAGGAAGGCGCCGGGGGCTTTCTTCTCTTTCATCGCCTTATTCGCCATCGCGCCCTCCCCGGTCCGGGACCTCGCCCATGTCTTCCTGCGAGTTGAACTGGCGGGAATAGAGGGCGGCGTAGAGGCCGCCCGCGGCCAGGAGCGCCTCATGGGGCCCCTCCTCGGCTACCCGCCCCTTGTCCATGACCAGGATGCGGTCGACGCCCTTGATGGT
>CAYYCP010000050.1:10802-13514 GCA_964470375.1 uncultured Spirochaetales bacterium
CCTCGGCTACCCGCCCCTTGTCCATGACCAGGATGCGGTCGACGCCCTTGATGGTGGAGAGACGGTGGGCCACGATGACGGCCGTACGCCCCTCCAGGCTACGCTCGATGGCTTCCTGCACGAGGGCTTCGGAGTGGGTGTCCAGGGCCGATGTGGGCTCGTCCAGGAGGAGGAAGGGGGCGTCCTTAAGGATGGCCCGGGCTAGGGCGATGCGCTGCCTCTGCCCGCCTGAGAGCTTGATCCCCCGCTCGCCCACCTGGGTCTCGTAGCCCTGGGGGGCCTTAAGGATGAATTCCTCGGCGTTGGCGGTGCGGGCGGCCGCCTCAATCTCCTCGCGTGAGGCGCCGGGGCGGCCGTAGGCTATGTTCTCAAGGATGCTGGTCGGAAAGAGGAAGACGTCCTGGGAGATGACGGAGAGGCGGGAGCGCAGGGCGGACAGGTCCCACTCGCGGCTGTCGTGGCCCTCCACCAGGATGCGCCCGGTATGGGTCTCGTAGTCCCCGCAGGCCAGCTTGAGGACGGTGCTCTTGCCGCAGCCCGAGGCGCCCACGATGGCGATGCGCTCGCCCCTGGCCAGGCTGAAGCTCATGCCCTGGAGGACGGGCGGGCCCTCGCCGTAGGAGAAGCTCACCTCCTCGAAGCGGATGGCTTCACCGCCCCCGCTAGGGGAACTCCCACCAGGGGTATCTCCCCCGGCGAAATCCCCGCCGCCCGAGCGTTCGGGCTTGATGTCCATGACCTCGGCCACCCGCTCGCCGGCGCCCATGGAGCGCTTCAGGCGGTTGAGCATGTCCGGGAGGAAGGCCAGGGGCCACTGGACGAAGCCGAAGAGGAAGTGGAAGGCCACCAGCTGGCCCGGGCTCATCTCCCCGCGGATGATGAGGTAGCTTCCGAAGCCTATGCAGAACACGGTCGGCATGGCCCTGAGGAGGATGTTGAAGGGCGGGGTCCAGCGCATGACCTTGGCGGCCTTGACCTCGTAGTCCACGTCCTCGTCCACGCAGGCGCCGTACTTGGCGGCCATGGCGGCCTGCATGCCGTAGGCCTTCACGGTCAGGATGCCCCCCAGGGCGTCCTGGACCACCGCTCCGGCCCGGCCCAGGGCGTCTCCGGCCTTGCGGAAGTAACCGAACATATTCCTGGTCAGGACATTGACGATGACGAGGGCCACAGGCACGGTGATGACGCTGACGATGAGGAGCTTCCAGTTGAGCCAGGCCATGTAGGCCGCCGCGGCCAGGAGCATGGCCATCTGCATGAAGACGTCCAGGAGGGTCCCGCCCATGAAGTCCTGGACGGCCGAGAGGTCGTTGCTCAGGCGCGAGAGGAGGTCACCCGAGTGGCGGTTCTCCATGGCCACGTGGGGCAGGCGCTCCAGGTGCTCGGCGGCGCTCAGGCGGAAGTCGTGGAGGAAGCAGGCGCTGAAGGAGCCGTAAAGATAGTTGATGCAGAAGGCCCCTAGGAGGTCGGCGGCGACGGCCAGGCCGTAGAAGGTCAGATAGCGCGCCAGCTGATCCCGCTCCGAGCCCAGGGCCGCGTCTATGAGGCGCCCCAGGAAGCCGGCTTGGATCAGGTTCACGGCCAAGCCCGCCGCGGAGAAGACCATGCAGCCGGCCAGGAGCCAGCGGTAGGGCCGGACGTAGGGCGTGAAGTGCCTGAGGGTCTTGATGATAGCCGTCTTGCGTTCGCGTCCCATCCTGCCTCCCCTGAGTCTGTCCATCATCGCCCGCCCGCCTAGGCCGATGTCAAGCGCCCAGCCGGCTAAATTGACAGGCGCCCCCGCCCTACCTATCATGGGCAGGCGTGGCCGCCATCGCCCTGAATCTGGCGGCGCGCCCGGAGACCGCGGGATGCTCATTGACTCGATACTGGACT
Organism: uncultured Spirochaetales bacterium; assembly: GCA_964470375.1. GTDB lineage: Bacteria > Spirochaetota > Spirochaetia > Treponematales > JBGSOB01 > CAYNQK01. Next base: position 12,678 of record CAYYCP010000050.1, read on the forward strand.
GCATAGGGCGGACGCCAATCATCTCCCTCAAGAAAGCCACCGGCCTGGACATCTTCGCCAAGCTGGAGTTCCTCAACCCCGGCGGGAGCGTCAAAGATCGCATAGCCGTCTACATGCTGGAAGAGGCCGAGCGCCGCGGCGAGCTCAGGCCGGGCATGGCCATAGCCGAGCCCACGTCCGGCAACACAGGCATCGGCCTGGCCCTGGCCGGAATACAGAAGGGCTACCGGGTCATCATCGTCATGCCCGACAACATGAGCGAGGAGCGCAAGAAGATCATCGCCGCCCTGGGCGCGGAGCTGATCTGCACGCCGGCCGAGGAGAGCCTGGAGGGCTGCATCCGCAAGATAGCCGAGATCAAGGCCGCCGACCTATCGGTCTACGTGCCCCAGCAGTTCGAGAACATGGACAATCCGCGCGCCCACTACCTCTCCACGGCCCCGGAGATATGGGAGGACCTGGGCGGGAAGCTGGACGCCTTCGTCTCGGGCCTAGGCAGCGGGGGCACCCTGGCGGGTGTTGGGAAATTCCTCAAGGAGCGCGACCCGCGCCTGCGCATCGCGGCCGTGGAGCCCAAGAACGTTTCGGCCCTCCTGGGCCATGAGCCGGGCCTCCACAGGATCCAGGGCATAGGCGACGGCTTCGTGCCCTCCGTCCTGGACCCGGCCATGATAGACCAGGTCATCGAGGTGACTGACGAGGACGCCATCTCCACGGCCCGCACGCTGGCGCGCGCCCAAGGCCTCCTGGCGGGCACATCGGCCGGGGCCAACGTGTGGGCATCCATCCAGGTGGCCCGCGGCCTGGGCCCGGGGGCGCGGGTGGCCACCATCCTCC
>CAYYCP010000050.1:13614-25102 GCA_964470375.1 uncultured Spirochaetales bacterium
TCCATCCAGGTGGCCCGCGGCCTGGGCCCGGGGGCGCGGGTGGCCACCATCCTCCCCGACCGGGCCGAGCGCTACTTCAGCACGGCCCTGATATAACCTGGCCGGTGGGCATACCCATCGTGTAGACTGATATTCCAGCATGCGCGACGATGTGCCGGAGCAGAGGGACTACAGCGCCCTGGACAAGGCCGTCCTCAGGACGCCGCCCGGGGCGGAGGCTTCCATCGCCGCGCTGGCCAAGTGGCTCCAGCGGCCCGACCAGGCCGACACAGCCCGGGCTATCTACACCTGGATCGCCCACAACATCTCCTACGATACCCAGGCCTATTTCGGGCACTCAGAGATCAAAGGCGGGGACGCCCCGCGCAGCGGGGACGCACGGAGCACCCTGGCCCGGCGCAAGGCCGTCTGCCAGGGCTTCGCCGAGCTTTACCAGGGCCTGGCCGAGGCCTGCGGCCTGGAATGCGCCATCGTCAGCGGCCACGCTAAGGGCTACGGATTCAAGGCGGGAGACGGGGGCCTGGAATCCAACCATGCCTGGAACACCGTGAAGATCGATGGCCGGTGGCGCCTCTTGGACTCCACCTGGGGGGCCGGAGCTATTGGCCGCGACCGGCGCTTCGAGCCCCGTTTCACGGACTTCTACTTCTTCACCCCACCCCATTACTTCATCTTCAATCACTACCCGGACGACCCGACCTGGCAGCTTCTCCCCAAACCGGTGAGCATGGCGACCTACGCGGCCATCCCGGAGGTCAGGGCCGGCTTCTTCGAGTACGGCATCCGCCTGGCCAGCCACCCGCGGGCGGAGATCGAGTGCTCGGGCGAGATCCTCCTGCGCTTCGATTCCAAGCTGCCTTTCGAGCCGGACGCCGACATAGAGCCACGACCGTCCGGGCCCGAGCGCAGCTACTGCATCGTCCAACGCGCCTCTGAGGGCTGGGAGCTGCGCTGCCGCCTGCCCGGGCCGGGGCGCTACGGCCTCACCGTCTACGGGCGAGATCCCGGTTCGGAGGGGAACTACCGGGCCATCTTCGCCTATTCGCTCCGGGCCCTGCGCGCATACCCCGGGGAAGCCACCTTCCCCCAGGCCTTCGGGCATTTCAACGCCTGCGGAGCCAGGCTCACCGAACCCCTGGAGGGCCGCCTCAAGCGGGGCGAGCGGAGCTTCGATATCGTTATCCCGGGGGCCGAGGACGTGGCTGTCGTCTGCGCCGATGCGTGGAGCCACCTCGAAGCCGGGGCTGGCGACCGCTTCGCGGGTAAGGCCTTCCTCAAGCAAGGTGAGGCCACCCTCTGCGCGCGCTTCCCGGGCCAGAAGCAGCACGCGGGCCTCCTCAGGTACCGGGTGATATAGGCGGAGACGAGCTCAAGGTGTTCCAGCCCTATGGGCTTGCGGTATGCTCGAGCCTGAGCCCGAGTGAGGAGAAATGCGCGAAGTCTTCAGTATTGTCTGTAGCCAGTGCGGCATTTGAGAGCAGGGCCGCCGCGGCGATCATGGCGTACACGCGCAAGCCCCTCTTGCGGCCAACGCCATTGAAGAGCCGGGAAGCCTCAAGCGCCTGGTCCGCCGAGAAGGGCAGGATCCGGCCGTCCAGGATGGCGAGAACCGTATCGATGCCCGCCTCATCCACAGGACCACGGAGGAACTCGTACCAGCATATCGCGGACGTGCAGAGCGCCTCCCCCGCGCGAAGCCAAGCGATAATCCTTTTCGATTCCCGGCTACCAGGCACAAGGGCCCGGATGAGGTAGTTCGTGTCTAGGAGGATCATCGATCCCTGCCCCAATCGGCCCGGCTCTCGGCCACTTCCCCAAGATAGGCCTCAGCGACATCGGCGGCCAGACCGCCCTGGGAATGATAAGCCTGAAGGCGCTCGATGCGCGAAGTTATTTCCGCTTCGGCCTCGGTATCTGCCCTTTCGATGGCGCGACGCACGACTTCAGCCTGGGATACCTTCCATATATCAGCGAGTTTCCTGAGCTTGAGGATCGTCGCTTCATCAAGGGCGAAGCTTGTCCTGCGGTCCATGCGCGTCATACCATAAGTATGCCGCATAACTGATATATAATCAAGAGATATCCAAGATAACATCCCTCTCCAAATAGCGCTAGATCCCGAGTATCCATTCAAGAGGCTATCCGGTCCTAGATTCCCTCCATGGAAGGCCGCCCATAAACCACAGACTGTTCCTCGAAGCTTTTTTCAGATTCTTCTATCTCCCAATATGGTGCTACCGGGTTAGGGGGGATGGTGAAGGTAGGAAATAAGGAAAAATCCGCAAAAACCAGGGGGGAAAGGGTGGGAACTCTTTCTCCCTATAGAGATAGCGCAAAAAAGCTTCGAGGAACTAATTAACAAATTGACTCTACGATAGGGATGTCGAGCGACAATTGAAAAGGAGGGCTTGATTGACATGCCCCGGGGCGGGAGGCTACCCTGACAGAACAGGGGGACAGGGCATGGACTCATCAGAGCCCGCCAACCTGGGCATTCTGGCCTGCCCGGGCGGCGAGCAGTTCGCGGCCAAGGTCATCCGCCACCTCAAGGGCATCTACAAGCGCCGCTTCGACCGCAAGGTCATGGCCCTCTCCAAGCGCTACGAGCTGCCCAAGGAGACGGTGGCCCGGGACATCCGCTACTACGGCGACGTGGCCGACAGCTCAGGATCCTCAACCGAGGAGCCGGAGACCTACCGCCTGCCCGAGCTGCGCCTGGAGGCGCGCTACACCTGCTTCGCCAACGGGGAGATCAAGACCGAGATCCTCTCGCCGGTGCGCGGCAAGGACGTCTACGTTGTCCAGGACGTGGAGAACCGCCAGCCGGTGCTGTTCTACGGCCTGGACGCGCCCCGCCAGCTATCGGTCAACGACCACATCTTCAACCTCCTCACCGCGGCGGACGCGGCCCTCCAAGCCGGGGCCCGCCGGGTCAGCCTGGTCCTGCCGGTCTACCCCTACTCGCGCCAGCACAAGAAGAAGGGCCGCGAGGGCCTGACCGCCTCGCGCTTCGGGCAGATCATGGAGCATCTGGGGGTTTCGCGCATCATCACCCTAGACATCCACTCGCGCGAGATAGAGAACTGCTTCAACCACCTGCGCCTGGAGAACCTGCACGCCTCCTACCAGATCATCCAGCAGCTGGCCCGGATCACCGACATAGGCGGTCCCGATTTCGTGGTGGTGTCCCCGGACACCGGGGCGGTGGACCGCAATAAGTTCTTCGCCTCGACACTCAAGCGTCCCCTGGCCCTGATCTACAAGGAGCGCGACTACTCTAAGGTCAGCAAGGACGCCAGCGACAGCAACATCACCGAGATGAAGCTCCTGGGCGACGTGCGCGGCAAGGTGGTCTTCATGGCCGACGACATGCTGGGCACCGGCGGCACCCTCATCAAGGCCATGCACTTCCTGCGCGAGCAGGGCGCCCGCGAGGTCATCTGCGCGGTCTCGCTGCCCTTTTTCTCCGGGAACGCCGAGGAGGACTTCGAGAAGGCCTACCGCCAGGGCCTGTTCACCCGCATCATCGGCACCAACGCGGTTTACCACGATGCCCTTCTGCAGAGGGAATGGTACGTAAGCGCGGACGTCACCAGCCTCTTCGCCCACATCATCTCGAGGCTGCACCACAACCGCTCCCTGAGCCCCCTCCTGGACTCGCGCGACATCATCCAGAGGCTCATGGCCAAGCGCTAGGCGGCGGGATGCGCAGCTTCGGCCGAATCCGGCCCCTGGCGGCCCTTGTATTCGACATAGACGGCACCCTCTACAGCCACCCCGGCTACCAGAGGGCCCAGATCGATGTCCAGATCGAACGCCTGGCCGCCGAGCGCGGCTGGAGCATGGAGGAGGCCCGCGCGCGCGTGGCCGAAGCCGAGGCCCTGGCGGCCGCCGGGAGCGGCCGGGAACGCTCCTCTCTGGGCAATGCGTTCCTGTACCTGGGCGTGCCCATGGAGCTCAGCGTCCGCTGGCGCGAGGAACTCCTCCGCCCGGAGGACTACCTCTCCCCCGATCCCCGCCTGGCCCGAGCCCTGGAAAATCTCTCGAAGACATATCGCCTGGCCTGCCTGACCAATAACCCTGCCTCGGTGGGGCGCCGAACCCTGGAGGCCCTAGGCGTCCAGTCCGCCTTTCCTATCTTAGTGGGCCTGGATTCCACCCTTCGCTCCAAGCCCGAAGCCGAGCCCTTCCGGGCCGTTCTGGGGGCCCTGGGCCTGCCGGCATCCTCCTGCGCCTCCGTGGGCGACCGTTACGATGTGGACATAGCCCCGGCCCTGGAACTGGGCATGGGGGGCATCCTTGTGGAGGGCGTGGAAGAGGTCTACTCACTGAAAGGATTCCTGAACGGGGAGGCCTCTCCTTGAGGTACTGGGACGCGGATTCAGCATCAGGCGCCCTTCCACCCCCGCCCCCTCAAGAAGCCGAGGCCGCGCCGCCCCGCAATCCCTTGGCGCGCAAGCCCATCGTGCCCAGCCCGGGCACGAGCCTGAAACTCGTCCTTATCCTGGGTGTGGCCACCGTCCTGGCATCCTCCACCCTCTTCCTCCGCCAAGCCGTCTCGGTCCAGAACCTGGGCGAGAGCGACCTGGGCCATGCCGACGCGCGCCTGGGCCTCCTCGCCCTCCGCCTGGCCTATCCGGAGCGGATCAGCGCCCTCAAGCGCGACTTCGACACCGGGGAATGGGTCATCGAATTGGACGGGGTCTGGTACTGCTGGGCCGGGGGCCGCATCCTCCCCCTGGCGGAGCGCGCCGACCAAGCCCTCTACCGCCCCTTCATCGAAACCAACTACCCCTGGAAGGTTATCGATCCCGAGGCCCTCGATAAGGCGACGATAGAAAAGCTCAAGCGCTTCCCCCAAGAGCAGAAGCTGAGGCCCCCCACCCATCCCGGCTTCGCCACGGCCCTCTACGGGGGCTCCACGGAGGGGCAGCTCTGGGACAGGCAGAGGCGCATCCGCTTCCTGGGGCGCTGGATCAACGCCCACGCCATGATCGTCGGCCCCCTGGCGGAGGTGGAGAGGGACATCATGGCCCTGGCCCCCTCCTCCCCGGAGATCCAGGCCTTCCTCAAGCAGATCGATTACATCGGAGCCTTCAATTACCGCCGCATCCGCGGGCAGACCGAGCTCTCGCGCCACAGCTACGGGGTGGCCGTGGACATCCTCCCCAAGGGCAGGGCCGCCCGCACGACCTACTGGCAATGGATCATGGAAGAGGACCCCGAGTGGCCCATCTACCCCCTGGAGGAGCGCTGGATGCCGCCGGACCAGGTGGTGAGGATCTTCGAGGAGCATGGTTTCATCTGGGGAGGGAAATGGCTGGAATATGACACGATGCACTTCGAGTACCGCCCCGAACAGCTCATCCTCAGGGCCTGGTACCGGCCCTGGTATCTCTGCGGCGGCCATCCCTAAGCCCTCGAAACTTCCTCGAAGCTTTTTTTCAAATTCCCCCTTTTTTACTATCAGACGGTTATATTTTAAGGAAGTAAGCAAAAATAAGGATGGATTTTCTGAAAAATCTGATTGGAAAAATATATTTACTTATATAATATAGTTTTATTTCAACAAAGCTTCGAGGAAGAAGATAGTATTACCTCAAGAAGCCTATTTTTTGGGCAGCCCTGACAGCCTCGCAAAAAAATACGGCAATCGGCCCATTCATCACATACGGTATCCCCATCCATCTCCCAAGGCCCCTTCGCCATGGCTGGACCACCTCTTCACCAAGGGGGCAGGGCCCCCGCCCTTCCCCCCATCGCTTAAATGCTTTCTATATATATCGATGTTTAATTACAACGCCCCCGTTCCTGGAAGTCTCATGACGGGCCCCATGCCATCGGACCATCATGCTCAGGGGGAGAAGGCCAGGCTATCAGCCCGGAAGGCTGCCTGGCACGGCGCTTGCATACTATGCAAGGCATGGCCCAAGAGGCCTTTATGGAGGATGGACTGCGTGAATTTCAACCAGGTACCGAAAGCTGAGGGCCTCTACGATCCGAGCTTCGAACATGACAGCTGCGGGGTGGGTTTCATCTGTGACATCCGTGGGAGACCATCCCGCGACATCGTCCTCCAAGGCCTGGAGATCCTCAGACGTATGGCCCATCGCGGGGCCACGGGGGCTGATCCGGACTCAGGCGACGGGGCAGGCATCCTCATCCAGATGCCGGACGCCTTCATGCGCCGCCGCGCAGCGGAGGCCGGCATAGGACTGCCGGAGCAGGGGCGCTATGGGGCCGGCTTGGCCTTCCTCCCCCGCGAGCCCGTTGAACGGGCTCGCGCCAAGGCCGTCCTGGAAGGGGCCTGCGCCCGCGCGGGCTTAGCCTTCCTGGGCTGGAGCCCCGTGCCTACCCTCCCCGGCAGCATAGGCCCCACGGCCCGCTCGGCCATGCCTGCCATCGAGACGGCCCTGGCTGCCCTTCACCCGGGCTCGGGCGGGGAGGATCCGACCGCGGAACTGGAGCGGCGCCTCTTCCTGGCCCGCAAGGCCGCCGAGAAGGCCCTCCCACGCGAGAGCTTCCACATGCCCAGCTTCTCCGGGCGCACCCTGGTCTACAAGGGCATGCTCACCCCGGCCCAGCTGAGCGCCTTCTACCCGGACCTAAGCCAGGCCGACATGGTGTCGGCCATCGCCATCGTACACTCGCGCTACTCCACCAACACCTTCCCCTCGTGGGACCTGGCTCAGCCCTTCCGCCTCCTGGCCCATAACGGGGAAATCAACACCCTGCGCGGGAACAGCACCCGCATGCAGGCCCGCGAGGCCCTCCTGCATTCCTCCCTCCTCCCGGGGCTGGAGGATCTCCTGCCGGCCCTCCAGCCGGGCGGCTCTGACTCGGCGGCCCTGGACAATGCCCTGGAGCTCCTCCTCATGTCGGGCCGGGGCCTGGCCCAGGCCATGATGGCCCTGGTCCCGGCGGCCTGGGAAGACGATCCCCTCATGCCATCCGGCCTGCGCGACTTCTACCGCTACCAGCGCTGCCTGATGGAAGCCTGGGACGGACCTGCCTCCCTGGCCTTCAGCGACGGCAGCCTGGTGGCGGCGGCCCTGGACCGCAACGGCCTCAGGCCGGCCCGCTACCTTGTGACCCGGGACGGGCGGGTTCTGATGGCCTCCGAGATGGGGGTCCTGGATCTCCCGCCGGAGATGATCGAATCCTCCGGACGCCTGGAACCGGGCAAGATCCTGTGCGTGGACACGGCCGCCGGGCGCATCGTCCCGGATGAGGAGCTCAAGCGCCAGGTCTACTCGGCTAAACCCTATGGGGCCTGGCTCGAGGAAAACCTGCGCCGCCTTGAGCAGTCGCGAGCGGCCGTCCGCCCCGAGGCCGATGACAGGCTCCTCAAGGCCATGGACTACAACCGCGAAGAGCTGGCCATGGTCCTGGCCCCCATGGCCCGCACAGGCGCGGAAGCCATCGGCTCCATGGGCGACGACGCTCCCTACGCCGTCCTGTCGCGTCAGCGCCAGCCCCTCTTCAACTACTTCCGCCAACTCTTCGCCCAGGTCACCAACCCGCCCATTGATCCCATCCGGGAGGGCTGCGTGATGAGCCTGGAGATGGTGATCGGCCCCTCAGGCAACATCCTGGAAGAAGCCCCAGGCCTGGCGGCCAGGCTGGAGCTGGAGAAGCCGGTCTGGACCGAGGAGACCTTGGACGCCTTCCGAGCCATGGAGGCCGGGCGCATCGGCGAGATATCCCTCCTCGTGGAGACTGGCGGCGAACACTCCAGCGGCGGAAGCGCCTTCCAGGAAGCCTTCGCCCTGGCCCTGGAGCGGGCCTGCCGCGAAGCAGAGACGGCCGTGCGGGCGGGCCGGGCCTTCATCGTCCTGAGCGACCGTGGCGTTGACGAGAGCCATGCCGCCCTGCCCAGCCTCCTGGCCCTGGGGGCCATCCACCGGCGCCTCCTGGACGCGGGCCTGCGCGCGCGTTGCGCCCTGATCGTCGAATCCGCCGAGCCCCGCGAGGTCCACCACTTCTGCGTCCTGTTCGGCTTCGGGGCCGAGGCCGTGGTCCCCTACGGGGCCTACCAGGCCCTGTCCAAGCTCATCTCGGAGGGCGAGCTGCGCGACGACTTTCCGGCCATCGTTAAGCACTACCTGCACGCCGTGGAGCACGGCATCCTCAAAGTGCTCTCCAAAATGGGCGTCTCGACCCTCCAGTCCTACGCCGGGGCCCAACTCTTCGAGGCCGCCGGCATCGGCCCCGAGCTGATGGACAGGTGCTTCCGCGGCAGCCCCTCGCGCATAGGCGGGATAGGTTTGGAGCAGTTGGCCCGTCAGCGCCTGGAATCCCATCGCCAGGCTTATACAGAGCAGCCCGGCGCCAATCCACGCATCCTGCCCAGCGGCGGCTTCTATAAATGGCGCCGGGACGGAGAGGCTCACGCCTGGAACCCGGAGACAGTGTCCCTCCTCCAGCAGGCCGTCCGCAGCGGCTCATACGAGACCTTCCTGGAGTACGCCGCCCGCATGGACTCTCCCGCCGCCGGCCCCATAACCCTACGCCACCTCCTGCGCTTCGCCCCCTCCCAGCCCGTGCCCCTCGAGGAGGTGGAGCCGGAGACCGAGATCGTCAAGCGCTTCGCCACCGGGGCCATGAGCTACGGTTCCATATCCGGCCCGGCCCACGAGACCCTTGCCCGGGCCATGAACCGTCTGGGGGGCATGTCCAACACCGGCGAGGGCGGGGAGGACCCGCGCCGCTTCGAGCCCCTGCCGGACGGCGATTCCTTGTGCTCCTACGTAAAGCAGGTGGCCTCGGGGCGCTTCGGGGTGACCACCCTCTACCTGGTCAAGGCCCGCGACATCCAAATCAAGATAGCCCAGGGGGCCAAGCCCGGGGAGGGCGGCCAGCTGCCCGGCCACAAGGTCTCGGAGTCCATCGCCCGCACGCGCTACACAACCCCCGGGGTGACCCTTATATCGCCCCCGCCTCACCATGACATCTACTCCATTGAAGACCTGGCCCAACTCATCCTGGACCTCAAGAACGTCAACCCGGACGCACGCGTCTCGGTGAAGCTGGTCTCCGAGGCCGGAGTAGGCACGGTAGCCGCGGGAGTGGCCAAGGGCGGGGCGGAGATGATCCTGATCTCGGGCGGAGATGGGGGCACGGGGGCCTCACCCCTCAGCTCCATCAAGCGGGCCGGCCTACCCTGGGAGCTGGGCCTTTCGGAGACCCAGCAGACCCTAGTCATGAACGGACTGCGCGGGCGGGTCCGCCTTCAGTGCGACGGAGGCATCCGCACCGGACGGGACGCAGCCGTGGCCTGCCTCCTGGGGGCTGAGGAATTCGGCTTCGCCGCTGGGGCGCTGATATCGGCCGGCTGTCTCATGCTGCGCCACTGTCACCTCAATAACTGCTCCGTGGGCGTGGCCACCCAGGACGAGCGCTGCGCCGGGCGCTACCGCGGCCAAGCCGAGCACGTGATGAACTTCATGCTCTTCGTAGCCCGCCAGCTGCGCGGCATCATGGCCTCCCTGGGCTTCCGCCGCCTGGACGACATGGTCGGGCATAGCGAGCTCCTGGAGCCGGATCCCGAAGCCTTAGCCTCCTCGGGCGCCGGCATAGACTTCTCGCGCATCCTGCACAAGCCCCAGGCCCCCTGGCCCTCGCGGCGCGATCCGTCCTACGCCCGGCCGGACGCCCGTCAAGCCCTGGACCTCAAGCTGATCGAGCTTGCCCGCCCGGCCCTCGAGGGTGGCAAGCCCCTGCGCCTAGACCTAAGCATCGCCAACACCGACCGCTCTGCAGGGGCACGCCTGTCCGGGGAGATCATGCGCCTGCGCGGCGAGCAGGCCCTGCCCCCGGGGACCCTTGACATCCGTTTCGTCGGCACGGCCGGCCAGAGCTTCGGGGCCTGGCTCTGCCGCGGAGTGTCTTTCAGTCTACGCGGCCTGGCCAACGACTACGTCGGCAAGGGCCTCTTCGGCGGGAGCATCGCCATCGCCCCGCCCGAGGGCTCGGGCTACCGGGCCGAAGAGAACGTCCTCATCGGCAACGTAGCCCTGTACGGGGCCATCGCCGGGGAGTTGTTCGTGCGCGGCAGGGCGGGCGAACGATTCTGCGTGCGAAACTCCGGAGCCGTGGCGGTGGCCGAGGGCGTAGGCGACCATGGCTGCGAGTACATGACCGGCGGCGTGGCCGTCATCCTGGGGCCCACCGGGCGCAATTTCGCGGCCGGCATGTCGGGCGGCGTGGCCTATGTCTGGGATCCGGAGGACCGATTCGCCGCCCGCTTCTCCGGCGAGTTCGCCGACATAGAAAAGCTCTCGCCGCAGGACGCCGAGGAGCTGCGACGCATCGTGACCCGGCACTTGGAACTGACCGGGTCCGAGCGCGCGGCCGCCATCCTGGCGGGCTGGGATGCCAGCCTGCTGAGGTTCCGCAAGGTCATGCCGAGAGATTACCGGGCCTACCTGGCCTCGAAAGGAGCTGCCTAGATGGGCGACAACCAAGGTTACCTCAAGCACGGGCGGTTGAAGCCGCATTACCGGCCGGTGGCCGAGCGTCTGGGCGATTACGCCGAGGTGGAGCTGCCGAGGCCGGAGGAGGAGAGCCGCACCCAAGCCGGGCGCTGCATGGACTGCGGCACGCCCTTCTGCCACGGGGCATGCCCCATAGGCAACTACATCCCGGAATGGAACGACTATGCCTACCGCGGCAAGTGGCGCGAGGCCTGGGAATCCCTGGCCCTGACATCGCCCTTCCCGGAAATCACCGGCCGCCTCTGCCCGGCTCTCTGCGAGGGCGGATGCGTGCTGGCCTTCAACGACGAGGCCGTGTCCATCCGCCAGAACGAGCTGGACATCGCCGAAAAGGCCTTCGCCTTCGGCTGGGTGAAGCCGCGCCTCCCGAGACGCAACGGTCATCGCGCCACGGTGGTGGGCTCGGGTCCGGCCGGCCTGGCCGCCGCGGACGCCCTCAATCAGATGGGCTATCAGGTCACAGTCTTCGAGCGGGACGCCCGCCCGGGCGGCTTCCTGCGCTACGGCATCCCCGACTTCAAGCTCGATAAGAAGGTCTTGGATCGGCGTCTGGCCGTCCTGGAGGCCGAGGGCATCATCTTCTCATGCGGGCGCCCGGTCGGGCGCGGCCACGGTGATGAGATCGACGCGCGCCGCCTGCGCCTCGAGTACGATGTGGTCGTGTTGGCCTGCGGCTCGCGGGCCCGGCGCGACCTGGACATCCCCGGCCGGGCACTGCCCGGTGTGGTCTTCGCCACCGACTACCTCGCGGCCTCCAACCGGCGCGTCTCCGGGGAAACCCCGCCCGATCCAGCCATGGACGCGCGCGGCCTGAAGGTGGTGGTGATCGGCGGCGGCGACACCGGCTCGGACTGCGTGGGTACGGCCAACCGCCAAAAGGCCGCCTCGGTGACCCAAATCGAGATATTGCCCAAGCCCCCCGAGAAGCGCCCGCCCACCCAGCCACGAGGAGGGAGTGGTCCAGGAATTCCAGGTGCTGACCAAGGAATTCA
>CAYYCP010000051.1:0-9493 GCA_964470375.1 uncultured Spirochaetales bacterium
TAGGTTCAAAGGGATGAAAAGACCGTCGAATAACGGATCCATGCAGGCCTCGGATGCCCGCGAGAAGATCCTCGATGCCGCGGAAACCCTCTTCGCGAATCGCGGCTACGCGGCGGTGACCCTCAGGGACATCGCCGCGCCCCTGGGCCTCAAGCATTCCTCCCTTTACCACCATTTCCCTGAAGGCAAGGAAACCCTCTTCGCCGAGGTCCTGGAGCGGAATATCAGGCGGCACGGACAAGGCCTGGCGGCGGCGATGGCCTCCAGCGACGGCAGCCTGCGCGGCAAGCTTAGGGGCATAGCCGCCTGGCTCCTCTCCCAGCCTCCCATGGACCTCCTGCGCATAGTCGAGTCTGACCTGAAGGTCCTGCCGCGCAAGGAAGCCGAGAGGATCGGGGGCCTGGTGTACGCGGAGATCATCCTCAGGATCCGATCAGCCTTCGAGGATGCCATCCGCGGAGGCGAGGTCGGCGACTGCGATCCCGGCCTCCTCGGGGGAAGCGTCCTGGGATTCTTCGAGAGCCTCCATACGGCGCCGGAGCGGGACGTCGGGAGGAACCGAGTCGATATGGCCCACGCCCTCATCGAGATCATTCTCAAGGGCATCGATTACAAGGAAAGGAAACTGACCCGCTAGCGGGGGATTCCCCTGATGCGGGCATGCGCGATATTCCGGGGGCTTGAGCCTCCGGCATTATGAGTGCGTTTGAATAGGAGGCGGATATGATTCGCGCGAAGGTGTTCCTTATCGCATTAGCCCTCTTCTTTCTTGTTTCCATCTCGACGACTGCACAGGTGGGAGGCTGGCTTGATGAAGGGAACGTGGCCTTCGACCTGAAGGCTGAGGCCGGCTGGGTCAAGGTCCTCTACCATACCTACCAGGTCGGGCCGACCGGTACGGTCTTCGACTTCGTCAGGATGGGCGGGCAGGAGATCCTCTTCCCCTTCCAGCGCTATGACGCTGGCCTGAGGCTCTTCAAGAACCACGAGATCAGGTTTCTCTACCAGCCCCTCGCCATAGCCACTGAGGTCAGTTTCGAGGACGCGGTGACCATAGACGGGGTGGTCTTCCCCAACGGGACGGCCATGGACATCGTGTACGGCTTCCCTTTCTACCGGCTCACCTACGCCTACCACTTTTTCGGGGGTCAGAAGCCTGATCTGGCGGCCGGCCTGGCGCTGCAGCTCCGCAACGCCTCGATCCGCTTCGCCAGCCAGGACGGGACCCTCCTGTCCACCGGGCAGAACCTGGGCCTCGTCCCCGCTCTCCACCTTTCGGGCAGCCTTCCCCTGACGAGGGCCCTGAGCCTGGGCTTCGAGGCCACCGGCATCTACGCTTCCTCGGCGATCATCAACGGGGCCAACTTCTCATTCGAGGGCTCCCTCCTGGACGCCTCCCTGCGCGCGACCTACGACGCCGGCTCCGGCCTCTTGCCATACCTGAACGTGCGCTTCGTCGGCGGCTCCGCCGAGGGGACCTCCCAGTATCCCGACCTTTCCTGGGCAGAGACCGACAACAATTTCACCGCTAATTACCTGGCAACCCTGTCCCTCACCCTAGGGATAATGCTCAAGTAGGCTTGCGGGTGATCATAAAGATAAGGCCCTTCCGGTATCCCGGAAGGGCCTTCGTTCATCCTCGCGGGTGCTGGCCGCAGACAGCCCGTCCCGGAGCGAGAAAAGCTGTTGGAATTTCCAGCATAGTTGTAGATGGATCGGGGTTCGATACTTGTGAGTTCACAAGGGTTCTGGGTATTGGAGCTAATAGGTTTTTCTGAAATCCCCCTTGCCATCGCGAATTTCTTCACATAATACCAAAATGGGTATATATTTAATCTGTGGCAGATATATCCGTTTCGGTCAGCTCCATTCCTCAAGAGCCGCTCCCGGCGGTCTCCGCCGCTCCTGAGGAGGCCCCTGCCCAGAAGGCCTCAGCCCCTGAGCCCGCCCCCCTGCCTCCGGATGCCGGGATAGCCGTCGATTATTCCGTCTAGGGAGGGGGAGAATGGACCTAGCCTGGTTTACGATCGACTACTCACGGGCGGTAACCATGCAGGCCCTCAACGTGGCGGTCCTGGACAAGTGCCTGGACCTCGTAAAAAGCAATTCCCAGGCCATCGTCAAGGTCCTGAGCCAGGGCCCCTCCGGTCCAGCCCCCCTGCCCGAGGGCGTAGGCGCAGCTGTGGATCTCATCGCTTAGGCGATCCTCTCTATATCGAAAGCCACCAAACCTACAAATCCCGCCGGCCCTCAGATGCGCAGGAGGCCGCCCGAGCGAAGGATCCGCAGGTAGCCGCGTGCCTCGTCTGGATCGATGCCGGGGAGGCTGAAATACGCTTCCTCGAAGGAAGGGGCCGATGGGAGGTTCTCTCCCGAAGGGCGGGTTGACGCGAGGAGCTCGCGCAGGCCCTCCACGAAGTCCACGGGCAGGGGCCGCCTGTCTCGGCCGATGCGGCGGAGCTCGTTGCGGTAGCTCCAAGCCAAGCCCATCCCGTCCCTCTCCAGGCTGCCGCCGATGAAGGCCGCCCGCCGAGGGGGCCGGCTCGGCTCGCCGGGTTCAATGGCCGCGGTTCGATCGATGATCGATGCGATAAAGGTGGCGGGCAGGCGGACGGCCGGCATCTTGACCCGGAACCACGAGCGGGGATCCCGGTCCAGGCCCTCGCCTTCCATGTAGGCTGCCATCGCCCGGTCCAAGCCCTCCTGGACGGCCTCGGCGTCATAGCCCGGAGCGGCTGCCGGGATAAGGTCGTTGAGACCGAAGTCCCCGCCGGCCGGCAGGCTGGCTATCTGCCCATACAGGGGCGAGTGGCGGGTCAGCACGAAGCGGTGGAAGAACGCCGAGTGAAGGATGCCGGCGGTGAACATCTGCCTCAGGGCCTCTAGGGAGTCCAGGGCCTCGGCCGGGCCGCGCCCGGGCAGGCCGTGGATGAGGTAGGCGTGCACCAGGATCCCGGCCCGGGCCAGGGCCGAGCAGGCGGCGACGATGTCGGCCAACGAGATGCCCTTCCCGGCCGCGGTCGGCCCATCCGGGGCGGCGTCCTCTATGCCGGCCGAGTAGGCCAGGAGGCCGGCCCAGGCCAGGAACTCGGCTCGCTCGGCGTCAAGGCCGGGCTCGAAGCGCCCGTTGCCCCAGAAGCGCAGGGGACGTCCGGTTCGGGCGTTCTCCAGGGCGAAGCGGAGGAGATCCGGCAGGGGTGCTGCCTCGTCGGCCAAGTGGATTCCGTTCAGGCCCAGGCGGGCGGCTTGGGCGGCCAGGCCGCACTGGAGAGCCCGCGGATCCGTACGGCGGAAGTTCCTGATGTAGTCCAGGCTGCAGTCGCAGAAGGAGCACCTTCCCCAATAGCAGCCGTAGGCCAGGCGGGCCTTGAGCCATGTCCCGGAGGACCACAGGGCCTGCATCGAATTGGAGGATTCCCTGATCCTGAGGTAGGCCCCGGGCCGGACGTAGCCGTAGTCAGGCAGGATAGAGGAGATGAGGGAGTTCTCCCGATGGACCATCGCCTCTTCCTCGGGATGGGGGAGGAAGAGCCAGCGCCGGCCGTCGGCATAGTCGGGCGCGCTGGCGGGGGGAAAGCCCTCAACGCGCAGGGGACCCTCCGGGCCGTCCCGCCGCATGGTCCTGAAGAACCGGGCCCGTGGATCATCGGCGCCTGACATGATGGATGCCAGGGCCAGGTAGCCCGAGTCGAAGCAGAGATAGTCCACGATGGTGAAGAAGCCGGGCGCGGAGATCCAGCGCAGCTCCGTGGAGACGTAGCCTCCGCCCATGGCTGTGGACATGCCCAGGGCCTTGGCCTCCTCCAGGACGGCTAGGGCTGGGAGGAGGGTCCCCGGGAAGGGAACGGAAACGCATGCCAGAATAGAACCCGGATCAGCCCCCAGAGAGGCCGAGCACTCGCCCAGGGCTGCGCGGGCCAGGGGGCGGACGAAGGCCTCCAGGACGTAGGAGGAGCGCAGGCCGGCCTCCACGGCGGCGAAGCTGGGCTGGGAGGATGCCTTCATTTCCGCGTAACGGGCCAGGCTGAACCCTGGATCCAGGGTGAAGGATATGAAATCGGCGATGTCCTCCAGGGTCAGGCCGGCGGCCCTCAGGGGATCGGCCGGTCCCTCCAATGAATCCAGGTAGGCCGACGTGCGTTCGCCCCAGGGCATGGTTTCGGGCTGGAGGAAGGCCAGGCCCGCGTCCGGGAGGCTGCCTGAGAGAATGCCGATGAGACTGTCCGCGCATTCGACGTAGGCTGTCGCGTTGGAAAAGTAGCGCAGGAGCTGTGAGCGTTCTTTGGCTTCCAGGCGGGCCAGGCGCCCGGATGGCCAGGCGGCCCGGGCGTCGGAGAAAATCCGCTCCAGGCCAGAGCGGCTGAACATGGCCCGGGCTGTGTCTATGGCCAGGTCGCGGGCGGCGTGGGCTATTCCCGCGGAGGACAGGAAGGAGGAGAGGTAGGCGATGGCCGGGTAGGGAGAGTTGAGCTGGAGGAAGGGCGGTTGGATGAGGATGGCTTTGGACAGCCCCATAGGCGGATTGTACCCGGCTGGTCGGCCCTACGGATAGACGCAGATCCGCGAGGTTTCCAGCTCGCCCGCCGGGGCGCGATGAAGTATATTCTAGGCAGGATGGCGCGTCCCCCAAGGGGCGCATCACGATCCGGACGTGGAGGTAGCCTATGGATGCCCAGGAGGCTCTGTTGGCCAAGATCGTGTCGAACCAAGAGAGCCGCCAACCTCTCGATTTCGACGAGGAGGAGACGCGCCTGATCGAGCTCTTGATAGAGAAGGAAACCCTCTCCAAGAAGGCCTTCGCCATCAAGCGTGATCGCGACGGCCGCCTTCATTGCACGCAAAAGCATAGGGCCGATCCCTTCAAGCCCGGGGTGAGGGCGCGATTGGGCATATAAGGGGAGCTCTGCGGAGTCCGTCCCTGCGGCGAACGGGTCTCGGGAAAGGGAAAGGGGGCTGCCCCTCACGGACAGCCCCCGCGATGACCCGGACACGAGTCGAACGTGCGACCTGCTGCTTAGGAGGCAGCCGCTCTATCCAACTGAGCTACCGGATCGTCGACAGCATACTAGGTGATAGCCCATGGCGTTGTCAACGCGTGGTCCGGCCGTTTTGACAGGCCGGTCGCGGCCGGATATCATCCCCTCATGGATGCCGCCGCCTACCGTCAAGCCGTCGCCGGCTATGGTCGCCTCAAGCCGCGCTACGACGAGCTGGCTGTCTTCCTCCGGGAGCTGATGGAAGCCCTGGCCGAGGGGCTCGGCCTGCGTCCCATCGTCCAAGCCCGCGCCAAGTCGATGGAAAGCTTCGCCGAGAAGATCGCGAGACCGGGCAAGAGCTATTCCGACCCCCTCCGCCAAATCACCGACTTCTGCGGGGTGAGGGTCATCGTGCATACCCTGGACGAGCTGGATGCCCTGGAGTCCGTCCTGGGGGCCTGTCTGGACATCGACCTCGAGAATTCCGAGGACAAACTGGGCCGCCTGCGCAGCGGCGAATTCGGCTATCGCTCGCGGCACTACATCGTCTCGCTCAAGGAGGGGGCCGTCTTCCCAGTGTCCGTACCTGAGAGGGCCGCCGGGCTCATGGGCCTCAAGGCCGAGCTGCAGCTGCGAACCATGGCCCAGCATATCTGGGCCGACCTCTACCACGAGCTGGGCTACAAGAATGAATTCCGCCTCCCGGCCAAATGGGAGCGCGAGCTGGCGCGAGCGGCGGCCCTCCTGGAGGCCTGCGATCAGAGCTTCGTGGCCGTCAAGTCCGAAATCGCCGCCCTGGAGTCCAACTACTCGGGCTACATGTCCGAGGAGGAGCTGCGCGACATGGCTGTGCGCCTGGAGATCTTGGTCGAGGCCGTGCCTGAGGATCCCGCCACGGCCCACAAGCTCTTGAGGGTATGGATCGCCCTGAGCGAATGGGAGCGGGCGGCCGGCTTCGCCCGGGCTCGGCCGGCCCTCATGGCCCGCCGCGCGGCCCTCCTTCGCGACGCCGGCATGGCCACCTGCAAGGCGGCCGCCCCCGCTGGCAGGATCGCCGACGAGGAGGAATACCGCCGGGGCCTTGACATGATGCGCTCGGCCCTGGAGGCCGCCCCAGGGGACGTCGAGACTCTCTCCTGCCTGGGCGGAGCCCTCAAGCTCACCGATCCTGAGGCCTCGCGCGCGGCCTACGTCAGGGCCCTGGAGGCTGATCCCGGGAATCCCTACCCCCTGGGCAACTTCATAGAGGCCGAGTTGTCCGCCCGCCGCGATCCCTCCATCCTGGAGTACATGCGCTCCGGGATCGCCGAGGCGGCGTCGCGCTGCCGGCGCCAAGCCGAGGCCGGGGCCAACCTGCCCTGGGCCTTCTACGACCTGAGCCGTTTCAGCCTCTGGCTGGGCCGGCCTATGGAGGCTCTGTCTCTGGCGGCCCAGGCCATGCTGCGCTCGCCCAAGCCCTGGATGGTCGCCAGCGCCGCGCGCGGCCTGCGCAACATCGCCGCCGCCGGCGTGAAGCTGGAGGGCATGGACGTGCTCCTGGCCCTCTTCGACCTGTCCGAGAAGGTCGCCTCTCCGATCCGGGACGGCGCGGACCCGGTCGCCTTCGGTTCTGGGAGGCTCGTCATCGCGGCCGGGGGCTGCGCCGGGGCCGATGCGCGCAGCGCCCCCGCCATGGAGGCCCTCTTCACTGCGCTGTCGAGCTTCAACGGTACTGTCATCTCAGGCGGCACGAGCGTGGGCGTGCCGGGCAGCGTGGGCCGGGCGGCCGCGGCTAATCCCGGGCTGCGGGCCATCGGTTACCTGCCGGATCTCCAGGAGGAGGGGCGCAGCGCCGTGGACGGGCGCTACACCGAGCTGCGCTTCGGGCATGAGCGGACGTTCTCCGCCGCTGAGTGCATCCATTATTGGACGGACATCCTGGGCACCGGCATAGATCCGCGGCGGGTCAAGCTCATCGGGGTGAACGGAGGGGCCATCAGCGCCGCCGAGTACGCGACCGCCCTGGCCCTTGGAGCCAGGGTCGGCCTTGTCAGGGACTCCGGTCGGGAAGCCGACGCCTTCCTTATGGATCCCGCCTGGGCTGATTGCGCCAAGGGCAGGCTGGTCCCCCTAGAGGCCGATGCCGGTGCCATCCTGGCCTTCCTGGAAGAGGCCTGATGGAGGGAGAAGCCCCTCCGGTCGCACTCAGGCTGGAGGACTGCGCCCTGGCCTATGGTCAACGCCGTGTCCTCGCAGGCATATCCCTGTCCATCGCTCCCGGAGAGGTGGCGACCATCATAGGGCGCTCGGGGGCGGGCAAGACGAGCCTCCTCTCCCTGATCGCGGGCATCCTAGCCCCCGCTGAAGGCAGGGTCAACCTGAACGGCCGACAGCCCCGCCTCGGCGATCCTGCCCTGGCCTTCCTGCCCCAGGGCCTGGCCCTCTTCCCCTGGCTGAACGCACTCTCCAATGTGGCTCTGGCCCTTGAAGCCGCTGGGAGGTCGCGTTCCGAGAGGCGGGCCCGGGCCATGGGGGCCCTGGCCGATGTCGGTCTGGCAGACAGGGCCAAGGCCTATCCCGGAGAGCTCTCAGGCGGGGAACGCCAGCGCCTGGCCCTGGCGCGGACCTTCGTCCGCCGCCCGGGCCTTGTTCTCCTCGACGAGCCCTTTTCCTCCCTGGACGCCCTCAGCCGCGAGGAGATGCAGGAGCGCTTTCTGGAGCTCCGCGCCCGCAGCGGGGCCACGGCCCTGGTGGTCACCCATTCGATTGAAGAAGCTGTATTTCTAGGGGACTCCGTCTTCATCCTATCGAGGGTGGCGGGCCTCGTCAGGTCGGCCAGGGCGGGCATGGGCCGGTGGGCCGCCGCCGCGGGCGGTTCCGCCGCTATCCGTGAATCGCAAGAGTACGCCGAGGCCGTGAGGGCCTTGAGGATCGAATTCGATGCCTTGGCCGACTGAAGCCGGTGGTTCAAAGGCCGCCCGAGGAAGGGCTGCCCTTGTGCGGGCGGCTGTCGCAGCCGGCCGGGCCATCCTATCCATCCTGGCCATCGGCTCAGTCTGGAGACTCCTCTCCCTTGCCGCCCCCCGTATTCTGCCTCCCCCCGAGGAGGTCCTGCCGGTGTTCTTGGTTCGCTTGCCGGGGTCTATCCTGCCGCATTTCCTGGCCTCGGCCGGGAGGGTAGGGTTGGCCATTCTCCTCTCGGCCGCAGCGGCCCTTCCCTCCGGCCTGGCCCTGGGCAGGTCGAAGATCCTGGACCGCCTGGCATCGCCCATTGTCTATATCCTCTATCCCATCCCGAAAATCGCCTTCCTGCCCCTCCTCCTCCTGGCTTTCGGCCTTGGAGACGCCTCCAAGCTTGCCCTTCTCTGCCTGATCCTCTTCTTCCAGCTCCTAGTGTCCGTACGGGACGCGGCCAAGGCTATCGAGGCGGGACACCTGGCCATGGCCAGGCTCCTGGGCCTGCCGCGCGGGACCATGATCGCAAAGGTCATCCTGCCCGCCTGCCTCCCTGGTCTCTTCTCCGGTCTGCGCGCCGCGACTGGAACAGCCGTCAGCGTCCTCTTTTTCGCCGAGTCCGTTTCGGCCTCGCGCGGGCTGGGCTTTTTCGTCATGGACGCGTGGATGCGGGTAGCCTACGCCGACATGGCGGCGGGCGTCCTGGCCTTGGGCATCCTGGGCCTGGGGCTCATCGCCCTGGTGGACGCCCTCGAGGGGATCGCCTGCCCCTGGCGCAGGCCTTGGCCGGGCGTTCACTCCTAGCGGATAATGGCGCATCCGGAGCATGCGGCGTATAATGCCATATCGCGATATCCTTGGGCGTGGGTGCGTGAGTTCGTCGAAAGCTGTCTTGTCAGGGGTGTTCTATGGAGAAGGATGAGGAAAAGGACATCGCGGAATATCTTGACGCGCAAGATCCGGCATTGGCGAGAATCCGCACCGAATGCTACCTGCTCGCGTATAGACTGCATATCGCTTGCATGGAGCAGGAAAACACGCTCCTTCTCGAGAAAATCGAATCCTTCTTGGCTGATATGGATTTCCCGATGGATGGATTCACTTCGCCCGCGAATGCCCTTCTGTCAATTCCGAGCATCAAGCAATGGTATTATGACCAGATTCGATACCTTAGGTTCACCTTTGCCGATGTGTTGAGCACACTCGCCGACCCGGATGATTCCCGAACCGACGGTCGGCAAACGCGGTATTTACATTGATAACCTTTTTCTCCCGGTCGTGTATGCGCTGATTCCGCCTATTGGTGACCTTTGCGCTCAGTCACCCTATACGCACGGATACCTATTCTGCGTCAGCGGCGAAGTTTTCAGCGTCCCGTGAAGTCCATGGGCTGTATGAGCTCCTCTGGGGCGTAGCGCCGCTTCACCAGGCCGCGGGCCAGGAGCCAGGCCGCCACAGCCTCGGCCTCTTTGACCGAGGGGCCGGCCGCGGGGCGGTAAGCGGGAATAAGGAGGCTATCGCGGATCGTCTCCGGGAAACCGGCTTCCTTCATGAGGGCATCGATGTAATCCGAGCGCGGTGCC
>CAYYCP010000051.1:9593-24474 GCA_964470375.1 uncultured Spirochaetales bacterium
CTCCGGGAAACCGGCTTCCTTCATGAGGGCATCGATGTAATCCGAGCGCGGTGCCGATGAAAGGTAGGCCGCGGCCCTATCATAGGCCCGAGCAAAGGCGGCTATGGCCGGGGCCTTGGCGGCCAGGGCGGAGGCGGAAGCGATGATGACCCCCGGATTCACCCCCAGGCGCTCGGATGAGTCCACGGCCCTGGATCCGTCCAGAATGGCGGTAGAAGCCAGAGGCTCGGGCAAGACGGCCGCATCGACCTTGCCGGCCCTCAGCATCTCCAGCCTGAGGGGCATCTGGGGGATGTAGACCGCCTTCACTTCCTCCGTCCGCATGTCCGCCGAGGCCAGCATGCGCTCCAGGCAGTACTCGATGATGGTATTCTTGGAGATGGCCACCGTCCGCCCGCGCAGGGCTGACAGCGAGGTGGCTGGACTGCCCGGGGCGGCTACTAAGCGGTAGGCGCCCTGGGTGGCCATAATGGCCTTGGACCCGAAGCCGCCTTCGGCCAGGAAGCAGGCCGCCAGGAGGTCGGACACTGCCAAGTCGATCTTGCCGGCCTGCAGCGCGGCATCCCTGTTCTGGGCGCTGGGGAAGCGCTCGATAGCCGCCTCCAGGCCCTCGGCGGCGTAGAAGCCCCTCATGGAGGCTATCACCAGAGGGACTGAGTCCAGGTCAGGGAGGATACCCAGCCTCAGGGACTGGGCGCCCTGGGCCGTCAGGGCCGCCGAGAGGCCGACCGCCAGTATGGTGACGGCCGCCCTGGCCCCCTTCGCTCGGCTTCTGTGCCTTGCCTTCATGCCATCCCCCATTCCCGCCCCCCGGCGGGCAAGCCCATCCTTTCCATGATCCGCTCGGCGATGAAATCATAGCAGTCCTGGAGCGATGAGGGCCGTCGGTAAAAGCCGGGCGAGGCCGGCAGTATGACTGCCCCGGCCTCGGCCAGGGCCGCCATGTTGCGCAGGTGGATCAGGCTGTAGGGCGCCTCGCGCGGGACTATGATCAGGCGCCGACCCTCCTTGAGCGAGACGTCGGCGGCTCGGGCGATAAGATTGCGTGAGGAGCCCGAGGCTATGTCGGCCAGGCTGCCCATGCTGCAGGGGACTACGGCCATGGCCTCCCAGCGATACGAGCCCGAAGCCGGCGGCGCCGTGAAGTCGTCGACCAGGTCCAGGGAAACGGCATTGCCGCCCGCCCCCAGCCGATCCGCCAATCCGGCCGGATCCAGGCCGGCCTCGGCCTCCAGGACGCGTGCGCCGTTGGCCGACACTATGAGGCGGAACTCGGCCTCCGGCACCTTGGAGAGCATATCCGCCAGAGCCAGGGCATAGCCAGCACCGGATGCCCCGGTGACAGCGAGGATGTAGCGCTTGCTCACGATGGGCCTCCAAGGTAGATATCGGCGCAGGAGACGACCAGGAAGAGGGGGCCCAGGATCTGGTTGAGCGAGTAGGAGGAGAAGAGGATCCGCGCCCGGCTCGGCTTCCCGCGGCCCTGGAGGAGGATGTGCTGGAGGGCCATCAGCTGGGCGATTACCGCGAGGCCGATCCAGTAGAGGATCGAAACCCGGATGGCCAGGCCGAAGGCCGCCAGGAAGCCCAGGGCCCCGGCATGGCAGAGGAGGGCCAGGGCCTGGGCCGCCAGGGGGCCGAAGTCGGCCGGCACGGAATGGAGGCCGTGGGCCCGATCCCATTCCGCGTCCAAACCCTGATAGATGATGTCGAATCCGGTCACCCAGGCGCCGTTGGCGGCGGCCAAAAGGAGGCCCCGCAGTCCGAGGTGCCCGGCATAGGCTATCCAGCCCCCGGCCGCGGCCGCCGCCGAGGTTATGCCGAGGACGAAGTGGCTCAGCCAGGTGAAGCGCTTGGTGTATGAGTACAGGAGCATCAGGGCGGCCGGGATGGGGATGAGCATGAAGCAGAGGGGGCTGATCAACCAGGCCGCCGCGCAGAGGAGGAGAAAGAAAGCCCCCGCCAGGGCCAGGGCTTCGAGGGCGCTCACCCGCCCGGAGGGGATGTGGCGGCCGGCGGTGCGCGGGTTCTCGGCGTCGAGCCTCCTATCCACCACCCGATTGAGGGCGTTGGCGGCGTTGCGCGCTCCCAGGAAGGCCAGGCCAGTGAAGATGAGAAGTCGCCAACCGGGCCGGCCCCCGGAGGCGTACAGGAGGGCGGCCAGGGCGAAGGGCAGGGAGAAGAGGGAATGGCCGATCATGAGGAGGCCGGCGTAGTCCCGCGCCTTCGCCGAGACCAGGGAGGCGGCCCGCCTAATCGATGCCATACTCGCGCCAGCGCTCGCTGACCAGGCTCTCGATTTCCGGCGAGAGGCGGATGTCCTCAGGCCAGGGCCGCCCGTGGCCCTCCTCGGGCAGCTTGCGGGTCGCGTCCACGCCCAGGCGGGCGCCGTAGCGCGGCTGCGGCGAGGCGTGATCCAGGGCGTCCAGGGGCCCTTCGGATATCACCAGGTCGCGGCGGGCGTCGATGTTATTGAAGACCCTCCAGGCCACCTGGGAATAGTCGTGCGGACTGACGTCCTCGTCCACCACCACGATCATCTTCTGGTAGCACATTTGGCCAACGCCCCACAGGGCGTTCATAACCTTGCGGGCGTGGCCCGGGTAGCGCTTGCGGATGGATACGATGGCGCAGTTGTGGAAAACCCCCTCCAGGGGCAGGTCCATGTCGACGATTTCAGGCAGCTGCAGCCTGAGCACAGGCAGGAAAAGGCGCTCGGTCAGCTTGGCCAGGTGGCAGTCCTCCATGGGCGGGCGGCCCACCACAGTGGCGGGGTAGATGGGGTTCTGCCGACGGGTGAGGCGCTCCAGGTGGAAGACCGGGTAATCGTCTACGGCCGAATAGTAGCCGGTGTGGTCACCGAAGGGGCCTTCACGGCGCAGGGGCTCGGCCGGGTCGACGTAGCCCTCTAGGATGAATTCCGCGTTGGCCGGCACCAGGAGGCCGGAGGGGCACTCGGTCACCGCTACCGGGCGCTTGCGCAGGAAGCCGGCGAACAGGAGCTCATCGAAACCCTGGGGCAGAGGAGCGGTGGCGGCGTAGATAGTAGCCGGGTCGGCGCCCAGGGCCACTGCGACGGGCATGCGCTGGCCGCGCTCGCGGTAGGCCTCGAATATGGCCTGGCCGTCCTTGTGGCGGTGCATGTGCAGGCCGGTCTCGCGCGGGCCGAAGACCTGCATCCGATACATGCCCATGTTCTGAACCCCGCTCTCTGGATGCCGGGTGATGACCAGGGGCAGTGTCAGGAAGGGGCCCCCGTCGCCGGGCCAGCAAGTCAGGACGGGCAGGGCGCGCAGGTCGGGCTCGGCCTCGGTCACTTCGCGGCAGGGACCGCCGACCGTGCGGCGGGGGAAGATGAAGGCATAGGGGGCCAGCTTGGGCAGGGCCATGATCCGGTCCGGCCAGGTGCGGTAGGCCGAGAGGTCCAGGAGCGAGGCGATGCGCTCGGCCGCATCGTCGGCTTCGTCCGCGCCTACGGCCAGGGCGCAGCGGCCGGCCGAGCCGAAGGCGTTGATAAGGACCGGGAAGGCCGATCCCTTGACCCGCTCGAAGAGCAGGGCCGGCCCGCCGGCCTTCATCACCCGGTCGGCGATGGCGGCGATCTCCAGCCGGGGATCCACTTCCGCCTTCACGCGCCTCAGCTCGCCGCGTGCCTCCAGGACAGCCATGAAATCCCGCAGATCGTCCAGGACCATGCTGGAATCCTATACAGGCTGCTCGGCTTCGTCTATACTCACGGCGGGCGGCGTATGCTTGCTTGCCCATAGCAATGATCCAGCGCCAGGAGGTCCGGAAGTGCCTGAAAAGACCAGGGTCGTGATTATCGGCGGCGGCTACGCGGGCGTGCGCGCGGCCCAGCGGCTGGCCAGGCTGCTCAAGGCTCCAGCCCGCGCGGAGATAACCCTCATCGACAAAAATCCCTTCCACACCCTGATGACCGAGCTGCATGAGGTGGCGGGCGGGCGTTCAAGCCCCGAGTCCGTGATGGTCAGCTTCGAGCGTATCTTCCCGGACGAGAGGGTGCGGGTGGTGACCGACAGGGTCCTAGGCGTGGACTTCGAGGCCAAGTCCGTGCGCGCCTCCGGCGGGACCTTCCCCTACGACTACCTGGTCCTGGGCACCGGCTCCGAGCCCGAGTACTTCGGCATCCCCGGAGTGGCCGAGCATTCGCTGCCGTTGTGGTCCTTGGACGACGCCCTGGCCATCCGGGCGCGCGTGGAAGCTAAGTTCCTGGAGGCCTCGCGCCAGGTGGATCCGGAAAGGCGGCGCCAGGCCCTGACCTTCGTAGTGGCCGGAGCCGGTTTCACCGGGATAGAACTGGCTGGCGAGCTGGCCGAGCAACGCCGGGCCATGTGCGAACGGTATCACCTGGATCCGGCCGAGTGCCGGGTCATCGTGGTCGAGGCCCTGCCAGCCATACTGACCATGCTGGATAACAAGCTGCGCAAGCGCGCCGAGTTCTACCTCAACAAGCTGGAAGTCGAGATCAAGCTGGACTCGCCCATCGTCGGGGCGGCTGAGGGCGAGATCAGGCTGAAGGACGGCAGTGTCCTGCGCGCGGACACCTTCGTATGGACCTGCGGCGTCGGCGGATCGGCCTTCGCCGGTGCCCTAGGTCTGGGGATAGGCAAGCGCGACCGCATCCAAGTGGATCCCTTCATGCGCTCGGTCGATAGGCCTGAGGTCTTCGTGGTGGGCGACGCCAACTGGTTTTTGGAGGAGGGCAAGCCCCTGCCCCAGATCGTGGAGACCTCCATCCAGACGGCCGATTGCGCCGCCCGCGCCATCGCCGCCGATGTCCTCAAGAAGGGGGCGCCGAAGCCCTTCAAGTCCTCCTACCACGGATTCATGGTGTCGATAGGCTCGCGCTACGCTGTGCAGAATCTGAAGTTGCCCCAGGCCACCCTGGCCCTGGGCGGCTTGGCCGGCGGCCTGATCGGCTACCTCCTGATCGCCCTTGTTATGAGCAATGTCCTAGGGTGGAGCGAGGGCTCCTTCACGGGCTGGAAATTCGCCGCCGGCTTCACCAGCCCTTGGTGCTTCCTGGCCCTGGCGGCTCCCGGACTGGCCGTGGGCGGCTTGGCCCTGGTTCTGCGCAGTTCGGCCTTCGCCATGGGCATGAAGCACCTCATCAACATGCACTATCTCTGGGGCATCGCCGGCTTCAACGGCGTGTTCAACTACCTGCGTCATGCATTTTTCCACCGCGACGACGGGCGCAGCTTCTGGCCCGGGCGCCTGGTGGGCGCCAGGGTTCAGGGGCTGTGGGTCACCATCCTCAGGATATTCACCGGCGCCATGTGGTTCATCGAGGGGCTGGGCAAGCTGAATTGGCTGGATCCTAAGAATTCGGGCTGGGTCAACCAGTTCCTCTTCGGCATCGCCCCCAAGGTCCAGGCCGCCGCCGACGCGGTGGCGGCCGCCAGCGAGGACTGGGAGGCGGCCGCGGAGCCCGTGGCCGAGGCAGTGACGGCCGCCAACGAGGGCGCCGATGCGGCTGCGACCGCGGTCGTGGACGCGGCCGGCCAGCTGGCTGCAGCGGCGAAATCGGCGGCCTCGGCGGCCGGGGGCATCTTCCTGCCGGCCCTCAATAAGCCCACCGCCCTCTATAAATGGATCATCAAGGTCTTCGTGGGCGATGGCAGCCAGGCCTGGCAGCTTTTCTTCGCCTACCTCTTCCGCCTTGTCATCGTGCTCGGCGAGGTGGGCATCGGCCTGGCCCTCTTCGGGGGGGCCTTCACCTTCCTGGCTTCGGGCGGCTCCATACTCCTTTGCCTCATGTTCATCCTATCGGGTATGGCAACGCGGGAGATCTTCTGGTACTTGTGCGCAGGCCTGACCCTCCTGGGGGCCAGCGGCAGGGCGGCCGGACTGGACAGCTGGATCATCCCCTGGGTCGACCGGCTCTGGCGCGGCAGCAGCCTGGGACGGCTCAGCAAGCTCTATCCGAATGAACCCTTGATCCGGCGCAAGCGCTGAGCGGGGGAGCCGGGCGGAACGTGCTCACGCTTGCATCCCTGCCCGGGCTTGGCCTCGAGCTGGAGCGGGTCGCGCTCATCATGCGCGCCTGCCTGGAGGATGGCTCGGCCTACCTGGGCGGATTCGCCGATGCCCTGGCGCCCGGCTTGGGCAAGATGGCCCGCCCGGCCCTGGCCTGCCTGGCCGGGCGCTTCGGCGGTGAGGCCGGGCGCGAGCCGGTGCTGCGGGCGGCCGCGGCCATCGAACTCCTCCACCTGGGCACCTTGATCCATGACGACGTCATAGACGGGGCGCGCCTGCGGCGCGGTCGTCCCAATCCCTTGGCCCTGTACGGGGCCCGCCAGGCCGTCCTCCTTGGTGATTACGTCATGGCATCCGCCATCGGCCTCATGCACGCCTCGGCGTCGCCGGCTAGCGTCAGGGCCATGGCGCGGGCTTCGGCCCGAATTTGCGAGGGCGAGCTGCGCCAGGGCCTGGAGCGCTTCAGGACCGGGCCGCGCGCGCGCGACTACCTGCGGCGCATCCACGCCAAGACCGCTGCCCTCTTTTCCCTCTCTGCCCGGGTCGGCGGCATCGAGGGCGGCTGTCAGCCGGCCCTGGTAGGAGCCCTGGCGGGAATAGGCCATGCCCTGGGCATGGCCTTCCAAATAGTCGACGACATCCTGGACTACACCGGAGATTCCTCACAGCTGGGCAAGCCTGTGGGCTCCGACCTCATGGAAGGAGTCTACACCCTGCCGCTTATCGCCGCCCTGGAAGGCGGATCGCCCGGGCTGAAGCGGGCCTTGAGCAAGGCCGCCGCACGAGGAGCCCTGGCCGACCGGGATCGCCGCAGGCTGGTGGGCATGGTGTTGGAAAGCGGGGGGGTGGAAGCCGCCCGTACAGTCGCTCGGATCTATGCCCGGCGAGCGGAGGAAAGGATCGGCCGCCTGCCGTCATGCACGGCCCGCGAGGGGCTTCTTGAGTTGACTTCGATCCTGGTCGGTCGGGATGCCTGAGCCCGCCCGGTCCGATCGCATAGTAAGGGATCCAGAGTAAGGGTCGCAAGGCCGAAGGGGATGCAGCCATGGATACCTTTCACGAATACCTTCCTTACATAGTCAATAATGCTAAGCATGTCGGCTCACCAATAGAGATATCAGTATTATGTCGGCCAACGCGATAGGATAGCGATGGCTGTCGCGCCGGTCAGGCTGGCCAGGGCCAGGGCTGCGCCCGCCGGCCCGATCCTGCGCCTGGATGCCTTTCCGACTTCCGCCTCCTCCGTCGGATCCGATCGGCCATCTCCGAAGGCCTTGAAGAGGATCGCATCGATCGAGCCGAAGGGATCGCGCGGATCGAAGCCCCCGCGAGCGTCCATGAGGGCATGGAAGCGAGAGAGGACGGCCGAAAGCATCGCTCCCGCCCGGCCCGGCAGGCGAAGGTCTTGGCTCACGCTGAAGCCCGAGACGAAGACCATGCCCAGGATGGCCAAACCCCGTTCCAGCCCCTCCTCCAGGGCCCCGGCAGTCAAGGGAAAGGAACCTAGGGATGCGAGCACCCGTCCGCGCGGGGAAAGGAGGGCGAAGCCCGTCATGGCTGCGAGTAAACCCAGGTTGGCCAAGAGGCGAGGGCGCTTGCCCGCAAGGAGATAGAGGATCAGGGCGGCTCCGGCCTGAGCCGCCGACCAGACCCAACCGCGCGTCAGGGCTACCGGGAGGAGGAGGAGAAGGCCCCAGGCTATGCGTGGCGTGGATCCCATGAGTATGCCTAGGCGGTCGATGGAGGGTTTCATCAGCTTCGCCCCTCCCAGGCCAGGGCAGCCAGGACTAGCCAGCGCGAGCGCTCCTTGAAGGCCTGGGCGAAGGCCCCCATCAGGGCTCCGCTCAGCGTGCCGATGCCCAGGAGGACGGGCGCGATGACGGCCGCGGCCGGACCGAAGATGAAGGCGATGGAGAGGGCGGCCTGGGTTAGGTTGGAGGCCAGGGCACCGGCCGTGCCCAGGCCGATCAGGCTGATTCTGCTTCCCAGAAGGCGCTTCAACCCGGCCATGGCCAGGAGGCTGGCCAAAGAACCGGCCGCCGAGAAGAGAAAGACATAGGAGGCCAGGGTTCCCGTGAGGAGGGCTTGCCCCAGGACCTTGAGGGCCATGAGGAGGCTCAATTCACCGAAGGACATGAAGTCCAGGGCCGCCAGGACGGGCATGTTCGACAGCCCGATCCTGAAGAAGGGTGCCGGGCGAGGAATCATCTGCTCGATGACCGAGAGGAGGAGGCACAGGGCCGCCAGGGCGGCTGTTATCTCCCGCCTGCGCCCTTTGGTCGCGGGATCAATAGGTGCCGGCATCGACATCGGCGGATGCCCCTCCCACGCGCAGGAGAACGGCGTTCGGCAGGCAGGCGATCCATTGGCCCCGGCGCGAGACAGCGCCCGATGAAACGCACAGCTGGTTCTCGCAGGGGCTGGAGACGACCCTCGCCGCACCCTTCTCCACGGACACGACCGTGGTTCCCAGGGGGCCATCGAATTCCAGCCGGGCATCCCGGTCCAGGGGGTAGGCGTACTCGCGCCCGCCCGCGCTCACGAGCAGGGTTTCTGCGCCGCGGCGGCCCGCGACGGCCCAGGCGCTGGCGGCGGTTGCGGCGGCCGAGATCAGGATGACCAAGATATCGGCTGGGCGGGGGCGGGGGAGGCGCGGCACGGGGACATTATACTAAGGGATCGACGATAGAGGCTACATGACCATGCCCCATCGCTGGTAGCCGGGGAGTCTGCGTGCTATACTGCCGCTATGGTCAAGGTGCTCTCGCTCGGTGGATCCATCGTGGCCCCATCCGCGCCCGATCCGGAATTCCTAGCTGCTCTCGCCGCCTTGCTCAGGGGCAAGCTTGAGGCCGATCCGGAGCTGAGATTCATCCTGGTGGTGGGCGGAGGCGGGCCGGCGCGCTCCTACCAGGAGGCCTGCCGCAAGGCCTGCCCCTCTGCGGCCGACGAGGACCTGGACTGGATAGGCATTATGGCCACGCGCCTCAACGCCCAGCTGGTCAAGGCCGTCATGGGCCGCCTCTGCCCGGGCGATGTGGTCATCGATCCCCTGGCGGTGGAACTTTTCAGCGGCCGGGTCATGGTGGCGGCCGGTTGGAAGCCGGGTTTTTCCACGGATTACGATGCGGTAGTCCTGGCTGAACGTTTCGGGGCCGCCGAGGTTCTCAATCTCTCCAATATCGCCCAGGTCTACAGCGCAGATCCCCGGACCGATCCATCTGCCAAACCCCTGGAGAGCCTGAGCTGGGCGGAATTCAGGGGCATCGTAGGCGGGGAATGGAAGCCCGGAACCAACCTACCCTTCGATCCGGTGGCCACCCGTCGGGCCGCCGAGCTGGGCCTCAGGGTGGTGTGCGCGGCCGGCCGGGATCTGGCCAATCTCGAGCTCATCCTGGACGGGAAGCCCTTCCACGGCACCCTCATCCATCCCTAGCCGGCTCTCACTACTTCCTGGAGGCCTCGCCTAGGGAGCGGATTCTCTCTTCCATGGCTTCGTAGTCCTTGGCCTTGTCCTGGTAGCCCAGCTTCACGGCCAGCGGGATCAGGTCCTTCAGCGCCCGTAGCGCCTCTCCGGCCATGTCCTTGACTAGGGCTACGTTGAGGGATTTGCGCAGGTAGAAATAGGCGTCCTCGTCCTTGCCCCGGGCCAGGGCTATTCGCCCCAGGGCGTAGTAATCCGAGGCTATGCCCAGGGAATTTTCGATCTCTTTGTCGGCCGCCAGGGCCGCTTGGGCGTACACTAAGGCCTTGTCTTGGTCGCCCATGCGGCTGCGCACCGAGGAAAGAAGGTACATATTGGAGGCGTACTCGCCCATCAGCATGAGCTTTTTATTGATTGAGGCGGCCTGGATCAGGGCGGTTTCGGCAGCCTCCAGCTCCCCGGCCAGCCTGTGGGCGCGCGCACGCGCGTGCAGGACCAGGGCCGCGGTGGCGCTCCCCGCGGGGGCCAGGGCAGCCGCCCGCTCCAGCTTGGCCCTCGCTGACGCGGCGTCGCCCGAGTCGATGTCCAGCTCAGCCTGGTGGAAGAGGCACTGGGCCGTCAGGTCCGGGTGATCCAGGCGCTCGGCCAGCTCAAGGGCTTCGGCGTACTGGCCGCGCGCGTCCTCGGTCTGTCCGGAGGCGGCGTAGGTCTTGCCTATGGCGTTGCGCGACATCACAACCCCGGCATCGTCGTCTATGGCGATATTGATCTCCAGGGCTTGGCGGTAGAAGCTCAGGGCGTCCGCGTAGTTTCCGGAGCGGAAGCGGCTGTCGCCCTGCTTGGCCAGGCCGGTGGCCCGATTGCGCTCCGTGGACACGGCCGCGGTGGCTTTGGGGGCCGTGGAGCAGCCAACCAGGAGGGCCATGGCCGCGGCTGCCGCCAAGGCCGCGGCTGCCGCCACCCAGGCGGCGAGGCCGGTTGAGGGGCGCATCCTGTGTATCTGGACTGCCTTCATGCTAGAACTCCTCGTCGCGCAGGCTGCGGAAGAGGGCTTCCTGCTCCTTGCGCTCGGTTATGCCGCCTTTGAGGATGGGATTGTTCCTCAGACCCTCCAATACATCCTGGGCCTTGACCAGGGTGCCCTTGCCCTCCTCCAGGAGGACCGAGATGCCGGGCATTTCGTTGTTCAGGCGCCGAACCATGGTGTCCAAGGTGGACATTGTGGAGTGGACTTCTCCTAGGAGGCCAGTGATCCGGTCGTAAAGCGCATTCTGGTCGTCGAGCAGGGTCTTGATGGAACCCTTGGGGTCGAGCAGCTTGGGCACGAGCCCGGTGGGGTCGGCGATCGATTCGGTCAGCTTTTTCACGTCGGCCCCAATCCCATCCACCTTGGCCATGATACCGTCCACCTTGGCCAGGATGCCCTGGACGTCGGCCACCGCCTGGCCGGCCCCGGCCGTGACCGCGCGAACGTCGGACATAATCATGGGCACGTCATCCTCCAGCGTGGAGCGCAGGGCCGCTACTGAGGCGTCCGCGTTATGCAGCATGGAGGCTATCGGCCCGGTGCCCTGGCCGGCCAGGGCGTAATTGACCTCGGTCAGGGTGCGGTTAAGCGTGACTACGGCGGCGTTGGCGTTATTCAGCAGCGGGCCCACGCTGGCCAGTATATTCGAGACGGTGTCGTCCTTGGCCGGAACGTCCACCAGGCCGTGCTTGATCAGGGTCTTGCCGGAAAAGGAATCCGCGCGCGGGATGAAGGCCCCCTCAGGCAGGGTGCCGCTGCCGCGCCCCTGGAGGAGGCTCAGTTTGTCGCCCAGGCCGATGGGGCTTATCGACAACTCCAGCAGGGAGTGTTCGCGCACCCTGTCGTAGTAGGTGTCGTAGATGATCAGGGTCACGTCGACCATGTTGCGGGCGTTGAGCATCACCGAGGCGACCTTGCCGATGACGAAGCCGCGGAAGTTGATGCTGGTGCCCGGGGATATCCCGGATGCGCTGGGGAATTCGCTGCGGAAGGTGTAGTCCTTGGCGAACCAGCGCTGGTTCAGACCTATGAAGATGAGGGCCAGAGCCAGGGCGGCGATGGCCAGGAGGATGAAGGCCCCCACCACCTGGTCGGCGTACTTGATGCGGAGTTTCATGCTTCTTCGCCTCCCTGGGGCTCGACATCCCCGCCCGACGGCAACTGGCCGCCGAACGGGGCATCGGCGTTATACTGGCGTTCATGGCGGGCTGAGCGGCGCAGGACCGACTGTACAATGGCATCGTCCGAGGCCGAGAGCTCGTCGAAGTCGCCCTGGGCCACGACCCGGCCCTGGTGCACCACCACCAGGTCGTCGGCCGCGGAGAAGGCCAGTTCGGCCGAATGGGTCACCACGATGACGGTCCGCCCGCGCCGTTTGTAGTCCAGGATGGCCCTCGTCACCCGCTGCAGGGAGGCGTCATCCAGGAAGGCGGTCGGCTCGTCCATGAAGAGGATGGACGGATCCACCACCATGGCCCGGGCGATGGAAATGATTTTCTGCTCACCCAATGAGAGTTGGGCCGGGCGCTGGGACAGACTCTCGTCGTAGCCGAGTACGGACAGGACGCCCCGAACGCGCGCCTGCAGCTCGACCGGTTTGATGCGCGGCTCGATGACACGGATGGGCAGGGATAGGTTTTCGCCTATGCTCTGGTTGGCCCACAGGGCCGAGTCCTGGAAGGCGAAGCCGTAGGCCTTGTAATAGTCGGCCAGCTCGCGTTTGTTCATGGTTCCCAGGGCCCGGCCGCGGTAGAGTACGCTGCCGGAGTCCGGCCACGACAGGCCCGCGGCCACCTTGATCAGGGTGCTCTTGCCGGCCCCCGATGTGCCCATGATGAATGCCGTCCGGCCCTCCTTAAAGGAGCAGGAGGCTCCGCGTAGGACCTCGTAGCCCTGGGTCATGGTGGCCACCTCGTGCAGCTCGAGGAGGGGGGAGGGCGCGGCCTGGCTCATAGGGCGTAATGGAGGACGGTGATCAGGATGTCCGCCAGGATGCAGAAGACGAAGCCCTGGCCGACCGCGTGGATGCCGGCCACCGGGATCTCGGTGCTGGCCCGGTTGACCGAAAAGCCATGGTAGGTGGAGACCACCGAAATGATGATCCCGAAGCACAGGCTCTTCACTAGGCCTATGCCGATGTCGGCCCCGGTAAGGGCCTTGAAGAGGGGGGTGAAGTACTCCATGACCCCGATCGGCTTGACGAACTGCACCACGATGTAGGATCCCAAAAGGCCGAAAAGGTTGAAATACAGGTTCAGCACAAGCATGGCCACCGTCACCCCGACCACCCGCGGCACAACCAAATAGGAGATAGGGTCGATGCCGAAGGCTATGTAGGCCTCGATCTCGTGGGAAACCACCATGTTGCCGAGCTCCGTGGATATGGCCGTGCCCGAGCGGGCGATGATGACGAAGGCCGTCAGCAGGGGCCCCAACTCGCGGGTGATGACGGCGATAAGGATGGGGTACATAAGGGCGCTCTGCCCGAAGGTGGGCAGGATAGAGGCGCCTATGATGTTGATAGCCGCCCCGATGCCCACGGCCAGGATCGCGCAGACCCCCAAGGCCTCCACGCCGGTGAAGAGGATCTGCATGACCAGGACCCGGAAGCCGGCCTGGCGGCGCCTGAAGAAGAGGAAGAATTCCTTGAGCACGTTGTAGAAGAAGCCCAGGCCATAGAGGGCCGACTTCAACTTGACCCTGACCGAGGCCCCCAGGAGCCCTATCACGCCTCTCATCTGGCTCCAGTCCCTCCCGTGTCAGTATCGGCCCTGGATAGCCTTTCCTCAAGCTCCGCCTCGGCCGGGCGGCCGGGGCCTAGAGCTTGTCTATGAGCATGGAGCACTTGCCCGAGGGTATGGGCAGGGTCTTTTTCTTCTTCCCGATGATGTTGATGGTGAAATAATAGAGCTTCTCGCTCTCCATGTGGATCTCCCAGCCCCGCACCAGCTTGTTGGAGAGGATGGTGATCATGTTGCGCTTGAGGGACAGGTTCTCGATGCCCATGATCTCCAGGCTGGGGATGATCCAGTCCACGGTCTTGCGGGGCAGGGAGATGTCCAGGCCGACGATGTTCTCTATCATCAAGGCGATGGTGGAAAGGCCGGCGTAGGCCAGAACCTGGGAGCGTGGCTTGCCGGACCTGCCCGGCCAGTGGGCCGGGCCCTCGCCCTGGGGCTTGTAGGCCTCCCAAACCGTGGCTACCTTGGCTCCCTCGGGCTGGAGTGAGTCCAGGACATAGTAGAGATGGCGGATGGCGCACTCCCGGGCCAGCTCATGGCGGCCGTACTTCTCCAGCCCCTTGATGACCATATAGGTCCAGGGCGGGAGGACCGAGCCTCGGAAACCGTTGCCCTCGGGGCTGTAGTCCTTCTCGCTGGCGCCCAGGCTGGGGAAGGGGTGCTCCACCCCGAAGTGGGCCGGGTCGGTCAGCAGGGAGATGAGGGCGTTGCCGCGATCTTCGTTCGGAAGCTCCGCCAAGAGGGGCCAGAAGGTCGCGATTGTCCTGACTTTGAGGCGCTTCTCGTCCGCGTCCAGGTCGAAGTAGCAGCCCGCCTCGGGGTCCCACATGAGCGAGTTGATGCGGGTCTTGAGGGAGAAATAGGCGCGTTTGAACTGGAAGCTGACTTCCTTATCGTTCATGATGTCGCCTAGGGCCGAGATGTACAGGGCGTTGATAGCCGCGGCCGAGTTGAAGTCCACCAGGTACTTGGCCTTCTCACGCGGCGAGTTGGGCATGCCCGAGGCCGATAGGGGCACCGAATACAGGCCGTTCTTTTGCTTGAAGGTCGACTCCAGCCAGGCCATATGGCGGATGAGGACGGGGAGTACCTCCTTGACCCGCTTCTTGTTGGCCGTCTTGTGGTAGAGGTTGTATTCAGCCCAGGCGAACAGGGGCATGCCCACGCCTTCGGGATTGTCACGATTGACAACGGCCTTTCCGGTGGAAAGGTCATACTGGGAGCGGATGGCCCCGGACTCCTCCTGCTTGCCGTAGAATACATCCAACTGGGAATGGGCGTGGAAAATGCGGTTAGAGTAAACGAGGAAAAAAGAGGCGAAGGTGGATTCCCACTGGCTGATGACGGTATCCGCAGGGTTGCAGAAGAATTTTTCCTTCCCTAGGCCCAGCTCCTTGTTGGGCTGTTGCCAATAATCCTGGATCCAAGTCCAGGTGCGGTCGTAGATGTCGACGAAGTCCTGGTCGTAGAAGTGAACCTTGGGGAAATCCCGCTTATTCAAGAAAGCGCTCCTTGGAACCTAAACAGCCCTAATTCCTTATGGCTACGATACGCCTGGAGACCACTAGGGGCTGGAATCCGATGATTTCGCCCATTGTATCATCGCCAAAAAAAATTGCAAGGAAAAAGTGTAGGGAAAAAAGGACGGGAGTCAAGAGATTTCATGTATTTTCATCCATTTTCAAGCCA
>CAYYCP010000052.1:0-11290 GCA_964470375.1 uncultured Spirochaetales bacterium
TTCGACTCTGGGCGATCCTGCTCGATGTTGTAGATGAACTTGTCGACGATGGACAGGCCCGGCAGGGGAGTGATGGTGGCGCTCAGGTTTAGCGGGTCGAAGACCCAGTCGTCGAGCGTGCGGGAATAGGCCAGCCTGGAAGAGGCGCCCAGCTTGAGGGGGCCGGCCTGGGCGTCCAAAGAGGCGTTGTAAGCTTGGTCGCGTGGGGGCAGAGTGGCGCTCAGGGAGAGGGATTGCCTCCAGCCCAGGGGCAGGCAGACAAGGCCGGCGCCGAGGGAGTGGGTCGTGATGCTAGTCGGTTCCCAGGTGACGGACTTCACGGTGTAAACGGCCTGGTCCCCATCCATAGCCTTGAACTGATAGTCATAGAGGATGGCGCTCAGGTCCCAGCTCACATAGCTCTCGCCCCAAAGCTTGTCTCCTGTGAAGGGTTTGGCGTTGAGCTTGAGGGAGCCGGACAGGTTGTCGGATCGCGCTTGGGCGTCGGCCTTGGCCAGGGAGTCGAGGCTGGCCTGGCTCAGGTAGACTGGATCGTCCAGGAAATTGAAGTGGTTCTGGAACTGCGAGCGTCCGTTCAGCCTGGCGCTCAGCGTGGCCGCCCCGCCCAGGAGCTTGGCCTGTGCGTCCATCGAGCCCGAGACCCGGAGCAGGGCCTTGTCATGGAGGGATCTCCAGTCGATTTCCTCCGGGATAGGCCAGGCCTGGGAGAGGAAGCGTCGTTCCATGGAGGCCAGGGGATCGAGGGCGTAGGATAGGCTGAGAGCGATGGGTTCCTGGGCCTGCGGGGTCGAGCTTTGGGCGGGCGG
Organism: uncultured Spirochaetales bacterium; assembly: GCA_964470375.1. Taxonomy (GTDB): domain Bacteria; phylum Spirochaetota; class Spirochaetia; order Treponematales; family JBGSOB01; genus CAYNQK01. The sequence continues at coordinate 807 of CAYYCP010000052.1, forward strand.
GGGCGCCGATACCGGATCGAGGCGGTAGAGGTCCAGGGGGTAGTCGCCCCTGTCATCCCTGGGCGCCGCTGTGGCCTGATCCTCAACTGCCTTGGTCGCCGATTGGGCTTGCCCTTCATTCGGCTTGGCGAGGTCTGATGGAGGCCGGGGTTCGATGGCGGACTTTGATGAGGCCTTGGCAACTGCAAGGGGTTCGGGTTCCTCAATAGGCGTCGGGGGCTGCGGGAGGGGGTGAGGCGAGGCGGCCGGAACATTGGCTTTGGGCTTCTGGGCGCTTGCGGGCTTGGGCGGCCAGGTGAAGAGGGTTCCGGCCAGCTTGCCCGACAGATCGAGCATGGACCAGAGATCGGGATAGAAGAAGTCGCGCGACGGATCAGCATCGTCCACGGGCCCGGCCGGGGTAAGGCCGTCGTTCTGCGCCCGTTTGGAGGCCCAAGTCAGGCGGGTGCGCGCATAGTTCAGATTGGCCGAGCTGATATAGGGCGCCAGGATGCCCAGGTTAGGCGAGTAGGCCGCCTCCAGTTTCCATTCAAGGCTGCCGCGGCGGGCGGCCGTGCCCTCCTGAGCCTTCTCCGCCTTGAGGAAAGCGAACCAATCCATGTCTTCCTTGCGCAGCTTGAATTCGCCTTCGACATAGGGGTCAGAGAAGAGGGGCAGGGTCAGGCTGGCGCTGAGGGGCGACATGTTCAAGCTGGCCCCCAGGTCGGCGCCGTATCGCAGGGGCAGACGCAGGCCCAGGAATCGAGATTCGTTCCAGGCGCTCTGCCAATCGTTGGCCGCCACGTAGGGCGAGTAAGTGGAGACCCCCGCATTGACCACTGAATAGACATTGCGGGTGATGGCCGCCACGACCAGGACATCCAACTTGAGCTTGGGATCGGATGCCAGGTGGTACTCAGCGCCCAGGAAGGCGCCCAGGTTGGCCCAGGCGTCCAGCATGACCTTAAAGACGTTGGGCGACGCCTTCCTGGCGCCCTTTTCGTCCGGGACCAGGTACAGGCCTTGGATGCGTTGCGGGCCGGATGACTTGGATGCCTGGAGCTGGAGCAGGGAGATGCTTTCCTTGGATTTGGGCTTTTGGCCGCTCAAGTACAGGGTGGTCTGGAAGAAGGGACCCTCGCGGTCGCGCTCGCCGAGCACGGGGTGGAAGACCAGCTCCTCGCCGTTGTAGAAGAAGAAGGGCAGGTACAACAGGGGCACCTCGCCCACCGAAAGCACGGCCTGGGACATGGCCCACTCGCCCGAGCCCAGGAGCCACACGCGGGCGGCCCGAATGGAGTAGGGCGGCAGGGGATCCTCCGATGATGAGATCACGGCCTTATCGAAGACCGCCCGCTCCTGTGAGCCGGTCTTGACGGCATCGGCGGCAAAGACGAATTTGGTCTGCAACGACTCGCTGCCCCCAGAGCGGATGATGCGGCCCTCCAGGAAGAATCCGGCCCAGGTCTCCAGGTCGATGTCCAGGCGCTCGCCTGAGAAGCGTTCCTCTCCGTCGGGCTTTTTGAGCGTGTAGCGCACGTCGCCGCGCGCGGACAGGAGTGAGGCGCCCTGGTTGAAGACTATCTCCCGCGCGCTGATGTCGTGGGTCCAGCCGCGCTCAGGCTCGGAGAGGGTCAGGGACACCCCGCCGGAAAAGCGCACATAGCGTTCCTCCACCCCCTCCATCGTGAAGTAATCGGCCTTACCGGCGGAGCGGATGATGATGCTGCGCTGGGAGCCCTGGGCCCCGGCGGGGGCCGAGACTCCGTAGTGGGAGTAAAGCCTCGATCGCAGCTCTTCGAGACCGCCTGTCTCCGGCAAGCCCAGGGAACGGCACCATGCGGCCAGGTCATAGAGCCCTGATGTTGAGATGTCAAGGGCCACCGTATCGGCTACCAGATCACGCTCCGGGGCTTCCTCGGCCGGCTGCCGTTCCACGGCTTCAAGCGAGCTCCCTGATGCCTCCGGGGTTTCCGAGGCATGGGGGGCGGGGGAGGCCTCCTGGGCCGCCGCAGCGGGGGCCATGTCGATGAATGTAAGGGCGATCGAGGCCAGCAAGGCTAGGGCGGCCGTCTTCAGGAAACCCGCGTGCATCGCGGCCTCAGTGACCCGCGCTGTCCGCCTCGCGGACCATGGCGGCGTGCCAGGACAGGAAATACTCCTCATCCTCAGGCAGGCCGTCCTTGACGTCGGCCAGGATGCGCAGGACCGGCTCTGTGCCTGAGCCGCGCATCCAGATGAAGGCCAGCGGCCGATTATCCTGCCCGCGGAAGATAATCTTGAGCCCGCCTGTCCCGGCTTCCGCGAAGGAGCCGATATCCATCCTCTCGGTCTGACCTTGATAGGCCGCGGCGGTCCATGAGACGATGCCGTAGCGCGTGGCCAACTCGTCGCGGCGGGCCTCGGCGTCCCGCCTGAAGACCGCCTCGTAGCGGGCCTTGAGGGCAGCCTGGTCGCGTGTGGCCACGCGCAGGGCGGCCCGCGGCTCGAAGACCGAGGTGCTGCAGTAGGCCGGCAGGCTGTCAAGGACGTCGCGCAGGCTGAATCCAGGTCGATAGGCCGCCGCGCGGCCGGTCTTCTCCATCCAGATGCGGAAGAGCCCCGGTCGCGAACCCTCGTCGCGGATAGCCAGGAGCTTGACTACGGCCATGACCGTGTCGATGGGATCGCGCACCGCCGAGGGATGGATGATGCAGCCGCCATTGGAGCCCTCGCCCACCACCCGTACATCGGCGCCCTCGGCACGCAGGGCCCGCGCCAGTCCGACCACGTTGGCTTCGCCCACCTCGGCGCGCCTACACTCGGCTCCGAAAGCCCGGGCGATCTCGTCCACGCGCATGGATGTCGGGTCGTTCATCACTACGCAGGTCCGCCCGCGCTCGCGGGCCGGCCCCACGCCCGAGGTCGAGCGCCATTCGGCGTAGGCCAGCTCGGCCAAGACAGCCAAAGCGAAGACCTCCTGGGCCTCCAGGGCTCGAGCGCGGCCCTCGCGCTCGTCATAGTAGACCAGGTTGCCGCGGTCGCCGTCGCAGTCCGGGACATAGCCCAGCTGGAAGGAGGCGTCCCTGGCGTGGGCCTTCTCCAGGGCATCGCGGCAGTCGTCCAGGGATTCGCCCTCAGGCACGATGCGGTGGGCGAAGGCCCGCGGTCGGTTGTTGAGGGCCAGGAAGCCCAGGCCGGCCGATGACATGAAGTCCCGGTCGATGGAAACCGAGCGGGCCGAGCCGTTCATTTCCGCGACAACGCCCAGGGGGCGTGTGCGCAGGACCAGCCCTAATCGCTCCAATAGGCCTTCCTGGGACTGGAGGGCATCGCTGCCCGTGACCACTTCGCGGGTAAAGAGGATGTAGGACGAAAAGGATCGGCGCTTCCACTGGTTGGATTGGGCGTAGACCTCGGCCAGGACCTTGCGGGGGGCGCCCGAGGCCAGATCCAAGGCCCGGTTTATCGCCCCATCGTCGGCCAGGGCCGCGCGTAGGGCTTTGATCAGTGCGCCGGAATCGGCCGCCCCCAGGACGCCCCCATCGGCCAGGCCGAATTTTACCCCATTGTGCCCTGGGGGGTTGTGGCTGGCCGAGACGTAGCAGAAGGAATCGGCTCGCTCGGCTTCGTCGGCTGCCCGGCCCAGATCGCGGGTCCAAGCCATGATCTCCGGGGCGGCTACGATGAAGAGATGGCGCAGGGGCAGCCCCAGGGCGATGAAGACGCGGGCCATGACGTCCGAGAGGGCCGGCCCGGTGGGGCGTGAGTCGATGCCCAGGATAAGCGGCCCTGGAGCGGCCGTACGTCCGGACAGGCGCCATTCGCCGAATACCATGGCCATCAAGGCGGCTAGGCCCAAGTCGGCCGGCTCGGGCCGGGCTTCCAAGGACTCCTCGTCGCCGCCCGGAGCGAAGACCTTGCGCCAACCGGAAGCCGACAGGATCAGGGAGTCGCCGGCCCGACGCACAGCATCGGGCGAGGGCCTATGGTCCGGGCCGAAGGGATCCATGTAGGGATCGCCCATAGGCAGGCCTGAGGCGGGGTGGATGATCATGGCAGGGGCTCCTTGAGGAAGGCTAGCTCGCCGGGGCTGAATTCCCCAGGCACGATAGAGGGAAGAGCGGGATCCGGGGAAATGAGGGCGCCCCGAGCCAGGCAGGCCTTGAAGAGGGCCGGGTAGTCTATTCCCGCGGACGGGCTCAGATAAGGGCCCTGTCGTAGGAATGTGCCGGGATTGGCGGCGTCGAAACGCGCCCAGGTCTCGGCCCGGGCGGTTGAGCATTCTTCCCGGCGCAAGACTTCCAGAGCGCGCAGGGCGGCCCGGGCCTGGAGGGCGGCCGGCAGGGCCGCGCCCCGAGGATCCAATTCAGCCCCCTTTTTTAGCAGCACGAAGGCCGGGCGCAGGTGGGCGGGCAGGGGCGGGAGAACCATGAGGGCCTCGGCTTCCGGCACGGGGAGGAAGGGCCGCCACTCGGCGGAAGCCGGCGCGCCCGGGCCGGCTAGGGCCGCGCGGGCCTCGGCCGGGGAAGCGAAGCACTCGACACCGGCATAGCCTGGAAAGAGTCCGACCAGCTTCCTGGCGCAGCGCGAGAGGGCGTCCGAGGGCAGGCCCTGATAGCGCCCGGCTTCTAGATCGGATTTGACAGCATTGATCAACCCGGCGGGGTGGGCTCCCAGGATGCCGGCCCCGCCTTCCTGCCATAGGTCGAGGAGGCGGCGTCCGTCGCGCAGGTAGATCCTGAAGCCGCGGGCCCGGCGCACCGGGGGCACGAGGAGAATGAGCTGCCGCGCCAGCGAGTCCATGCAATAGCCTCGCCCTAGACTCTACCTGAAAGATGCTGGCAGGGGAAGGTGCGTCCCCAGTCCGGCCCCGGAGAGCTAGCGCCCGGAGGGCTCGCGGGTCGGAAGACCCAGGCTGGGTATGTCCATGGCGGACTCGGCGGCGGCCCGGTTTTCGGCTTGGATGGCGTCGAAGACCTCGCGCCTGAAGACCTTGACCTCGCGCGGGGCGCTGACCCCCAGCTTGACCTGGTCGCCGTGCACCTCGAGGATGGTCACCTCGATGTCCTTGCCGATGACGATGCGCTCGTCCGGCCTGCGGGTGAGGATCAGCATGCGCGCTTCCCGGCCTCGGACAGCTCGGCCATGATGTCGTGTTTGGTGCGCCACCGCGGGTCCGTCAGCACTGCCTGCATGGCCCGGCGGTCCTTGCGGTTGATGAGGACCGGCCCCATCAGGTTGGCGGTCATGGGGCCGCCCCCGGGCGGCACGGTCACTATGGCGAAGACCAGGGCGTCTGCCGGGGAGGCGATGCCCACCTCGGCCAGCTCCTGGTCGGACACGTCCAGCTCGTAGTCCGGGCGGAAGAGGAAGGGATCCACCAAGATGAAAGCGATATCCTGATCCTCGAGGGATTGCAGGTAGTAGAAGGGTTCCTGCTTGGCGTTCAGCAGCACGAAGTCCCTGCGCTCCTCAAAGCCGGGAAGACCCTTGGGGAAGGTTATTTTTTGCCGCTCGTCGGCTTCCATGGGCCCATAGGCCTTGGTCATCACGGTCATGTCGCCTCCGTATAGTCGCCGCGCGCCGGCGCGCTCACTTCAGGAAATCCAAGAGGGTAGTCGGGAAAAGCCTGGCCGAGGCCTGCAGCGAGGCCTTGTGCGTCGTCTCAAGGCTCTTAAGCTCGGTGACGGCTTCGCTCAGGTCCAGATCCTGCTCGCGGGCCAGCTGGGCGGTCACGTCAGGGACCTCGCGGTTGAGCCGGTCGGCGGCGAATCGCAAACGCTCCGCCCTGGAGCCCAGTTCGGCGTCCCGGCGGATCAGGTTGGCCAGGGCCGAATCGATTCCGGCCAGGGCTCGGCCGCCGATTTCGAAGACGTCTCCGCGGTTTAAGGCATCGCGCAACGCAATAACCGAGTCGAAAAGGCTCCCCCCCGAGACCCTCGCGCTGTCGGCGTAGTCCGCCGGCGGCGGGGCCCCCGTTCCCTTGAGGATCCCCAGGCGTACCAGGGCATCTCCGCCCGGACCGTCCTCCAGCCACAATTGGTGGGCGTCGGTGGTCTGGAGGGCCAGGCCGCCTGTTTCCGGATCCATGTAGGCCTTGACCGCCGCCCCTGATGCATTGATTTTCGCGGCTACGGTCAGGACATCATCCCCGGCCTTGAGTTCCACCTCGTTGCCGTCCACGCGGATGGTCTCGTCGGCCAGCACCGAGAAGGAGCGGGCATCGCGCTCGGATATGACCAGTTGGGGGTCGGACCAGAACACTGCGTTTCCGGCCAGGTCGGCCTGGATGTGCTCGCCCTCGCCGATCTCCACATGGTTCAGGCCTATCGAGCCCATGTATTCCACGCCCACGATGGTTTCGGAGCTGAGGCCGGGCGCACGCCCCATCCGCACCCGGAAGGGCTCGGCCCGGCTGCGGTCGCCGGCGAACAGGGCCGTCCCGTCGGCGTCCTTGGCGTTGGCCGTCATCACCAGCTCCTTGAGCAGTTCGTCTACTTCCACAGCCAGGTTGGACATATCGTCACGCCCGAGCGTGTTCTGCGAGCCCTGCACGGCCAGCTCACGCACGCGCTGCATGACTTCAACGGCTTGACGAAGATAGCCCTCGCCGGTGCGGGCGGCGTCCTCAAGGCGCAGGGCGTTGGTCTCGAAGCGTTCCATGCGGTAGGCATAAGAGGCGTAGCGGACGGCATGGCCGGCGGCCAAGGGGTCGTCGCGCAGAAGGCCTATCCGGGATTGCCGGGCTATGCCGTTCTCGGCTGACTGCATCTTCGACTCCGTGCGCCGGAGCCAGTACTGCATGTCGTTATTGGCCATGTCCGAGGATACCCGCCTCATCTATCACACCCCCATCCGATTGATAATAGTGTCCAGCATCTCGTTCACGTTGGAGATGAAGCGCGCCGCAGCGGCGTAGCCGTGCTGAAATTTTATCATCTGCGCCAGTTCCTCGTCTATGTTGACGCCTGAGATGGAATCGCGCAGGTCGTGCAGGTCCTTCATGATCAGGGATTGATCCTCGGAGGCGCGCGCGGCCTGTTCGCCGCGTAGGCCGGCCCGGGCCACCGCATCCTGGAAATAGGCGTCGAAGGTGGGCGCACCGCCCACCCAGACTGCGCTGTTGCGCAGGCTGGCGATGGCCAGGGCTGCGCTGCCGTCGCCGGATTCGGCTGGTTGGCCGGCCCGCCCCAAGCCGGATGCTATGGAGCCCGGGTCTATGGCCAGGGCCGGGTTGATCTCGATCCATCCTGAGGGATGGGCCTGGGGCGCCACGGCGAAGTTCACTCCGCCGGAGCGCAGTCCCAGGACCGCGTCAGCCCGGCGCCAGTCGTAGGCCCCGGCCGGGCCGGCCGCGGACAGGATACCGGCGTAGCCCGCCAGGAATTCACCCGAGTCTTCCAGTGAACGTATTACGAAATCCGGATTCTCGGCCGCCTGGGCGGGTAGGGCCTTGAGCTCCAGCCTGCCTGACCGATCCAGGCGGGCCGTCAGCTCGGCACCCGATGTGTTGATCCTGTCTATAATGTCATGGACCGTGTCGGCTGCATGGTAGGCCACCCTCAGGGTGCCGCCGGCGGAAGGCAGGATGAGTTCGCCCTCAAGGCCGGGTTGCTCGCGGGCCTGCATGGAATTGGCTCCGCTCAGCCGGTAGATCCAGCTGGAGTCATAGGCGCCGTCGCCGTCGCGATCATAGTTGCCGGCCAGGTTGTTGACGTAGGGTCGCTCGACGAAGAAGTCCTGCCCGTTCTTGCCGTTGAGGCCATAGCCCGCCCGATGGATCTCGTTGACCAGATCGGCGAATGTCAAAACCATCACGTCCAGGCTTTGGATTTCTTCCTTAATGTCCCCGTCGCGCAGGGCAAGGAGGGAGCCCAGGGCCCCCGAGTCGATGGTCACCTGCTCTCCTGACCATTGCCAGATCACGGCCGTCATGCCGTCGTTGGCCTGGTCGGTGGATAAGGTGAAGGAGTTATACAAGCCGCCCTGGATCAGGACCTGGCCCCCAAGGTGCACCATGTACTCATCGGGATCGCGGCCGTCTACGCTCACGTCGACATAGCCGGCCAGCCTCTCCACCAGGAGGTCGCGTCGGTCCAGGAGGTCGTTGGGGTTGTCCCCGGCCGCCCGCGATTTGACGATCTCTATGTTCAGGGCGGCTATCTCAGCGCTCAGGCCGTTGACCTGGGCCACCCGCGCGCGGATGTCCTGATCCACCTGCTCACGCAACGCCGAGAGGCGCCGGTAGCGGTCATGGACCGCGTCCATGAGGCTCTGCCCGCGTGAGAGCACGGCCTGGCGCGCGGCCATCTCCTCGGGATGGATGGACAGCTCCTGCCAGGCGTCCCAGAAGCGATCCAGGTGCGAACGCGTGGAGGACTCGGCCGGTTCGTTGTAGATTTGCTCCAGCTGGAGGGCGTAGCCGTCGCGGGTTTCCCAGTAGGAGGCCAGGCTGGCCTGGTCCACGATGCGCCTCTCCAGGAGCATGTCGCGGATACGTTCCACGGTCTGAACGCCCATGCCCTGACCCACCTGTCCGGGCGTCTCCTCGCGGTTGAGCTGGGGCATGTACAGGGGCTCGAAGGCGGCCATCTCCACCCGCTGGCGCGAATAGCCCTCGGTGGAGGCGTTGGTCAGGTTGTGGCCGACCGTGTTCAGACCCTGGTTGTGTCCCACAAGTCCGCGCTTGCCTATCTCTATCCCGGCGAAGGTGGATATCATCGTCCTGCCCCCTTACAGCGAATGGTCAAGGACAACCGAGCGCAGCTCGGGTTCGCGGCGCGCACCCCGTCGGTCATAGATGCGGGCACGCTTCTGCGGAAAGAGCTCCTCCAGAATGGAGCCTAACAGGCGCCTGGTTTCAGTGAGGTAGCGGGCGATGCTGGCGCCCGCGGCGCGGGCCGCCAGGGCCCGGTATTTGAGGAGGCGATAGGCCTCGGTGATGCGGTCGCGCTCCTCGGCCGGGAGGCGCACCGCCCAGACGTAGAAGCTGGAGCCCTCGCTCAGGCCCTCCTCGGCCAGAAGGCGGGCGAATGTCCGCATGCGCTCGCCCTCCAGGATCGAGATGCGCCCCTCCAGGGCCTCGACCGCCTTGAGCTCCCTGGCCAGGGTCTCCCAGTCGCGCCCGCGGATGGCCTCGCGCATGGCGCCCTCCTGGGACAGGATGGCCTCGAAGAGCCTCGTCTGCTCGCGCATCGTGTTCGCCAGCTGGCTGATCGTACTGGGGTTCATCTTCGCCTGAGTCCTCCGATCACAATATCGACGCTCCGGAGCTTGGGGTTAATGCGAATCTTGCCTCGGGAGGGTTATGGTCGGGAGCCTCGCGGTTGACGCCCTACCGGGCATCGCGTACAATCCCTGAGGTTTTTCGATGAAATGGAGATACGGGATCAGGGCAGTCTTCCTCCTCATCGGCTCAGTCTTCCTGATGAGTGTATTTTCATGCCAGGATACGAGTTATGAGCCTGAAAAGCGCAGCTTCCTCCTCCATTTCGAGGGGCGTCTTGGTAAGAAGGAGCGCCTCAGCGCGGACATATCCTGCCTGGGCTTGGACCTGGCCGGCTTTATCAGCAGGGGCCAGGGGGCCAAGCCCATGCCCGTGCGCGGCAACATCGAGGGCACAACCTTCACTCTCAGCGGGACGGATCCGCGCGATGAGGCCGGTACCTACCGCGGAAGCCTAAGTGAGGACGGCGCCAGCATAAAGGGCGAATGGAGTAAGGCCGACGGCTCCGGCAAGACGGCCTTCAGCCTGGCCGCGGAGCGTAAGAAGGCCCTCGTCTTCAACAGCCTCATGCTCAGGGAGGCCGGGACGGATGGTTCGTTCATCGGCCTGGGCCTGGCTGAGCCGGCCACGGCGTCCAAGGACTTCCTCAAACGCTTCCGGGCCGAGTATTTCGGGGGCGCGGCCATGCAGGCCTATGGGGCGGCCCAGATGGAAGCCCTCAGGCAGAGGCGCGGCGGGCAGGCTGTCTACAAGCGCTATTTCGTGCCCTACCGCAACTATGGCGGTATCTTGTCCCTGTGGGAGGCCGAGGAAGTCCGCGGCTCTGAGGGGACGACTACGGTCCAGAAGCGCCTGCGCAGTTTCGACTACGCCAAGAACCGCGCCCTGGTCCTGGACGATGTGATCAAACCCGGTTCCAGTGAAGCTCTCAATGCTGCCCTCAATGCCACCCTGCGCCTCACCTATAGCCTGGGGCCGGAGGCCTCCCTCCTGAACCTGGGCTTTCGCGCAGAATCCCTGCGGGCCACCGATTCCTTCGGTCTTGCAGAGGGCGGGATTCTCTTCTTCTTTCCCTCCGGCTCCGTAGCCGATAAGTCTCTGGGCGACATCTCGGTCTACCTGGCCGCTGACCTCGTCGGAGACATGGTCAGGCCCGGTTTCTTCAAGCGTTAAAACCCGACAGGCTCCTAGCCCCGTCCCCTGTCCCTGATGAAGGCCTCGACGCTCCGGTCGTATGTCCTTTCCGCCTGTGGGCTGAAGAGGCAGCCCGGCAGCTCGCCCATGGCGCGGTGGTAGG
>CAYYCP010000052.1:11390-24323 GCA_964470375.1 uncultured Spirochaetales bacterium
TCCGCCTGTGGGCTGAAGAGGCAGCCCGGCAGCTCGCCCATGGCGCGGTGGTAGGCGATGCATTCGCAGCAGCGGCCCTTGCGCGGGCAGGGCTCATAGGTGCAGGAACAGCCCCGCGCGTTGGCGGCCTGCCTCTCGCATGCCATTTTCTTCCCCCTTTCGCCGCCCCTCAGGCGCGGCGCCTCCAGTCATCGAGGGCGGCCTTGAAGGCCGGCATAGAATTTCGTATCGAGTCCTCCGGTACGGCGTAGGACATCCTGATCCATCCCGGGGCCCCGAATGCAGAACCCGGTACGGTCAAGATATTATAGCCCTTCAGGAAGTCCACGTAGGTCGCGTCGTCCGGGGAGGGCGAGCGCAGGAAGATGTAGAAGGCCCCCTCGGGCTCGGCGAAGGAGTACCCGGCGCCTCTCAGCCCCTCGGCGGCCATGTCGCGCCGGCGCTCGTAGCGCCCCATGTCCATGTGCACGTCCACGAGGCGGGCCACGGCACGCTGCATCAATGCCGGCGCGTTGACGTAGCCTAGGACGCGGTTGCACATGATCAGGGCCGACAGCAGCTCCGCGCGCTCGGCGCATTCCGACCCGACCGCGATGTAGCCGATGCGCTCGCCCGGAAGGGACAGGCTCTTGGAATAGGAGTTGACGACGATGGAATGGGGATAGGCGTCCAGTATGGGCGGCACTGAGACTCCCCCATAGGCCAACTCGCGGTAAGGCTCGTCACTCACCAGGTAGGGATAGCGCCCGCACTTCCGGCCGTGGCGCTGGAGGACCTCGGCAAGGGCCAGGATGTCCGCGCGGGGATATATGCGCCCAGTGGGGTTGTTGGGCGAGTTGATGAGGACGCAGGCCGTGCGCGCCGTGAGGGTTCGGCCGATGGCCTCGGGATCCAGGGAGAAGTCCGGCCGCGCTTCGGCTTCGCTCAAGACTCCTCCGTGGTTGGCGGTGTAGGCCCGGTACTCCAGGAAATAGGGCTTGGTCACAAGGACCTCATCGCCCGGGTCCAGGATGGCCTTGAGGACTACGTTGAGGCCGCCGGCCGCGCCCACGCACATGACGATGCCCTCCGCGTCCATCTGAACGGCATGCTCGCGTGAAACCTTGCGGGCCATAGCCGCGCGCGTCTCAGGGTAGCCGGCGTTGGGCATGTAGACGTGCGAGCCGGGGGGATCCTCGCGGGCCAGTTCCAGGAGGGTGGCGTGGAATTCCGGAGGCGGGTCCAGATCCGGGTTGCCGATGCTGAAATCGAAGACCTTATCCGGGCCGTACTTGCGTTTGAGCTCCAAGCCCTCCTCGAACATCTTGCGTATGAGAGAGGAGCCCGACAGGGCCTCCCTGACTTTTGCAGCGACAGGCATGTCTTCCTCCAGGCCCGCCTGAGCGGGTCGGCCTGAGGCTAGCACGGGTCGGCCGGGATGAGAAGGGGGATGCTTGCCCTGCTCCGGCCCTTGGCCCTATAGTCGCGGCATGGAAAGCCTCCCCCGCATCGGTATGAGCATGGGCGACCCGGCCGGCGTCGGCCCTGAGATCTCTGTGGCCGCAGCCCTGGACCCGGAGCTACGCGCTCGCTGCGTCCCCATCCTTTACGGCTCCCGCGTCGTGGCCGAGGAAGCCCTGGGTCTTCTCTCCGGTAAGGGCCTCTTGCCCGCGGGCGCGGCCCTCCCGGAGATCGTCGACATCCCCCTGGAGGGGGGCATGCCCAGGCCCGGACAGGTGGACGCGCGCTGCGGCCGGGCAGCCGACCAGGCTCTCAGGGCCGCCGCCGCGGACGCCCTGGCCGGGAGGCTTGAGGCCGTCTGCACCGCCCCCCTGCACAAGGAGGCCCTCAAGGCGGCCGGCGTCTCCCATCCCGGCCACACCGAGATCCTGGCCGAGGCGGCCTGCCTGCCGGCCTCAAGCGCCCTGACCATGTTCGAGACCGGGAAGCTCCGTATTTTCTTCTTCAGCCGCCACCTCTCGCTTAAGGACGCCGTAGCGGCCGTCAAGCGCGCGCCCCTGGCCGCCTTTATCATCCAAAGCGCCCAAGCCCTAGCGGGTATAGGGGTGAAGGGGGCCGTCGCCGTGGCCGGTCTCAACCCCCACTGCGGGGACGGCGGGCTCTTCGGTGACGAGGAGGCAACGGAAATCGCCCCCGCCGTGGCCGACGCCCGCGCCTCTGGCATCGACGTCCAGGGGCCCATCGGCGCGGATTCAGTCTTTTACCAGGCTTCCAAGGGAGCCTGGGCCGCGGTGATCTCCCTCTACCACGACCAGGGCCATATAGCCGCCAAAACTCTGGATTTCTTCGGCACAGTCTCGGTGACCCTCGGATTACCCTTCCTGCGCACCAGCCCCGACCACGGGACGGCATTCGATATTGCCTGGCAAGGGAAGGCCGATCCTGGTTCCATGAAGGCGGCCATGCTCGCAGCGGCCCGATATTCCCGCCCACGCGCTTGACTTTTTCTCCTCCGTCTCGATATTTTAGGGACTAAATTATTTAGGAGCTAAAGTAAGTTCTGAGGAGGAGTACTGTCCCCCTGAGGGGGGATACCCTGTTCGTCGAAGAGTGTGGGGGAGCCCATCTGTACCGGTGATGCGTCGGCGGCCATAGTCCCGGTTGTGAGATTTTGCTCATTCCCACACTTTTCGATGAACTAATCAGAGATTACTGGGGAGGGAGATCACAGGACATTAATATGGAAGAAACCCCCTCATTCCTAGAAGACATCGATCCGGGCCTGCGGACCCTCATGCTTGCCGCAAAGGATTTCACACGCCTCCTGGGTCAGTCACTACGTACCGGTGACCAGCCCCAGCTCAAGCCCCCCGAGGCCATGCTTCTCTGGCAGCTCGTGCGGGCCGAGGCTGAAGGGGGCCTCCAACCCTCGCGCCTCTCGGCAGCGATGGGCGTGAGCCCGGGCCATATCACCCAGCTCCTGACGGCCTTGGAGGAGCGCGGCCTGGTCGAACGCCGCCCGGATCCTGATGACAGGCGGGCCGTGCGGGTCTTTCGCACTCCGGCCGGTGATGCCGCTATGCTGCGTTTCCATGAACTCTTCGTCTCGATCTTCACGGGTCTCCAGGCGGCCCTCGGCAACCAGGAATGCGCCCGCCTGGCGGCCATCCTCGAGAGGGCTAACGCCTATTTGAGGACTATCGCCATGGGCGCCGAGCCCCCCCGGCCTGGGATGCGGGGGCACCCAAGGGAGGATACCTGCCCATGCTGAAGTTGTTCCGCTTCCTAAAGCCCTATTGGCCCTCGATAGCGGCCATCTTGGGCCTTACTTTCATCGGCGTCATGGCCGACCTCAGGCTTCCCAACCTGATGGCGGACATCATCAACAACGGGGTGATGAGCGGCGACACCGCATATATCCTCAAAATCGGGCTCCGAATGATCCTAGTCACCGGGATATCCATCCTGAGCGCCATCTGCTCCTCCTTCTTCTCTTCACGTGCATCAGCCTTCTTCGGGCGCGACGTCCGCAAGGCGGTGTTTTCGAAGGTGGAGAGCTACGGCCTCAGGGAGTTCGATGAGTTCGGCACCGCGACCCTCATCACCCGCAGCACCAATGACGTCACCCAGATCCAGAACGTGACAGTCATGGTCCTCCGGATGATGGTCCATGCTCCCATGATGGCTATCGGCGCCATCATCATGGCGCTCCGGGAGGATCGGCAACTGGCAATCGTGTTTGCCGTGGCCGTCCCCGTACTGGGCGCCTGTATCGGGATTGTGGCATCGATCGCCATGCCCTGGTTCAAGAGGATCCAGCAGAAGGTCGATAAGCTCAATCTCGTTCTACGCGAGGGCTTGATCGGCATCCGCGTCATCCGCGCCTTCAACCGGACGCGGCGCGAGGAGGAGCGTTTCGACCAGGCCAACGAAGACATAACCCGCACGTACGTGACGGTGAACCGCATCATGGCCTTCGCCATGCCCCTTGTCATGGTGATCATGAATCTCACGACACTCTCCATTCTCTGGTTCGGCGTGGTCCGCATCGACTCGGGGGGCATGCCTGTCGGCTCGCTGTCGGCCTTCATCCAGTATGCTTTCCAGGTTCTTTTCAGTTTCATGATGATGGCCATGATGTTCATCATGGTTCCGCGCGCCAGCGCCGCCGCTGAAAGGATCAATAAGGTTCTGGCGGTCGAGCCGAGCATCGCTGATCCTGAATCTCCGGAGGATGTAGACGCCACGCGCCGCGGCGACGTGGAATTCCGCGACGTCTCCTTCTCTTACCACGGCGCTGAGCAACCCGCCCTGCGGGACGTTTCCTTCCATGCCCGCTGCGGCGAGGTGACGGCCATCATCGGCTCCACCGGCTCGGGCAAGTCTACCCTGGTCAAGCTTATCCCCCGCTTTTACGACACCAGCGCCGGAACGGTACTGGTCGACGGCATGGACGTGCGGAGGATGAGGCAGGAGGATCTACGGAGGAGAATCGGCTACGTTCCCCAGAAAGCGGCGCTCTTTTCCGGCACCATAGCCGAAAACCTGCGTTTCGGAGCCGAGGAGGCCGATGACACCGCCCTGTGCGAGGCCGCCGAGATAGCCCAGGCCGCCGGCTTCATAGAGGGCTTTGAAGGCAAGTATGAGCACAAGATCGCCCAGGGCGGCTCCGACGTCTCGGGCGGCCAAAAGCAGCGGCTGTCGATCGCGCGTGCCCTGGCGCGCAAGCCGGAAATCTACATTTTCGACGATTCCTTCTCGGCTCTCGATTTCAAGACCGATGCCAAACTGCGGGCGGCCCTAAAAGGACGGCTAAAGGGATCTACGGTCATCCTCATCGCGCAGCGGATCGGAACTGTTATGGACGCCGACCGCATCATCGTCTTGGACGAGGGAAGGGTGGTGGGCATGGGCAAGCACCGCGAGCTTCTGTCTTCCTGCCCCGTGTACCGCGAGATCGCCCAGTCCCAGCTCTCCGAGGAGGAAATAGCATGAGCGACGTCCGCAAACCAGTATCCACCGCCACGCCGTTCGGAGGGCCCCGCGGCCCTGCCATGGGTCCCTTCGGCGGGCGCGGGCGCGGCCCATTCGGCGGGGGTCCAGGCGGAGCCATGATGCGCGGCGGGGAAAAAGCCAAGAACTTCAAGGCGAGTTTCAAGCGCCTCCTCTCCTACCTGCGCCCCCATGGACTGAGGCTGACTGTCGTCTTCGTCCTGGCTATCGCCTCAACTGTATTCAGCATCCAAGCTCCGAAGATCACCGGAAACGTCATGAACAAGGTGGCGGATTCCTTCATCGCCAAACAGATGCTCGACGGGATATCCAAGCGGCAGGATTCGGCGGGGAACCCGCAAGCGATGCTTGCCGACGGCTTGACGCCGGACGAGAAAGCCGCCGTCGCCAGTTTCATGATGAGCGCCGAGGGACGACTCTTTGCCGCCGAGCTGCAAGCCGTTCCGCGCATCGCCGACCTGTCAGACAATAGGGCCAAGGCCGACGCCGTCCGCGCCATAATGTCTGCTTACGCGAACCTACCCGAGGATGTCTTGGTGGTCTTCTCGCGGCTGTCCGCCTCCGGGATGAAGAACGATACAATGGCCTCCAAGATGGCCGATTCGCTCAAAGACCCGGCACAGCTGGAAAAGGCCTACGCGGCTATCGAGAAAACCGGCGGGAAAATAGATTATTCCGGCATTCTGGGTATCCTGGCCTTCCTTCTCGCGCTGTACGTCGTCTCCGCCCTCTTCACCTTCGTCACTGGATGGCTCATGTCAACCGTGGCGCAGCGGACGGTCTTCGACTTACGGCGAGACGTCGACCGCAAGCTAGGTCGTCTGCCGCTCAAGTACTTCGACGGGCGAACCCACGGCGAGATCCTCTCGCGAGTCGCCAACGACGTCGATACCATCTCGACCACCCTTCAGCAGTCGGTTACCCAGGCCATCACATCGATCATCTCATTGATCGGCTTCGTGATCATGATGTTCACCATAAGCTGGGCGCTGACGCTCATCGTCCTGGCCACCCTGCCGTTGTACATCGCCGCCACTTCCCTCATCGCCAAGAATTCCCAAAAATTCTTCGCCGCCCAGCAGAAGGAGCTCGGCGCTATATCCGGCCATGTCGAGGAGATGTACTCGGCCCACGCGGTGGTGAAGGCCTTCGGCCGAGAGAGGCGGGCCCTGGAGGATTTCAACGCCATCAACGAAAGGCTGGCCAAGGCGGGCTGGAAGGCCCAGTTCGTATCAGGCGTCCTGATGCCCGGCATGAACTTCATCTCCAACCTGGGCTACGTCCTCATCACCGTGGTGGGCGGGATTTGGATGACCAAGGGAAGGCTCAACCTAGGCGACATCACAGCCTTTATCTCCTATTCACGGCAATTCACCCAGCCCATCATTCAGACCGCCAACATCGCCAACGTCATCCAGTCCACCATCGCCTGCGCCGAACGCGTCTTCGAGGTCCTGGACGAGGAGGAGGAGCTCCCCGACGCCCCCTCCGCGCGCATGCCCGATACCGTACAGGGCGAGGTGTCCATCACCAACATGGCTTTCAGCTACAAGGCCGAGGAGCCCCTTATCAGAGACCTTTCCCTGGAGGTGAAAAAGGGCCACACCATCGCCATCGTTGGACCGACCGGCGCGGGCAAGACCACCCTGGTGAACCTGCTGATGCGCTTCTACGAGATCCAGGGCGGCTCCATCAAGGTGGATGGCCGCGACATCCGCGAGATCCCCAGGGCCGGCCTGCGCTCCCTCTTCGGCATGGTCCTCCAGGACACCTGGCTCTTCAACGGCACCATACGGGACAACATCGCCTACGGTAAGGACGGCACCACCGAGGAGGAGATCGTCCGGGCCGCCAAGGCCGCCCACGCGGACCACTTCATCCGTACATTGCCCGAGGGTTACGATACCGTCCTCAACGAGGAGGCCAGCAACATCTCCCAGGGCCAGAAGCAGCTCCTGACCATCGCCCGGGCCGTGCTTGCCGACCCGGCCATCCTCATCCTGGACGAGGCCACCAGCTCCGTGGACACACGTACTGAGGTCCTCATTCAGAAGGCCATGGCCGCCCTGATGGAGGATCGCACATCCTTCGTCATCGCCCACCGGCTCTCCACCATCAAGGACGCCGAACTCATCCTGGTGATGGACAAGGGTGCCATCGTGGAGCAGGGCACCCACAAGGATCTCCTGGCCAAGGGCGGCTTCTATACCGAGCTTTACATGGCCCAGTTCTCGGGTGCCATGGCCGAGAGCGCGTAAAAAAAAGCCGGGGGAGGCACAGCCCCCCCCGGCCCTCCATCACCCGGTCCAGTTCAGGCCCTGTATGCGCCTATCGCTTTCTCCAGCCGTTCAACCTCGGTCACCGCGGACTCGCTTCTCGTGTTCAGCCTACCCATGGCGGCGGCTATGCTCTTCACTCCGGCGGAGATCTGCTCCATGGTGGTTCTGATGGATCCGCTGTAATCGTGGAGCTCGGTGAGGACCTGCTTGAAAGCGGCGTTCCCCTCCTCGATCCGGTTCGATCCGTCGATGACCTTGGAGTTGGCCTCGCGCATCTCCTTAAGGCCTATCAGAATCTGCTTGCTTCCCAGGTCGAGCTCGGTGGCGGCGTTGTTGATCTCCTGGAAGACCTGGCTTACGCTCCTGATGGCGGAACCAATGGAGCTGAAACTGGCGCTGGTCTCGTTGGCGGAGCTCATGGCCTCCTCTATCAGGGCGCTGATGTTCCCGATATTCCCCTTGACAACTTTGGATTGTTCCGACGCGCTCTCTGCCAGCCTGCGGATTTCATCGGCCACTACTGCGAAGCCTCGGCCGGCATCGCCGGCGTGAGCGGCCTCGATGGCGGCGTTCATAGCCAGCAGATTGGTTTGGCCCGCCAGGCTGGCGATGAGAAGATTGGCTTCGTCCAAGCGCTGGGATTCCTCAACGATACGTTGGATCACCGAAAGGAATTTTTCCATTGTAGCGCTGCCCTGGTTGGAGCTGTCCGTCATCTTTTGGATCTCTCCCTCAGAGCCTCGCATCCGCGAGGAGATGGATTGGATGCCGGATGTCATCTCCTCGATTGCGCTGGAGGACTCGTTGATGCTCGCTGACTGGGAGACGATCTCGCCGCGCAGGCTTTCGATGAGGCCGGTCAGGCGATTGATGGATTCCACGGATTCAGTCGCCCGCTTCGCCTGGATATCCGCCCTCTTCTTCACGCCTTCGACCTCGTCCTGGATGCCGCTCAACGCTGCGAGGGTGGCTGTGCTATCCTCTTTGACGGCGTCGCCTAATTTTGACACCTCGGCGGAGCTCGAACGCGCGTTCGACAGGAAAGTGGAGAAGCTCTCGAGCATGCGATTGACCGCATCGGCCATAGTGCCCATCTCGTCCTTGGATTTTACATCGGCCCGTACGCTGATATCGCCATCGGCGGCCGAGTAGAGAATCCGGTCGATGACCTTGAGGGGCTTGAGGATCACGATATTGACGAATTGCACTACGATGAAGAAAAGCAGGACGATGGATGCCAGGCTTACGATGACCAAGATGATGCCGGCCATGCGGGAGGTCCCGAGTAGGTCGTCACGGCCTATTATTCCTACAGCGTACCAGGGTATGTTTTTGAGCCTTTGGAAGGCGTAATAGGATGAGCCGATCATCAGGACGCCGCTTTCCTTATGGTTCCTCACGATGCTTTGGATGTATTCCTTGGCCTTCTCGTCCTCGCTCATGAGGAGACTCGGATCTGGATGGGCGATGATGCCGCCGCTGTAGTCGATGAGGAAGGGGTAGCCTTCCTTCCCGAAGATCTTTGTCGTTATGCGCTTTGCCGAGTAGGTGGTTATGTCAAAAACGGATGAGATGAAGCCTATCAACTCCGGGCCGTCGTACATGAAGGACATGAAGGTTATCCCGGTGTGCCCGGAGACCGGGGAGACTATCGGGATGAAACTCGGGCTGGCGAGAGGATCCGCCGGAGACGCCTCCCCGGCCGTGGCGCCGTCTCCGGTCGGGGCCTGGCTCTCGTTTCCCTGTGCGCCTTCCTGGCCCGCCGGGGCGGCCGGCGGGGGCTCCATGCCGAAGGGATAGACGAAAAGAACTCCCTGCATGGTCAAGGCTTGTTCCGTTTGCTGACCTGAGCCCGTTTCTCCGGCCCCGGGTGCTTCAGCCGCCGGCTGTGTCTCAGCTGGCTCCTCCGTCTCAAAGACCACGCCTTCCAGGGAGAGGGCCGAGGAAACGAAGTTTCCCGTCAAATCGGAGACGAAGATGTTCTCGATTGTGTCATCAGCTTCTTTGATGGAGCGGATATAGGCTGTGATATCTTCATATTTCTTGCCCTTATAATAAGAAATAATAGTTCCGTTACTGGCCAGTGATTTCGCCCGGTTCATCTCGGCGACCACGCGTTCATCGACGATATCAGCAAGGTCTGATACGCGGCGCGCCAGTTCAACCGTCTTGTCCTGAAAGGCGGTTTTATTGATTTGGTTCATGGTGAAAACGTACAGGAGGGCGAATACCAGCACCAGGGTGCATAGTACGACCAGAATGAGCTTCGCCCGTAGGCTGGTGAAAAAAGAAGTCCTGTTCATGCCTACAGCTTAGGCCTTGGCCGATGAGATTGCAAATGCATAATCGATAGCACATCGCCCATAGCCTGATGAAAGGCGGCCGGCCGGCTCGGCTTCCCCGTCTTGTCAAGGCCGGGCTCCTTCGTCCAGACTAAGGGATATCCCGCTAGCGGAGAAGCCATGACGATCCAGGAATACGCGGCCGCCCTGGTCCGCGACATCGACCTCAAGCCCGCGGAGCTGGCAGCGTCCGCCCGCGAATTCGCCCGTGCTATGGAAGAGGGCATCTCCGGCCGGCCGAGCTCTCTCAAAATGTTGCCTTCCTACCTGTCCGGCCCCACCGGGAAGGAGGCCGGCCGGGTCTTGGCAGTGGATTTCGGGGGAACCAACGTCAGGATCCTCCTAGCCGTCCTGGACGGGGCCGGGGGCATCCAGGTCCTAGCCCGCGAGCGCTTCCCCCTGCGGGATAAGTCCAAGGACTTCACCTCCGAGGAGGCCCATGCCGATGAGCTCTTCGGCTACATAGCCCGCAAAGTCGCTCTGCTCGCGCCCGGCGGGGTAGAATACCCGCTCGGCCATACCTTCTCCTTCCCATGCGAGCAGGATGGGGTAAACACCGCCCGCCTCATTCACTGGACAAAGGAGATCAAGACCAGCGGCGTTGAGGGACAGGACGTGAACGGTCTCCTTGTGCGCGCCCTGAAGGCGGCCGGTGCGGAACACGTGAGGCCGGTGGCTGTCATCAACGACACCGTGGGCACCCTCTTAGCCGCCGCCTACGCCCATCCGAACGTGGACATCGCAAGTATCTGCGGTACTGGCCACAACAGCTGCTACCTGGAGCCGCGCCACCCCCTCACGGGCGGACCGATGATCGTCAACATGGAGTCCGGCAACTTCGACGGACTGCCGCGAACCGAGTGGGATGAGCGCCTGGACCAGGCCAGCGACCGGCCTGGGAGCCAGAAGGCGGAGAAGATGATATCTGGGCGCTACCTGGGCGAGCTCCTGGGGACTATCCTGGACTCCATGGCCGGCTTGGGTCTCCTCAAGCACGCCGCGGGCCCTCGGTCGACTATATGCGGAGCCGACCTGGATGCCCTCATCGCTGAGGGCGGTGCGGGCCCGGAGATCGCCCGGATCATGCGCGATTCCCTGGGACTCGGGGATCTCGGTCCTTCGGACATCGAGGCCATCCGCGGCATCGCCCGGGCCATCGGCCGGCGTTCTGCGCGCGCAGTGGCGGCTGGATTCGCCGGCGCCCTTATGCGCATCGATCCGGACATGGAGCGGCCCCACGCCATCGCTATCGACGGATCCCTCTACGAGCGCATGCCCGGCTACGACGCCCAGATCAGGGCCGCTTTGAGTGACGTTCTGGGAAGGGGAGCCGAACGCATACGTACTATCCTTGCCAAGGACGGCTCGGGCCTAGGCGCGGCCATCGCCGCCGCCATCGCCTCCGGCGGGAATTAATGGGCGCCGTTCTTCCCGCTAAGCCCCGACTTCCCGCGCAGGAGGAGCATCAGATCCTCTTTGCATGACACGCCCAGCTTGCGGTATGCGGCTGTGACGTGACTCTGCACCGTTCCCATGCGTATCTTGAGGCGCCAGGCGATCTCCTTGTAGCAAAGGCCGGCGGCCAGGAGGCGGGCCACTTCGGCCTCGCGGGTGGAAAGTCCCGCGCGCGCCAGGATGCCTTCATCGACTCCATCACGCCAGGCTGTGGAGGCCTGGGCTCCCAGGTATTCCTTGAAGAGCCGGGCCAGGTAAACGGCGTTGAAGAAAGCATAGAGGAGGGGGAAGGATCGCAGGAATGGCGGGAAGCCGGGCCAGAGCTTCTTGATCAAGACCTCCGGGAACAGGTCTACGATGACGATGAGGGGGAAGAAGGCCAGGCTGGCCACTGTGAAGGGCCCCAGTATGCCCTGCCAGGCTCCTTCTGCACCGGGCTCCCGGTGCCTCCGCGCCTCGGCCATTCCCGCCAGGCCTCGCCCTACGGCATAGGCGATGGCGACTAGCATGAGCGCGTAGGGGGCGTTCATCCATAGGTTGTCGACCGGGGAGATCCGCTTGAGGAGCATGACCCTGCCCAGTCCGGCCAGGTTGATCAGGGCCGCCGCCGCGGCCAGGGCGGCCCAGAATACTCCTTTCACCGGCCTTTTACCCCCGGCTAGAACGTCCATGAAGCCTGGCAGGAACCAGATAAGGCCGCATTCGCCCACAATGTTGACGAGGTAGAGGATCGTGCCCGCCAGCATGGGCGTCCCGCCGGCTGAGTCGAAATAGGCAAGGGCGGTGAAGGACACTACGATGCAGGCGAATGAGCCCGAGAACAGCGCGAAACGCGCGTCGCGCAGGTCGCCCCGCGCCGAGGCGCAGGCGATGGCGCCGATGAGGCCGGCGGCCCCGGCAGTGTAGCAGAGGGCGTAATAGAGGAAGATCAACTTTTCCACCGCATGCCCTTTCCGGGCCGAGTATCCGGCCGCTGGAATGGCTTGTCAAGGCGAACGCCCACCGCGTCCCGGCCCATCAAATGAATATACGATTGCTTTTCCAATGTCGGCGATACAGCCTGGGGCGCATATCGCGTAAAGGATGTATCTATGAAAGCGTTGAGGGCATCCCTCGCCCTGCTCCAGGTGGCCGGGTTCCTGGTCATCACAAGCCTGTCCAGGCTCGCCCACTCGGCCCAGTCCGCCGCCGGAGCCCAGGCGGCCGTGAGCCTGATGCCGGCTCGGTTCGGCATGATCGTCATCCTAGCCTTCATCATCGCATCGGCCATCCTCTCGGGCTTCCTGAGCCATCGGCTGGGACGCGCCGTCCCCCTCTGGGTGATCGGCGCCCTTTTTGTTCCCATCTTCTGTCCCCTCATCCTGGCTTTCCTAAATAAAGTTCCCAATACGTCCTATACCCCTCCCGCCCGCACCTCAGTCGAGGCCGGCCCGGTACAGGCCGCCGCCGCCCCTGACGGCACCGTGCCCGCCTTCACTGTACAAGGCTTTTGCCAGCGCTGCGTGGCCGAGACGACCGACGAGAGCCCCGGCTCCGTGAGCACCATTAACGGCATAGGCACCGCCCTTCAGGGCACGCGCTGGAAATCGAAGGGCCTGGATCCCTGCCCCTACTGCGGCTCGGTAGTCCAGCAGAAGTGGCGCATGTTCGGATTCCCCGTGAAGCCTCTAGGCAGCTATCGCATTCTCTACGTCAAGCAGGGCCTCCTGGGCAGCAGATATTATGGAAGGCGGCTCAAGAACGACCCCGTACTCATGAAGCCGTCTTGAGACGGAGTCCCAACCACCCTGGCATGCCCCTGGGGGCATGGCTTTTGCCTATGCCTCCATCCCCGGATTTCAGCCTTTCACCGCTTGACAACTGCCTAGATCGATACTATAAATAGAATCATGCGGACCCCGACC
>CAYYCP010000053.1:0-24010 GCA_964470375.1 uncultured Spirochaetales bacterium
CCGGCCGCTGACGGCGGCCGGCCCCCGATATCTTCCATAAACGCCCATAGGCTCGGGCCGAGAGGATCACTCAATAACAGCGATGATGTCGGAGAGCTTGACGATCAGGTGCTCAACGCCGCCGATCTTGACTTGGGAACCGGCGTACTTGTCGTACATCACCTTCTGCCCGACGGATACAGTCATGGGCTCCTTACCCTTCTCAGTCTCCTTGCCGGGGCCTACCGCCACGACGATACCAGTCTGGGTCTTTTCCTGGGCGGTCTGGGGAATGATAATCCCGCCGGATGTCTTAGTCTCGCCTTCCTCTATCTTGATGAGTACGCGGTCGGATAGGGGCTTTACGTTCATGTATTTCCTCCGAAAAAAATGTGAAATATGAGAGTATACATAATATACGGAAAAGCGCGCCGAATGGTCAAGCGAGGCCGCTAGAGCGGCTCGCCCGGCCGGGCTTCTCAGCCGGACGCCCGGCAGCCGGATCGGCCTCCCTCTCAGCCGGCTCTCCGGAGAGACCTTGTTCCTGCCCAGGGGCTTCCGTCTTCAGCTCCTTACCCATCCCATAGGCCCCACGGAAGATGTCCAAGACCGAGAAGAAGAGCACCAGGATCAAGGGGCCGATGATCAGGCCGTTCACCCCGAAGAAGGACACTCCTCCGACGATAGCGAAGAAAAGCGGTAGGGGATGGAGACTGATGGGTCCGCCTACCAGGATGGGGCGGTAGAAATTATCCAGGAGGGATACAAGGGTGGCGCTGAGGGCGGTAAGGAGGATCCCCAGGAAGGGGTCGCGCAGCACCGCGTAGAGGACGCCTACCGGGAACCATACTAAGCCTGTGCCCACCATAGGGATGAATGAGCAAGCCGCCAGGAGGCAGGCAAGGAGGAGGGCCCCAGGCACCTGGAAGGATGCGAAAAGGATAAAGGCGATGGCTCCCTGAACCAGGGCCACCAGGATATTGCCCAGGACGAGTCGACGGGTGGTCTCGCGGAAGCACTTCATCAAGTTCGCCATGTACTCGCTCTTGATGGGAACGGCCTTTCGGAAAATGCTCTGGAGATAGGCCCCGTCCATCAGAAAGAAATAAAGGGTGAAGATCATGAAGGCCAGGGAAACGAGGAAGGCGCCCAGGCCGCGGGCGGCCCTGGTGGAGATGGTCACCAAGCGGGCCTGATTGGAGAGGAGGAACTCCATGGCCAGGGCCTTCACGTCCACACGCCCCAGGTCAATGCGCCCCCCGGTCCACTCCAGCAGGATTCTCCTCACGTCATCGAAGGCCTGTTGGTCCAGGAGCCCGGGCCAGAAGCGCCCCAGGAAGGCGCGCATGCCGGCTTCGCCCGAAAAAGGTCCGGAGGGGTTCTGGACGAAGGCCAGGACTGCGCCCAAGAGCTGGCCGGATTGCCTCATCAGGAGGAAGGCCAGGAAAGCGAGGGGCAGCATGACCGCCAGGACTGATCCGACTGATACCAGGGCGGCCGCGGCGGCGCGCCGGGCGATCCGCGGGAATCTTCCGCCGCGGGCGGCCCGGGCTTCCCCGGAAAGGTGTCGGTAGATGGGGCTGGCGAAGGTCAGGAAAATAGCCGCCCAGAGGATGATGGTGAAGAAGGGCTTGAGGAGGAGCACCACTAAAACGAAGAAGACCGCCATCAGGATGATGAGCACCCAGTTTTGGACGTTCAGCTTCTGCATCCCGGCCTCCTCAGTCGAAATCACCCATGAGCACGACCTCGCGCTCCAACTCCATCCCGAGTTCCTCGCGCACGCGCTGTTCGGCCAGCCGGATAAGGGCCAGCACGTCCGATGCGCTGGCGCCGAGGTCGTTCACGATGATGTTGGCGTGATAATCGGCGATGGCGGCTCCGCCGACGCGCCGGCCCTTGAGGCCGAGACGCTCAAGAACGGCGCCGGTAGGCCCGCCCAGGCGCCGGTCGTTCTTGAATACCGACCCGGCGCAGGGATGGCGATAATGGCCCTTAGCCTCGCGGTCTCGTCTGAGCTCGGCCATGCGCGCGGCCATGGCGGCCTTATCCCCGCCCTGATTCAGCCTGAGGCCGGCCGCTAGGATCACCGCCCCGGCCCACACCCCGCCTGGCTGGAAAGGCGAGCGTTTGTAGCCGAAATCCAGGCTGTCAGCCTCGAGCCTGAGGACTTCGTCGCCGTGAAGAACCTCGATCCATTCCAAGACTCCGGCCAAATCGCCGCCGTAGCAGCGAGCATTCATGTAGACCGCCCCACCTAGACTGCCGGGCAGCCCGGACAAGAATTCGATCCCAGAAAGGCCTCTCGCGAGCGCCATAGAGCAGAGTTCCTCTACACGTGTCCCGGCGCCCGCTCTCAGACCTCTCTCCTCCACGGATGAGCCGGATAATGCCGAGGTATCGATGACTAGTCCGGGCAGGCCGCGGTCGGAAACCAGGATGTTGGTGCCTCCGCCGATGAGCCAGAAGGGATGCCCGCCTTGGCGGGCGAAGTTGACCAGGGTCTGAAGGTCCTCACGACCGACGGGAAGTGCGTAAGCCTCGGCCGGGCCGCCTACACGAAAGCTGGTGTGCCGTGACATGGGCTCATCGAAGAGTATGGCGCCGCGAATGTTGATTTTTTCCGCGCCATCCCGTAGAGTAGCCACGGTTGCGAGTCTAGCACGAGCCGGCTCGCGTGGACAAGAACGGCCCCGCGGTCGGACGCGGAAAGGGGTCCCGATTGGCGCTCAGGCTTTTCAACACTATGGGCCGCAAGCTGGAGGATTTCGCGCCGCTGAACGCGGGACAAGCCGGTTTTTACAGCTGCGGCCCGACAGTCTATGATTATCCCCACATCGGCAACATGCGCGCCTTTGTCCTGGACGACACTGTCGCCCGGGTCCTGCGTTGGCTGGGCTACCGGGTCACCCACGTCATGAACATCACCGACGTGGGTCATCTCTCGGATGATGCCGATTCAGGCGAGGATAGGATGGTCAAACGCGCCGAGGAGCGCGGTAAAAGCGTCTGGGAAATCGCCGATTTCTATACGCGCGCCTTCCTGGCCGATCTGGAAGCCCTCAATGTGCGCCGCCCGGACGTGATCTGCAAGGCCACCGACCATATCGGCGACATGATCGCCCTGATCCGTCGCATCGAGGCTAACGGCTACACCTACCTCTCCGGCGGCAACCTCTACTTCGATGTCCAGCGCATGCCCGGCTACGGGCGCCTGGCCGGTCTCCGGCTGGACGAGCTCAAGGCAGGCGCGCGCGTGGAGGTTGACGCCGCCAAGCGCCATCCAGCTGATTTCGCCTTGTGGTTCACCAAGAGCAAGTTCGAAGGCCAGGCCATGTCCTGGGACAGCCCTTGGGGGCGCGGCTACCCAGGCTGGCACATAGAATGCTCGGCCATGAGCATGCGCTATCTGGGCGAGCAGTTCGATATACACGCCGGCGGGGTGGACCACATTCCGGTACACCACACCAACGAGATCGCCCAATCAGAGGCGGCCACCGGTAAGCCCTGGGTGCGCTACTGGTTGCATAATGAATTCCTCCTCATGGGGGGTGCGAAGATGGCCAAGAGCTCCGGGGGCTTCCTGACCCTTTCGGACCTGGCCGCAAGGGGCTACGAAGCCCTGGACTACCGCTATTTCCTTCTAGGCGCGCACTATCGCTCCCAGCTCAACTTCACAGAAGAGTCCCTGGAAGCCGCCAGGACGGCCCGCCGGGCCATCCTCCAGCGTGTCGCCAGGCTCAAAGCCGAGGCGGGCGGCAAGCCCCTGCCGGAGAAGCCGACCGGCGCGGCGGCGGAATGGCTGGCGGCCTTCCGCGAACGTATCGAGGACGACCTGAACACTCCCCGGGCCCTTGCCGAGGTATGGGGTCTCCTCAAGGACCCTCGGGCCGAGGCCCTGGACACCCTGTCTGCCCTGGCCAGCGCAGACGAGGCCCTGGGCTTACGCCTCCTGGAGAATCCTGCCGAAGAAGCCATGGATCCGGCCTTAAAGGCCGAGGTGGAGGAACTGATCAGGGAGAGGGCGGCGGCCAAGGCGGCCCGAGACTTCGCCCGCGCCGACGCGATCCGGGATGCCCTCAGGGCCCGCGGGATCGCCCTAGAGGACGGTCCGGGGGGCACTTCCTTCCGCCTGACCGGGAAGCCGTAACGGCCGGGTAAGGGCGTTGTTTCAACCCTGGGACGGATCGGACGAACGGGAATTCCGGCGGCTCTATGACGAGGTTTTCACGGTTCTCTACAAAGTGGCGTTGAGGATCGCGGGGCGAGAAGATGCCGCAGAGGATCTGGTTCACGATTCGCTTATCAAGCTCTGGGAGAAGCGCATTCCCTTTCCCAACCGCGAGGAAGCCAAGTACTGGCTTATCCGGGTGGTGAAGAACGCGGCTCTCAATTACGCCAAGCGCTCGGGGCGCGAACGCCGGGCCTATGAGAGGGCCCTGCGGGAAGTGGTTCCGCCCGCCCCCGGGGCCGAAGCCGGGCTTCTTGGCGAGGAGGCCAAGCGGGAGGTTATTCGGGCGCTGGATCGGCTGCCCGTCCCACTCAAGGAGACCCTGGTGCTGAAGGAATACGGGGAATTGAGCTACAAGGAGATCGGGCGTGTGTTAGGCATCACCGAGACGAACGTCAAGGTACGGGTTTTCCGCGCACGCGAGCGCCTGTCCGCCCTCCTTAAGGAGACCGGCCATGTGTCCTGATCCCGGCATTCTGTCCGCCTATTTCGACGGCGAGGTCCCCCCGCCCTGGAACGAGCGCATCGCCCACCACGTCTCCACCTGCCCGCGCTGCTCTTCCCTCCTGGACAGCTGGCAAGGCATGTCCTCTTCCCTGACGCGGGATCTGCCACCGGAAGGCTTGGACGCGGCACGGGCCCGCGTCTCGTCACGCCTGGACGCAGCCTTGGCCCGTAAGCCCCGTCGCACTCGCGCCCCCGGGCGCTACCTGATCCTGCCCCTGCCCCTGGCGGCTGCAGCCGCCCTGGCCCTGGCCCTCATCCCGGCGGGAGCCATCTTGGCTATCAGTCTACCCGGCCGTGGACGGACCGCCCAAGCCTCCTTTGCCAAGGCCGACGACCAAGTTCCGGGAGGTCGATCCGTCGACGCCCAGGCCTCCCTCGCCCCCGACCTGGCCGCCCGGGCCTCCCTAGAGTCCATTCCGGCAATAAGCGCCGGCTACGGCAGCTTCGAGGATCTCCTGGAGTACTTCAGCGCCTCGGGCAACGGCGTGCGCATCACCCTGGAAATTCCGCCCAACCGCCGCCTTGAACCCGGCGGCCCCGGAGAGATCCGCAAGGTCTCGGACGATGCCACGGCGGGGAGCAGATGAGATCGCACGCCCTGGCCGCCGTGGCCACCCTGGCGTGGGCCCTGTCCCTTCCGGCCCAAGAAGCAGGCAGAGCCCGCCCGGCGACCGCCCCCTTGTCAGCCGCACCGCGGGCTGAATCCGCCCCGGGTATTCCCCCTGAGCGTCTCAGCGAAGCCATGCTCCTTCGCCTAGCCTACCGCGTCATCTCCAGCGAAGACTCCACTGACGTTTGGGAGGCCACCGCCAGCAGAGCCATCCTTCCCAACGCCGATGCCCAGATCCGCCTGACCGGCGAGGACATCATCATCGTTATCCAACTAACGCCATTAGTGCGCGACCCCGCGGCGCCGGACTTCCTGCTCAGGATATTGGGCCAAGTCTTCTGGAAATCGGAGAACGGCAGGGTCTCCTCCTACACCTCCTTCTCCAGCCTGCCCATGAAATTCGGCGAGCAGGCCACCTACTACCCTTTGGGAACCCGAAGCGCCGGCAAGGATAATGTCGAGTTGATCCTACGCCTGGATAGGCCGGGTTCGGCCGCCGCGGGCGAATGAGGGGCAGACGGCCTGGCCCGCCGCGACTGCGCCGCTGGGCCCTCATCCTCTCCAGCGCCTCCCTGGCCTGCCTAGCCCTGGCCGCCGCAGCCGCCTACGCCTCTATGTGGAGCCGTCCCGTCCTGATAAGCGTCCAGCCATCCGTCGGCCGGTCCGGGGAGATCCTGGAACTGCGCGGTCATGGTTTCGGGGATCTGCAGGGTGAGGGCCAGGTATCCTTCGCCGGAGTGCGCCCCACCGAGTCCTCCTATCTGAGCTGGTCCGACTCGGTCATCCGGCTGCGCGTCCCGGATACCGCCGGCTCGGGGCTGATCCACGTGATCACTGAACGCGGGCGCTCAAACAGCCTCCTCTTCGCCGACCGGGACGAGCTGCCCGTTCCGGTCGCCGGGTCCGAGCCTCCCTCCACCCCCTTCATCGAGAAAGTGACCCCGGCCTCGGGCGCGCCGGGGACCATGCTCTCGGTATTCGGCGGCAATTTCGGCCTCAACCGCGAACAGGGCGCGGTGCTCTTCAGCGCTGCGGCCGACCCCGAGGACCGGCTTGCCCGTGAAAGCGGCCGAAAAAGCCTCATCCCCGCCCCGCCGGGGCTGGTGGACATGGAGCTTTGGTCCGACACGGAGATTCGCGTGCGCATCCCGGATGGGGCCACCTCAGGCGAGATCACCGTGCGGACCGCCCGCGGCCAGTCCGCTCCGGCCGCCCTGGAGGTGGGCTCCCCGGCCGGCTCGCGCGCCTACCGCAACCGCAAAACCTATCTCTTGGCCTATTACGTCGAGATCAGCAATCTGCGGGTCCATGAAAGCGGCGATCTGCTCTTGTGGGTGCCGCGGCCGGATCAGAGCGACATCCAGCGCAATTTGACGTCGGTCAACGCGAACCGGGAGCCCGACATACCCGAATACGCCGGAGCCATGCTGCACCACTTCGCCGGACAGAGTTCGGGCAAGCGCCTGCGGGTGAGCCATGAATTCAGCCTGGACGCCTACGAGCTCAGGATCCAACCGCGCCCCGAGGCTATCAAACCGGCCCCCGCAGGCTCGCCCTTCCTGGCCCTGTACGGCCGCCCTGAGCCGGGCATACCCTCAGGCGATGCGCGCGTAGTCGAGGCGGCCAAGAAACTGTTCGGCAATGAACGCAATCCATGGCGCCAGGCCCGCATGGCCTATGACTGGATAGGGGCGAAGCTACGCCTGGATCCCTCCCAGACCGCCTCCTCGGCCCTCTCTGCGCTGGACTCAGGCAGTGGCGATGCCTATGCCGCAGCCATGCTCCTGTGCGCTCTCCTGCGAGCGGGGGGAGTGCCGGCGCGCCCCGTGGCTGGAGTGCGCATAGACGCCGCGCGCTTAGCCAGACCGCATTACTGGGCCGAATTCCACGCCGAGGGCCTGGGGTGGGTGCCCATGGATCCGGCTTTCGGCTTCAGCCCCCTGGGCCAGGAAGCCCCGGCCAACCGCCTGCGCGAGGGCATCCCGGCTGCAGACTACTACTTCGGCGACTTGGACAATGACCGCGTGGCTTTTTCTCGGGGCATCCAAACCCTTCTGCCCCAACTGCCCAAGTCGCGCTGCTCGGCGCCCGCCAGGGCCTATTCCCTGCACTCCATCCGGGAGGAGGCATCTCCGTCGATCCAGTCCTACAGCTCTTTTTGGTCTGACATAGAGGTCAAGGGCATCTACTGAGGGCGCAAGGAGTAAGCCCCCCCGAACGCCTCAAGCCTCGCATTGACAACCCCCAGAGCGGCCCTTATACTGTGGAAATGCGGGAGAAGCGGCGGAAAACGAATGGATAATCCCTTACAGCTTTCTTTCGTCACTTTTAAGAAGGACTCCTACATAATCGTTGAGGGGAAGCAGAACGCCGACCGCTTCTACATCATTCGCCAGGGGAAAGTACGTATCTCCAAGGAAGTCGAGGTAGTGGAGGAGGAGGGCGGCAATGTCCTCGGGCCGGGGGACTTCTTCGGCGTCATCTCCACTATGTCAAGCCACTCGCACATTGAGACGGCTCAGGCCTTGACCGACGTGACCCTGATATCGGTGCAGCGCGACCAATACGGCATCCTGATCGAGAAGAACACGCCGGTAGCCATGAAGATCATCCTCGGCTTCTCGCGGCGCATGCGCTATTTGGACGAGGCCCTCACCCGCCTCACCCTGAAAAACACGGCTATGGAGGATCCCTCGCACCTCTTCAAGGTGGGGGAATACTACGCCCGCCAGAACCAGTACAACCTGGCCTACTACGCCTACTACCAGTACCTGAAGTACTGCACCGACGGGCCGGACGCCAAATTGGCCCGCGAGCGCCTGGTCAAGATCAAACCCTACTCCAAGGCCGTCTACCTTGACGGTTCCAACGAGGAATTCAATCGCTTCTATCCCAAGTCCACCATGATCTTCTCCGAGAGCCAGCCCGGCCAGGAGCTCTACATCATACAGAAGGGCTCGGTGAAGATATCCAAGATCGTGGACAACAACGAGGTCCTACTGGCCGTCCTCAAACAGGGCGATATCTTCGGGGAGATGAGTCTCCTGGAGGACCGCCCCAGATCGGCCTCGGCCATAGCCCATGAGGACGCCTACCTCCTGGCGGTCAACAAGGCTAACTTCGAGCGCATGGTCCAGACCCAACCGCAGATCGTGACACGCCTGACCCAACTCCTGGCCGAACGCATCTGGTTCATATACAAACAGCTGGCTAACACCCTGATCACCGATCCGGTCGGCCGCATGTATGACGCTCTGGCCATCCAGTTGGAGAAGAACCGCGTGCCCATGAAGCCTGGCGCCTCCTACAGCTTCGACTTCGGCCCCAAGGAACTCATCAACATGGTGGGCCTGCCGGTGGCTGAGGGGAACCTCGTCCTGCGGAAGGTGCTGGAAAACAAGAAGGTCCAGATCACCGAGAACAAGGTGGTGGTGACCGACGTGACCGAGATCCAGAAGCAGACCGAGTATTATCGCAAGATGCAGAAAATTGAGAAGTCCCGGCGCGAGGCGGCCGCTCAGCGCGGTTGAGCCCAGCCCGCCACCCGCTCCCATCCCCTTCTATCCGGCTTCGATGAAGACCATCCATCGGATCGACAGAGAGTAGTCCCTGCTCGGACTGAGATGCCTCAGTCTGCTCCGCCCACGGCGGGCTGGCCATCCAGGATGGCGCTGAAGGCCAGGTCCCAGGGCACGGCGTCGCCGGCCAGCCGGGCGATTTTAGATACATCGGCTGTATAAAGGTAAAAAATGGAGCTCTTGAGGATTATGCCGGATACCGCGGCTCGGCCGTCCACGTAGAGGGAGAGGAGGGTGCGGTCATTGACCTGGGGCTTAAGGAGGAGGTAGGAGCCGATGCCGGGATCGAGCTCCAGACGGATATCCATGATGGTCCCGCGTTCCAGGCTGCGGCGGAAGACCATGTCCCCGGCGGAGGATATATCGGGGTCGGAGGCGAAACGCACCTCGAAGTCGGTCTGCCCCTTGCGCACCGATACGTAAGTAACCTTGCCCGATATGTCGGCCCGGGCGTCCTGGAAGGCCAGGGCCGTCTTGGGCTGGGCCGAGATCACGGCCGCCTGGTAGCGTAACCGGGCCGGGGCATGATCGTAGAAGCCTGCCGGTATGGCCCCGAGCCTATCCTGGGCCATGGCCGGAACGGCCAGTATGAGAACCAGGCAGGCGGCTGCGGGCCAGGGTCGTCCAAGCTTCTTCATGCCGATACAGTATCGCGCTTTCCACGCTCCGGCAAGGGAAAAGAAGCGTAGGGACGTCCTGAGGTCGGGAAGTCCTTGCCAAGGACGCCCCTGAAACCGTATTATCGAGGCCATGAAGCAGAGCAGGTGGCCCTTCGCCCTGGAGGAAGAGGGCGAAGAAGGGGCCGGGGCCAAACGGCCGGAGCAGGGGCAGGATCCCTTCATGGAAAAGTTCCTCAAGACACGCACCGTACTGGTGTCCGGGGAGATAGACAAGGATCTGGCCGAGAAAGTAGTGCGCCAACTCCTCCTCCTGGAGGCCATGGGCGAGGAGCCCGTCAAGGTCTTCATCGATTCTCCGGGGGGAGACGCGGACGCCGGCTTCGCCGTCTTCGACATGCTCAGGTTCATCGCCGCCCCGGTGTGGACCATCGGCATGGGCTTGGTAGCCAGTGCCGCCAGCATTATCGCTCTGGCCGCCCCCAAGGAGCGCCGCCTGGGGCTGCCCAACAGCCACTACCTGATCCACCAGCCCCTCTCGGGTATGCGCGGCAATGCCAGCGAGATCGAGATCCATGCTCGCGAGATCGAGAAAATAAAGGAACGCATCAACCGTCTGTACGCCCAGGAGACCGGCCAGGACTACCAACGCGTAGTCAAGGACACAGACCGGGACTATTGGATGAGCGCCGAGGAGGCCGTGTCCTACGGCTTGATCTCGCGGGTTCTGCGCAACCGATCGGAGCTCGGGGTATGAGGCGCCAGGATATCGTCGCCGCCCTCGGGAAAACCTTCCCGGGCATTGATGAGAAGGACGTCCGCAGCCGGCGCCTCTACCACGGCAAGGTCCGCGATGTGGTCGACCTGGGTGATCGCCTCCTGATCGCGGCCTCTGACCGCATCAGCGCCTTCGACCGGGTCCTCTCGACCATCCCCTTCAAGGGGGAAATCCTGACACGCATCTCGAACTTCTGGTTCGAGGCGACCCGCGACATCGTCCCCAACCACATCATCCCGGACGCTGAACTGGGTCTGCCCCTGAGCGCTCGCTCGGGCCGGGCGGTCATGGTCCGCAAGGCCGAGATGTTCCCGATCGAGGTGGTGGTGCGTGGCTACCTGACCGGCTCGGCCTGGCGCGACTACTCCGCCGGCAAGCCGGTTTCGGGCATACGACTGCCCCCGGGCATGCGCATGAACGAGCGCTTCCCCTCGCCCCTCATCACCCCGACCACCAAGGAGAGTTCCGGTCACGACATGCCCATCTCCTCGGCCGAGGTGGTAGAGCGCGGGCTTGTGGAGGAGGCGCTTTGGCGCCGGGTCGAGGAGGCCGCCAGGGCGGTGTTTGCCCGCGGCCAGGAGATAGCCGAGCGCAACGGGCTCATCCTGGTGGACACCAAGTACGAATTCGGCCTGTGCCAGGGCGGGCTCATGCTGTGCGACGAGATCCACACCCCCGACTCCAGCCGCTACTGGCACTCGGCCTCCTACCTCGAGCTCTTCGAGAGCGGTCAGCAGCAGCGCGAACTGGATAAGGAGGCCTTCCGGCGCTGGCTCATGGAACGCGGCTTCATGGGCGACGGCCAGCCCCCGACCATCACCGACGAGGTGCGCGTGGAAACGGCCGAGCGCTATATGGCTGCCTTCAGGGCCATCACCGGGGAGGACTTCAGCCCGGTGGCCGAATCCGCTGAAGCGGAGCGCGATTTCATCCTGAGCCTGCTCTAGCGCGGCCCGCGCCGGGAAGCCGGCGTCGACCGCGCCGGAGGAAGGCATGGGAATGGAGAATCGTTCAGCCGCGGCAGCCGTCCTGTTCGCCGCCGCCATCCAGGCGGTCTGCTTGGCGGGCTGCGCCCGGATGGGCCGCGGCGAAGTCTCGATAATGTCATACAACGTGCACAATCTCTTCGACGGGCGTGACAGCGGCGCCGAATACCCGGAATTCAGCGTTGCCCGGGGGGATTGGAGCGATGCCCTCTACCGCCAGCGCCTGGAGGGCCTCAGGCGGACCATCCAATCGGCTTCGCGAGGTGCCCTGGAGGGGGGTCTTCCAGACGTGATCGCCCTCCTGGAGATAGAGAACCTGGAAGTAGCCCGTGACCTGGCCGCCCTCATGCCCTCACCGGCCTATCGGGCAGTAGCCGCCGAGCTGCCCGGTTCGGCCATCAGCCTGGGCGCCATCACCCGCCTGCCGCTGGCCACGGCGCGGACCCACGCCGCCGCCTCCGGCGAGGCCGATCTGCGTCCGATCCTGGAACTGGAGCTTGAGTCCGAGGCTGGGCCGCTCATCCTCTTCGTCAATCACTGGAAGTCCAAGCGCGAGGGAGCGGCCGCCAGCGAGGCCGGGCGCCTAGCCCAGGCTGAGGCCCTCAGGGCAGTCATGGCCGAACGTCGCCGCGAGCGCCCCGAAGCGGCCCTCCTAGCCTGCGGGGACTTTAACGAAGACCCCGCGGCCTGGGCCGCCGAGCCGCCCGATTTCCGCACCGCCCTCTCCCTGGCGGACGGGAAAGGCCGCTACCCTTCGCCCATCTTAGTGAGCGGGGGAAAGGTAGCCCTGGCCGATCCGGGTCCCCTCTCCATCGTCCTATGCTCGCCCTGGCTCATGCCCGGGAATCACTTGGCCGGTTCCTACGCATTCCGCGGGAGGTGGGAACGCATCGACGCATTCCTGATGGACGGGAGTCTCCTGGACGGGCGGGGCCTCGAGTATCTTGCCTTCCCGGCCCCGCGCCTGGAGGGTCTCTTGGATCAGAAAGGCTTCCCGCTGGCATGGGCCCCCGGGGGACCCGGGTGTTCGGACCACTTGCCCATCATCCTGCGCCTGGCGGCTTTACCCTGCCGGGGCGGAACCATACAATGAGGCTGTGCTGACTGATGCCCATTTCCACGCCCTGGACCTCGCTGAAATCGTCCCTGACTGGGAAGCCGCCTACCGGAGCCTGGGCGTCCTGGGCATGGCGAGTTGTCATAGCCTCCGCGAAATCGAGCATACTGAAAGCCTGCGTGCCGCCGGCCTGCCACTCCTGACGAGCTTCGGCGTCCACCCACAGGATCCGGACGCCTCAGGCCTTCAGGTTCTGGAAGATCTGGCGACCCGTGGACGTCTTGACGCCCTGGGCGAATGCGGCTACGACCTCTTCACCCCGGAATACGCCGCGCACGCGGCGGAGCAGGAGAAGGTCCTAGACTTCCAGCTTGGGTTGGCCGAGCGCCGGGGCTTGCCCCTCGTCTTCCACTCCCGCAAGGCCATGGACAGGGTTTTCGCCCTATTCACCCGCCTCAAGCGCCTCAAGGCTGTCATCTTCCACGCCTGGCCTGGCTCGGCCGAGGAGGGCCTGGCCATTCTCAAGCGCGGTGTGGATGCCTATTTCTCCCTCGGCGCGGACATCATGCGCGGGCGGAGGCGTTCGCTGGATTCCTGCGCCCGCCTGCCCCTGGAACGTCTCCTCTCGGAGACCGACGCGCCTTATCAAGCCCCCCCGCCCAGCCGGCGCGCCGCCGGCCCCCATGGGCCCTGCCTCCCGGCCGACCTGCCCCTCATCGTGGAGACCATGGCCGGACTGCGCGGGATGGAGGCCGCTGCCATGGAGGAGGCCTTGGAGGCAAACTTCCGTCGCGCCTACGGGAGACCCGCGTGAGCTTCAATGATCGCAACCGCATCATCCTGGGCGAAGCGGGGCTGGCCCGCCTGAGCCGCGCGCGCGTTGCAGTCTACGGGCTTGGAGGGGTGGGCGGAGCCTGTGCCCTTGACTTGGTTCGATCCGGCGTAGGCTCCATCCTAGTCTTCGATTTCGATACGGTGGATGAGAGCAACCTGAACCGCCTGGCCTATGGCTTCCGCTCCTGCCTGGGCCTTTCCAAGGCCGAGGCCTTAAAGCGGGCCGCCCTGGACATCAATCCTCAGGCTGAGGTGTCCTGTGTCGGCGGCTTCATCAGCGGGAATGATGCGGCCGCCAGCCTGCCTGCCGGCATGGACGCGGCCGTGGACGCCATAGACTCGCTCAACCCCAAGGTCATGCTGGTCAAGGCCCTCTTGGATTCGGGCAAGCCCTTCGTATCCGTTCAGGGCATGGGCGGCCGCATCGCCCCTGAGAGGGTAAAACGTGGGAGACTCTCGGAGAGCTCCGGCTGTCCCTTGGCGAGGGAGCTGCGCAACCGCCTCAGGCGCCTAGGTTGCTCCCTCGACTTCGAGGCCGTCTGGTCCGATGAAAAACCTGTTCCGCCGATCCCGGCCGCCCATTCAGCTCCGGATGAAGCCGTCCCCCCCTCTAAGGGCCGTCCACGCATGATCCAGGGCAGCCTGCCCTTCGTTCCACAGACCGCCGGTCACCTGGCTGCATCGATTATCGTGCGCCTCTTAATTTCTTATCCTGACAAGATGGAATAAAACGTTTTACAAAAAGACCGGCTTCCCGTATACTCATAGCGATGCGCGACCTAGATGCAGATACAACCAAGCTGGACAGCCCGGATCGCGAAGAGCTCATACGCAGTCTCGACCGCGAGAACAAGGCCCTGCGCCAGGAATTCGGCGAGCTCAAGGCGGAATTGGAATTCCAGAGCCAGAGACGCGCGGAGATGGAAAACCGCCTCTCCATCCATCCGGTCACCGGCCTGCCCACCCACTATCAGATGGATATCGAGCTGCGCGACATGCTGGCCGCCCTTGAGGCGGAACCGCAGGCACGCGCGGCTGTGGCCATCATACAGCTGGGAGCCACCTTCGAGGCGGTCAAACGCACCTTCAAGAGCTCGGTCTCTGAGTGGATCCTATACCAGGCCGCCACGCGCACGCGCGAGAGTCTTGGGCCGGAGGGGCTCCTCTTCCACACGCGGGAGAACGAATTCATCGCGGTCATGCGCTACAGAAGCCGAGAGGAGCTGGAGGAGCGCCTGCGAGCCTGCTTGCGCCGCCAACAGGAGCCGCACATCTTCTCGGGCTTCAACTTGAGCATCGGCTGTACGGTCGGTATTTCCCTCTACCCCGAGCATGGGCGCGAGAAGGGCCAGCTCCTCCACCGCGCCGACATAGCCCTGGGGGCATCCGCCGAGGGCAAACGCCCCTGGACGCTTTTCGAGGAACGCCTGGAGGCCTGCGCTATCGAGCGGATGCAGCTCCAGAACGCCATCGTCAAGGCCATCCAGGAACCGATCTCAGGGTCCGCAGGTTCCCAGTTCGCCATCTATTTCCAGCCCAAGGTCGTCATCAAGCGCCTAGACGGTCCGCGCATAGAGGCGGCCTCCATCGGGGCGGAGGCCCTCATCCGCTGGAGGCACCCCAGCCGCGGCTTATTGCCACCAAGCAAATTCATAGGCATAGCCGAGGAGACCGGGCTGATAGTCCCCCTGGGCAAATGGCTGCTCTTCCAGACCGCTAAAAAGATGGCCGCCTGGCGCCTGGCCGGATTGGACGCCCTGGACATCTCCGTGAACCTTTCGCCGCGCCAGTTCCACAGCGCCGAGGTGGCTGGGGTCCTGGAGCGCCTGATAGAGGCAGAGGGCCTTGACCCTCGGCGGATCGTGCTGGAAATAACCGAAACAAGCTTGTTCGAGGATCCGGTGTCAGCGCTGGGCTCCATCGAGCGCTTTAAGGACATGGGCTTCCGCATCTCGGTGGACGACTTCGGCACAGGCTACTCATCCATGAGCCATCTGCACCGCTTCCCCATAGACGAGATCAAGATCGACCGCAGCTTCATCCGCCACTATCCGGAGAGCAAGCGCGACCAGGCCATCGTCGATTCGCTGGCATCCATCGCCGAGCACCTGGGCATCGGCCTGATCGCCGAGGGAGTCGAGCGCCTCGATCAGCTGGAGCGCCTACATTCCCTGGGTTGCGGGGTGCAGGGTTACATCTTTTCCCATCCCCTGGCCGAGGAGGACTTCCTGGCCTGGGTGGGCATGGTCCAGGCCAACGGCATGATCATCCAGGTGGAGGGCTGAGAGGGCGGCTGCTAAGCGCCAAGTTGCGAGCCGCCGTCTATAGGCCTGTCGTCTCCGGGAAGCCGAACATCAGGTTGAAGCACTGGACCGCCGCGCCGGAGGCGCCCTTGCCCAGATTGTCGATGCGCACGCAGACCACGGCCCGCTCTTGGCCGCCGAAAACGGCGATATCAGCGCGGTTGCTGCCATTGCAACCCTGGGGATCCAAGCGGCCCGACTTAAGGAGACTGGGATCGTCGGCCTCCAGCACGCGCACGAAGGGCTCCCCGGCGTATACCTCCCGGTAAAGGCCGGTGAGCTCCCGGGCACCCATCGGTTTCTTCAACAGAGCCGGATGGATGGGCAGGAAGACGACCATGCCCCGATAGTAGCGGCCCAGGACCGGGGTGAAAATCGGTTCGCGCGCCAGCCCGGAATGGGCTTTCATCTCCGGCAGGTGCTTGTGGTCAAGGCCCAGGGCGTATGGCAGGGGCGCCTTGAGGAAATCGATGTCCGCGGCAGGGTCCTCGTACTCGGCGATGAGCTTGCGTCCGCCCCCCGAATAGCCGGTGAGGGAGAGGGCGCTGAAGGGATAGTCGGGCGCGGCTACGCCCAGGCGCACCAGGGGCGCCGCGGCCAGGGCGAAGGCGGTGGCGTGGCAGCCGGGCACCGACACCCTGTCCGCCGAGGCGATGCGCTGGCGCTGGCCGGGGGCCAGCTCGGGCAGGCCGTAGGTCCAGCCGGGCGCGACGCGGTGGGCCACGCTGCCGTCTATGAGGCGCGCCCGGGAGCCCTGGGCCAGGGCCGCTGACTCGCGGGCGGCCTCGTCGGGCAGGCAGATGAAGCAGGCCTGGACCGAGGCGATCAGGCGCGCGCGCTCGCGAGGATCCTTCCTCAGGGCCGGATCGATGCTGACGAGATCGATATCGTCACGCTTCTCCAGCCGCTCGCGGATCTCCAGGCCGGTGGTGCCCTCCTGCCCGTCGACGAAGACGCTAACCTTGCCCATGCCCGCCTCCTTAGAGGGAAGTATGGCATGCCCAGGCCCGCGGCATCAACGGAGCGCGGCGGCCTTGCCCTGTGGCCTTGACGCGGCTACACTACCGGCCATGTTCATACCGCCCCCCCTGGCAAGAGCCTTGGCCATCGCCGAGTTGGCGGCTGCGGCCCCCATCATGGCAGCCCTGCTCTTCCTCTCAGCCCCCTACGGGCGTTTCGCGCGTTCGGGCTGGGGTCCGGTACTCCCGGCCAGCTGGGGTTGGTTCCTGATGGAGCTTCCCTCCCTGGCCGTCCCGCCTATCCTCTTTATATCCGGCCGGGCTTGGGGCTCAACCTGGGCCTGGGCCGCCCTGGCGGTCTGGGAGGCTCATTACATCCAGCGCGACCTCATCTACCCCTTCCTCCTGCGCTCATCGCGGCCCATGCCCCTGGCCGTGCTCGGCATGGGCTTTGCCTTCAACCTTCTCAACGCCTACCTTAACGCATGGTGGCTCTTCCGCCCGGGCGCGGCGGGGCTGGCCGGGACATCCGCCTTCATCACCGGAGTAGCTGTCTTCGTGGCGGGCTACGGCATCAACCTGGATTCCGACAGGGTTCTGCGCGAGCTTAGGCGCGGAGGCCGAATGGGCTATGCCATCCCCCAGCGCGGCCTGCACCGCCTGGTGGCCAGCCCCAACTACTTGGGCGAATGCATTGAATGGATGGGCTGGGCCCTTCTGGCAGGCAACCCGGCCGGCTGGGCCTTTGCCGCCTTCACGCTGGCCAACCTCCTGCCGCGGGCTTTGAAAAACCTACAATGGTACCGACGGGAATTCGGCCAGGCCTACCCCGCGTCCCGCAAGGCCTTCATCCCCTTCATCCTCTGAGGCTTGCGTAGATTCAGGCCGGATCGGCCAATGAGTCGTAAATATCGGCCATTTCCTCGTGGCTGCGGGCGAAGGCCTCCAGAACCATAGGGTCGAAGTGGCTAGGTTCGGTACGGCCATCCCCCTTCATGATGACGTCCAGGACGCCTCGATGATCCATCTCCGCCTTATAAGGGCGGCTTGAGCGCAGGGCATCGTACTGGTCGGCCAGATTCATGATGCGCGCTGACAGGGGGATGTCCCGGCCGCTGATGCCGCGTGGGTAGCCACCGCCGTCCCAACGCTCGTGGTGGCAGAGGGCAATTTCGATTCCCATGTTAATGAAGGCGTTATTGGGGTAACTGCGCCTGGCCTCCTCCATGTTCTCGGCGCCTATCAGGGTATGCCGGCGCATGATGGCCGCCTCGGCCTCGTCCAGGGGACCGGGCTTGAGGAGGATGGTGTCGGGGATGCCCACCTTGCCTATGTCGTGCAGGATCGATGAATAATAGATGGTATCGACGAAATCGCGGTCCGCCTCCGGAGCGGCCCCCGAATTAGCCAGGCTGGAGGCCAGTACGCGGCAGAATTCCTGGACCCGCCGGATATGCCGTCCGGTCTCGTTGTCGCGAAACTCGGCCTGCGATGCCAGGACCTTGATCGTGGCCATCTGGGATTCCTGGATCTCGGCCGCCTTGGCGCTGACGAGGGATTCCAGGCAGCGGTTGCGCGCGGCCAGCTCTTCCTGCAGGCGCTTTATCTTGATATGGGCCTCCACGCGCGCGATCAGCTCCTCCCGATGGAAGGGCTTAGAGACGAAATCGGCGGCACCGCGGGCAAAGGCTTCCACTACGGCCTGCGGATCATTCTTGGCGGTCAGGAAGAGAACCGGCACAGAGGCCAGGGCGGGTGCGGCTTTTAGGCGGTCGCACACCTCGAAGCCGTCCATTTCGGGCATGCCGATGTCGAGGAGGATGATGTCAGGGGGCGCCAGGAGGGCGCTCTCGAGGGCTATTTTCCCTGAGGATGCCAGGCGCGACTGGAGACCCCGCTCGGCCAGGATGCCCGCAAGGTAGACGAGATTGTCGGGCATGTCATCCACGATGAGGACGTTACCCGCGCATCGGTCTTTTTCTTCCATTATTATCGCCTCCCCGAGCCAGTGGGAAATCCCGCCCCGTATGTAGTATATGCCTCCCAGGCGACATTGGAAGGGCCGCCGTGAAATTGCTCCGCCGTCGGCTAGCCCCGTTCAGCGCCCGTGGATTATCATGACCGGCATGGGCGCCATCGCATGGGGCGTTTGGATAGGGGAACAGCTCGTTTTCTCCCTGGCTATCCTGGCGAGCGTTCTAGAGGGCAGCCCCCTACCCCTCGCCCTCCTGGGAGGCGGCCTCCTGGCCATACGCGTCTCGGCCCTGGGCTTCGGCCTGGCAGCCGGACGCTCGCGCGGACAGGGCCTTCCCATGGCCGTCTTCCTCAGCCTGACCCTGGGGATCCTCTACTGGGGAAGGCGCCCCAAGCCGGGCCTTGCGCCCCGCGCGAAGCGGGGCTTATGATTCTGGCATGCCCATGCCCTATCCCGGAGCGGAAGACGCGGAGGCCGCAGGAGGCGGCGCGCACATCCTCTACGCGGCGTATTCGCGCCGCGCCGGCGGACTCTCTCTGGGGGTGAATCTCTTCCCCAAGGGCAAAAAATGCTCGTTCGACTGCCCCTACTGCGAGGTCTTCCCCTACCCTCCCGGAGAGGACTTCAGCGTATCTGCCCTGGAGAGGGAGCTGGCGGCCTTCTTCGGACAGCGGCACGACAGCGAATTCCCCGGCACCCCGGTGCGCGACATTTGCCTCTCCGGATCAGGCGAGCCCTGCCTATCTCCTCACCTGGAACCGGCCCTCTACGCCATGGCGGCCGCCCGCGGGCGCTACTGCCCTGAGGCCGGCCTGACCCTCATCACCAACTCCACGGGCTTCCTCTCATCGCCGGTCCTGGACGTCCTGGACCGTTTCGCCCGTAAACTGCCCCTTGATGTGTGGGCTAAGCTGGACGCTGGAACGGAACAGTGGTTCAAGGCCATGTCCCGCAGCCGCTATAGCTTGGACGAGATAGTGTCCGGAATAGAGCGCTACGCTGCTATGCATCCCCTGATCATCCAGACCATGGTCTGCGCCCTGGACGGCCAGCCTCCCGAGGGCGGCGAGATGGCCGCCTATGCCTCCCGTCTGGAGCAGCTCCTGGAAAACGGCGCCGACCTGGCCGCGGTCCAACTCTATACCCAGGCCCGCCCCTCTCCTCACGGCCGGACATCGCCCCTGCCTGAACGCTTTCTCATGGAAATCGCCCAACGCGTCCGCGAGGCCACCCAGGGCCGCGTTCCGGTGCGGGTCTACGGCGAGCGCTGAGGGAATTGCATGCTTCACGACACCCCGTTCCCCGCCCTGCGTGAGGCCCTCAGGCTCTACCGCGGCCTGCCGCGATCGGTCTACGCCATTTTCGCGGCCACAGTCATCAACGGCGCGGGCATGTTCGTTTTCCCCTTCCTGGCCCTCTACTTGAACTCCAAGCTGGGCATGTCCGAGCGCCAAGCCGGCGACTTCATGTTCTTGGTATCGATATCCTACCTGCCCGGGGCCATCATCGGGGGAAAGCTGGCGGATCGTTTCGGGCGCAAGCGCCTGATGCTCCTTGCCCAGGCCCTGTCCTCCCTCATGTTCGTCCCCTGCGGCTTCCCAGCCTTAGCCAAGGCCGTACCTGTACTGATCCTCCTTTCGGTCCTCTTCGACGGCTTCGCCGATCCCGCACGCGGGGCCATGCAAACCGATATCACCACCCCGGAGAATCGTCAGGCGGCCTTCTCCCTGATCTACCTAGGGCACAATCTGGGCTTCGCCGTGGGGCCCCTGGTGGCGGGCTACCTCTTCCGCTCGGCCCCCGACTGGCTCTTCTGGGGCAATGCCCTGGCGGCCTTGGCGGCCCTGGCTTTGGTAGGCCTCCTGGTCCCGGAGACAAAACCCGGGCGCGAAGCCATCGCGGCCAGCCTTGTCTCCAATTCCAG
Source organism: uncultured Spirochaetales bacterium (assembly GCA_964470375.1). Taxonomy (GTDB): domain Bacteria; phylum Spirochaetota; class Spirochaetia; order Treponematales; family JBGSOB01; genus CAYNQK01. The sequence goes on from CAYYCP010000053.1 coordinate 20,339, forward strand.
CGACAAGGCCGTGCAGGGCGGCCTCCTATCGGCTCTGCGGACGCGCCCCTTCCTGATCGCCTTCGTGGCTATGAACTCCTGCCTGGGTTTCGTCTACTCCCAGCACCGCTTCTCCCTGCCCCTCAAGGCGGTCCAGGCTCTGGGAGAAAGGTCCGGGCCGGCCGTCTACGGCTCGCTGATGACCCTCAACGCCGTCATGGTCGTCCTCCTCAACGCTCCCCTCGTGGCCCTCCTGAAGCGTTTCAAGCCTGCCCACAACGTGGCCCTAGCGGGCTGCCTCTACATGGTCGGCTTCGGTATGCTGGCCTTCAGCGGGGCGCCCTGGCTTTTCTACCTCTCGGCGGTCCTGTGGACCCTGGGCGAGATCATCGACGCCACCAACGCCCAGGTCTACGTAGCCAACCACACCCCCATGTCCCACCGGGGACGCTTCGCCGCCGTCCTGCCCTTCATAGGCGGCGCTGGTTGGGCCCTTTCCTCGCCGGTGGGCGGGCGTATCATCCAATCCGCTGGGATGGCCTGGGTCTGGATCGTCTCGGCCATCGTCGCAGCCAGCGCCTCGGCCGGCCTCCTCCTCCTCTCGGCCCTGGAATCCCGCAGGAGCCATGAGGATGCCCCCCGGCCCCCGGCCGGGGACAAGGGGACCTGAGCCCCGGACGCGCTTCCTCAGGGCTGGAAAAGGCGTTATCATCGTATAGATCAAGGAGGAGCCCATGGCTGACAAGGAAAGGCGCGGGCAGGGCAATGCTCCCGGCCCCTGGTACGTGGACGACACCTGCATAGGGTGTGAGGCTTGCGTAGGCGAGGCTCCTCAGGTCTTCGCCATGCGAGACGGCCTGGCCGTAGTGGCCAAGCAGCCGGCCGGGGACACCGAGACCTCAGCCGCTGAATCCGCCATGTCTGCCTGCCCGGTGGAGGCCATCGGGAACGATGGTTGATTGACCTTCACACCCACTCGAGCGCCTCGGACGGTAGTCTCGCGCCCAGCCGTCTGATGGCCCTGGCGGCCGAACGGGGCCTCTCCGCCATCGCCCTCACCGATCACGATACCCTGGCCGGTATTCCCGAGGCCGCCGCAGAGGCCGCCGCCCTAGGCCTGCGCCTTGTGCGAGGCGTGGAAATCGAAGTCGATTTCAGCCCCGGGGAATTCCACCTCCTCGGCTTGGATCTCCCCGAGAGCGTCCCCGAGCTGGAGAAGGCCCTGGACGGCCTGGCCCTCAAGCGGGAGGAGCGCAACCGCGCCATCCTGGACGAGCTGGCCGCGGCGGGCTATCCGGTCAGTTATGATGAGTTGCTCGCGCAAGCCGGATCGGCTATGATCGGCCGGCCCCACATAGCCGCGCTTTTAGCCAGCAAGCGCATCATACGCACGCGCCAGCAGGCCTTCGACCGCTTCATCGGCAAGGGGCGCCCCTTCTATAGGCCCAAGGCGGCTATCCAGCTTGAAGAGGCGGTCGAACTGATCCATGCTTCCGGCGGTCTGGCCATCGTCGCCCATCCTATGTCCCTTTTCGTCTCGTGGAAGCACCTGAAAGAGCTCTTCCCAGCCTGGAAGGAGATAGGCCTGGACGGGATCGAGGCCTGGCATCCCACGGCCCGCCGCAGCGAATGTGTCCGTCTTGAGGCCATGGCCAGGGATCTGGGCTTCCGCGTCACCGCCGGCTCTGACTTCCATGGCGATCTCCGCCCCGAGCGTCGCCTGGGCATGTATGCTCCAGGCATGCCTATACAGGACAGCTATTTGCAGGCCCTCGAGAGACATCCCGGGATCCCCGAGGGGGACTCCTAGAGAACTCCCCAAAGGGGGCCCAAAGGGACAGACCTCCAAAGAAGGTCGGGAAACCCGCCTCACTTGACCCCAGAGCCCCGCCCCTAGTATTTTCACCTAGCAGGAGGTCCTGGTAATGCCAAACGAAGAGGAAACCAGCTCCACCGCCGAAAAAAAGGAAAGGGCCCAGGAGGGAAGGGCCAAGCGTTCCTTTATCCGCGGCTTCGAATCCCTGATACTCTCCGGCCGATATAAACCGGGGGACAGGATCCCGGCCGAGCGCGACCTGGCCAAAGACTACCGCCTCTCGCGTCCCGTCATCCACGAGGGTCTGTTGGAGCTTGCCGGCAAAGGCTTCGTGACTATCTCGCCGCGCCGCGGCACCTTCGTCAATGACTTCCGCCGCCTTGGCTCCCTGGACAGCCTGGCCTCCCTCTTCACCTTCACCGAGGGCCGGCTGAGCGAGCGCATGCACGAGTCCCTCCTTGAATTCCGCCTGCACTTCGAACTGGAGGCGGCACGCAAGGCAGCCCAGCGGCGCAGTCAGGCCGACCTGGAGTACCTGGACTCCCTCCTCAAGGAGGAAGCCGAGCTGGTGGAGTCGGTTCGCGAGGGGGAATCACCCCTGCACCCTGAGAGCGCCGCTGATCTGGACTTCCGCTTCCATCTGGCAGTGGCCTTGGCTTCAGGGAATGAAGTCTATCCGATGCTTTTCAATTCCTTCCGTAAGCTCAACCTGGCCATACTGCGCAAGCACTACGAGGAGAGGAGCCGCATCGCCCACGGCTTCAGCCTCCACCCGGATCTGGCCTCGGCCATTCGGGCCCAAGACCAGGAAGCCGCTGCGGCCTTGATGCGGGAGATACTGGTGGCGGCCCCGGCCGCCTCTGGGTTCCAGCCCGCCTGATCCGTCGGCCAACGCCGCTCGAACGGGTCCGCCGCCGCGCGAAAAAAACGCGCTTGCGCGGCCGGGCCCGATAGGATACATTGAGTCGAGGACGCGGCCACGGCCGCGAAAACTGAGGAGGACGCCGTGAAATCCCAGGACAAGCCCAAGAACGAGGAAAAGAAGAAGGCCCAAAAGTCCCTCAAGGAAAAGCGGGCCGAGAAAAAAGCCAAGAAGGCCAGCAAGGCCTCCCAGGATTGATCTACGGCCGGCGCCTACGCGCCTGCCGCCGATTAAGCCGCCCCGCGGGGGGCGGCTTTTTTTACCTTTGTTTGCCGCCGCCACGCCTTCGGCCTGCCCCGCCATCCCCCTTATCCAGATTTCGCGGCCTCCGGTATAATGCCGGCCATGGAAAGCATGAAGCGTACCGTGACCTGCGGAGAGCTCCGCGCGTCCGACGCCGGCCGCGGCGTCATCCTGAACGGCTGGGTCAACCGCAAGCGGGACCATGGCGGCATCGCCTTCATCAACCTGCGCGACCGCTACGGCCTGGTCCAGGTGGTGGTGGACGCGGACGCCCCGGCTGAACTGAAGGCCACCGCGGAAGGCCTCAAGAGCGAGTACTGCGTGGCAGTCGAGGGCAAGGTCAGAGCCCGCCCTTCGGATATGGTGAATCCCGACATGCCTACAGGCGAGATCGAGGTTGTGGCATCGCGCATCCTTGTGCTCAACGCCTGCGAACCTCTGCCCTTCCAAATCGACGCCGCCGGGGATGCCAAGGAAGAACTGCGCCTGACCTACCGCTACCTGGACCTCCGCAGCGAGGGCATGCAGCGCCGCATCCGCCTCCGCCACGAGGTCGCCTTTGCGGTGCGGGAATTCCTCATCGGCCAGGGCTTCTACGAGATCGAGACCCCCACCCTCATCAGGTCCACGCCCGAGGGCGCCCGGGACTACCTGGTGCCCTCGCGCCTCTACGCCGGCAAATTCTACGCCCTGCCCCAGAGCCCCCAGCTCT
>CAYYCP010000054.1:0-3773 GCA_964470375.1 uncultured Spirochaetales bacterium
CCGTTTTTCAGCTTTGACCGGTGCGTATCACCCTGGGGAGAATTGACGATTACGATAAGCCGGAACAAGAAGGACATCAGTTCAGCGAACGCCCCTCGCGTCGCCGAGCCAAGGCTCTCAGGCATACCGGCTTGCTATTTCTTCTCTGAGGGCTTGGCCGCCGTGGAGGTGGACGGCAAGGTGGGCTTCATAGACAAGGATGGCCGGATGATCCTGGCTCCCCGCTGGCCGGCCTACGCCCCGTAGCGGAATTCGCTGAAGCGCGCCCAGCCTCCGATCTCCTGGGTGGAGTAGAGGAAGAGGCCGAAGCGGCAGCCTGTAAAGTGATCCAGGCCGAAGCTCAGCTTGTGGACGGGGCCGATGGGCGTCCATTCCTCGCCGCGCTTGAAGAAGAATCGGGCCTGGTCGTGCATGTCCCTGAAGTCCAGCTTGACCATGAGCTCGGCGCTTGAGTCCTGGGAGGGCAGGCGCGCCTCCTCCACCCCCGGCCCCAGGTCCATGGTCCGGCCCATTTCCATGATCGCTTCGCCAGGATTCGTCCTCATCACGATGCAGAGGTGGCCCCCGCGGCGCTCCAGACCTACCAGGCCGTAGCGCCCCTGGAGGGCGCAGATCCCGGCGCAATCGCCCTCCCTAAGGCCAGCGCCGTCCACGCGGACGCTTGCCGAGCAGGCGGGCCAGAGGGCCCTCTGGGTCAGGGTGTTCGGGGCGCGGCTCACATTCTCCGAAATGCTCCCGGAGCTCAGGATGAGCTCCCCGCGCCGGCCGTCCACGGCCCAGAGCCCCGGGCGCGGCTCGTGGTTCCATTCCCAGGCCGGCTGGAGGCTGATTTTCCCGTCGGCTCCGGGCTGGTAGCGGAAATCATCGCTCGAGACGATGGGCGCGAAGCCGCACTTCGCCGGCGGACCGCGCAGCTCGAACTCGGCGGGCACCTTGCCTTCCTTCCCCAGGACGGGGAAGCCATCCTCCCAGGAGAGGGGGAGGAGAATGGGCATGCGGCCGGCGGCGCCGCGGTCCTGGAAAAGCATGGCATACCAGTCGCCATCAGGAGTGTCGACAATACCGCCCTGGGCAACGCCCATGTTGAAGAAACCCATGTCGTCGTCCAGGATATCGCGCCCGATGAACTCCCCCTCAGGGGAATCCGCGCGGAAACAGGCCTGGGTCCTGCGGCCGCTGCCGTCCGCGAGCCAGTGGATGAGGAAGACGTAATAGCGTCCGCCGATCTTGTATACGTGGGCACCCTCGTAGCCCAGGCGCCGGCCCGGCCGATCCTGGATTATAGCCCTATGCAGGCCGCCGGGCTTGGGACCACGCAGCTCCCCGTCCAGCTCGGTCATGTAGATGGTTGAGTTGCCATAGACGATAAAAACGCGGCCGTCCTCGTCGAAGAGGAGGGATGGATCGTGGTAAAAGCCCTCGATAGTCCCCTTCTTCCACGGTCCGGAGGGATCATCCGCTCGCAGGAGGTAGGTCTTGCGCGTGTCATTGGCCACATGGCAGAGATAGAAGACATCCTCATGGCGGCGCAGGCAGGGGGCCCACATTCCCTGCCCGTAGGCACTGGCGCCCTTCTCCAGTCGGCGCGCCGGCGTGCCTTCCGGTTCAAGGACGGCATGCCCGACCAGGCCCCAATCAACTAGATCGCGCGATGCCAGGATGGCCGCCCCGGGGAAGAAGTGCATTGTGGTGCTGGCCATGTAGTAGGTGCCCCCGACCCGGATCAGGTCCGGGTCGGGGAAGTCGGCTGGGATGACCGGATTGACAGCCTTCAAAGCGTGTGCGCGGGTTCGGCCGGACCCGGACTCATTCCTTGACCGATCCGACGTTCATGCCCACCACGAAGTATCTCTGTACCAGGGGATAGACCATCAGGATGGGCAGGGCCGCCACCACAACGATCGCCGAACGTATGGAGATGGGCGTGACCATGCTGGCGGACTGATTCATGGCCATGCCGCTGGCGCCTATGTCGGCCGCGCTCTTGGACTGGTTCATGGACGACTGGAGCAGAGCCATCAGCTGGTACTGAAGCGTGAAGAGTTGAGGCTTGTTGGAGTTGTACAGGACTGTGTCGAACCAGGCGTTCCATGCTCCCACCGAGACGAACAGGGCTACTGTGGCCAGCACAGGCTTGGAGAGGGGCAGCACGAAGAGGGTGAATATCTTGAAGTCGCCCACCCCGTCTATGCGGGCGGACTCGAAGATGCTGTCGGGTATGGTCTTGATGAAGGTGCGGATGACGATGAAGTTGAAGGCGCTGATCATCGTCGGGATGACGTAAACCCAGAAAGTGCCGTTGAGGTGCAGGGCCTTGATCAGGAAGTAGTTGGGGAAGAGGCCGGCGTTGACGTACATGGAGAAGACCACCAGGATGGTCAGGGGCTTGCGCAGCACATACTCTCGTCGCGAGAGGGCGTAGGCCAGCATGGTGGTCAGGAAGAGGTTGGTGACCGTGGAGGCCAGGGCCCGGGCCACCGAGACGAACAAGGCCTGGGGGATCTTGGCGGTCACCCAGATGGCCTTGTAGTTGGCGAAGGTCCATATGCGCGGCCAGAGGTAGATCCCGCCGCGGATGGTGTCAATGCCTTGGTTGAAGGAGATGGCCACGGTATTCCAAAAGGGGTACAGGGTCACCAGAACCACCCCGATGAGGATGATGGCCTTGATCAGCTCGAAAACCGCCTCGCCCATGAAACTGCCGAGGCTGAGGTAGTGCCGCCCGCCGAGTTTCAGCCTCATATCAGTCTCTCCTCACCCAGGCGCTTCATGATGGCATTGGTGGCCAAGAGGATGGTGATGTTGCAGACGCTCTTGAAGATGCCGCCGGCCGTGGCCAGGGAGTAGTTGCCCAGCTTGAGGCCGTAGTTCACCACGTATACGTCTATGCTCCAGGAGTAATCCTGGTTCATACCGTTGCGCAGGAGGTACTGGATTTCGAAGCCGGACTCCATGATCCAGCCCAAGTTCATGATGAGCAGGACTACGATGGTCGGCTTGATGCCGGGCAGGGTGATGTGCCACATCTTGCCCAGGCGCCCGCAGCCGTCTATCTCGGCGGCCTCGTACAGGGCCGGGTCTATGGCGGATATGGCGGCTAGGTAGATGATGGTGTTCCAGCCCACGTCTTTCCACACGTTGGAGAACCCTATGATCCACCAGAATGCCTTGGGTGCCCCCAGCCATACCACCGGATGCTCGATTATGCCCAACTTGACAAGGATCTGGTTGAAGATCCCGTCCGAGGCCAGCATATTGGACACTAAGCTGGCAACGATAACCCAGGACAAAAAGTGCGGCAGGTATGAGATGGTTTGGACTACCTTCTTTATCCCGCGGTTCTTGACCTCGTTCAGGATCAGGGCCAGGCCGATGGCACAGGTGAAGTGAAGCACCAGATTGATCGTGCTCATGGCCAGAGTGTTGCGCATAACCTTCACGAACTGGTCATCCGAGAAGAGGAACTTGAACCACTGCAGGCCGACCCATTGCTGCTGATTGAAGGCCTTGTAAGGCTTGTAGTTCTGAAAGGCGATCACCCATCCGGCCAGGGGCACATAGGTGAAGAGGATGACGTAGGCGACGATGGGCACCGACATCCAGAACAGCTGACGCTGCATGAGAAGGCGCTTCCAGGGGCTCAATCTCATGTTCGGAATGGAATTGGGCATTCGGGGCTCCGTGCGGGCGGGGATGGAAAGCCGCGCCGCGGGCTTTGTAATTCCGCGGCGCGCCGTCAGGCGGCGGGAGCGCCTATGGCGCCCCGCCGGCCC
>CAYYCP010000054.1:3821-20813 GCA_964470375.1 uncultured Spirochaetales bacterium
GAGGACCTGGCCGCCCGGTTCGGGGCCGAGGTGGAGGGGCTGCACCGGGCCGCCGCGGGGTGTGTATTCCCGGGGCGCGCCGTCAGGCGGCGGGAGCGCCTATGGCGCCCCGCCGGCCCTTTGCGTCACTTCTTGACGCCGTACTTCTTGATGCGGTCATTGATCCCGGCCTGCACGAAGTCCTCGTAGGCCTTCAGGTTGCACTTGGCCAGGGCGTCGGTATACTCCTTCCAGGTCTTCTCGAAGTCGGCCGGCTTGGCCGTGATGACCTTGGGCAGGTACTTGAGGAAGGTCTCCTCGGCCTTGGCCCAGGCCAACTGGGCCGGGGTGCCGTCAGTGGGGGCGATCTGCCAGGCCGGGTACCAGGGCGGATTGGGCGGCGGATTCTTGTCCATCAGCTCGGCATAGCCGTTGACCTTGTAGGCTTTGAAGATCTCGATATCCTCGGGGAACTGGGAGGCCAGGTACTCCTTGGGGTTGTCCCTGAGCACGGTGGCCAGTCCGCCCGGGGTGAAGCGGCCCTCGAGCTTGGGCGCCTCCTGGTACCAGAGCTCGGGCAGGTTGTGGAGCTTCCAGGTCACGTCGTCATAGGCCACGCGCTGGGCCGGTGTGCAGACCGGCTCGCCGTCCTTGTCATAGGAGTAGTCCACGCCCTCGAGACCCCAGGTGAAGACCTTCTGCCAGGCCGGATCCAGCTGCTCGTCCATGAACTTGATGATGCGGACGGGATCCTTGGCCTTGATGCTGATGCCCCAGCCGCGCTGGAGGTTGGGGAGGGGGGAATCGCGGTAGTAGGGCTTTATGCTCTTGTCGAAGACGATGGGCAGGGGCATCATGGTCTCCCAGATGCGGTCCTGGGAGATGAGGGCCTTCTGCGCGTCGTTGAACTGCCACTGCTGGTCATGAATGCCCAGGACCTGACCGTTGGCCAGCTTGGCCAGGTACTGATCGTAGGTGTCCACGAAGGAGTCGCGATCCACGAGGCCCTTGGCGTTCATGGCGTTGAGGATCTTGAACCAGCGCTTGGCCTCGGGGCTGTTGAGGTGCACGCGGTATTTGCCGGTCTTCGGATCCACGATGCCGTTGCCGTCGTTGGGGTAGCCGGCCAGGAACTGGGGCGGGTTGATCAGGCAGAACTTGTGCCAGTCATAGGTCAGGATGGAGAAGCCGATGGTCGGCTTGCCGTCCTTGGTGGTGGGGTGCTTGGCCTTGTACTTGGCTATCAGGTCGAAGTACTCGTCGATGGTGGTGATCTTAGGATAGCCGAATTCCTTCATAACCGCCTTCTGGATCCACATGGCCGAGGCCGAGTACCAGGTGGCGGTGACGCCGTTCTCGTTGACTCCCCAATCGGGCAGGCAGTAGATGTGGCCGTCTTTCTCCTTCATCTTGTTCCAGACGACCGGATCGGCCTGGTAGTGCCTCTTGAGGTTGGGGGCGTACTTCTCGATCAGGTCCTCGAGGGGGATACAGGCGCCGGCATCGATGAACTTGGGGGAGTCGATGTGGAGGAGATCGGGATAATCCTGGCCGGCGATCATGACGCCGATCTTCTGATCCTTCTCGCCTACGGCGATGTCCCACTTGAAGGTCACGCCCAGCTTTTCGGCAATGAGCTTGTAGGCCCGGTTATCGTCCGGGGGCATGGGCATGGAATTGACCGTGAAGGCCGAGATCTCGATGGGCGGCAGCTTGGTGACGGGGAGCTTGTCCACCGTCTGGGCTGTCAGGGCCGCGCACAGGGCTAGTACGACCGTGGCGGCCAGGAGCAAACGTTTCATGAAAACCTCCTATACGAACGCGGTTGCGTGGAATCCGGAACAGCGTAAAGCAGCTTTCCCCAGTTGTCTCGTTAGTCTTTGTCATGATGTGGACAATTCTTGCTGTCTATAGTATTATTCCCCTATGGAATTCTTCCACCAGACCACCAGCTACGATTCCGAAGAATTCCCCGTCGCCGCCTTAAGGATCCATGATTTGGAGTTCAGCTCCCACTGGCATGCGGACGCCGAATTCATCCTCGTCCGCTCGGGGAACATAGGCGCCACGGTCAACAAGGTGTATAAGGCCTTAGGGCCCGGCGCCGTAGTGGCTTGCGGAAGCCGAGACATCCATAGCTACCGGCGCCTCTCTGTCCGCACGGAGTCCATCGTCATTCTCTTTAAGCCGGAGGTGATAAATCTCCCCTCCTCCTGGCCTGTCCAGGGCCACCTTGCAACGAATTTCGCCCTTAAGAGCCAGCATCTGGAGTATTCCCAGAAATTCGAGCGAGCAGCCCTCAGCCTGGTGGATGAGATGACGGCGAAGAGGCCGCGCTATGAGGCGGTCTGCCGGGGCATTCTCCTGGAGCTTTGCGGCCTGACTGAGCGGGAGCTGTCCGTGGACACCTCCACAGAGGGCCGCGAGGAGAGCCTGAGCGAGACGCTCAAGCGCATGCAGGGGGCTCTCGAGTACATTCAACAAAACTCCCAGTATCCCATCGCCCTCAAGGATGTGGCCGAGGCGGCCTCCCTCAGCGAGTGGTACTTCTCCCGGACCTTCAAGAAGCTGGTCGGAACAAGCTTCCGGGGCTACGTAAACGAGGTGCGCATCGCCCGGGCTGAGCAACTCATGGCCAGCACCAAGAAGAACCTGGCAGACATAGCCCTGGAATGCGGATTTGACAGCGTCCGGACCTTCAACCGCGTCTTCCAGGCCGTCCGCGCCAAAACCCCCTCCGAAGCCCGGGCTGAGCTCACCTAGAGCGAACTGAGGCGATCATCTCTTCAGCCCTAATTCAGTCTCTTGAAAAAGGCGCCCAAGGCGGCTTCCCTGTCAGCCGGGCTGGGATCCTCGGCGGCCATGGACTCGGCGTCCAACGCGTAGGCCCCATTTTTCTCCAGGAGGCTTCTCACGTCCTTCACCAGGGCTCCCAGGGACCAGCGGTCGGCGGTCACGAAGAGGCTGCCCCTTATACCGCCCAATGCCGGCTTGGACTTGAGCCTTTCCCTCAATCGCCGTCCCCGGCGGCCCTGATGGCGTCGCGGCCGGATCGCTTGACCTCGTACATGGCGGCATCCGCCCGGCGGATGAGGGCCTGGAGATCGAAGGACTCGTCCACCCTGGCGGCGGCGACGCCGAAACTCATGGTGACGATGGGCCTGACCGGCGATTCGGCGAAGGGCAGGGCAATAGCTTCCAAGGCGGCGCGGATGTTCGCAGCCACGGTCATGGCTCCCCTGAGGTCGGTCTCCGGGAGGAGGACGATGAATTCCTCCCCCCCGAAGCGGCAGGGCATGTCGGTCGGCCGGCGCACGGCGGCTGCTAGGACCTCGGCCACGGAACGGATGCACTTGTCGCCCTCCAGGTGCCCGCGGCAGTCGTTGTAGAGCTTGAAATGGTCGATGTCGGCGATGATGACGGCCATGGTCTCCTTCTTGGTGTCGTCGCGCCGGCTGCGGCTCATGCGCCTGACTTCGCGCCGGGCGTATTCCTCGAAGCGGCGCCGGTTGGCCAGGCCGGTCAGGTGATCGATTTGGGAGAGGCGCTCGAGTTCGCGGTTGGCCTCCAGGAGGGCCGCGCGCTCGTCTTCCAGGGCATGGAGGAGGGAATCGATACCGTCGGATACCGTCCCGATCTCGTCTCGCCTGTTGGACCCCAGGCCGATACGCGCTCCGGGCGCGGGATCGGCGGCTAGGCGCTTCAGCTCCAGGGCCATGGCCGTCAAGGGCTTGACCACCACGAGGCGCAGTATGCCCAGGAGGACGCCGGCGGAGGCGGCGAAGCCGGCCGCCAGGGAGAGGGCCATCCAGACCATGAGACGCCGCCGCGGGTCTATGAGGCGGCGCTGGAAATCCGCCGTGATGAGGGCGCACTGGCGGCCCCGGCCGTCATTCAGTGGGATGATCGCCCTACGCTCATCGCCCATGTCCAGGTAGGCGGCCTGGATGCCGCTGAAGGGGAAGGGCCGGGCTCCCCGGAAGTCCTCTGCCGGGAGGCGGAGGGATACCCGCGTGCCGCTGTTATCCGAAATGCGTCTCAGCATGGCTGCATCCACGGGGCGGGCGAAACATATCCATCCGAGGGGCGGCGCGGAATAATCCGAGCTCGTCACGGGGTAGGCGCATTCGATGAAGAGGCTCCCGTCGCGCCAGAGGAGGTCGAAGCGGGTGACTCCGGCGGACGCTGATTCCAGGGGAGGGTAGGGCTTCCCCGGAGCCAGCTCCGAGGCGGGGCCGGCCGGCCCGAAGGTTCCGCTGCTCCGCAGGCCGCCCCAGAGGATGATGGCCTCGGGCGATACCACAATGATCCGGTCGAGGGTGTTCACATCGGCCCATTCGGCGGTGAAGTTCTTCTCGGCGAAGCCGGGATTGGCACCCTCCACGTAGGCCCTGGCCTCGTCCCAGGCGGCGTAGTCGCGCGCCATAGATGCCAGGGCCTCACGCTCCCCCTCCAGGGCCGCCTGGACGCGGCCCAGGGCATCGGCCGTCTCGGCCCTCTCAAGGCCGTCGAATTGGCTGCGCACCAGGATGCCGATGATGGTCATCTGGCCGGCCCCAAACAGGAGCATGATGGAGAAGGTCAGGATCGCCACGATGGCGTCGAGGGATCGTCTGCGCGTCATAGGCACCTGAACCTAGCCTCCTCAGGTAGAGTATAGGGCAGCTCGCGGTCGATGCAAGGCGGGCTCCGTCCGCAGGCTGGGCGTCTACGGCCCCATGCGGCCGCGATAGGAAAAATCACCGCTTGCCCCGTGAGCCTGCCCGGGCTACAGTGCAGCCCAGGATGCGCGCGCAGGCCGGATTATCTGTGGAAAACCGGGGAGGGGCGGGACGTGTTCGCTAACATCCTGGCGCCCCTGGTGGCCGGGCTCTTCATACTCCTATACTTCGTCTACTTCGCCATCGCCAATTCCGCCAAGGCCGCCTCCTATCGCTACTTCGGGGTCATCTTAGTCAGCCTGGGTGTCTTCACCCTGGGGCGGCCCCTGCAGCTTCTCTTGGGGCCCCACCCCCTGCCCCTCATTATCGTCAACGCCCGCATGCTCATCCTCTGCGGTATCATCGCCCCGGCCATCATACTGGCCTCGGGGGTCTTGGACCGGCGCAGACGCCGGCGCCGGGACGCGGTGATCGTGGCCGTGTGCGCGCTTTTAGGCCTCACCTATGTGATCTTCAACAGCCTTGGTACGCGCGGGAGTCGGACGCTCTTCGAGTTCGCCGGGCTCACGGCCAGGGACAACCTGACCCCCTCCCTGCTGCCGCCCTTCTATGGGCGGGAGGTGACTATCGGCGTGCAGGTTTTCACGGGCATCATCCTGATGGTCTTCTCGCTGATAGCCCTCGTGAGGCTGAAGCTGCGCAGGCCCTTGCGGGAGATCGCCGGGAACAAGGTCTTCCTTTTCAACAGCGGCGTGCTGATATTCGCCGTGTCCTTCATCATCGGTTCCCTCCTCAAGCAATGGGGTATCTACTACACGGCCATCATCGCCAGCGCCCTGCTCTTCGGGGGCAGCGTGCTGATAGAGGCTCGGGAGGTCCACGACTACTACGAGAGGTTGGTGCCCTTCATCAAGGAGGACATCATAGACGACGTGGCCTTCGGCGAGATCTCCAGGGCCAGGCTGGCGCGCATGCTGGGCTGCCTGGGCAAGGCCCAGCCGGACAGCTTCGCCGTCATCGGGCTCAAGGGGGCCGGGGCCCTGGTCATGGAGGAGCTCGAGCACGCCGAGGCCGCCCTGGAGATCGCCTCCAAGCGCCTGGCGGCCGCCCTGGGCGAGGAGCGCTTCCTGGTTCTGCCCCTGACGAAGGGCCGGATCGGGCTGGCCCTGCGCCTGGCCGGGCTGGCCGCAGAGGCGGACCGGCGGCCCATTTTGGACATCCTTGAGGAGGTGCGTGCGGAAATGTCCCGGGCCCTGGGGCGGGCCGTAGCCATCGGGCTGGGCAGAACCTATGCCCGCCTTGAGGATCTGCGCTCCTCCTACCGCGAAGCCTTGGCGGCCCAGGAATGCGCCGAGCGCTTCGAGGGCGGCAGCATCGTCCATGCGGACGATATAAGCCAGCCCGGACAGGGCGCCAGGCCCTACCCGGCCAAGGAGAAGGAGCGGCTCCTGTCCCTGGTCAAGCTGGGCGACACGGCCGCTGCGGCCAAGGCCTGCGCCGAGTTCGCCGGCCTCTTCGAGCCCTTCGCCGCGGAACAGCCCGATCTCCTCAGGGCCAGGCTATACGAATTCGTGGGGGCGGTCATGGACGCGGCTATCCTGGGCGGGGGGGACGAAAAGAGGCTGAGCGAGCGCGTGCCGCGCTACTTCGACGAGATAGAGCATTTCAAGGGCTTGCAGGGCCTTGGCGATTGGATGGGCCGGGTGGTGGCCGAGACCGCCGGCAGCGTCGTGCGCGTGCGCGAGAAGCGCTCCAAGTCCCTGATCCAGGCCGCCCGCGCCTATATCGACACCAACTACGCTTCGGCTCTGAGCTATAAGGATGTGGCCAGGCATATCTGCATCTCGCCCTCCTACTTCCTGAGCCTCTTCAAGCAGGAGACCGGCCTGACCTTCGTGGACTACCTGACGGCCCTGCGGGTGGAAAGGGCCAAGGCCCTCCTGTCTGGGACGGATAAGAGCGTCACCGAGATAGCCTACGAGGTGGGCTTCAACAACGCCAACTACTTCAGCAGCACCTTCAAGCGCGTGGCCGGCGAGACGGCCAAGGAATACCGCGCCCGGGCCTGCTCCGGCGCCGAGGGATCCACTCGTGCCCCCTAGGGGCTTACCGTCCCTTCGCGCTCCTTTCCCGCCCGCCTTCGTAATTTTCTGAAGGCATTTCGTGATTTTCTTGATTGACCCCGATCCCGCCCGACCCTAGGCTGCGTTTCGCTTCCGGCGCAGGCGTCCCGGTGACGCGCCCGGTGAGCATACCCAAAGTCTAGGGAGGAAATATGAGAAGGTTCATCTTCATGAGGGCCGTGGCCCTTGTGTCCGTGGCCCTCCTGGCCATGGCCGGCCTGGGTGCCCAGGCCAAGATCATGGTGACCTTTGCCGGCACCGAGGCCGCCACCACCACCCAGAGCCGGATGATGCAGGCGGTCGCCGACGCGCTCAACGCGGACGGGCGCTTCGACGCCAAGGTCCTTGTGGCCGGGGCTCTCTCCGGCGACACCAACGCCCTGGTCACTCAGGCCAAGCTGGGCGTGCCTCTGGTGGTGCCCTCCGATCCCGGCCGGCTGGCTAGCCAGTTCGGCATTCCCGACCTGAATATTCTGATGGCTCCCTACATCTTGACCGACCCGGCTGTTCTGAAGAAGCTCCCCGATACCGAGCTTTTCAAGGAATGGTCCAAGCAGCTCGAGGCCCAGGGCATCGTCCTGATCGCCGACATGTACAACGGCTTCCGCAACTTCTACACCACCAAGCCCGTCAAGACGGTGGCCGACCTCAAGGGCCTACGCATCCGCGGTTTCGGCAACGACATCGGCAACGCCCTGGCTAAGTACCTGGGCTTCGCCAATATCGCCATAGCCTTCGGCGAGGTGTTCCCGGCCATCCAGCAGAAGACCCTGGACGGAACCGAGGTGCAGGTGTCCGCGGCGGCCGGGGCGGCCTTCTGGGACGTGACCAAGTACATCGCCGTCACCAAGCACTACATGCTCCAAACCGCCTTCGTCTGCTCCACCCGCCTTCTCAGTGGCATGAACGCGGACGCCCGGGCCTTCTTCCTCAAGACCGTGCGCGACAAGGCCCTGGAGTACGGGGCCATAGCCGAGAAGGATGAGGCAGGCTACTACCAGCAGATGAAGGACCACGGCGTGACCATCACCGAGGTGAACATCAAGGAGTTCCAAAACGCCATAGCCCCGCTCTACGTCAACAACGACCTCAAGTTCTCCGCCGGCCTCAAGGAGAAGCTCTTCAAGCAGCTCGGCCTCTAGCCGGGCCTATAGCCCGCCGGCGACGGGCGGGGAGGGCCGGGCCCTCCCCGCTGCTTTGCGCTCGAGTCATCGCCCGCCATTGGGAGTAGCCATGAGAAAGTTCTACCGTTTCCTGTGCAAGGCCGAGGAGGTGGCCTGCGGGGTGGGTTTCGCCTTCCTCATCCTTTTTATATTCATCTCGGCGGTCCTGCGTTTCTTCAAGCTGTCCATGTCATGGTACATCGATCTCGCCATGCTCTGCCTGGCATGGACTTCCTTCATTGGGGCGGACGTGGCCTGGCGCCACGGACAGATCCTGGGTGTGGACCTGCTGACGCGGGTCCTGCCCAAGCCGATCCGGCGCGTCGTGGAACTGGTCGTCCTCCTCATCATCCTGGCCACCCTGGTGGTCATCGTCATCTTCGGAATTCGGCTGGCCTGGGTGGACCGAGTGGCGCGCTACCAAAGCATGCCTATCCCTTATTCCCTGGTCACCCTCAGCCTGGTGACGGCCTCGATTTCAATGTGCTTTTCCACACTGCAGAAGATTTGGCGGGCTCTGCGGGACTTGGCCGGCAAGGATAGTGCGGGCGGAGCGGGCGGAGATCCCGGGGCCACCGTCATGGCATCGCCGGGGAAGGGAGGGCAGCCATGAGCTTCCTTCTCATTTGCTTCGTCGTCCTGATGCTGATGGGCATGCCCATCGCCTTCGTCATCGGCATAGCCGGATTCGCCTACTTCGCCACCCAGCCCATGCTGCCCTTCGAGACGGCCGTCCAGATGACGGTCCAGCAGAGCCAGTCCTTCGCCTTCCTGGCGGTACCTTTTTTCATCTTCGCCGGGAACCTCATGAATGTGTCCGGGATCACCAGCCGCCTCCTGAGCCTGGCCCGCCTCCTCACCCGGCGCATGTACGGGGGAACGGCCCAGATCAGCGTGGTCCTGAGCACCTTGATGGGCGGGGTGTCGGGTTCTGCGACCGCAGATGCGATGATGGAGACCAGGATCCTGGCACCGGAGATGATGCGCCTGGGCTACAAGAAAGGCTACATCGTGGCGGTCAACTGCACCACCGCCCTGATAACCGCCACCATCCCGCCCAGCCTGGGCTTCATCATTTTCGGCTTCATCGGCGAGGTGTCCATCGGGCGACTCTTCGCCGGGGGCATCGTACCCGGAATCCTAATGATGTTTTTCCTGATGGCCACTACCTCCATCACCAGCCGGATCAAGAAGTACGACCCGCCCAGCCGAGACGCCCCCAGGCTCACCCTTAGGGAGCTCTTCATCAACCTGAAAGATTCCGTCTGGGCCCTTCTCTTCCCGATTCTCCTCATCGTGGGAATACGCTTCGGCCTCTTCACCCCCTCGGAGTCGGGGGCTTTCGCGGTCATCTACGCCATCCTGATCGGGAAGTTCGTCTACAAGGAGCTGACCTGGGGCAAATTCTGGGAGGCCCT
This sequence comes from uncultured Spirochaetales bacterium, assembly GCA_964470375.1. GTDB lineage: Bacteria > Spirochaetota > Spirochaetia > Treponematales > JBGSOB01 > CAYNQK01. The sequence goes on from CAYYCP010000054.1 coordinate 13,166, forward strand.
CAGGACGAGTTTCCGCGACAACGGGGCCATCATGCTCATCATCGCCCTGTCGGGATCCTTCCAATTCGCCCTCACCTGGACCCAGGTGCCCGTTTTCCTGTCTAAGTTCATCTTCGGCATCACCACCAATCCCCAACTCCTGGTCATCATCATGCTGGTTTTCCTATTCATCACCGGGATGTTCGTGGACTCCAACGTGAACTTCCTCCTGCTCACCCCCATATTTTTGCCTATGGTCAAGCAACTAGGGGTGGATCCGGTGCACTTCGGCGTCCTGATGGCCACCGTTGTGACCCTGGGGGTGATGACGCCGCCGATAGGCGCGGCCCTTTACTCGGTCTGCGGGGTTGTCGATTGCAAGGTGGAGGACTACACCAGGGCGGCCCTGCCCTTCTTCTTCGCCATCATGCTGGAGCTCTGCCTCCTGGTCTTCTTCCCCGGCCTGGTGACCTGGATCCCGAACCTGATCTTCGGGAAATTCTGATGCGAACGATGTAAAAGCGCCTTAGGGATACTGCCCGGGAGCGCCCACCGCCCCGGGCCGGAGCCCTTCCCTTGCCCAGAGTCTGCGCCTCGTCTACAATGGCGGCGTGAAGGATCTGCGCTCCCAGGCGGTCCTGGGGGCCGCCCTGCTGGCTTCCTCCCTGGCCGCCCAGACAAGCGTATACCTCTATGAGGAGACATTCGGCTCTTCTTCTTGGATCGGGCGTTACGAGGTGACGCCCTCGGGATTCCGGATGGAGCTCGCCTATTCGGGCGGGGGCGAAAGCCATGATGTCAGCCTGGACGCATCAAGCCTGAGCGGCCTCGAATGGCGCTGGCAGGGAGCCCTGGGCTCAGTCCGCGCGGAGCGCCGTGGCGGGATTATCAAGGTCGAGGGGCGCGTCCGCGGAAGGGAAAGGCGGGCCCAGAAGGATATCGGAGACCTGCCCTGGTATCAGGCTCCCGACTTCTCCCTGGCCGCCCTGGCCCTCCGCGCCGAGGGGACAAGGCAGGACTTCTGGATGATCCAACCTGAAGAGCTCGCCTTCTTCAAAATGAGTGCCCGCAACGCCGGGCGGGACGCCTTCGCCTTGGGCGGGCGGGAGATACCCGCAATTAGGGTCGTCCTCTCGGTGGCCGGCCTGAGCGAGCTCGTCTGGAAGAACGAGTACTGGTATTCCCCGGAGGGCGAGTACCTCGGCTTTAAGGGGCGCCGGGGCGGCCCCCTCGCACCCTACGGGAGGCTGGTCCTGATCTCGAAGACGGTCGAGCCCTGAGGCGCGCGTAAAGGATGGAGGACAATAGCGTGATGCGGAGCGGCCCGGTCGATGAGGCCCCAAGCCTCGGCGGCGGCGATGACCGCGGGGGCATGGCCTATTTCGCCGCGCGGGCCCGGGAGCTCCGCGCCTTCCTGGATGCAAGCCTTCAAGAAGCGGCCCGCGGCTTTTGCTTCCTGGAGCCCTGGGGCGGGGATGTCCCTGGGCGCCTCCTGGCATTCGCCCGCGCCGGCAAGCTCATCCGCGGCGGCCTTGTCTTCTTGGGCCAGGAGCTGGGCGGAGGCCGGCCGGGCCGGGAAACCCTGGCGGCGGGGGCGGCCATCGAACTCATCCAGTCCGGCTTCCTCATCCATGACGACATCATGGACCGCGACTTTCTCAGGCGCGGGATGCCCTCCCTCCACTGGCAGTACCGCCAGGCGGGGTTGTCGCGCGGCCTGGCCGATGCCCAGCACTACGGCGAGTCCATGGGCATCTGTGTTGGCGACGCGGCCTTCTTCCTGGCCTTTCGCCTCCTGGCCGGGGAGGGCCTTCCGCCCGCCCTGGGCGCCTACTTCGCCCGCGAGGTCTACGCCGTCTGCCTGGCCCAGATGCGCGACGTCGACTACGGGGCCTTCCCCGCCATCCCCGCCCAGGCTGACATAGAAGCCTTGTACGCCTGGAAGACAGGGCGCTATTCCTTCTCCCTTCCCCTGGTGGCCGGGGCCATGCTGGCAGGGGCCGGCGGCGACCTGACCGTCCGCCTCGAGGGCCTGGGCGAGGCCATGGGCAAGGCCTTCCAGATGCGCGACGACGAGCTGGGCCTCTTCGGGTCCGAGGAGGGCCTGGGGAAGCCGGTAGGCTCCGACCTGCGCGAAGGCAAGAAGACCCTCCTGGTGTCCCTCGCGGCCGCCCGCCTGGATGGGGTCGGCCGAGCCAGGCTCCAGGAGATTCTGAGCGGGGGGGTGGCAGGGGAGGCAAGCCTGGCGGAGCTGCGGGCCATGGTCGAGGGTTGCGGTGCCAGGGAAGAGCTGGCCGGATGTATGGCCGCCCTAACCGAGGCCGCCCAGGCCATGATCCGCGAGCTCCCCGCCCCCGAGGGATCCAAGGCCGTCCTGTCCGCCCTGGCCGACTTCGCCGTCAGGAGGGAATCGTGAGGGTCATTCTGGCCCGCGAGCGCGGCTTCTGCAACGGAGTCAAGCGCGCCCTGGAAAGCCTGGACCGGGCCATCGCCGAGCATCCCGGAAGGCCGGTCTATTCCATCGGGGAGATCATACACAACGCCGAGGTCATCCGGCGCTACCGCGACAAGGGCGTCCGCATCGCCGATTCAGCGCGCGGGGTGGGCGGGGGTGTGGGGGTGGTCCGCGCCCACGGGCTGCCCGCCTCGGCCATAGAGGAGGCCCGCGCCGAGGGCTTCGAGATCATCGACGCCACCTGCCCCTATGTGCGGCACATATCGCGCATCATTGAGAGGGAGCTCCGCGGGGGGGCTGAAATTTTCCTCCTAGGCGAGCCCGGGCACCCCGAGGTAGTTGCGGCCACGGCCGACTTCGCCCCCCACGTCAAGGTCATCGACCACGCCCGCTTCGATCCCGCGGCCTTCGCCTGGCCGGAGGGCGAGGCCGTCCTCCTCTCGCAGACCACCATGGCCGAGGAGACCTTCCAGGCCGTGGCCGCTGAGTTCCGCAAGCGCAATCCCCGGGTCAGGATCCACGACACCATCTGCAAGTCCACGCGGCTCAGGCAAGCGGCCGCCCTGGAGACGGCCCGCCAGGTTCAGCTCATGGTGGTGATAGGCGGGAGGAAGTCCTCAAACTCCAGGCGCCTGGCAGAGCTCTGCGCGTCCGTCGTCAGGACCATCCAGGCCGAGGACGCCTCCGAGCTCAGGGCCGAGGACTTCGCCGGGCTCGTCACGGTCGGCCTGACCGCCGGGGCCTCCACCCCGGAGGAGAGCCTGCGCGAGGCCCAGGCCTTCCTGGAATCCCTCTAGGCGGCCATGCCGAGCCGCCCACACCGTTTCCATGCCGCTCGGCATGAGGGGGCAAGCGCGCGAGCGCCGGTTCTACCATCGATGCCCCGCGGCCATTGCCTGAAGGGCAGAATGCGATTATTCCGGTTCGCCCGCCAGCAATGCACCGATCAGGGTCGTTGACTCCCTCAAGCTGGCTGAAAAGCGTTCGAATCCGTTTTCCTTGAAGGATTCGATGATGGCATTCTCATAAGCCGCGACTATCAGCCTGGTCAGGGCGATGGGGGCGATAGACGCCCGGAGCGCTCCTTGTTCGGCGGCGAGCTCGCATGCGGTGCGGAGTACCCTCGCCATGTCGCCGAGGAACACTTCCTCATACGCTTTCCTTGCGTCTTCATCGTGGAAACGGGCGCTGATGGCGGCCCGCAGGAGGCGGAGCGAATCCGGAGCCCGGGAAAAATGCCGGATAAGGTGTTCACCTGATTCAATGATGAAATACCCTAATCCGGCTGTGCGCAGCAGCTCGCGGAGGCTGGTGAGTTGTTCCGGCGAAGTGGTGCTGCGATCGAGCAAGTCCCCGAGCGGTGACATGCTCGTGTCCATCTGCCTGAATATGGTCCGGATGATCTCGTCCCGGCTTTTGAAGTGGTTGTAGACAGAACCTTCCCGTATCCCCGCCTCGCGGGCCAGTGCCCTGATTCGCAATCCGCCTACGCCCTGTTCGACGATGATGCGCGTGGCGACTTCTAGGATGCGGTCCCTGGTGCTTGCCGGGGCAGGCGCTTCCGATGTTCCAAGCTCACCCATGTTCCCCCCAGATTTCCTAGGACCTATTTTTACCACTGGGCTCTGGCCTCATAGTTTCGGTACGATATCTTAGGTAGACGAACAAACATTTGTTCGTTATATTACTATTGTAGATGGAAAGAGGCAACAATTCCTTAACTGGCTATACCACCTAAGGTGCAGGACCATCGATTCCAGGAGATCGACATAGAGAATCCATCGGAGGTCGACACGCAGCCGGATTGGATAGCGTTGAAAAAATGAGTGATCGATAAGCAGAGTCTCGATGTAGACGTCATGGCCGGCGCTACTTGCTCGAGCATCGCTTTTGGGGGAGCAGTGAAAAATGCGGTTGAACCCGGCTGATGAAAACGACGAATTCCGGCTACGCCGGGCTTGCCGGGGAAGCCATACCGAGAGCCCGAGAGCCTGCCCGCATGGGCGGCCTCAGGGCATTCACCGATCACTCTTCTGGAGGCAAGCATGGAGGATAATAAGGTTATCCGCCGGACAGGTTGGTTCGGATTACTGGGGGTGATTCTTTTCGCGTGCGAGCTCCCGCTCTGGATCCTTCCTGGATCCCCGCCCGCGATCCACGATGCCATAGAGCATAGCCGGTACCTGGCGAGCATCCGAATGGTGGCGATGACGCGGATCCTGCTTGATATGGGCATGTACGCATGCCTGATGGTTTTTTTCGCGGGTTTCCGGCGCTTGATAATCAAGACACGATCCGAGTGCGAATGGGCAGGGACGCTGACGCTCGTCGCCGGCGCCGTCTGGTGGGCGGTCTCGCTAGTCGCTGATGGCCTTGAAGGCGGGGCCGTCCTCGATACATTAGGCGGCGCGACCGATCCAACGATCGTCAGAGCCTTGGTGGAAGCCACGCTTCTCATCTACAATGGATCGATCGCGTTCGCCGTGACCGGGCTATTCATGGGTTCCGCGGGCTACGCGATCCTCACCACAGGCGCGCTTCCCAAATGGATCGGCCGGCTAGCGTGGGCGAGCGCGATTCTCTGTGTCGCGGCGGTCCCCTCGATGTATGCGAATATCGTAGATCACAACGGCTTCTACAATGTAGCGGGCTGGGGCCCCGCGCTCGTAGCTAATGTGCCGCCCCTGATCTGGTTCGCAGTGACGAGCATCGCGATGATCCGAATGCGATAGGGGGGAACCGCGATCCCGCACGGCGCGCCCGGTAATGGGAGCATCGGCAGCATTCTGAGAGTCCCTCTTGGGGGGCCCTGGGAGCGCCGCCCCGGGGGTGCCCCCGTGGGGACGGCCGCTTCAGCCGAAGAGGCGGCGCATGAAGCGCCGGTAGGCGGGCTTGAAGAAGGGAATGCCGTCGAAGATGTCGCCCCAGAGATCGTAGTAGTCGTGCTGGCGGAGGATCCGGCCGTCAGGGCCCAGGCTGAGTACGGTGCTCCCGTGGAGGGGAGTGGAGGGGGCGCCCCTGAAAGCGAGGGTCATGGTCCACTCGATGTGAATGGAGCCTTGCCCGCGGGCCAGGGAATGGATCTCCATCCTCAGGCCCTGGCTGCGCCGCGCCAGGCGCTCACAGAGGGCGGTGAAGGCGCCCTTGCCCCTCACCTCCTGTATGGTGTCGCGGAAAACGATATCGGGATGATAATAGGGGTAGAGGTGGGACCAGTCCGGCCTGCCGGCCTGGTTATAGGTCCTGGTCCAGAGCTCCCTGATCTTCTCAAGGTCGAGTGAGGCCAAGCTCCATCCTGAATCCGCGGGATCGCCCATGCACCACCTCCTGCCGCCCGGCCCCCTCGCGCGCGGGGAGCCCATGTCATCAGCGCCTGGGAGAGTTTTCGGAGCTCGCCGGCCCCCTCGCGCGCGGGGAGCCCATGGCATTGTACACCATGGCGGATGGGGCGGCGCGCCTTGACCCGGGACCGGCCGCGGGCTAGCCTGGGCCTGATGCCCGTCGTCCGGCCCCCTGCCCCTACTCGATTGGGCGCCGCCCCGGGCAGGGGGACGGGAGGCCCTTCGCGTATGCCCTTGCTCAGGTACCTTTCGCAGTACCGCCTCGGCGACATGCTGGAACTCCTCAGGAACGAGGGCCGGGAGCCCCTGCCCTGCCCGGTCCGCCTCGAAGGCAAGACGGTCGTCATCAGCGGGGCGACATCGGGCATAGGTCTCGAGTGCGCCCGGCTCTTCGCCGGCCTGGGCGCGGATCTCGTCCTGGTGAACCGGGACCAGGCCAAGTCCGAGCGCCTGGCGGAGGAACTGAAGCGAGATTGCGGCCGCGCCCCGCATAGCATCATCGCCGACTCGGCATCCCTTGAGAGCGTCAGGAGGGGGGCCGGCAGCCTCCTGGCCCTGGAGCGGCCCATCGACGTCCTCATCCACAACGCCGGCACCTACTGCACGCGTAGGATCCTCACCGCTGACGGGAACGAGATGGTTTTCCAGGTCAATCACCTGGCGCCTTTCCTCATCACCTGGGTCCTCAAGGACAGACTGAAGGCCGATGGCCGGGCCCGCATCATCCACGTCAACTCCGAAGGGCACCGCTTCGCCCTGAACGGCTTGCGCCTTGACGACCTAGACTGGGGCAGGCGCCCCTACGGCGGGCTCAGGGGCTACGGGGCGGCCAAGACGGCCCAGCTCCTGGTCATGATCAAATGGAAGGAATTCTTCGAGGGTAGCGGGGTGACCATCAACGCCATGCACCCCGGCAACGTCAGAACCAGTATAGGCGAGGCCAATGGGGCTTTCTATCGCCTCAAGAAAAGTATCTTCATTCTGCCCATGGCTAAGGATCCCTCCGTCTCGGCCAGGGCCCTCCACTACCTGGCCGCCTCCCCCGACCTGGATGGCCTGAGTGGCAGGTTCTTCAATCTGACCACCCTTGAGAAGCCGGCCCCCCACGCCCTCGATCGAGAGGCTGCCGAAGCCCTCTGGGATAAGAGCCTCGAGCTCTGCGGCCTGAGATGAGGTCCGGCCAAAAGCGGGTTCTGGTCGTAGGGGCCGGCATGTCGGGTCTGACTGCGGCGGCCTACCTACTGCGCACCGGCTGCCAGGTCACGGTCCTCGAGAAGTCTTCGGCCCCCGGGGGTCTCCTGGCCACCTTCGACCATGAGGGTTTCCTCTTCGACGCCGGGCCTCGAGCCGTAGGCAACGCCGGAATCCTCAAGCCCATGCTGGAGGACCTCGGGATCAGCCTGCCAATGGTCAGAGGCCAAGTCTCCATAGGCATAGGCCAGGGCATCATCCATGTTGACTCGCGGGAGGGGTTGAACGGCTACCTGGATCTTCTGGTCCGCCTCTTCCCCGCCGCGGGCGCGGAAATCGCGCGCATCGGCAGCCGCATGAGGACCGAGGGGAAGATCGTGGAAACCCTGAACCGGGTGGCCAATCCCTTTTTCAAGGACATTCCCGGGGACAGGGCCTACCTCCTCCGCGAATTCCTGCCCTGGCTGCCCGCCTTCCTGGGTGCCACCCTGCGCAGCTCGATCCCCGACCAGGGCGTGGAGGCCGCCCTGGCCGCCCTTTCTTCCGACGGACACCTGCGCGACATCGTCTCCCAGCATTTCTTCCGTGGCACGCCGGCCCGCTTCGCTTTGGGCTACTTCGAAAATTTCCTTGATTACTGGTATCCCCTGGGCGGCACCGGCCGCATCCCGGCCGCCCTGGC
>CAYYCP010000054.1:20913-23166 GCA_964470375.1 uncultured Spirochaetales bacterium
TCCTTGATTACTGGTATCCCCTGGGCGGCACCGGCCGCATCCCGGCCGCCCTGGCCGCCAAGGTGGAGGCCGAGGGGGGCGCCATCCTCTACTCTACCGAGGTCGCCTGGGTGGACGCGGATGGCAAGCGGGCTTACGACCATGCCGGTCGGGTCTACGAGTACAATGCCCTTCTCTGGGCCGCCGATCTCAAGTCCCTCTACCAGCGCATCCTCCCGAGCGGGCACGGGGGAGGGCGGGCCCGGGAATGCGAGGCCGAGCACATCCTATCGGCCCGGCCAGGCGAATCCGTCTTCACCCTCTTCCTCGGGCTTGACGAGGATCCGGAGCGCTTCCGCAGCGTATCGCGCGGACACCTCATCTACACGCCCTCACCCGAGGGCCTCGGGGGGCTGCGCGGCGAGGCGATGGGCCTTAGCGGACTCGAGGGCGATGGGCTCAGGCGGGCCGTCCTCGCGGAGCTGGGAGAATTCTGCGCCCGGAATTCCTACGAGATTTCCATTCCGGTCCTCAAGGATCCGGCCGCGGCTCCCCCCGGCCGGACCGGCCTCATTGTCAGCATCCTAGCCGATGGCAGACTCTTCAGCCAGGCCCGGGTGGGCGGTTGGCAGGATGAGCTCAAGGAGGGACTGGCCGCCTCCATGCTGGACACCCTGGAAGGCTCTCTCTATCCCGGACTGCGCAAGAAGATCATCTTCATGAAGACGGCCAGCCCCCTGAGCATTATGGACAGATTTGGTTCTTCCGAGGGCGCCGTCACGGGCTGGTCCATGGAAGACAGGCCGCCGGTACCCAGGAGCCTGGCCGGCATCATGGCCGCACCCCGGACAGCCCTGCCGTCGGTGTACAAGGCCGGCCAATGGTCCTACAGCCCCTCCGGGGTCCCCATAGCCGTCTTCACCGGCCGCTTGGCGGCCCGGGCGATCTGCGCTGAGCTAGGATGCCGCCGAAACGGCCGGGGCTAGAGCCGATCAGACGATCCTGGATGCACGTATCCGCGGGGCGCGAAGGGGCTGCCCGGTCAGGGAGGGTTCGCTTGGGCCTTCCCGTCAGGGGCGGCTCAGAAGAAGAAAGCCTTGATGAAGAGGAAAATGATGACGAGGGCGTTCAGGATGGACGAGGCTGCCATGCCTCTCAGGAGGGGGCGCCTGATGTCATCCCCCCGCATGGTCTTGAATCCCGCGGCGTCCAGGAAGGCCCTCATCTCGCGGCTGAGTCCGGACTCGTCCCTGAGTTCGGCCGGGGACAGGCCCTGGCGGATGACGAAGTGCTGGCTGTAGGGGAAGAAGAGGGCCGCGCGCGGGCTGAGCGGGTCTATAAGGCCGGCCAGGTATCCATTGCACCTTATCTTGACGGCGTCCACGGGTAGCTCCATGGCCCGGCGCATCATGTCCGGATCGAAGATCAGGCCGAAGGGTGTGGAGGAGGGGGCGGCCAGCTCGCCTCCGTAATCGATGGATAGGTTGCCCTCCACCCACAGGGAGGTCTCCAGCTCCCGCGGCCGACCGGCCTCTAGGTCGGCCGTGGCCGAGAAGGACGCCTTGCCCCCGCGGGCGGCGAAATCGACGAGAAGCTCCCCCGATGGATCGACGGCGAAGGCGGTCGGGTCGCTGGAGTAGCCGGTGAAGCCGCGCTTGGGGTCGTGGCTGTTGGTATTCGTCTCGTAGTCCAGGATGATCCAAGAGACCATGCCGGTGGCGTCATTGCGGGCAATCAAATAGAATTCCAGGCGGGCGCCTATGAAGGCCGAGGTGCGGGCGCTGAAAGCGCTGATGACCACCATGGGGTAGGGCGTATCCCCCCTGTAGAAGGAGGACTCCTTCAGGGAGTAGCCCGGGGGCAGGAGGGCCCGGGCGGCCTCCAGATCCTTGATCGTGTAGGACAGGAAGAGGCAGTAGGGATCCACGATGAAGCCCATGTAGGGGATAGACTGGGTTCCGCGGCGCATGATCGAGTCCTGGGTCTTTTTGGGCAGGAGCTTGTTGAAATCCCCCAGGAAGCTTATGGCCGTCACGTCCTCGGGCTTCACCAGGGACTCGGTCTTTCTTATGAAGCCGGCGCGTTCTGCCTTGTCCACGTTCTTTCTCCCTTGGGGGCGGGGTAGGCCCCGCGTTCAGATGATCAGGAACGCCAGTAGTACGCCGCAGGCCAGGGCCGAGAGGGCCGTACCCGTCAGGAATAGCCTTTTTATAGTCCGTGCCGAGAATGTGCGCATGCCTCTCATCCCGGCTATTTGATCATAGATGCGCACCA
>CAYYCP010000055.1:0-22896 GCA_964470375.1 uncultured Spirochaetales bacterium
CCGACCGCTTTGGCACAGCTTACTTCAATGCCGAAACACTAGTCATCACCCAGGATGAGTGGATTCGCAGATAGTGCCGCAGCCGGGCCAAAGGAAGCTGACCGACTTGGTCACCAACACGCTGGAGCGGTTGTAAGCGAATGCCGCCAGGCGGTCAGGGAATATGCGTCCGACTGCTTCACAAGCGCGCAGGAGCAGAAATGAATGAATGGTGGCGGATGGTCAGGAAAAACGTGTCCGGCCCGTTCACCAGTGTGCAGGAGCGGATGTAAGCGAAGGCTGGCGGGTGGACAGGGAAAACGCTTCTGGCCTGTTCACCAGCGTGCAGGAGCGGATGTAAGTGAAGGCTGGCGGGTGGTCAGGATAAATGCGGCCGGCCGCATTATGGCGCCAAGGATCAAAGCCATACCAGCGGACCGGACGCATTTTTCCTGACCAGGCCCTGCCGTTCTCATACGCCCATCCGTTCCTGCGCGCATTTCCATCCTGCCGGTAGACGAGCGATTGGACGATGGGCGCGTAGGCTTCTAGCTTTTTATCGGGGCGTGATGGCTTCATACAACGCGCGCTGGGTGGCATGGGCATGAAGAGAAAAAACGTATTCCTAGGAGCATTGTTTCTCCCTGCCCATAACAGGACCCCACGACGACCCACGTGGCCATCATGCCTTGAGGAGAATGAGAATGCTGGAGGATCCGCGCCCTACTCGTCCGAGCCAGAAAGGAGCTGGTAAGCCTCCTGGGGCGTCTTGACCTGGAGGAGGTTGCCGCGCAGGCCGTTGTTCTTGAGCTTCTGGCTGAAGTAGGACAGGGTCTGCAGGTAGTAGGCGTGCTGGTTGTAGGCGGCCGCGATCATGAAGAGGAGGCGCACCGGCTGGTCGTCCAGGGAGGGGAAGTCGATGATGTCGACCTGGGAGATGCCCACGGCCATGACCAGGTCGGTCACCGAGGAGAGGCGCACGTGGGGTATGGCGATGCCCCGCCCGATGGCCGTGCTCATGAGATCCTCGCGCTTGATGATTTCGGTGGACAGCTCCTGCTTGTTCTTGATCTGGGGGGCGCTGGCCAGGACCTCGGCCAGGGCCAGGAGGGCGTCGCGCTTGGTGGAATGGTTCAGGAAGACGATCCGATCCGGGGAGAGGATGTTCTGGATCTGGACGCTGGAGAAGGCGTTGACACTGCGGTTGGAGGAAAGGCGGTCATTGACCCAGCGCTCGATCTCGCTCTTCTTGAAGCGCCAGACCGTACCGATCTTGCCGGATGGAATCTCGCCCTTCTGGGCCCAGTCATAGACGGTGCGCTCGGATACGCGCAGGTACTTCGCGACTTCCTCTATCGTCAGGATATCGTCATCCATGGCCCTGGCTCCTTTTTCCGCATGATGCTGAAAACGGCCGCGAATGCCACTAGGCGGCGCAGACCGGATCAGGGCTACTTTGCAGTAAAAGCCATAATATGTCAAGTAGAATCATCGGTTTCATCGATTTCCACGTTGCCGCCAGAGATTTCTTTGAGCAAGGGAACGATGTCCCGATGGGCATAGCCGAGACTTCGCAAACGCCTGTATACAGTGTCCATTAGGTCTCCATGTCGCCAGGGCATTGTCTTTCCCGATGCGGATGCTCCTGCCTGCAGCCCCTTCTCCACCTTGGCGCGATGCCCCAAGCGTCGCCTCTCTAAGGCGAAAATCCTCCGGGCAGCCCTTTCCATCCCCTCGGCGATATCGTCCCTGAAGGCCTTCAAGGACTCGTCCACCAGGGAGCGATCCAGGCCCTTGTTGGCCAGGCCGGCCCTGAGGAGAATTTCGCCTTCGGGGTGGGTGCGCAGGCGCTTCCTCAGCCAGGCTTCGGCGAAGCGGGCATCGGAGAGGAGACCCTCCGCCTCAAGGCGGTCCAAGGCTGCCTCGATGGCCACCGAGGCATGGCCTTTTCGACTTAGGGCTAGCTCCAGCTCTAGACGCGAGTACTCTCGGCGGGCCAGGCGATCCAAGGCGTCAAGCTCGGCCGCGGTGGCCTCAGAAGCCTCCTCGAGTACGGCCCGCAGGCCCTCATCCACCGCCAAGCCCTGATAAGCGGCTCGGGGCCAGAAGCCGGGCTCGGCCTCGGGCCTATCCCCCAGATAGACCAGGCGGAATAAAAAAAAGGAATCCGCGTCCAGCCCGATTTTAACGGTGCCGCGGATTCCTTCCTTACAAGAAACGACGCGCGGAAGCGCCATCGTTCCGGGAGGCTTAGCGCTTAGAGAACTGGAAGCGCCTACGGGCTCCGCGCTGGCCGTACTTCTTGCGCTCAACCATGCGCGGATCGCGGGTCAGGAAGCCATTGGCCTTGAGCGAGGGGTTGTTAGCCTCGTCGGCCTGGCACAGGGCCCGGGAGATGCCGTGGCGGCAGGCGCCGGCCTGGCCGCAGGGCCCTCCGCCCATGACGTTGATAAGGATGTCGTACTTATTCTCGGAGGCTGTCACCATGAGGGGCTGGCGGACGGTGATGGCATACTCGGGCTGGGGGAAGTAGTCCCCGAGATCCTTGCCGTTGATAGTGATCTTGCCCGAGCCCTCGCGCAGGTACACGCGGGCCACAGAGCACTTCCTCCTGCCGACGCCAATGCCCAGGTTCTTTACCACGGGAACGCTCCTTGCTACTCGATATCGACGGTCACGGGATTCTGCGCCGCGTGGGGATGGCTTTCCCCGGCGTAGATCTTCACGTTCTTATAGATCTTGCGGCCCAGAGGCCCCTTGGGGAGCATTCCGCGCACGGCGAGCTCCAGGGGCATGGTGGCGTGCTTGGCGATGAGCTTCTCGAAGGTCATTGACTTGAGCCCGCCCACATAGCCTGTATGCCGGTAGTAGAGCTTGTCAGTGCGCTTGCGCCCCGAAATCTCTACGCTGGCCGCATTGATGATGATGACATGATCCCCGGTCTCCCAGAGGGGAGTGAACTGAGGCTTATCTTTGCCGCGCAGCATGGCGGCCGCCTTTGCGGCGATACGCCCGAGGGGCTTGCCCTTCGCGTCTATGAGATACCAGGCACGGGCGGCATTCTCGGGTTTGACGAAAATAGTCTTCATGGAACTACCTTAACATCGGGAATTCCCGGTAAATTGAGGCGCCATAATCCCATGAAGCCGCCGGGACTGTCAAGGGAGAGGCGCTGTGGCCGGAACCTCAGTCCTTCTTGGCAGCCTCGCTCTTTTCGGCTTCCTTCTTCTCCTCCTCCTCCTCCTTCTTGGCCTCGATGCGGTCTTTGATATCGGCGATGCCGATGAAGACCGCGATCAACCCGATGAAGAGGGCGATAACCGGAACCGAACCCTTGAGGAAGTCGATCACCTCGGCCCACCAGTTGAGGGGCCCGAAGGGCAGGACAGCGAACACCGCGAAGGCGATGAAGACCAGACCGACAATTATAGCTACCATCAGACTTTACCTCCTAGGGAAGGGGCCGCGGATTGGCCCGAACAGGTTAAATTCTGTCAGAAAGCGGCTAATAAGTCAAGCTCAGGGCTTTTCGGGCGGGTAGGGATAGGGAAGGTAGGACTTGGGGGCGGGAGAGGAGGGCTTGTCAGCGTCGGGGCTTGGGGGCCTTGGCGGTCTCCTCCAAGCGCTGGAGAGCCTCGGCCTTGCGCTCCGGGGGCATAAAGGTCGCTTCCAGGCCGTTCCTGGCCAGTTGGAGGAGTTGGTCCCGGTCGAAATCGAGGTGCTTGGCCATACGCTCGTATTCGTCGTTCAGCTCCACACCGAAAAGGATGGGATCGTCGGTATTGAGGGTGACCAGGAGGCCGCGGTCGTAAAAGGCCCGGATAGGATGATCCTCGTAGCGCTTGACGTATTTCTTGGTGGCCACGTTCGATGCCGGGCAGATCTCCAGGGGGATGGCCTTCTCCTTGAGTTCCTGCATCAGCTTGGAATCCAGGATGGCGCTTGTGCCATGGCCGATGCGCTCGGCGCCCAGCTCATGGATGGCGTTCCAGACCGATTCCGGCCCGACTTCCTCACCGGCGTGGGCCACCGTGCGCAGGCCGGCGTCCTGGGCCTGGCGGAAGACATCCTTATAGACCGTGCATGGATTGCCGATCTCCTGACCGCCCAGCCCGATGCCCAAGATGCGGTCGGTGCTGCGGCGCTTGAGGTAGGCCAGGAGGGAATCCAGGTTGCGCTTGGCGTTATCGAAGCCGAAGGAGCGTGAGACATCCACGATCAGGCGCACATCCGGGCCGCCCTCGCGGGCCAGCTGCTCGAAGCCCTCTACCATGGGATCCATCATGTCGTTGAAGCCCATAGTGCCCTGGCGGATAACCATCGATGGGGCCACATAAGCTTCTATGTACCATATATTGTTGCGTTTCGCGTAAGCCCCGACATCAGCGACCATGTAGGTGAAGTCCTCGGGCGCCCTCAGAAAGGAGAGAAGATAGAAGAAATTTTTGATCATCACATTGAGACTGTCAATCTTGAGGAGCTTCTGGAAATCCGCCAGCGAGCGCAGGTGGGGGTCGACCTGGTATTTTCTATTCAACTCCAGGTAGGAATCCAGGCTTATAGTCGCCTCGGCGTGGATATGTATCTCGGTCTTGGGAAGAGAGTGAATGAATTCGCGCAAGGCCGAAGATGTTTCCATGAGACTCCTTCCAGTATAGCATCGGCAAGTTCATTTTCAAACTTGAGTTATAACGAGGGCCGTCCTTGACCACCTCCCGGCCCGGGACTAGAATCCGCCCTTGGAGCCTATCGGGCCTATAATGCCGATAATCCGGCAGGCTCCTAGCCGGGGTGGTGGAATCGGTAGACACCAGGGACTTAAAATCCCTTGCCTCGTAAGGGGCGTGCGGGTTCGACGCCCGTCCCCGGCAAGAACTATCTAGATTGTTTTATCCCGGGCGGCGAACCCGCACGACGGGTTCGACTCCGAGTGCGCGATAGCGCATGCGTATATCATATTCCCTACGGTACACCGAGCGGAGCGAGGTACTCCGCCATGCGCGCTAGCGCATACGTCAATCCATTCCTTGCGGTACTCCGAGCACAGCGAGGAACGCCCGTCCCCGGCATCGGATGCGGGCTCAGGCCTCGGCCGACTCCAGGTTGGCGATGATCCTGGCAAGGGCCGATTCAAAGGCTTCAATCTCCTCGGTACTGAAACCGCGGTAATAGATGGACAGCATTTCCTCGGATGCCGCGGCGTAGGCGGCATGCATGGAGCGGTTGCGCGGTGTGAGACGAACGAGGCTGAGGCGCGCGTCGCGGGGATCGACGCCGCGTTCCACCTGGCCGCCGGCCTCCAGGCGCCCCAGCATCAGGGCCATGGTGGACTTGTCCAGCTTGGTGCGCCGGCAGAGCTCGGACTGACTGAGGCCGTCCTCCCGCCAAAGGGCATAGAGGATGCGCCCCTGGGCCGGGTTGAGTTCATCGATCCCGTGGGCCTTGAGGATGCGCGCAAAGACCCGCTGACCCAGCTGGTGGGCCTGGGAGATCAGGCGGCCGCCGTCACGAACGGGCGGCCTCCGCTCTCCCTCCGTAAGCAGCCCCTCCACATGCTCTCTTTTCGTGGACTCACCCCTCACGGAATTCCCTTCAAGGGGCGGCATCGAATTCGACTACCTTGAGGCCGTGGTAATAGCGGGCGGTTTCAGGGAGGAAGAGGAAGAGGGAGAAATCCCCCCCGTCACGGCCGCCGGGGTAGTACATATCCCAGGCTGTGGTGTAGACAGCCGAGCGGATATCTTGATCGGCCACTTCCTCAAGACAGCCCCGTATGCTTAGGCCTTGGAAACTTGTGGTGTCGGTGAAGTAGAGGCATGAGCGGGTATCGCGGCGGATCTGCTCCACCTTGCGGCTGGAGCTGTTGGTGCCGAGGTAGGAGCGGAAGGAGCCGACCGGGAGGGCTGCAGGCCCGCTCGCCATGGCATCGGCGCGATGCTTGCGGAGGTTGAAGAGGATGCGCGCTTCCGGGTAGCCGGCCTCATCAAGGAGAGAAAGATGAACGAACTCGACCCTGTCCATCAGGGCCAGGGCATCCTTCTTGGCTTGATCGATCTCTTCCATAAAACTTCTCCTCGGGGTAGTTCATCGAAAAATGTGGAAAGGCTCGATATGGGGCATCCGGGGCTGGGCGTTCCCTTGAAAAAGCCCATGATTGGGACCCGATCCAAGCGCTTCCCATAAAATTCGAAAAACTAGGTTCGTTTTACATAAAACTTTTTAGTTTTATTTAAAACTTCTGTCAAGCCCCTTCGGCCATTATTTGAGATCTATAGGCTTTTCCAATACTCCGGCCTTACATACTCCCCCTGCCCGCCATGGCGCTACCAGGATAGGGGGAGTGGAATAAACTTATATCCGGGTGGATATTATAGAAATTCGGGGGAAAGGGCGGGAGCTCTGTCCCCCGGCCGATGAAGGCGACAATCCTCAATAAAACAAGCCGATCCTTGCAGATGCGGGGAAATAGGATATACTCATGCTGAAGGCTATAGCGTGGCACTTACGGATACGCCCCAGCTCTCCCAGCTCCTCAACCATGAAGATCCAGAGGCGGTTCTGTCCGAGGCAGAGAAGATCTTCCTGCATTGGTACCCGGCGGCAGCCTTCAAGCCCATCCGCTCGGCCTTCGCCGTCCTGCGGGGGCTCTTCGAGGGGCGCTTCCCCGGCTACGCGGCCTGCGATACGGGCTACCACGACCTGCATCACACCACCGACGTCCTGATCGCCGCGGCCCGCCTCATGGACGGGAGGTGCCTGAACAGCGGCCCCCTGCCGCAGAAGACGGCCGAGGAGCTCTACTTCGCGGCTATACTCCACGACACGGGCTATATCCAGACCAAGGAGGAGGCCGTCCAGGGCACGGGCGCCAAGTACACATCCTGCCACGTGGAGCGCTCGGAGGCCTTCGCTAAGGCCTACTGCGAGGAGTTCGGCTTCGACCGTCTGAGGGCGGAATCCGTGGCACGCATCATCGAGTGCACCAACCTGAGGAACGCCCCTGCGCGCGTGGGCTTCACCGACCCCGAGGAGGAGGCGGCTGGTACCATCCTGGGCACGGCCGATCTCCTGGGCCAGATGGCGGATCGCGCCTACCTGGAAAAGCTCCTCTTCCTCTACTATGAATTCCGCGAGGCCGGCTTTCCGGGCTACCATACGGAGTTCGACATCCTGCGCAATACGCTGGCCTTCTATGCCTCGACCCGCGACAGGCTGGAGACGGTCCTGGGCGGGGCGTATCGATTGGCGGAGTCCCACTTCCGCGCCCGCGCGGGCGTGCAGGGCAACCTCTACATGGAATCGATCGAGCGCCAGATGGATTACCTCAAGGGCATCATGGCCGACGATTCCACCAACTTCCGCAAGAAGCTCAAGCGCCTGGACCTGGAGACGGCCTGAGGGCCCGCGCCCTAGCGCAGGCGGGGCTGGGACTGATATACTGAGCTCGCAGAGGCCCTTCTGGGCATAAATGGGGCCGATGGGTCGGCTACACCGACTGGACCGGCCGTGACGACGGCCGCCCCCGCAAGGGCTCCCTCCCCTCGCATAGGCGATGAAGCGCCATGCCCCGAATCGACGAACGGGCGCGGGGACGGCGGACCGGGAGGCTCAGGGAAGTCCTCTCCACCAGGTCAGGGCCGCCGCGAGCAACTGAAGCGCAGGCGAGCCGCGCCCCCAGGCATCCGGCCCCATGGCCGGAAAAGGATGTACATGCGACCGAATACGGATTTCTCATCGCTCGGGCTGAAACCGCCCCTGCTCAAGGTCCTCGAGGAGAGGGGCTACGAGTACCCTACCCCCGTACAGGCCATGGCCATCCCCCTCATCCTGGCCGGGCGCGATATCAAGGCCAGCGCCAAGACCGGCACGGGCAAGACAGCGGCATTCGCCCTACCCATCATCCAGGCCCTGGGCACTTCGGGCGCGCGGGCCGCGCCGGGCCGGCCCCTGGCCTTGGTCCTCGTGCCCACCCGTGAGCTGGCCGCCCAGGTGGGCGATAGCTTCCGCGCTTATGGGGCCAAGACGTCGCTGCGCTGCGCGGTGGCCTTCGACGGGGTGGGCAAGGCGCCCCAGGCGGCAGCCCTGGAGGCCGGCGCCGATATCCTGGTAGCCACGCCCGGACGCCTCCTTGACCTGGTCGCAGACGGGGCGGCCTTCCTGGACTCCGTGGTGGTCTTCGTCTTGGACGAGGCCGACCGCATGCTGGACATGGGCTTTATCAACGATATGCGCAAGATCTTCAAGATGCTGCCGGCCGATCGCCAGACCCTGCTCTTCTCAGCCACTTTGCCGGCCGAGGTGGAGGAGATAGCCGCAGGCATCCTACGCTCGCCCGAGCGGGTCGCCGCCGATCCGCCCTCAGCCCCGGCTGACGGCATAGACCAGCGCATCTACTACATCGAGAAGGAGCGCAAGCGCGCCCTCCTCCTCCACCTCCTCTCAGCGGGCGGGGTGGATCGGGCCTTGGTCTTCACGCGCACGCGTCATTTGGCCAACCGCCTGGCACGTCACCTGAACCAGGCCGGCATAGCCGCCGAGGCCCTCCACTCGGATAAGAGCCAGGGGCGCCGGCTGAAGGTCCTGGCGGCCTTCAAGGAAGGCTCCATCCGTGTCCTGGTGGCCACCGACCTGGCCGCCCGCGGTCTGGACATCGACGAGCTGCCCCATGTCATCAACATGGAAATACCCAACGAGAGCCAGACCTACGTGCACCGCATCGGCCGGACGGCCCGGGCGGGGTCGCGTGGGACGGCCCTATCCTTCTGCTGTCCGGATGAGGAGGCATTCGTGAAGGACATCGAGTCCCTCATCGGCGCCAGGATCGCCGAGCTGCCGGTGCCCGAGGGCATCCCCTACCCGCCCCCCCGGGAGGAAGCCGAGCCGCGCTCACAGGCAGGAACCTCCGTCGGCAGCACCGCGGATGCCCGGCCCCAAGACAGGCGGCCGCGGGAGGGAGCCCAGGCATTTGCCCGGGCTCAAGATGGCCAGGCCCTGGATAGGGGCGGCCCAGATGAAGTCCGCCGCCCCAAGAAAAAACGCAGACGCTCGCGCAAGGGGCAGGCCAAGGAGGGGCAGGCGGAACGCGGCCAACGCCCCGGAGACGTCCGAAGCGAGAGGCGCCAGGATCTATCCGCCGATAGCCAGGGCAGAGGCAGGCTGAGGGAGGGGCGCGAGGATGTCCAGCCGTGCCAGAATGCCGGGAGCCAGAAGGAGCGCCAGCCCAAGCCGCAGCGCCCTGGACAGGGCAGGGATCAGCGCGGCGACAGGCAGCCGCGAAGCTTCGAAGGCACCGTTGGGCGGGAGCGCCAAGGGCAGCGCGGCCCTAGGGATCGGGACGGGAACAGACCGGCCCAACGATGGAACGACGAGCGCTCCAAGGGCCGTGCGCCCCAGGGCCACAAGGCCTCGCACGATACCCAGCCGCGACAACCCCTCAGCGATGAGGAGGCCTGGCTCAAAGCCCAGCGCGACATGAACCAGCCCGGTATACGCCCCCCCGAGGACGGCCGCTTCCGCTGAGGCGGAGTTGCGGACCCAACGGCTGCCCCGCACCCGCCTTCCAGTGCTCAGATCCCCACGAGCGAGGCAGGGTCAGCCTCAAGGGCTTCCTTTTCCTCCAGCTTGATTCCGAAGATGGCTCTCAGGATCCATGATGGGTAGTCGCCCTTCTTGAGGTCCTGGGCGTAGACCACGAGGACCTCCTCATCTCGCTCTACAGCATAGGGCTCATTGTAAGCGCCGGGGTCATCCACCTTGACGCGGATTATGTAGCGCCTGGATTCCCCCAGCCCATTTGCGCTCAACTCCACCCGCGGGGCCGGCAGATCGTCGCGGCCCTTTTTCCAGCTGATGTTCCATGAGGCGGCGGCCTTGCGCACCCGCTTAGTCATCAGCCGGCCCTCCTTGCCGCCCACCCCGTCCGAGATGCTCATTTCGGAGAAGGTGAAACGCTGCCCCAAGCCGGCGGCGTAAGAGGGGAAAACGCGATAGGCAGCCAAGACGGCGGCCTGCCGCTCATCCTCCCGATGCTGGACTTGGGCGAGACGGGCGCGGGCGTCGTAGGCCATGGCCAGGTAGAGGCGCTCGTCGAGACCAACGTCAGGATCGTCCCAGCCCTCAGGAGGCCCCTCCAGGAGTGCGGCGGCCTTGGCGCGGTCCCCGCTCGCCAGGGCCATCTCGGCCTCGAGAAGACGGTAATATTTGCCCGCCCGCGGCCTAAGATCCATGGACTCCACCCCGTCCAGCCTGCGTGCCACGATACCCGCGTCCAGGCTGCGTATCGCCGCCGCAGCCGCATAGGGGCTTAAGCTCATATCACGCACCAGCATGAAGGGAGAGAACAGGGTCAGATAATCCGGATTTGCCCGCAGGTTGTTCATCAACAAGAAGCGATAGTAGAATTCCTTCGCGCGTATAGGCAGGCGCGCCAGGGCTGAGCCTCCCTCAAGGCGGCGCAGGCCCTGGTCGGCCCGGCAAGCCGCCACAAGTTCCGAGTAGACCCTGGCCTGGTAGTTGCCTAAGGTATACGAAATGTCGCGGAATACCTCATGGTATCCGGCGGCGTACTCCAGGTGGGCCAGGGCCGCTTTTGTGTCGCCGGATAGGAGGGAAGATTGGCCGCGGAAGAGGCGCTTCACTCCCTCGGTCAGGTAGCGCGCATCAATCTTGGCGTCACGGATCTCCTTGCGCGCGACGGCCGGCTTTCCCCGCGAGAGCAGGGCTTCATAGCGCGCCTGGAGATAGGCGTAGCTAGATCCGTCAGTCTGATCGTACTCATCCAGGCCGACGAAATCGAAGTCGGAGAGTCTGAGCAGCTGCAGGTTGGAAAGCAGGGTCGGATCGTCTTCATAATACCAGCCGCGTTCCTCGCAGAAACGGCGATCTTCCTCCATGAGCTCCACATACGCCTCGCGCGAGCGCTGGATGTCGTAGGTATAACCATAAAGGATGGCCAGTTCATTGCCCAGGCCGATTGAGTATAGGTGCTTAAATTGGGTCATGTAGGGCGCATCGAGGTCACCGCTCATGGCTATGTCGTCCTCAACCTCACGACGGGTGGCCTGAACCTCCTCGATCAGATCGGCCGCCTCGCTCAGGGTGAGATACTTGATCCTGAGCCAGTACATGCGCTCAAGCCCCTCGTAACGCCCGAAGACGTTGCCTGCGTCTATCTGCTCTTGCAGGGCCTGTTTGGCCTCCTCGCGCTCGTCAATGGCCTCTAGGAGATTGGCACGCATGCCCAAGATCTGGGTGGCCTCGATCTGTTTGCGGATACGGTCGTGGAAGAGGCGCCAGGCCCGTTCGCTCTCCTGATCGCGCGGTTTCAATATCAGGCGCTCGCGGTAGAGGGCCATGGCCTTCTCGTCGCGCGAAAACGCCGCCCAGGCCTCCACGGCCGTGTCCAGGGCCTTGAGGATGCCGGCCCGGTCCTCGGCCACCATGTCGTCGTAGAGCATGCGGAGGTAATGCACCCGCCAGTAATCCGAGTCTATGGCCGCGCACTCCTCGTATAGGCGCCGGATCCCTTCCTTGCTGCGGAAGCCCATCCTTTCGTTATCGAAGAGTTCGCGGATGAAGATGTCGTCGATGCGCGCCTCGGTGATGGCGTCGGCCGACAGGGCCGCGCCCGCGGCGATGGACAGGACGGCAGCCAGGATGGCCATGATCCTCAGGCGCGTCATTCGCTCCTCCTTCCGGCGGCTGCCTTGATCACCGATGCGCCCCGGTCGCGCAGGTACTCTATGGCCTTGAGCGGATCGAAGAGTGACACCAGGCTGCGCTCCATGGGGAAGGCGGCGTGGAAGCTGTCTTCGAAGGCGGCCCGCAGGCGCGCTGCTTGGCGAGCCGACAGCCCCTCGGCGTAGGAAGGATCGTAACGCATGCGCTGGATCAGCGCCACCGGTTCGGACAAGTCCATTCCATGGACGCGTAGAAGCCAATCCTTCCATTCCTCAAGGGATAGACCATAACGCCGCACTCCCACGGTGAAGAGGCGGTAGCGCATGTACTCGAGGAGGAAAAGGGTCCGCCGCCTGCGCCCGGGGGCCCGGACGGCTGCCGAGCGCATAAGGAAGTAAAGGCCCAGGGGGAGGATGAAGGCGATCGATGCAAAGATTCCCAAGATCGCCAGGACCGTCAGCGTAGAGTTCCTGCGAGCCGAGGCCTGGCGCTCCTCCTCCGTGGCGAAGCCCGGGCCGTAGAGCCCCAGTAGCTCGTACTCTGTCTTGATGGCGTCCATGCCTGAGCGCCCGCTCATGGCCGCGGCCGTGCTGAATTTCCCCACTACGGTAACGCGCGTCTCGCGTCCGGCCTCGGCGTCCCGGCGGGCCCGCTCGCCCAGGTCAGCGGCCGCCTGGCGCGGAGAGACGCCGAATTCCAGGTTCAGGACGGCTTTGCCTGTGGCGCTGCGATCCTGGGTGTAGATCACCAGGTCGCGATCCAGCTCCACCACCATGCCGGCCGGGGCGAAGGGCACTAATGGCCCCGTGGAATGGCTCTGCTCGTAGATGTCCGGAATGCGGGCGCGCTCTTCTTCGCTCAGTCCGGCGAAGCTGACCGGACAGCCTATCTGGTATGCCTCAGGGGCGATGGCGATGGAGGAGCCTGCGGTAGAGACGACCTTTCCGAAGACCGCCACAACGCTCCATTCGGGCGGGTTTGGGAATTCCAGGGGAGTCCCATCAGGTCCGGGCGGGCCAAGGATGCCTTCCAAACTGGGGGGCGCGGAGGGGGTAGCGTCCAGCTGGACCCAGCCGATCCCGTTCAGGAAAATCTCCGTCCAGGCATGAGCTTGGTTGGAGTAGATGTAGTAGTAGCCCTGGTTGCGGGTGGAGCGGTCAACGCCCAGGTAGCCGGCTATGACCCGGGCCGGGATCCCCAGAGAGCGCAGCATCACCGTGGAGGCCAAGGCGTAGTATTGGCAGTAGCCGCGGCGATGGTCGAAGAGAAAGGCCTGCAGGGGGCTGGCCCCGGAGGCGGCCTTGCCCGGTTCCAGGTCGTAGGTGAAGGGTTTACCCCATTTAGCCGGGCGTTCCGAGCCCTGGAGCGTGAAGAAGTCGCGGATTGTCGCAGCCTTTTCCACCGGACCGACTGAATCCGCGGTGAGGGCTAAGGCCAGCTCGCGGACGCGTTGGGCGTCGGCGTCGCCGCCGGTGGTGGTGTAGTATTCGCGGTCGGCCACGCTCAGCTTGATGTCCGGCGCGTTTATGGCGGCAAGGCTTGCCTTCTGATCGTCCAGGCCGGCCAGGTCGTTGGCGACGGCGTCCGCCTCCAGGGCGTAGGCCGCCACGTAGACCCGCTCCACGTCCAGCTGAGAATCGCCGTATCGCCTGATATTCTCGTCAAGCATGCGCCGGGCCTCGGCGTCTGTCTTGCGCATCAGCACCGACAGGGCCACCGGGTAATCCGGGCTGATGGCCTCGTCCCCGTCTATGAAGGGCGTAAGCGATATCACCAAGCTCAAGCGCCTTCGCAGTCCCGAGGCCGCGCCCGCGCCGCCTAGGGGAATGACCGCGTTGGGCGATAGTTTGATCTTGTCGAAGGGCAGGGGTTGGCCGAAGAAGGAGGCGCGCACGGGCTCTTCCAGGTCCAGGGTGAAGCTGTCCAGCTCGGGATCGTACTTACTGAGGACAAAGCGCCCCAGATAGAGGGTCCGGAAATCAGCCCACTCGTCGGTCCCATAGAAGCGCTCGACCGGCCGTCCCTCGAATGACTTGACGAAGACATTATAAAGCAGGGTTTTCTCGCCGGGGTTGTACTTGCCGTCCAGCTTGACGATGGGCTTCAGCGAGTGGATGTACTGCCCGGCCTCGCGCGGGCGCTGAAGCCGCTCCTGGTCCTTGCCGCCCTGGCCCGGAAGGCCCTTGTTCTCATAAGGCGACACTGGCTGGTTAGCCGGACGCAGGGTATCCCCGCAGTAGCCCAGGAAGGCCACGCAGTAATACAGGAGACCGATTGTCAGCATGAGCAGAGCGTAGCGCGCGGCGTATGACAAACTGAAGCGCCGCATAGCCGTGCGTTCTTCCGGGAGGATGGCGAAGGCGTGCTCCACAGCCAGGGAGTGGGCCGTGTACCATATAAGGAGGAAGGCGATCTTCGGCGCGGCCAGGCGGTCCGGGTCGCCGTGCAGGGCTATCAATACCAGGACGCCCAGTACGGCCATCAGGGCCAGCTCGACGGCCACGGCCCAGCGCGAGCGAGCCAGCAGGGCCCCTAGGCAGAGCGATCCAAGCGCGGTGGCCAGGCAGACCGCTGATATGAATTCCTTGGAGAAGCGGGCAAACTCGGCTCCCTCGCCCGAGGCCGGTAGAAGGCGCGCGCCCAGAGCCGCCCCCAGGAAGGCCAGGGCCAGGGCGGGCAGCCAGAAGGCCAATCGGAAGCGTCCCGAAAAAAGAAAGAAGGACAGGAGGAGAGGGAGGGCGTAGCATAGGAAGAGGGCCGGGAGGAGAAGGGGCATGCCCTGGCTGACCTGGGCGGCCGGCTTCCAGGCCCTCACCCCGGCCAGCACGCAGGCCGCCGTCACAGCGATGCCTGGGAGGATCCTGAGCGGCACATAGGCCAGGCTGGTCCGTCTATTCTCGAATTTCATGGGTCCTCATATCTCCGTGACCTCTATGCCCCGGGCCCGGGCCTGAGCCAGAACGGCGTCCTCGCAGGCGACCAGGGCTCTTACAAGGCCTCCATAGCGCAGACGCACTGAAGGTAGATCCACCTCCCAGGGCCGCGGGTCATCACGGGTGAAAAGGAGGCGTTGCAGGCCCGAGCGCGGATCCGCGCGTTGGAAAAACTCCCGCGAAAGGCGCTTCAGGAAGACCGAGGCGCCTTCGCCCTCGAGTGCCTCCAGCCAATTCCCGTCAAGGCTGTGGGTGATCAGGACCAACCGCGAGCGCAGGGTCTGTATGCCGCGCAGCTGGCGCGACCAGGCCTCCAATTGGCGCGACAGATCGCAGTCCGGCTGCCATGTATGGCATGCCATCTCCACCTCTGCGCGCATCTCCGCGGGTACGGGCTCGAGCTCGGCATCAAAAGCTTGGAAAGCGGCCGTGTCGCCGGCCTCCAGGGCCGGCACGCGTCGCTCCGGGCAGTAGACCGGCTGGAAGTTGGCCTCTTTCAGGCGGCGTATAACGGTGAAGGCGGAGGACTTGTACTCCTCCAGCATACCCTCGGCGATGGGGCCTGTCAGGAGGGGTCGGCCGGAGGTGTGGAAGGAGACGAACAGGGGCAATCGAGAGGAGTTGACGTTCTCCCTCTCGGCGTCCCTGACCATCAGGCGCCCAGTGCGGGCGAAGAGCTTCCAGACGATACGCCGCGAAGAGTCCGAGCCGGGCACGTACTTGCGGATGTCCAGGAGCTCGCCCTCCATCTTGGTGCGCTCGCGCGAGATGAACTCCGTGTTCGAGCGGTCCGGGCGCCCGCTCACCTGGATGTCACGGTCCTCGGCGTTGAAGACGGTGAAGGCGAAGCCGTGCTCGCGCTCCGAGAAGCAGAAGCGGAAAAAGCCCAGGGGATCCTCGAAGCGCAGCACCGAGGCGGTCACGTCGTAGCGCCCGGAGGGCAGGCCGGTGAAGTCAAAGCTGCCGCCCAGGAGGAAGTCAGGCACGTCGGCCTGGCCCGAAAGGGCCAGACTTTCCTTGGATCGGCGCCCCAGGGTGAGGGGCCGGGACATTGTCGTGGAATTGAACTCCAACAGGGCCCGCACTGAGAGGAAGGCGCTGGAGGTCCTGGCCGGCACGCCGATGTGCACGCGCGCCGGGGCGTCTATGCTGACCACATCGTCCATGGCCAGCCTGACTGCGTCGCCGATGCGGATATAGCCGCGCGCACGCGCCACGAAGGCCAGGTAGGAGAAAAAGGAAATCAGGAAAACCGTCCCGCTGACGACGGCGAAGACAAGGCCGGCGTAATAGATGAGGAGGAGTCGGGATATGTCCATGCCCGTGCGCGTGGAAATCCATAAAGCCGCCAGGAGGGCCAGCATGCCGGCCCCCTGGGGCCGCAGGGGGAATCGCTCCAGGAAGACCGTCAAGGCCCTGCGCCGGGCGGCCGCGCGCTCCGCGCTTCCGGCCCCTCCCCGCCCGTGAGCCTTCCCGCCGCGCTCCATCATATCCTCCCCTTGGCTTCCGCCAGGAAGCGGTCCAGCCTGATCTCGAAGCTGTCCACGTCCAGGCCCTGGTCTATGAAGTAGCGCCGGAAACCCTCGGAGAGCTCGTCCAGGAAAACCTTATTGCCGATATCGGCCTCCAGGCGCTCAGCCTCTCCCTTCAATGGATCGAGATCTCCGTCGGAACGGTAGGATTCCGGCAGGAGAATACGCACACTGAAAGCCCGTCCTCGCTCGGCAGCCGTAGATCCCTCCGTCGGCTCATCCGGCTGGGCCACGGCCTCCATAAGGGCCAGGGGATAGATGCGTCGTTTCCCGAGAGCCGATAAGACCTGGGCCGTGTCATCTACGGTGTAGACCAGATAGCAGTGGCGCAACCCCTCCCGGTCGTCGAAGAGGATAGGGTAGAAGTTGTAATAGGACCTGAAGCGCTGGTCGCAGAAGCGCTCCAGGTCGTAGAGGAATGCCTTCTCATAGGCCGAGCGACGCGCGAGCCATTGCGTCCCGCGCGAGTAGTCGCGCCCGCCCTCCCCGGCCAGTACGACCGAGGACTCGAGCAGCTCGTAGACCACCCCCTGATTTTCGGCCGAGAAGATGTGCTCTTCCAGGAGGCCCTTCAGGGCTTCCGGGCGATAGGCGTAATCGGCCGCGTTGCGGAAGCGTACCGGTGAGAGACCCTCCAGGAAGCTGCGCATGGGCGAGCTGAACATGGCCCCGAAGCCCAGCAGGGCGAAGGCAGCTATAAGGGTCACGATGATAACCCGGAATGCCGGGGCGAAGCTCCGCTCCGCCCGCGAGACAGTCATGTCATATTGATTGCGTACTATCAATGAATTGGAGACTTGAGCGAAGTAGGCTACCAGGGCCAGCAAGGCCGCCGAAGCCGGGTAGAAACCGGCCATGTATTGGGCCGGGTACCAACCGCGCCAGAGTCCTAAGGCCAGGCCGAAGGGATGGAGGCAGAGCAGGGAAGTCAGGGCCGAATGACCCAGGGAGGCGGTCTGGGAAAAGTAGCGTGACAGGCCGATGGTAAGCCAAAAGAGGAATATGCCGGTGTATAGCCGGAAGAACATGAAGAGCTCCTTGAGCTCCCCGCGTCCCCTGTCCAGTTTCCTCCCCAGGAAGGGATATGCAAGAATGTAGAGAGGATAGGCCAGATACTTTCCCGCCGAGATGCGGTAGCCCTTCCGGAAGTGGAAGTTCTTGAAGACCGTGGCCGAGAGGGTGTTCTCCACGTTGACCGGCAGATCCTTGATGATGAAGAAGGTGTCTTTGAGGGCATCCACCCGCCGCACGTCCATCAGAAGCACGATCCAGACCACAGCGATGGGGAAGCTCATCAGGGCCAGGTCGTAGTAGATGAAGATGTATGCCAGGGCCGCCGAGGACAGCACGAACAAGGCCGTACTGGCGACGAAGTCCAGAACCTCGAAGGCCGGATCCGGCTCGGCCTCATCCATGGGCGCGCGTGCGTGCAAGCCGAATTCAAGGCTCTCGATTTCAGCCAGGGCCTCGCGCTCGAAGCTGGCTTGCCCGCGGTCCAGCTCGGCCAGGCGCCCACGCACCATGAAACCGGTCAGGACTGCGTCCGCCAGCCAGCCCAGCCCGAAGAGGCCCAGGGTGGCCAGGTAGAGGTTGCCGGAGAGAGTTCGCTTGAGATAGAGGCGATGGGCACCGAAGATACCCAGGAAGAACCACAGCAGGTAAGCTTTTATCCAGATCGGGGCGGCCGATCCGCGCCCACCTGCGCGGACATCCCCCCGGGCGGCCGGTGCGCCGGTCATGTTCTAGGCCGAGGGCTTGGCATGCCGCTCGAGGCAGGAGGCGATGATTCCGTCCAGGATGCCTTCCTCGGCGCCCTTGCCGGCGTAGCGCAGGCGGTGCCCCAAGCAGACCTGGCCGATGTGCTTGACGTCCGCGTCCGTGACATAGGACCGCCCGTCTAAAAGGGCCCAGGCCTTGGCCATCTTGAGGTAGATGATGGACGCGCGCGGGCTAGCCCCGTGGCGGATGACGTCACGGCGCGAGCGCGTCTCAACGATGATGTCCACGATCAGGTCCAGGATGTCCCCGGAGGCCTGTACCCGATCCACCATCTGCTGGAACTTGATCACATCGTCCAGGGTGGCCACTGGGGAGATGCCCTCGAAGGATACTATCTTGGCGTAGTCCGCCAGAATGCGCCGGTTGACCTCGCGATCCACACTGGCCAGAGAGATCTTGGCGTAGAAGCGGTCCAACTGGGCTATTGGCAGGGCGTAGGTGCCCTCGGTTTCCAGGGGGTTCTGGGTCGCCATCACGAAGAAGGGCGGCTCCAGGGGGTAGGTGCTGTTCTCCACCGAGACATGGCGCTCAGCCATGCACTGGAGGAGGGCCGATTGGACCTTGGGGCTGGCCCGGTTGAGTTCGTCAGCCAGAAGAAAGTTGGTGAAAACGGGGCCGGGGCGGAAGACAAAGTCCTTGGAGCCCGGGCTGTAGACGTTGGCACCGGTGATGTCCATGGGCAGAAGGTCAGGAGTGAACTGGATGCGCTTGAAGCTCTCCGCCCCGCCCTTCTTGGTGATGAGGCGCGAGAGGAGGAGGGCTAGGGTGGTCTTGCCCGTACCGGGCATATCCTCCAGGAGAATATGCCCCCCGGCGAAGAGGGCCGCCAGGATATAGCGGATCTTCTCGTCCTGGCCGTAGATGATCGAGCCCATCTTCTGGGTGATGAGCTCGGACACCTGCTTGAATCGGGCTATTTCTTGTTCTGTTAGGGGTTTCAGCTCCATGCCGCGGTCTCCATCTCAGCTGATGCGGGGTCTCGGCCCCTGAATGCGCCAAAGCCTAAGGCAATCGCCTGGCCATGTCAAGGACGAGCTACAAGCTCAGGCCGCGGTAGCGGAGATAGAGGAAGAGCATGGCGGTCATCAGTGCATGTCCGCGGTCTTCGGCCCCGATGAGCTCGATGGCCTCGCGCTCTAGGACGAGGAACGGCTCTATCTCCTCGTGCTCGTCCAGGCGCTGTGGGGCCGAAAGGCGACAGTCCTCGGCCACGAAGGCGTGGAAGGTGTTGGTCATGAAGGCTGGATTGGGGGAGAGGTCGCCCAGGGGGAGGACGATGCCGGGGGCGTAGCCGGTCTCCTCGACGAGCTCGCGGGCTACGGCGACGGAGGGATCCTCCCCGCGGTCGGCCACCCCGCCGGGGAATTCTATGCAGACTCGGTCGGCCCCGTGGCGGTACTGGCGTATCATCACAAGCTTTCGACCCTCGGAGGAGTCCACTACGGGAATGACTCCTACCCAGTCCAGGGAGTTCACCAGGTAGAATGTACCGCGCTTGCCCTCCGAGGATGAGCGCTCGCTGGCGCTGACGTTGAAGATGCGGCAGTCCGCTATCCGGTGGGAGGCCGTCTCTTTCCAGGAATCCGGGCTGCGCATGCCTCCACTCTAGCGCGGCCGACCCGTACTGTCCACGGGTCTGGGAATATTCCCGTACATCACGATTTACTCTCGCTTCATTCCGGCTTTCCAGGTCAGCGGGGCCTGGAGGGAGAATGCATGCCTCACTAGTTCTAACACTCCACTTCGCTACATTAAGCCTACGGCTCCTTAACATGGAACCATTGGCTTAAGAACGTGCGGAATCGTTCGTCATGCGTTCCCCCGCCACCCTCGCTAGGTTCATTGAAGACCGGAATGAAGAGGAATTTCTCGATTATGCTCTAGGCAATACCGAGCATACGCGAGGCTGCACGCTGGCGCCCACGCATGATTCAACCTTAACCGGAATGAAGGGGAGTAGTGTGATGGCGCTCTGCCCAGAAACGGGCATACAAGCGGCCGCGCGAGGGGTCGCTTCTACATTGATGAAGGGTTAATAGTGAATAAACATCGGCTGTGTTTACGTCGTCCTCATCCATGAGGGCATACTGAGCATGTCGTCTTTTTAACTGAAGTATCAGCATTCCCTAGCAATATACCCATTATTGGCGACTTTCTGATCAATCACTTGCCATTGATCGTAAGTTTATAATTATTCACCGTCACCGTGCCCGAGCCCCACCAGATTTCGGGGCCGAGTTCGACTGCCGCCAGGTAGTTCTTTGCGTAGTTCTTTGCGTAGTTCTTTGCGTTGACATATCCTTTTTCAATGCCGATCCTGATGAATCGGTGCAGGGGCAGGCGCTCCGGGATGACGGCTCCTTTGAGCACGAAGGCCAGGTAAGGCGCTCGTGGGTTCCAGACTGTGCTGACGTGAAGATCGTACGCGTAGCCATCGACATCGCATTGATCCATCATAGGAGACGCGCAGGGGATCGACGAGGCGAGCCATACCATGATCTCGGCGCATATATGCTCAGGTCTTGATACCTTACCATCGAGGAATAGGAGGTCGAAAGCGAAATCGAAGGCGCCATTCCCTGAAGCCTGGAATTCTCCGGCGGCCTCCAGGGTTATTATGCGCGGCAGGAACAAGGGAAAGCGGAGGTCCGTAGAGGCATCGTGGCCCGCCGGCAAGTGCACCTTGTCGCCGATGATGAGCGATGGATAGGCCTTGAGCTGGCTCACCGACTCCTCCGGGAAGGTCCAACTCCATCCACAGGTTTGCCTATCGGGGTCGTAATACAAGGCGCTCTGCGCGAGATCTTTATCCTCATGGAATTCAAAACGCCAATAGTTGTTGAAAAAGGCTCGATTCTCTCAGAGAAGAAGCCCGTACAGATCGCGAGTCGCGAGCATGCCCGTCGCCGGG
Source organism: uncultured Spirochaetales bacterium (assembly GCA_964470375.1). GTDB lineage: Bacteria > Spirochaetota > Spirochaetia > Treponematales > JBGSOB01 > CAYNQK01. The sequence goes on from CAYYCP010000055.1 coordinate 20,814, forward strand.
GAGGCCATGTCCGGCCGATCAGCTCCGGACAAGACTCGAGCGCAGCCCCCTATAATGGGGAACATCATTATGAAAATACTTATGTATAATGCCGCTCTCATGCCAATGCCAGTTCCACAGCTTCAAGGTGCGCGGCGGGCCAAGCGGAAGCCGAAGCGGTTCTCGGGGCAGCCCGGATCGCAGGGGCTGTGGTTGGCCGAAAGTTGTTCTATAACCCCGTTGTACCTGCTACCCCCACGCCGGACGCGGCCCAGGCCGGCAGGGGGGGCGCGAGGGTCGGAGCCGATCGGGCCGGAGGATACGCCCGTCTGGCGGAGCGCAGGAGCCGCCTCCCTGGCTCCCTTTGTCCACGCAGGCTTCCGGGAGAGGGGCTCGATTCTTTTCATAGTATCGTTTCCCGCGTCACCCTTCCAGCGGATTTTACGGATAGGGAAACCTGAATATAATTTGAAGCGAACCGGTGTCACCGGTGAAGCGCGGAGCATTCATACGCGCATCGATGCATGCAGGGCCGCAGTACTATTCGCCTCCATCCGTCGCGGAGGCGCCATCCAAGCTCGGCGACGGGCCGCGCATTCCCATCTGCCCCGTGTGAGGTCATGGCATGAAAAGAACTCGTACTGCGGCGGTCGCCACGCTCCTAGCCATCGTGCTTACCGCCGCACCGGCGGGCGCACAGGCATATAAAGTAGCGATCAGCCAGATCGCTAGCTCTGCCACGATGGAATCCCTGGCCAAGGCCATCGCCGCCGCCATGGGGGTCACCTTCGAAATCCAGGTAGTGCCTGCCACCAGGGCCGTGTACCTCATAGAGCACGGCGAAGTGGATATCCAGTTCCCGAAGGGCCTTCCCTCGGATCTCTCCAAGGCTAAGGATCTGGCCTATGATTTCGCGGCCGTCCCGCTCTCGCGCTCGGCCTGGGTCCTGTACACGTCGAAGAGCAAGCCCATAGATCCGGCAGAACTCAAGAAGGGCAATCCCAAGGGCTACAAGATAGAGACGGCCGCCGCGAACGTCGACTCATGGGAATTCGCCGCCCTGCCTTCCAGCAATATCGAGGCGAGCCTCAAGAAGATCGATGCCGGGCTCATCGACGGCTACCTGTACTCGCAGATATCGACTGACGCCGCCTTGCGGAGCCTGGGCCTTAAGACGATCAAGCGGCAGTTATATTCCTACTCCCTCCTGGGCTTCACGATCAAGAAAGGCGGCAGCGGCGGCCCGGTCGATAAGTTCCTGACCGAGGGGATGGGCACGATCCGCGCCTCCGGCGTATACGACAAGATCATGGGCGACTTGGCGAAGCAAGGCGATTACGACGACTGGCAGCCCTAAGGCCCGCTGGGGCGGCTTCGCGCTACACAAATAATCTCGTTTCATTCCGGGCCTCTATAAGTGCGCGGGGCCTGCGAGGGAAAATACTGTCTCGCTCCGTATTCGCATCGGCATCTAGGCATCTCTCCTTCATTCCGAGTTCCACACTGGTACGCGGGGCCTGTTAGGGGAAATGCCGTCTCGCTCCGTGTTCGCTTTGAGGGCCAGATGCGCGAACAAGTCGCTCGCCGTCATTTCCCCTAACACCCGCGCCACGTCCCATAAGGACTCGGAATGAAGGGAGGGCTGCGGGATGCGTAGGGCCGGGTATTCTCTTGCACCCGCGCCGCGTTCTAGAAGGACCCGGAATGAAGGGTAGACATTGTGATAACGCCCTCCTTTTCAACCGGGCATACACTACAGCATTCTTCCTGGCAACCGCGCAACATTTTAGGAGAGTCCGCTATGAAGGAAAAATCCGCGATGGCGCCAGGCCGAAGTGGCGCTTGAAGGCCCGCGAGAAAGTCTCGTAGTCCTCCCAGCCCATGGCGCGGGCGACCTCGGCCGCGGCTCCCCCCTGCATGACGAGTCTGCGGGCGGCCTCGGTCAGGCGGCGCTTCAGGATGTAGTCGGCCGGGCTCTCGCCGGTCAGGCCCCTGAAGAGGCGCCCGAAGTGCTGGGAGGAGTAGCCGATCCTGGCGGCAAGCTCGCCAGCCCCCAGGCCCCCCGAGCCGATCCGCGCCTCGATCATCGCCAAGGCATCGCGCA
>CAYYCP010000056.1:0-2065 GCA_964470375.1 uncultured Spirochaetales bacterium
GTCAATACAATTCCCTACCGTACCTGCTCGGCGCATCAGAAGAAAGGGCTGCCCCTTGGGGCAGCCCTTTCAACCATACTAGGCGCCGAGCAGAATCGAACTGCTGCATAAAGGTTTTGCAGACCTCTCCCTTACCGCTTGGGTACGGCGCCAAGGTGCCCAATCAGTATACTAAGGCGGGCGAGGGCCTGTCCAGGGGAAGGCTCCAGGATCGGCTTGCGGGGAGGGGGAGGGGGCCGTATACTTGCGCATGCCTTGGGGAGGAAGCGGGCCATGGCTCGACGGAAGCCTCCTGGGCTTCGAAGACCGGCCCTCGGAGGGGGAATGAAGAAGAATTTCGAGCCCGTGGATCCCTACGGCCTGCGCCTGAGGCCGATGGACCTCATCGGGCGCCAATGGATGCTGGTCACGGCCGGGGGATTGTCGGCCTGGAACACCATGACGGCCAGCTGGGGCTTCCTGGGAGAGCTCTGGTCCAGGCCGACGGCGACGGCCTTCGTGCGCCCCAGCCGCTACACCTACGGCTTCATGGAGGATGCGACCGTTTTCAGCCTGTCCTTCTTCCCTCCTGAGATGCGCAAGGCCCTGGAATTCTGCGGAAGCAAGTCGGGGCGGGACGTGGACAAGGCAGCGGGAGCCGGATTGACGCCTTTCGAGGTCGCAAGTGGCTGCGTATCCTTCGAGGAAGCCGATCTAATCCTTGTCTGCCGGACTCTCTACTCTTCCGACATCGACCCTGAACGCTTCCGCGATACCGATGTCCGGCAGGAGGCCTATCCGCGTGGGGATTACCACCGAATGTACGTGGGAGCGATAGAGGCGTGCCTCTCGCGGCGGGAGGCTTGAGGCCGGGAGGACGGCCGAGCGCCCTGGCAGAGGCCCTGCGCCTGAGCCTGGAGGACGGGGGGATGAGCCTCGTCTTCCCCTCATCGGTGGCGGCGGACTTCTGGGCCCGCGAATGCCTCTTCCGTGGCTGGCTCTCCTCCGTGGACATGGAGCGTTTCCTGAGCTGGGATCGCTTCAAGGAGGCCTGCTTCGGGGCCGAGGGGGCCTGTTCTCCGCGCCCGGCAAGCGCCGAGCTGCGCCTCCTTTTCAGTGCCGACCTCCTCCGCCGCAACGCCGAGAGGCCCTTCTTGAGCGAGATCCTGCCCCTCCAGCTGGCGGGCGATTGGGCTGCCCACCTTCCGGCTCTGGCAGCCTCCCTGCCCTCGCTCAAGCGATTCGCCGAACGGGCCGACAGGAGCCGTCTGCCCCTGGCCCGTGACTATGCTGCGGTGATGGAGCGTTACGCAGCCTTCCTCCTCGAACGGGGATTCCGAGAGCCCTCCTGGGAGAGGACAGCCTTTGACCCGCGCGGCCGTCGTTGGCTGATAGCGTACCCTGAGCTGATCGAGGACTACCAGGAATACACGTCCATGCTGTCGGGCCATCCCTGTATCAGAGAGGTCCATGTCCCGGCTCCCGCGGCCCGTCCCCCGGTGCGGGTTCTTCCCGGCCTGGCTGAGGAGATCGACTGGGCCCTTGGCTTAGTCGAGCGCGCGGCATCCACCACCCCTGAGGGTCTATCAGCCCTCGCCATCACCTGCCCGGGAGCTGGGCGCCTCAGGCCGTATCTTGAACGCGAGGCCCGCCTGCGCGGCATAGACCTGGATTTCCGCGCTGGAGCCCCTCTGGCCTCTTACCCGGGCGGCCGGATCTTCCCTCGCCTCAAGCGCCTGGTGGATGGGGCCTTCGCCATCGAGGATATACGCGATATCCTCATGGACGCTTGCCTGCCCTGGCGCGAGGCGGGGGCGGCCAAGGGCCTTTTGGATCTGGGCATGCGCTTGACGGTGAGGCGGGGCTGGCGCGAGGGGGGACGCGATGTGGACGCCTGGGAGGCTGCATTCCGCTGCGAGGGCTCCGCAGTGGACGAGGCCGTGGTCCGCTTCTACCGCGGCCTTCGCTCACAGGCCCGAGCCCTCGCCGAGGCCGATGGCTTCCCCGCCCTTAAAAAAGCCTGGAATGCCTTTTCCGCCTCGATGCTGGATCGCGCGGCCATGCCGATGGAGGCCGATAGGGTCGT
>CAYYCP010000056.1:2165-22883 GCA_964470375.1 uncultured Spirochaetales bacterium
TGCCCCCTGGCCTGGCTCTGGGACAGGGTCCTGGACGCGGGAAAGCGCGACGAGGGTCTGGCGGTCCTGGACGAGCGGTTTATCGGCGATACCTATCACCGCTTCCTGGAGGATTTTTACGGCGCGATTCACCGTATCGCACCCTTGACTGAGGAGGAACTGAGCGGGCTCCTGACAAGAGCTGCCTCCAAGGCGACCGCACTCGTCTACCGCCAGCGCGGCCCCCTTGCGCGCATCATCGCCGAGATGAGCTTGGGGGATTATATCGCGGTCGGCGGAAAGATTTACATCCTGGATCTTCATCTCATGCCCGGCGCCGAGGTGGAGGCCGTGGAGTGCCAAGTGGAGGCTGCCTATCCTGAGCGGGGAATCGTTCTGGAGGGGCGCTTGGATCGCCTCATGCGCCTGGACGGCCCCCAGGGCGGACCTGGCCTGGTCCTGATCGACTATAAGACGAGAGGCACTCTCTCGCGCAAAGAATTCGCCCCGCTTAGGGACGATGAGGGAACCATGGTCGGGTTGGCCGACTTTCAGTTTCCGATCTACGCCTTGATCTTGAAAAAAAACGGCCAGGGTCTGGCCGGAGCCCTGGTCTTCTCCCTGAGGGGCCGGGAGTACCGATCCGTAGCCGGCGGGATAGGTACGGAGGGGCGGAAGAAGTCCTTCATGGCACTTTCGGAGCTAGACGAGGCCGCCGACTTGGCCCTTGCATTGGCCTCCGCGGCGGCGGAGCGCGTCCTGGCCATGGACTATGGGCTGGCGGAGCGTGGCCTGCGCCCTCAGGTATGCCCCGATTGCGCTGCCCGCAACCTGTGCCGCGAACGATATAACGTGAGGTGAGCATGTCGGGAGGGAGTCCGGACCTGGACAAGGCCCAAGAGAAGGCGGTACGCGCCCGCGGCAACCTGGTGGTGGAGGCAGGGGCCGGATCGGGCAAGACAGCCGTACTTGCGGCAAGATATTTGCGCTTAGTTAAGGAAGACAATCTCGAACTCGAATCCATCCTGGCCCTGACCTTCACCCGCAAGGCCGCCGGGGAGATGCGCGCCCGCATCCGCCGGGCCCTCCTGGAGGATGACGACCCGCGTCTGAGGAGCCAAGCCGAGTCCTTTGAGCGGGCCGAGATCCACACCTTCGACGGCTTCTGCGCGCGGGTCGCCCGCTCGGCCTGCCGACGCTGGGGCCTGGACCCGGATTTCATCGCGGACGAGGAAGCCGCCGCCCGCCTCACCGGTCAGGAGGCCTTCGCCTTCGCCCTGGAGCGCCGGCAGGCGCCGGTCTTCCGCGCCATCGTGGCCGCCAACGGCTTCGAGGCCCTCCTGCATGATGTCCTGGGCCTGGCGGCCGGGCGCATGTCCCCGGCCGCACCCCTGGATTTCAGCGGCATGGCCGCACGCCACCGCGGTCTCCTCCTCGACATGGCCGGCCGCGGGCTCCCGGAGCTGGAGGGGCTCAGGCGGATGGTCCTGGACTACCAGGGCAACAAGGCCGCCGATAGTATCGCCGGACTGACCGCCGTCCTCTCCCCCCGCCTGCCCGCCCTTCCGGAGGGCCATGCCGAACTGGCTGCAATCGTCGAGGCTGTCATGGGGACGGCCGCGAGGATGGGAGAGCCCCTCAAGTCGGCATTGAAGGCATTCAAGGAGGAGAAGGGGCCGGGTTCCTTCATGCTGAGCGCCCTGGCCGGGCTTGGGCGCCTTCCTATGTATGCCGAGCTCTATGCCCTTCTTGGGGAATTCCAGGAGCGCATCCTGGCCGCCAAGCGGGCCGCCGGGATCCTGGGCTTCCGCGACGTGGCTGTCATGGCTCGCCAGGCCCTGCTCGAGGACCTCGAGTTAAGGGACTTCTTCAAGGCCCGCTTCAGGGCCCTCATGGTCGACGAGTTCCAGGACGACGACACCCTGCAGAAGGACATCCTCTTCCTCCTGGCCGAGCGTCGCGGGCTGAGTTCTCCGGGTGTCCCTACGGCGGATGGCCTGGAGGAGGATAAGCTCTTTTTTGTTGGCGATGAGAAACAGAGCATCTATCGCTTCCGCGGCGCCGATGTCTCGGTCTTCCGCGGCCTCTCGCGCGAGCTGGTCCGGCCGGGCCGCGAATCCCCCGGGCAGGATGTGGATCTGGCCCTTGACCGCAATTACCGCTCCGACCCGGCCCTTGTGGATTTCTTCAACGCCCTTTTCCCCCTGGTGATGGCCGATGCCCAAGCGGACTGGGAGGCCCGCTACCGCCCGGCTGTCCCGGCCCTTCCCCGCGGCCCGGCCGAGCCCGTCATTCTCTTGGAGATGGAGGCTGAAGGCGTCCCGGGGCCTTCGGAGGCCGGAGTCGAAGCCGAGGCGGATGCCGAGACAGGAGCCGGCGAGGGGATCGATGATGAGGCCGGGGAATGGCTGAGCCCGGAGGAATCGCAGGCCTGGGCCATCGCCGAATTCATCCGCAGTTCCGTCGAAGGGCGAGAGCCCCTGATGGTGAGGGACGGACGCGAGGGAGGGCGGCGTCCAGCCGGCTACGGGGATTTCGCCGTCCTTCTGCGCTCGGTCAACCTCCAAGCCCCCTTCGAGCGCTTTTTCCGCCTCCTAGGCCTGCCCTACGCCGCACAGGATCTGTGCGCTTTCTGGTCGGAGGCCCCCGCCAATGACCTTCTGGCGGCCCTGCGCTGCGCCGTCTACCCTGGTGATCGCAACGCCCTGGCGGCCTTTCTGCGCTCGCCCTTCTGCCGTTTGGGGGACGATACCATCGCGCGCATTCTCCTGGGCGGCCTTGTGCCCGATGAATGGGAGAGGGCCGCTCAAGGCGGGGACGAAGGGGGCAAGGCCGAAGGAGTTATGGCCGAAATAGAAAAAGCCGCGCGGGCCCGTGGCATCGTCTTAAGCCTGCGTGCCATGGCCGACCGGCGTCCTCTCCCGGATATCCTCTCATGGCTCTGGCATGAGAATGGCTACGCTGACTTCATCTCCCGCCGGCCGCGCAACCGCGCCTTCGCCGAGTACTTCGACTATGTCTTCGCCCTGGCCGCCCGCGCCCAGGAGGAGGGCGCCGGCATGGCGGGCTTCATCTCCGCCCTTGAGGACCTGGGCCGGGAAGAGGGCAGCCTGCGCGATATCGATCCGCCGCGGCGCTCCGCCGGGGGGATCCGCCTCATGACTGTGCACAAGGCCAAGGGCCTGGAATTCCCCGTGGTCATCCTGCCCAGCCTGGGCTACCAAGGCTTGCGGGGCGGCCAGCGCGGGGCCGCAGCCTGGTGGGAGGATGTCCTGGTCACGCGTCTGGAGCGCAAGGCCGATGAGGGCGCTGATCCCTTCCTCCTCCTCTCGGGAGAGCGCGAAAAATCCATGGCCCTGGCCGAGCTCAAGCGCCTCCTTTACGTGGCCTGCACGCGCGCGGAAAGCCGCCTGGTCCTGGCCGCGTACCCGGGGCGCGGGGCCTTCCCCGAGATGTCCTTCGGCGGCCAGCTGGCCGGGCCCCTTTCCGATCCCGCCCTGGCGGCCATGGTCGAGCGCCGTGCCTATCCCCGCCGCGGGATCGATGAGTACCTGGGCCTGTGCCGCTCCTCGGAGCAGGCCATGCGGAAGCCCGAGGATGTCGAGGCCGGCCTGGCCTCGGCCCGGGTGGAGGTCCTAGCCGCTCCGCGCCGGGAGCTGGCCGTGACCGCCCTTAATGCCGCATACGCCGCATCCCTGCCCATCGCCCGTCCCGGGGATGCCCCCGCCGCGGCATCCTTGGATGCCGATGCCGCGGACGAGGCGAGCGGGCCGGCCTTCGGCACCCTGGTCCACGAGATCATCCGCACCGGCCTGGCCGCGGGCGGGGAGGCGGCCGCCCTCGAAGCCCTGCCCCTCTCGGCGGAGGCCCAGGCCGCCCTCGATCTCCTGCCAGAGGGATCCCGGGCCCTGCCCGAAGCGCGCTCCCTGGCCGCGGGCTTCCTGGCCTCCCCCCTGGCCAAGCGGGCCCTGTCCTCAGGGAGCATGCGCCTGGAGACGCCCTTTCTCTATCGCATCGACACCCCCGGCGGACCCATCCTGGCCCGCGGAGCCATCGACCTGTTCTTCATCGAGGGCGGGGAATGCGTGGTCGTGGACTACAAGACCGATTTGGAGCGCCGGCCGGATAGGTATCGGCTTCAACTTTCCATTTACATGGAGGCCGCCCGCGAGCTCTGCGGCGCGGCGGGCGCCAGCGGAATCCTGGCCTGGCTGCGCGCCGGGGGCCCGGAAACCTTGCCGTCCCTGCCGGAGCCGCGCGCACTGGCCGCTGCGCTCCTGGCAAAAAGGCCCGATCTCGTGTACACTGGGCCGCGGCATGAGTAAGCAGGTCCGTGAGATACTCGAACGCCTCGGCCTCAGCGGAGAAGAGGCCGACCTCAGCCTGGTTGACCTGGCGGACGCCTACATCGATCAGCGTCTGCTCATCTCCATCGGCCGCAACCTGAATGTCGAGCGCGACACCGAGAAGCTCCTCAAGATGATCCTCTTCATCAGCAAGAAGATCACCTGCGCTGACGCCGGCTCCATCTTCCTCCTGGAGGACGAGGGGCGCCAGCTGCGCTTCAAGTACTCCCACACCACCTCGCTCAACCTGGACTACGCCGAGTTCACCATGAAGCGCGACACCCGCTCCATCGCCGGCTACGTCTCCATCACCGGTCAGGTTCTCAACATCGCCGACGCCTACGAGCTCGATCCGTCCCTGCCCTACAGCTTCAACCAGAGCTTTGACCTCCTCCAGGGTTACCGCACCAAGAGCATGCTAGTGGTGCCCATGAAGAACCACCTGGACGAGATCATCGGGGTCATCCAGCTCATCAACTCGAAGGAGGATCCCTCCCTGGCCGCCGGCCACGACGCCTTCTCCATCCTCCTGGAGACTCGCGAGGACTTCGAGACCAAGGTGGTGCCCTTCAAGCACCGCTACGACCAGCTGATGGTGGCGGTGGCCAACCAGGCCGCCATCGCCTTGGAGAACTCGCGCATGATCAAGCAGATCCGCGAGCAGTTCGAGGCCTTCGTCTCGGCCTCGGTCACCGCTGTGGAGTCCCGCGATCCGGCCACCTCCGGGCACTCCCACCGGGTCTCGCGCATGGCCGTGGAGCTGGCCAAGGCGGTCAACGAGACCGGCCGCGGGCCTTACGCCACACTTAACTTCAATGAAGTCGAGTTGGCCGAGTTGGGTTATGCCGGCCTCCTGCACGACTTCGGCAAGGTGTACATCGATCCGCAGGTCTTCCTGAAGGCCAAGAAGCTTTACCCGCGCGACTTCGATTACGCCCTGATGCGCCTCAACTACCTCTACCGCAGCGTCGAGTGCGGCTATGCCGACAAGGAGATCCAGTTCGCCGAGGCCGGCGACGTCGAGACGCGCGAGCGCCTACGCCGGGAGCGCTCTCGGGTCCTTGAGGAGCTGCTTGAGGTGGAGACCCTCGTATCGATGCTGAACGAGCCCAAGCCCACTGACGAGGATCCCAGCGAAGGCATCGAGCGCATCCTGAAGACGCCCCTGCCGGAATTCGCCAAGGGCATAGACGGCCAGCCCATCCCCCTTTTGACTGACTCGGAGATCGTGAACCTGAGCGTGCGCCGCGGCAGCCTGAACGACGAGGAGCGCCGGATCATACAGAGCCACGTCGACCACACCTATGCCTTCGTCTCCAAGATACCCTGGCCTCCCGAATACCGACGCATCCCCGAGTACGTCTGGTCCCACCACGAGATGATGGACGGCTCGGGCTATCCGCGCGGCCTGCGCGGCGATGCCATACCGGTGCAGGCCCGCATCCTGGCCATCTGCGACGTCTTCGACGCCCTGATCGCCTCCGACCGACCCTATAAACGCGCCCTGTCCCTGGATAGGGCCATCACCATCCTGGCCGAGGAGGGCCAGCGTGGGAAGCTGGACCAGGCCCTGGTGGAGATATTCACAGGCAAGCGCATCTGGGAGCGGGCGGCGCTCCCGGGAGCCTGATGGATTCCGATCCCCCCGCCCCGGCTGAAGCCTGCATCGTCAAGGCTCGGCTTCCGCTGCTCTTTTGGACCTTCTTCGTCATTTCGGCGGTGACCCTGGGGGGAGGCCTGTCGATGGTGCCGGTCATGGCCGCCGAGATGCGCAAGCGCCGTTGGATGGGAGAGGCTGAATTCTATGCCGCCTTCGCTCGGGCCCAGGCCTTCCCCGGACCCATCGCCTTCAGCATGGCCTTCACCCTGGGCAAGGCCCTGCGTGGAGGGGCGGGGGCCGCCCTGGCCTGCCTGGGGGTGACCCTGCCGCCCTTCTTCGCCGTCCTGGCTGTGGCGCGCTTGGCCGACCTCCTGGGGACTTCGCCCTGGGTGGAGTCCTTCTTCAGGGGGGCATACGCAACGGTACCCGGGCTGGCCGCGGCTCTGGCCTACCGCATGATCCGCAAGGGCTCATGGCGCCGACCGGCCCTGATCGCCTGTGTTCCCTTGGCCGCCGCCCTCATCGTCTTCCCGGGCTGGGCCGTACCTATCTTCTTCACCGCCGTGGCGGCCTGGTACGTTCTGAGGAGTCTATGCAAGTCCTGAGGCTCTGCCTCCTCTTCCTCAGGATAGGGGCAGTCTCATTCGGCGGGGGCTGGACTATCGTCGGCCTCCTGCGCGACCAGATCCTGGCGGCCGGCCTCATGGACCAGGCCTCCTTCGAGCGGGCCGTGGCCATAGCCCAGCTGACTCCCGGGCCGGTGGCCCTCAACCTGGCCACCCTGGCGGGTTTCCAGGCGGGGGGCTGGCTCGGATCCATCGCCGCCACCCTGTCCGTCCTGGCCGTGCCCCTCAGCCTGATGATCGGGGCCGCCCTCCTGGCCAATCGATTGCGCTTGCGCAAGGAAGCCCTGGCAGAGGCCCTCTCCATAGGGGCTCTCTCCATGACAGCCATGACGGCCGTCAACATCCTCAGGGGGACGGGCTTTTCGCCCATGACCCTGGCCCTTTCAGCCCTCAGCTTCGCCGCCAGCGCCTGGACGAAGATTCATCCGGCCCTGATCATCATCGGCTGCGGCCTCCTGGGCGCGGGCTGGGAGGCCCTGGCGCTCCTCATATCGCCGGGCTGAGCGCTTTTCGTCGGCATTTGCCGCAGTCCATCGGTATCCTGGAAAGAAGAATTGAGCGTTTTATGCTCCACATTCCTCGATGAACTGGCATTATACTGAGGTAGATTCCGATGGAGGGTGTCGGTGGAAAGGGAATCCATCCTCATCGTCGAGGACGAGAAGCTGGTCGCCCTCGATCTCCTGCGAAAGCTCGAGCGCTTCGGCTACGAGGTCTCGGGGAGCGCTATTGACGCGCCCTCGGCCATGGAGATGGCCGCCCAGCAGCGTCCGGGCCTGGCGATCGTGGACGCCGCCCTGGCCGGGCCCGAGGGGGCCGGTATAGAGCTGGCCGCGACCCTCCGCCGAACCTACGGCTGCGCAATCGTCTTCGTCTCGGCCTACGCCGACAAGCGCACCCTGGAGCGGGCCCGCGTGGCCGAGCCCCTGGGATGGGTGATGAAGCCCCTGCGCGAGCGCGAGCTCTTCTCCACCGTGGACATGGCCTTCTACAAGAACGCCATGGAGTCGCGCCTGCGCCGCCAGGAGCGCCTCTTCTCGGCTATCCTGCACTCTATCAACGACGCCATTGTGGCCACCGACAATGACCTCAACGTGCAGTTCATGAACCCGGTGGCCGAGGCCCTGACCGGTTGGAGCGAGGCGGACGCCCGCGGGCGCCCGGCCGCTTCTGTGGCTGAGGTCGTGGATCCGGGCAGCGGGCGGCGCTACCTGGATGAGCCCGCCGTCGCCGACGAGGCCCCGCTCTTCTTCCGCCAGGCCGTCCTAGCCGACCGGAGTGGGAGGGAGATAGCCGTGGACGGCTCGCTCTCGCGCATCCGCGAGTCAGGTAATTACGTCGAGGGCTTCATCTTGGCCCTGCGCGACGTCACCCAGGTGAGGGAGCTGGAACGGCGCGTTGACTACCAGGCCAGCCACGACGTTCTGACCGGCCTCTACAACCGGGAGGAGCTAGTGCTTCGTCTCCAGGCGGCCCTGGCCGCGCCGCGCCCGGACGGGACCACGGACGCCCTGCTGCTGATGGACGTGGACCGCTTCCGTCCCATCAACGACACCTGCGGGACGATAGCCGGGGACGAGCTCCTCCGGCACGTAGCCGATTGCCTGCGCTCGCTCATATCGCGCGAGGACCTGGCCGCCCGGGTCGGACCGGACGAGTTCGCCTTGATCCTGAAGGGCTGCGGGGCCCGGGACGCAGAGCGGGTGGCCCAACGCATCCAGGCCGCCCTGGCAGAGCGGCGTTTCGTCTGGGACGGGGACGCCTACCCGGTCAGCCTGTCCATCGGAGTAGTACCCCTGGAGCCCGGCTCGGGCGGGGCTCGGGCAGCTCTGGAGGCCGCCGACGACGCGGTCAGCATGGCCAAGGAGGGTGGGGGGGCCCGCATCGACGTCTTCGCCATGGGGGACAGCCGCTACCAGCGCCGGCACGGGCAGAAGGAATGGATCCAGCGCATCAACCGGGCTCTGGAGGAGGATGGTTTCATCCTCTACGTCCAGCCCATCATGCCCCTCGACCCGGCCCGGGGCCTCCCTCCCATGGCCGAGATCCTTCTCAGGATGCGCACAGAAGACGGCGGCGTGGCCGCCCCCGACCAGTTTATCCCGGCCGCCGAGCGCTACAACCTCATGGGCGGGGTGGACCGCTGGGTCCTATCGCGGGCCATGCGCGCCCTGGGGCCCCTCATCGGCCGCGGCGGCAGCGACCCCTTGACGATCTATTCCATCAACATCTCCGGACAGTCCCTCCTGGACCCGGGTCTGGACGCCTTCATCGGCGCGGCCTGCCGCGAGGCCGGCATAGACCCGAGCCGGATCTGCCTGGAGGTGACCGAGACGGCCGCCATACAGAACCTCTCGCACGCCAGCCGCCTGATGAAATCCCTCAAGGAGCTCGGCTTCTCTTTCGCCCTGGACGACTTCGGCTCGGGCTTCTCCTCTTTCGGCTATCTTCAGAGCCTGCCCGTGGACCATATCAAGATAGACGGCTCCTTCGTGCGCGGTATGGAGACCGACCGCGTCAGCCGCACCATGGTAGAATCCATCCATTCGATGGGCAAGATCATGGGCCTGGCCAGCATCGCCGAGTACGCCGCAACCCCCGGCTGCCTGGCCGCCCTGCGCTCCCTGGGCGTGGACTACGCCCAGGGCAACGCCGTATCCCCGCCTCGACCCCTACAGGTATGAGCGCCGGGGTTATTCGGCCCAGGCCTGGGCTAGATTGAGGAGAACCCGGGCGGAGAGGACCATTTCGTAGAGGGAGGCCCACTCGCGGGTGGAGTGGAAATTGTAGCTGCCGGTGAAGACATTAGGCGTGGGTACGCCCATCTCAGTCAGGCGGGCCCCGTCCGTGCCGCCGCGGATGGGTTTTGAGCGCGTCTCCACCCCGACCCACCGTGCTGCCGCCTCCAAGAGTTCGAGGACCTGCGGGGCCGCGTCCAGGCGCTCACGCATGTTGAGGTACTGCTTCTTGAAGGAGAGATCCACCTTCCCCCCGGGGAAGCGTGCCTGGGTGGCCGCGGCCATAGCTCTCAGCGCCTCCAGGCGCCGCTCCATCCCCGGCAAGCTGAAGTCCCTGACATACAGGGTGGCCTCGGCCTTCTCCAGGTCGCCCTTCACGTCCAGGGGGCAATAGTAGCCATACCAGCCGTCGGTGGATTCAGGGCTTTCGGAGCGCGGCAGGCCGGCTATGAAATCGGCCGCCATGGAAGTCGCGTTGGCCAGCTTCCCGCGCGCGTAACCTATGTGGATCACCGAGCCCGTGAATTGGGCCTTGACCTCCCAGGCGTTGAAGCACTCGTACTCCACCTCGCCCAGGGCTCCCCCGTCCATGGTGTAGCAGGCCTTTGAGCGAAGCCACTCGGTTTTGAAGAGGTCCAGGCCCTTGCCGGTCTCCTCGTCCGGGGTGAAGATCAGCTCGATGGGCCCGTGGCGCAGGGAGGGATCCGCCGTCAGGAGGGCCGCCACGGCCATGATCTCGGAGAGACCGGCCTTGTCGTCCGCCCCAAGCAGGGTGCGCCCGTCCGAGGTGATGATGGTGTCGCCATCGCGACCGGCAAGCTCGGGGAAGTCGCGGGTTGAGAGGATAGTACCCCCCTCCAAGACTAGATCCTGACCGCGGTAGTCACGATGAACCCGCGGTTCCACGCCGCTGCCGCTCACGTCCGATGATGTATCTACATGGGCCATGAAGCCTATGCAGGGAAGAGCCTCCAGGCCCGGACTTGCCGGTATGCGGGCGATGATGTATCCGGCCTCCTTGACTTCGACATCTTTCAGACCGATGTCACGCAGCTCAGTCTCCAAGAGGCGGATCAAGTCCCATTGTCGCTGCGTAGAGGGTATCTCTGTCGCATTCCTGTCCGAAGTTGTGTCGATTCTGACATAGCGCAGGAAGCGCGATAGTATGGCATCGGCGAGATAGGGGTCCGCCAGGGCCTCTTGTATCTTGTCCATGCCCCGAGTATGGCCCAACCAGCCTGCGCGGGCAAGCCTGCTCATTCCCGCTCTCGTTGAAGGAATACCCCGAATATGGTATATTTATTTTGGGTATGTATGCATATCCGCGCATGACGATGATGAGGAAGATCGCGCTCGCCGCCATCCCTATTCTCCTCTTGGCCGCCTGCGACTACTCAGCCGGCTTCCTGGGCAAGCCATACGCCGACCAGTACTATGCAGTCTCCCTAGCCGCCAGGGATGGGAGCGGTGGCGGCTATAATCATGTCATAGACTCAGGCGCCGTTCTGGCCCCCGGTTCCGAGTTCGGCGTCAGCGTCACGCCCCTGGCTGGAAATACCGGTCTGGATTTAGTGTCTGTATCCATCATCCAAGCTGACGGGACAGTCCTGGCCCAGGCCGCCTACGCCCGCGAGGGCGCCGCCCAGCCCAAGAACGCCCCCTCCACCCAGGCTGCGGCCCTCGTCACCGATCTGGCCCAGGCGGCCCTGCCCATCATCGTCCCTGTCGGCCTGCCGAACGGCCTGTACTCCCTGAGGTTGGAAATCTACGGTGAAGAAGGCAAGGTCTACGAGAGGGACTTTCCCGTCTTCATCACCGCCCTGAGCGTCTCAGTGGCATCTATCCAGGTTTGCCCCTCTACGGTCAGGCCGGGGGCTGTGGCGGTGCTGAGGGCCCAGGTGGAGGCTTCGGCCGAGGTCGATCCATACCTCGTCTGGACCCATGACGGTGAGGTGGTGGATTCCGGGCTCTTCTCTACCGGCCACGGCCAGATTCTCTGGCGCGCTCCCGCCGCTGAGGGAATCTATTCGGTCACGGCCCAGGTCTATCCCCATCCGCCCGCGGACGGAAAGCCATTCGCCTTCGAGAGCCGCTATCCCAGCTCCGCGCGGATCCTGGTGCGGGCCCCCCAATTCGATCCCGCGGATCCCTTCCAGCCCCAGGAGGGTTACTACTCCCGCTACCGCTTCGACGGGGACTTGGACGACTCGGGCTCCCGGTCCGGCAAGGGCCGTCCCAAGCCCTCCGGCGATCCTGGTATCTTCGTCTACGGGCCGGGCTACGGCGTCCTCTTCGATGAGGATTCCTCCCTGAGCGTCGGCGGCTATCCCGTGCCCGTGCAGGACGGGAAGTTGGGGGCCTTCAGCCTGATGGGCCGCATGATGATCCTTCCCCGCGGTGCCAGCGACGATTTCCCCATCACCGTCATCCCCGCCGCTATGGCCTCGGCCGCATCGGGAAGCTTCCGGCTGAGGACGGGGATCGATGAGGAGGATGCGACCGCGGATTCCCTGGCCGTGCCCTCGCCCAGCCCCTCAAGCGATCCACTCGCGGAAGCCGGCCCCGCCCCTGGATCGGATCCTGTCCTTGAATCGAGCCCCTCGCCTGAGCCGAGCGATGCGTCCGAAACGAGCGATGCGCTTGAAGCGAGCGCTTCGCTCGAAACGAGCGCTTCGCTCGAGCCGAGCGCCACCCCGGCCGATGAGAGCCCTGCGCCCGAGCCCAGCCCTGTACCTGGCGAAAGCCCCTCGGCAGAGGCCAGTCCTGTGCCTGAGGCCAGCTCCTCGCCTGATGCCATCATCTCTCCGCCCATCGTTCCCTCGCCCCTTCCGAGTCCCTCGCCCGTGGAACCGATCCGCCTCGCCAGCGGCTTCCTCTTCCGCGCAGAGTCGGACAGCCCCGGCTTCAGCCTCGAGCTGGGCCTGGGCGCGGACGGGCAGCTCTACCTCTCCGTGGCGGACCGCTCGCGCAAAGCCGTCAGCGAGTCCGGCATCTACCCGGACGAGCGCGTCCACGACCTCGTCGTCAGCGTGGTGCCCGAAGAGGGCGGCCTGTACGTGAAGTGGTTCTGGGACTACCGCGGCACGGGCGAGTCCTTCTTGGAGTTCTTGCCCGAGAGTATTCCGCGCTCCGGCTCGGCCTCCTTCGGGGGACAGGGCTCGGTGGCGGCCGTCTTCGACGAATTCGGGGTCTACTCGCTCGAGCGCGACGGTATCCGCGAACCCTGGGGCGGGGCCTTCGCCGCCCTCATGCGCCGGAGCATGCGCCGCGGCCTAGTGTACGCAGACGGTTTCGATAGCATCTCCCTGCCGGCCCTGGGCCTGCGCGGCGAGGCCATGATGGATCGCGGCGCCCTCATCCTGGGCTCCGGCGCCGAGCTGGACCTGCCCGTGCCCGCTGATACCGCGGGGGCCGTGGAGGTGGAGATAGCCTTCCGCGTCATGGCGGACTCCCTGCGTAACCGGGAGTTCTCGTTCGCCATCACCCTGGACGGTGCCGATGTCTTCCGGATCGGGCAGGACGGGCGCTACGCCCTGGCCGGGAAGGACTCAGGCCGGCTCAACGGGCTCTTCAGCGGCCAGACCATGCGCCTGCGCTTCGGGCGCGACGAAAAGGGCTTCTATTTCAGCAACGGGGCCCAGCGCGTCTCCCTGCCCCTGCGCCAGGGCGACCGGCCGGCCTATGTCCTGCGCATCGGCAGGTCCATGCTGCCCATCGAATCCCTCCTCGTCAGCGCCCGCGCCGACGGCGAAGCCTGAGCCTCCGAAAAGCCTCTATCTTTTTTGATAGGACGGACTTGCGAGGGATTGTGCGCGGCCTTGCATCCGGCCCCTGAATGAACCATACTTGTTCCCGTCATTGTTTTTCGATATCGCGCGTGTTAGATTTTTGGCAAGGAGCTCGGAGCATGAAACGATGGTACCTGATCGCGATCACCCTTTTTATCGCCCTCAGCGTGTTCAGTTGCCAAAGTGAACCGGGCCCCGGGCCCGCTCCCACCGAGAGCCCCGAGAAGGTCCGCGCCAAGGAGCTAGTGAAGGGCGAGATGGGCGGAAGCGCAACTCCCGCGCCCACGGCCGCCCCCGCCAAGGCCAGCCCCACGGCCACGCCGGTGGATAGCGTGAGCGACGCCGACATGCCGCCCGCGCCCACCGAGGCCGAGCTCAAATTCCTAGAGAACTACCTGAACAGCCTCAAATACATGGTCTACTACGACGAGAAGGCAGGCGTGTCCCCGCAGATCGCTAAGACCGCGGTGGCCCAGGCCAACCGCTACCTGATAGAGAAGATGGGAGTCCAGCCCATCGATATGGAAACCGTGGAGAAGAAGAAGGCCGACGAGCGCGCGGCCTTCGAGACCGAGACCGGCGGGAGCGTCGACTACATCCAGTTCATCGCCCAGAAGCTGAACGCGGACGTCTACGTGGAGATCGCCCTGGCCACGTCCAACGAGGCCGCCTCGGAAAAATACTACTCCACCGCCACGGGTTCCATGAAGCTCTTCAACGCCTCCACCGGCGACCTGCTGGGATCCATAGCCATGACCAGCCCCAAGACCATGGCCAAGAGCCAGGACGCGGCCGAGACCAACGCCGTGGCCGCCTCGGTGTGGATGGCCATGCCCAAGATGGCCGACCAGTCCAAGGCCCTCCTGCGCACGGCCTGGGCCGAGGGCATCCGCTACGACGTGGTGATCCAGAACACGCCGGATTCCAGGGTCCTGTCCCAGCTCAGGCGGCAGCTGGGCAAGAAGGTCCGCAAGGTGGTCCAGGATTCCTACTCGGCCGCCGAGACCCGCATCAGCATCCACACCTTCAAGAAGGCCGACGCCATCGAGGACCTGGTCTGGGACGCCGCCGAGCTGGCCGGCATGAAGGACATCTACCTCCTCTACCAGCGGGGGAAGAGTTTCGTCTTCAATTCCGGCCTGTAACCCGCGGGCGGCGGGCCGGTTGAGAGAGGCAAGGGCAGGGAGCCGCTTAAGGCGGCCACCCTGGAAAAAGTCCCGCGCCGCGCGCGCGGTTACGTACGGTTCGATAAGAAGGAGGAATCCGTGAAGAAAGCACTGGTCATCCTGGGCGTCCTGGCGCTCATTTTCTCACTGGTGGCCTGCCAGAGCACCAAGAAGGGCGATCCCGATAAGCTCGGCAACGCCGACGTGAGCAAGGTCAACCGCCCCGAGATCGTGGACTACAAGGGCTCGGAGTTCCAGGCCAACCCGCCCAAATGGATCACGGCCTACATCGACGGGGGCATCCCCGCGGTGGAGAAGCTTCCCGAGTTCAGCGGCAAGTACTGCATCATCTTCGAGATGGACGCCGAGAACAAGGATTCGGTCATGCTCATGATCGCCAATTTCCGGGCCGCCAATGAGATCGCCGGCCGCATCTCCACGCGCGTACAGTCGCGTTTCGCCGGCGCCCAGGTCGGCGATCAGAAGACCCTGGAAACCTACATGGAAAGCGTGGTGAAGGTAGCCCGCGAGGCCACCGTCTCCGGTTTCTTCCAGGATGGCGAGATGTGGACCCAGCTCCAGACTTTCAAGCCCGGAGCCAAGAAGGAGCCTGACAAGGTCATTTTCAGGGGATACCAGCTCTGGACGATCGACAAAGACCTCTTAAAGCAGCAGATCGACAAGATCCTGGACGGCACCGCCGCCAACGAGCCCAAGACGCCCGAGAAGCAGGCCGCCATCGACAGGGTCAAGGAAGCCTTCTACGAGGGGTTCTGAGCTCCTGAGGTCCTGATCCGTCACGTGAACCCAGGGGGGCTGTCCGACATCCGGGCAGCCCCCTTTTCCGATGGAGGATGCGCATGAAGAAAACGCTCACGGCTTTCTTCGCAGGGCTTATGCTCGTGTCCTGCGTTTCCACGCCCGCCCAGAAGGCTCCCGAGTGGATCATGGGCGCCCCCAGGCCAGATGCTAAATACACCTATTTCACGGCGGAATCCACCGACGCCGCCGGCGACAGGGCCAAGGCCCAGGATGCGGCGGTGGGCACCATCATTTCCACCATCGTCAAGTACCTGGGCGTGGAGGTCAAGGCCGAATTCGAGGGCGAGGTCCAGGCCACCCTGAATTCCTACGCCGCTACCATGAAGCAGAACGTGACCCTGTCCGCGGACGCGCGCTTCGCCGGCTTCTCGGTGGCGGAGACGTTCTTCGCGCCCTCCAAGGACAAGAAGTCAAAGGCGGTCACGGCCTACGTCCTGGCCAAGTACGAGACATCCGAGATGGAGAAGGAGCGCAAGCGCCTCCAGGACCTGATCGACGAGCAGAACAACCTGGTCCTGGTCCCCGAGCGCGACGGGACGGCCGCCCTGGGGGCCGGGCGGAGCCTCGAGGCCGCCCAGCTCTTCCTCCAGGCCGCCGCGGGGGCCGCTTCCATCGACATAGACAACAAGGAGATCAAGGTCCAGCGCAACCTCAACAAGGCCCTCAACGCCCTGATCCCCCTGCGCATCGTCCCGGTCTCGGCTCCGGCCCAGGCCGGCCTCAACCAGGAGCTGGCCGAGCCCTTCGTGGTCAAGCTGGTGAACGGGGAGAACGCCGGCAGCCCGGGCGCCCCGGCCGTGAGGCTGGACGCCAGCTACCAGCGCAAGCAGGCCTCCGGGCGCCTGTCCAGCAAGACCGAGTCGGTGGTGACGGATTCCTCCGGCCAGGCATCCTTCAAGCCCCCGGCCTACGATTACGTGGGCAGCACCAAGGTGAGTTTCAAGGTCGACGGCTCCGCCCTCAGGGACAGCCTGGATCGCATCCCGGCGGCCTTCTCCGAGCAGGTGGAGGCCATCGCCCGCGAGCTCTCGGGCAAGGAGGCGGAATTCACCCTGACGGTCGGCTCGGACGCCCGGGCCACTCCCCTCCACATCGCCATCGTCGACCTTGACGAGTCCGGCGCGGTGGCCGGGAACGCAGCGCAGAGGGCTGTCCTGGACAGCCTGATCAAGGAGAAATTCAAGGCCCAGGCCGTGGCCTTGGACGCCCAAGCCCTCAAGGCCGGCGACGCCCAGACCCTCCTGGCCGGCGCCAAGGCCGCCTCGGCCCAGCGCTTGGTTTATGGCACGGCCGCGGTGAGCGGGGTGAAAAAGGACGGCGGAGCTTACGTGGCCACCTGCAAGATCATCCTGAGCGTGCTCGACATCGCCTCGGGCGGGGTCATCGCCAGCTCCGAGAAATCGGCCAACGCGATCGGCTCCACGGAGGCGGACGCCAGGGCCGCCTCATGGAAGGCCGCCGGGGCCGCCGCGGTCAAGGACCTGATGGGCAAGCTGCCCTGAGGCGGCATTCTCATGAAAAAGAGCGCCATCTCGGATGGCGCTCTTTTTCATGCGATTGGGACTGGAGATCAATCCCCACTCGCCAGGGCGGATTCCAGTAGGGTCACGGTGCGGGCGCTCTCCGAGACCACGTGCTCCAGCTCGGAGATGCGCTTGCGCAGGCGCTCGCCGTCCTCGGCCTGGCCGGCCAGCCTGGAGGAGATGGAGGCGAACTCGTCCTTGAGCGAGGAGAGGGTGGCCGAGTGGGCGCGCTTCTCCGCGTCGTCCCGGTCCGAGAGGCCGCGGATGGTTTCCTGGTCCTGGGCCAGGCGGCGCGTGGACTCCAGGATGCCAGCGAATTCGCGGCGCTGGGCGTCCACCTCGGCCACGGCCTGGCTTGTCTGGGAAGCCGTCTCTCCGGAATCGCGCTCTATGACGGCCAGCACCTCGGAGACCGCCTTGGAGAGCTGGTCGGTCTGACGCAGGAGCTCGCCCATGCCCTGGAGCTTGGGGAGGCTGGAATCCACGGTGTCCTTGGTCTTGCCGGCCAGGCTGCGGATGTTGCCGGCCACGATGGTGAAGCCCCGCCCGGCCTGGCCTGCCCGGGCCGCCTCTATAGCGGCGTTGATGGAGAGGATGGCGGTCTGTTCCGAGATGTCGTTGATGGAGTCCAGGACCGCGCGCAGGAAGCCTGAGCTCTCCTGGATACGGTCGATGGCAGCGCGGGTCCGCCCCACTACTTCGGCGCTGTCGCGGGCGGCCTCCGAGAGGCGCGCAGCGGTCTCCCCGGAGCGGCTGGTGACTACGCGCAGGGTGTCCACGCGGGCGTTCATCCCTTCGACCGAGGCGGCGATGCCCTCCACCAGGCGGGCCTGGTTCT
The DNA here is from genome assembly GCA_964470375.1 of uncultured Spirochaetales bacterium. GTDB lineage: Bacteria > Spirochaetota > Spirochaetia > Treponematales > JBGSOB01 > CAYNQK01. The sequence continues at coordinate 19,592 of CAYYCP010000056.1, forward strand.
GGATGGCTTCGCCCAGGATCTTGCCTGAGCGCGCCAGACTCTGCTCCAGCTCGCCCACGGTGCGCTCCAGGTCGCCCAGGCGCGAGCGCACCAGCGCGGCTATCTCCAGGCTGCCGCGCTGGTAGTCCTCGGCTTGCTGGATAGACTCGCTGGCGATGCTCTTCAGGTCGCGCGAACAGGAGATGATACTGCCCGCGGCCGCGCGCACTTTTTCCACCATATCGGCCATGGACTTGCCCCGCTTCTCCAGGGTGGCGGCCGCGGAGCGGGCCTGGTTCTCCAAGGTGCCCTGCTTGGCCGCCAGCACGAAGAAGACCGCGATGATGAAGACGAAGAAACCCAGGCTGAGGAGGAAGGCGTAGGGCGTGCGGCCGGTGCTGACGAAGGATATGTCGTAGGCGGCCGTGCCGAATATGGCCCCGAAGGCCAGGAGGATGGCGGTGTGGTCCCGGAAGCGTGCCTTGATGCAGGCCGCCAGGATGGCGCCGAAGCACAGGATGAGGTTAGGCAGGATGAAGAGGAGCATGACCTTGTCGAAGACCGCGTCCACGCTCGTGTTGCTGGATCGGGTCCAGACGATGGCGGCGCAGGCGGCGGCTACGGCGGCGTCGGCCGGCTTGAGCCAGCGCTGGAAGCGGCCCTTGGCCAGGATGCCGGTATGCTCGGTGATGAACATGAGCATGGCCACCACCACGAAGCTGAAGCCCGAGCGCGAGACCTTCTCCAGGAAGAGGAAGTCGTTGGCGGCGTTGTTGAAGGCCATGTTGACGTAGGACAGGGCGTAGCCCAGGCTGAAGAGGGCGAACCAGAGCTGGGAGCGGTCGCGCCCCCTGTGGAAAGCGAAGAGGAACAGGAAGTAGAAGCAGATGACGATGCCGACCAGCGAGGCGCCCTGGGTGATGCCGGTGTTGGCCAAGCCCCTCCAGAAGGCCGCGGACTCAGCCTCCCGGTAATCCATCAGCTCTACGCTGAAGAGGGGATTGTCCTGGACTGTCAGCCAGGCCCTCACCTCAATGGTGTTGTCCCGGCCCGGAGGCTGGAGGAAAGCGGGATCCAGGGGAACGGCCACCGGATCGTAGCACACGGGATTGCGCCCCCGGCCCTCCCTGTCGCCGCGCGAATAGACCATATGGCCGTTGAGCAGTATCTCGTAGGGATAGGAATTGGGGCCGATGAGGAGGGATGGACGCTGGACGCCCCATCGTGCCGGGAGGCTGAAGCTCTGGCTGAAGAGGTACTCGGATTGGGTTTCCGTTCCGGATGCCGGGAGGTAGCCGCCTTCATAGGCGCCTACCGCTCGCCCGTCGATGCTCAGTATGTATGGGCCGAAGGCGAAGTGCGTCGAAACCGGCTCGGATGAGGAAGCGGCCTGCTCCGCCGATAGAGCAGCCGGACATAACAGGATCAGCAGGACGGCCGCGGTGAAAACCCGTCCCGCCTTGATCGCTTTTGGCGTGAAATCACTTCCCATAATATTTTTTCTCCCGCGTTCTATTGTATAGAAACAGACTCGGTCCGCAAGGGCTGGAGGGCAATTCCCGCGGAGAGCGCGGCATCGAACCCGGGGCCCTGCCATGGGTGCGCACGTGTGGGATTCTCGCGGGATGCCGGGTGTCAGGCCCTGAGGCGCTCTCTGCGCTTTTCCAGGAATTCGCGCAGGGCATGTACGATGCGCCCGTTCTCACGGCGTGTGCGTTCCAGGAAGTAGCAGTAGAGGATTCGCGAAAGGAGGTAGGTGGCGCCTAGGATGCCGGCCGGAAAGAGGGCGGCCATGAGGGGGATGCCCGCCCCCAGCCCCACGCCCAGGCCCACACCTATACCGGCGCCGATGCCCAACCCGCCCATGATGCCGCCATAGACGCCCACGGCCATGTACTTCATGTCGCTCTTGGCCATGATCTCCGTGCCGCCGCCCTCGGCGGGCCTGATGCGGACGATCAGGCTGCGCCCGCTCTCCATGGACTGGGCGCCGTTGATGGTCCAGGTCATAGCCTCAGCCGAGGTGTTGCCGGTCCCCTCGGCCCCGGCTAGTTCGGGCATCTCCAGGAGGGCCGCCTCAAGGTCGTCGCGGGCGCAGCTGAAGGGCAGGACCAGGCGCTCGGCCACCTTGGTCTCCCCGCCCAGGAAGGAATTGACCTTGCCCGCGCCGGCCCGCCCGGACAGCTCGGCCGCGGCCCGCCTCACGTACTCGGCCGATACCCCGGCCTCCCCGGCGGCCGCCTCCAGCTCCGAGAGGCTGAAGCCCTGCTCGTCCGCCGGGGCCCCGGTTTCCCTGGCCTGGAGCTGGGCGGCCTTGCGCAGGATGAGGGCCGTCTCGCGTTGCCCGTATCTCCGCTCGCCTTCCATGCTCATCACTCCTTCTTTTGGACGTCCGACTCGCTCAGGCCGAAAGCCTCCGGCGAGTGCTTGGACCGACCGGCCTCGTCCGGCTCCACGTGGACCATGATGTCGAAGACGTTGGGCAGGTCGGCCTTGATGGCCTCCTCCACGCGGTGAGCCAGGGCGTGGGCCTCCCGCACTGTCAGCGATCCGTCCACCTCTATGTCCATGTCGATGTCCCACTTGTCGGCGATGCGCCGCATGCGGGCGCGGTGCGGCCGGGCCACGCCGGGAATGGATCGGGCGGCGTCGAAGATCAGCTTGTAGGGGCCGCGTCCCTCCGTGCCGTCCATCAGCTCCACGCTTGTTTCTCGGAATATGCCGACGGCCGACTTGATCACCCAGGCGCCCACCAGGATAGCCGCCAGGGGGTCGGCGGCCGGGGCCTTGAAGACCAACGACACACCCAGCCCGGCCAGTACCCCGGCCGAGATGAGCACGTCCCCGGCCATGTTGGCAGCGTTGGCCGACAGCAGAGAAGAGCCGGCCGCCCGGCCGTGGGAGCGCAGGATCAGGGCCAGGGTCAGCTTGCCCAGGATGGAGGCTCCGGTGACAATCAAAGCCGGCATGCCCGGCAGGGCCTCTGGTTCCGGGGAGATGAGCTCGCGCGCCCCCGACAGGGCCAACTGGGCTCCGGCGAAGAAGAGGATGAAGGACAGGGCGGTGGTGGCCATGGTCTCGGCCCGGCTGTGGCCCCAGGGGTGGCCGGCGTCGGCCGGCTTGGCGGCCAGAGCGGCCACCGCCAAGCTCATCACGGCTATGGCCACGTCCGTGGCCGAGTCTATGCCATCGCCCAGGACGGCCAGGCTGCCCGCGGCCAGCCCAGTGGCGACCTTGGCGGTCGAGAGGACGGTGTTGCCGACTATGGCGATGATGGAGGCGCGCTTGATGATCCGAGAGCGGTCCTCGGCCC
>CAYYCP010000057.1:0-11442 GCA_964470375.1 uncultured Spirochaetales bacterium
CCCCGGCCAGGGCCGACCAGCCGCCGATGGAATGGACCACGGTGGAGCCGGCGTAGTCGTGGAAGCCCAGGACGGAGAGCCAGCCCCCGCCCCAGATCCAGTGGCCGGCCACGGGGTAGATCAGGCCGGAGATGAAGACGGTATAGACAAGGTAAGCCTTGAACTTGATGCGCTCGGCTACCGCGCCGGAGACGATGGTGGCGGCGGTGGCGCAGAAGACCACCTGGAAGAACCAATCCCGCATCTTGTCGGCCCAGGCCTCAGCCGGGACTCCCAGGAGGGAGAACTGGCTCCAGCCGAAGAGGCCGCCCTTACTGGCCCCGTACATGAGGCCCCAGCCGACGAAGAAGAAGGCCAGGGATCCCAGGCAGAAGTCCATCAGGTTCTTCATCAAGATGTTGGCCGTGTTCTTGGCCCTAGTGAGACCCACTTCCACCATGGCGAAGCCCGCCTGCATGAGGAACACCAGGGCCGCGCCCACGACCATCCAGATCATGGTGGTGGCCCCCTTTGTGGCGAAGGCCGCGTCGGCCTCGTCCCTGCTGTATGCCGCCTGGGCCCCGAGCAAGGGGGCCGCGAGGACTAGGATCAGGACGATGCCGGCGACGATGAGCCGCTTTTTCATAGAATCCTCCTTCCAAAAGCGTTCATCGCCTTACTGCAGGAAGCGTGCCATCAGGCCCTTCAATCCGTGACGAAGCCGTTTCGCCGACTCATCGTTCTGAAAGGAAAGGGAAAATGCCCTGAGATGCAGCACATCTACGGCCCTTTCCGATGCGATGCGCGAACATCCATCACTTGCGCAGTCAAGCGCTCCTTTGTAGCCGCGCGAAGGCGGGGGCAAGGCGCTGCCCCGGCGAAAGGCTCCTTCCTCCGCATCAGCACAAAAATGCGGCGATCCGCCGGCTTATGCATCATCTGCGGACAGGTCAGCGTGGAGGCCGACCCGAGCCGGCGCTTGCGCCATGGCGGAAGCGAGGGTATCATCCTGGCATGCGTGACATTGATTCCGCGCGCTGCGGATATAGCCGAGGAGCGCGGTTGAGGGCCGCACTCGTCCTGGCCCTGCTGGCGGCCTCGTCGGCCCTGGGCGCCCGCGACATCAAGGTGGTCTACTTGGAAGTACATTATAAGGGCATCAATAAGGTGGATCCGATCACCTTCGCCTACGAGGGTCCCTTCCTGGAGGCCTTCCCCACCACGGCCTTCGTGCTGGAAGATACCAAGCGCGCCTATACCCGAGCCGTCCTCAGCATCGAGTGCCTTGGCATCGAGCCCCTGAGTTACGGCGAGCGCACGTTCAAGATCCATGCGGCCCAGGTCAAGGGCAAACTGAATATCTTCGCCAGCGATGGGACTCTCAGGGCCGTCCGCGACCTTCCCCTCGCGGAGGGTTACGGGGCTACGCCCCTCAGGGCGGAGATAGACGCACTGGGAGTCTTCAAGAAATCGGTCAAGGCCGCCTTCGCGAAGGACAGGGCTTCCATAGAAGCAGCCTTCTAGCCGATCCCTTCAAGGGCCGCTGCGCCTCAAGCCCCGCCTTTCAAAAGCGAATACGAAGGAAAGCACTATCCCCAGACTGAGTTCGAACCATACCCAGACGTGCAATCCCAAGAGGGCCGGACCAGGGGCCTTGAATAGGTAAGGCAGGAAGGCCAGGACGGCGATGCCGAGGCTGAGGAGTAGGGTCCGAGGCGAGAGGAAGGCGGTTAGGCGAGGTATGTCCAGGCCGCCCTCCCCTCGCCTACCCCGGCCGCGCGCAAGAAGGCTCCCCAGAATCAAAGCGATGCTTGATGTACCGGCGATGAGGAAGACAGGAGGCAGGCCGGGCGTCTTCAGGACGCCTAGGGCGAAGAGTGTGCTGCCCCCCAGCCCGGCGACCAGGGAGGCGGCCGCACCGGCTAGGTTTGCCTTCTTCCAGTAGAGCCCGGCTATGAAGGCCGGGGCCAGGGAGGCATAGGCGTTGAAAGAGAGGGCCTGAAGGAAGACGAAGATGGTAGCGGGCGGACGCAGGGCCAGAATGAAGGACAACGCGGCCAGGGCGCACAGGGCCATGTGCCCGGCCCTGCCCGATGCGCCCCGTTCCGGCGTGAAATCCTTGGCGATCATGGAGGAGAGGCTGAGCATCTGGGAATCCATGGTGGACATGAGGGCTGCTATGCCGCCCAGGCCCAGGAGAGCTCCCAGCCAAGGGGGAAAGTATCGTCCCAGGAGGATGGGCAGGATGGAATCCGAGGCCGACTGCTCCAGTCCCGGGAGGACGGCCCGTCCGAGGACGCCGATGGAGATAGTGCAGAGAAAGAGGACGGAGCAGAGCAGGGGATAGAGGGACGCGGCGAAGTGCAGGGGCCTGGGTCCCTTGGCGGCGATGAAGCGCTGCCAGAGCTGGGGGAAGCAGGGATCAGCCAGGAACCAAAGGAGGAAAAAGCCCGCCAGCTCGAGGGGGCCTATGGCCCCGTTCGGGCCGGGCAGCCTGTAGTGCAGCGGAGATTCCTTTGTCAAAGAGGCGTGCAAGAGCTTCCAACCGCCCCCTGCCCCTGCTATGAGGGGCAGGGCGGCCAGGCAGAGGGCCAGGATGAGAATCCCCTGGAAGACATCGGTCCAAACCACCGAGCGCATCCCGCCCATGAGGGAGTAGGCCAGGATGGCCGCGGTCACGATGAGGGCCCCCCAGGCGTAGGGTAGGCCCAGGATGCCCTCCAGCATCTTCCCGCAGGACATAGCCTGGATGGAGAGGTATGGCAGGGTGATGGCCAGGAGGGCCAGGGAGAAGAGCTTCCCTAATGCCGGGGAGGCGTAGCGCGCGGCGATGAAATCGGCTTGAGTGAGGAAGCCGCGGGCTGAAGCTGCCTCGCGCATGGGCATGCCGATGGCGAAGAAGGACAGGGCCATCAAGCCTGTGCCTAGGCCCATCAGGGGATAGTAGGCGTAGCCCTCGCGGTAACCGGCCCCGGAGAGGCCCAAAACGGTGAAGGCCGAGAAGTTCGTTGCGGCCAGGGTCAGGGCCAGGGCGGCCGGGCCCAGGGATCGGTTTGCCAGGAAGAAGGATTCACCGTTCTCACGGCGCATCACGCCGGAGATATGACCGCCCGAAGTGCGGCGCCGCCTAAGAAAGAGAAAGGCGCCGATGGCGAGGTTGGCCAGGAAATAGACGGCTATGATGAGCCAGGATAAGGGCATGGGGTAGCCTCCAGTCGGGACTGGATGGCCGCAGCCATGCGGGTGACGGCCTAGGGCATGCCCCGGAAAAACGATGATAGAGTTGCATCATTATCTCCGGAGCCCCTTCACGTCAAGCCCTATCCCCCAGGCTTGGAGGGCATCTCCCAGCCGGGGCCGACCTTGCGCAAGCGCCCGCGAATCCCTACAATGGCGCGATTCCGCAAACACGCACGGGAGAGGGAAATGCTCAAGGTTGAGAAGATCGGCGGGACTTCCATGTCCCGCTTCGGGGAGTTGATCGACAACATCATCCTGCCGCCGGGCATAGGTGATCCCTACGGCCGGATCTTCGTGGTGTCGGCCTACGCGGATGTGACAAACTGGCTCCTGGAGCACAAGAAGACCGGCCAGGGGGGGATCTACTCGGTCTTCGCGGCGGGCGGCGATTACCGTCCCGGCCTGGACAGCCTCCTGGGTAGGCTCAAGGCCATCAACGCGGGCTTCGCCGGCATAGGCCTGGAAGTGGCGGAGGCCGATCGTTTCCTGGAGGAGCGCATCGCCCGCACCGCCGAGTACCTGGACTCCATGGCCCATGTCCTTTCGTCGGGCTACGTGGAGCGGGGCAACATCCTCCTGGCGGCCCGCGAGATGCTGGCCTCCATCGGCGAATCGCACTCGGCCTTCAACTCGGCCCTGATCATGCGTGCGCGCGGCCTGAACGCGGTCTGCGTGGACCTTTCGGGCTTTTTCGATGACCAGCAGCTGAGCATAGACCAGCGCATCCGTAAATGCCTGGAGGGCATCGACTTCACCAAGTGCATGCCCTTCGTCACCGGCTACGCCAAGGGCACAGAGGGAATTATGCGCGAATTCGACCGGGGTTATTCTGAGGTGACTTTCTCCAAGGTCGCCGTTGCGGTGGGGGCGGACGAGGCCGTCATCCATAAGGAGTACCATCTCCTTTCGGCGGACCCGGCCGTGGTGGGCGAGAAGAACGCGGTCATCGTCGGGACCACCAACTTCGACGTGGCTGACCAGTTGGCGGACGTGGGCATGGAGGCCATCCATCCCAAGGCCTCCAAGCCCATCGAGACCAGCGGCATCAACCTGAGGGTCCGCAATGCCTTCGACCCCGGACACCCTGGCACCCTCATCACCAAGGACTACACAGGGGAAAAGGCCCGCGTGGAGCTCGTGACCGGGAGCGAGAAGGTCACCCTGGTGGACGTGCACGACCCCTCAATGGTGGGGGCCGTGGGCTTCGACCTGGGGGTGATGCGCATCCTGAGCGAGTTCAAGGTCAGCTATATCATGAAGGCCACAAACGCCAATTCAATATCGATGGTGATCTGGGATCGCGACGCCACACCGGCCTTGATGGAGCGCCTCGAGTCCGAGTACCACTCGGTGACCTTCCAGAAGGTGGCCATCGTCTGCGTGATAGGCTCCAACATCGGCATCCCCGGCGTGTTGGCCAAGGCCGCCGCCGCCCTAGCCGAATCAGGAACGAACGTGATCTGCGTCTCCCAGGCCATGCGCCAAGTGAATATGCAGTTTGTCATCAGCCGCGGCGACTACCGCAAGGCCGTGGCGGCCCTCAACGACCGCCTATGCCTCTCCTGAGGTCCCCCGGGAGGCCTCCGGTTCAGGATTGACGGGCGCCGTCCAAGCCCCTACTCTAGACGAACCGTGCCGGATTTGGCCCTGGCAGCCTACTATTTCTTCTCCTACTCCGCGCCCATGGCCGCGGCGGCTCTCTGCATCATGCAGTTGGCCAAACGCCGTGATCGATTCACTCTCCTTTGCCTCTTGACCATCCTAGCCTCCCTGGGACACCGCATCTGCCTCAATGTGGAGTACTTCTCCGCCCGCTTCCTCTTGGCGCGCAGTTACTTTTTCGACCATTGGGCCGCCCGCCTGGCATACTTCGGAAGCTACGCCGCCCTCTTCTATCTTCTTCCCACCCTAGCCTACGCCCTGGCCGGGCGTCGCCTGGGCCGGGCGGCCCGGATAACCAGCTTAGCCCTGGCCGGAGCCGCCCTGGCCTGCGTAGCGGCGCCGGCATTCGTCCCCCGCGTCTATTCACGAATTCGTTTGATCTTGGCCCTGGAGCAGGGGGTGGCGGCCGGCTCCATCCTGACCCACGCCTACTGCGCCGTCAGTCTCCTGGCTTTCTCCGCACGGACGGCCGATGCCGGCGAGCGTTCCCTTCTCAGGCTCCAGGGCATAGCTATGGCCCTCTTCGTGCCGGTCCAGGTCCTAGAAGCGGCCTACAGCCTCAGGGGCCTGGTCTGGCCGCGCCCCCTCTCGGCGGATTACCTGCTCTTCTTCCTCTGGTGCATACTCTCCATAGCCCAGTACGCACGGCGCGCCCAGGCTGGGCGCCCGGCCCCTACCGACTCGGTCCCCGATTCCTTCGCGGCCGCTTACGGCATATCCGAGCGCGAACGCGAGATCATCGTCCTCCTGGCCCGAGGCCTGGCGAACAAGGAGATAGGGGCGGCCCTTTCCATAAGCGAGAAGACCGTGAAAAACCATGTCTACTCCGTGTACCGCAAGACCGGGGTCCAGGCCCGGGTAGCCCTGGTGCGCAAACTTATGGAACACGCTCAGCCCCGCCCATAGGCCTGTTGGGACTTTCTTCCCAGGCTCAGAAGGCCGATCGGCCATGGCTTAGGGCCAAATTCCCAGGGAATTCCGCTTGCGCGGCGCGAGGAAGGGCATTGTACTTATCCCCGGCGGGGTGATTGAGGCCTTGCCCTCAGGGAGGGCTTCCCCGCCGGGGAGGCGCGTCATGGCCATATCCGAGCGCAAGGGGCTCATCAACGCCCTGCAGACGTTCCATTCATTCGGGGGAGGCTACATCTATACCTCCTTCGCCGCCAAGACATCGGCCCGCCGCAGATCCGGGCGGGATCCGATGGTCATAGAGCCGGCCTTCCCGGCCGGCCGGATCCTGGGAGCGCCGGCCTCCTCCCCCCCGGCCCTCGTACTCCTCCCCGTTGACTATGGCACCGATCCTGGGCGGCGCTACCCGGCCGTCTACATCCTCTCTGATTTCCGAGAGAGCGCCGCCGAGTGCCTGGACCGGGCCGCCGAGCGCAGCTTTGCGAGGGATGACGCCATCCTCGTGGCGGTCTCCGGCATGAACGCCCTGGGGGGCGGCTTTTACGTGGATTCGGCCCTGGGCGGAGCCTGGGAGAGTTACATCGTCGATCGCCTGGTGCCGGCTGTGGACTTGGCGATGCGAACCAGGCCGGAGGCCGCCGCCCGCAGCCTGGCCGGCAGGGGCATGGGCGGCTTCGGGGCCCTCTGCATAGGTCTCTCGCGACCCGACATATTCTCCTCCGTGGACGCCCTCTCGCCCATGGCCTGTGCCCCGGGCGGAATCCGAGCAGCCCTGGCAGAGTGGAACGCGGCCGGGACGCCCATGCTGCGGCAGGCCTACCAGGCTGCATTCGACCTCGGCGGGGGAAGCCTCCTGCCCATCGAACTGGCCTTGTCGATGGATGGCGGGGATGAGGGGCTTGCTCGGGAGTGGGAGCGCGGACTGGGCGGCTGGGAAAACCGTCTCGCGGCCTGCCGCGCCAAAGCCGGCCGCCTGCCCGCCATCAGCCTGCGCGTTGAGGCCGGGACGGCGGAATGGGCACGCCGGGGCGCCGCGGCCATCCAAGCCCTCCTGGCGGCTTGAACTCCCTTGCCCGACCGCAGCGCCTGCACCATACTCGCTCCGATGGAAGAGAGCCATGTACAGGCCATGCCGGCCGGCCCAGCCCGATCCACGGCGCGTTCGGCTGCCAGTCAAGTCGTGAGCCTGGTAGTGATCTTGGCCTGTCTTGCCTGCCTGGCATCCTCATGCAACCTAAAGCGAGACAGTACCGGGACCGAGGCTGTTGAGCGCGGGCGCATCGATTTCCTGGAATTCGATTCCCCCGCCCTGAAAGACAACGCCCTCAGCGACAATCCCCGGCGTCGGGTAGCGGTCTACCTCCCGCCCCGCTACGGCCGGGAACCGGGGAAGCGTTACCCGACGGTCTATTTCCTGGCCGGATTCAACGAAACCGAGGAACCCTACCTGAACGGGGTCTATTTCAACATGGCTAAGGATATGGACGGGTTGATCGCTTCCCGCGCCATAAGGCCCATGATCGTCGTGGTGGCCAGCGGCAAGAACTCCTTCCTGGGCAGCTTCTACGCCGATTCTCTGCTGACTGGCAACTGGGAGACCTTCATTTGCCGGGACCTGGTGGCGGAAGTGGACGCAGCCTACCTAAGCCTGGCCGACAGGCGCTCGCGCGGCCTGGCCGGATTCTCCATGGGAGGGTTGGGCGCTTTGCATATCAGCATGCACAATCCAGCCGTGTTCTCGGCGGTTTTCGCCCTCTCGCCCATGGCCATGGCCCCGGGCGACATCGAGGAGGCCCTCAGGAGCTGGAAGGTCTTCGGGCTCCCTATGCTCAGGCAGGCCTATGTCGCAGCCTTCGCCCCGGCACTCCTGGGAGGCTATCCCTTCTCGCCCCCGACCGGGCCCGAAGCCGGGCCCTGGGCGGCCGAGCTGTGGGAGCGCGGACTCGGGCAATGGGACCGTAAGGCTTCCAAATATGCGGAGAACCTGCGCTATCTCAGGGCCATCCGCATAGAGGCCGGCAATCGGGACGAATTCGCCTGGCTGCCGCGCGGGGCGCGCTACGCCGCGGCCGCCATAGAATCGGCCGGTGCGGTCTGCGAATTCGCCAGCTTCCAGGGCACCCACGAGAGCCACGTCAGCTCCCGCATGCGCTCATCCCTCTTCCCCTTCTTCAACCGCATCCTCGACTTCGATTGATGCCCGGTCGTTTCAGTACCATCCCCAGGTTCAGCCGGCCACGTACTTCTCGTCATAGCAGCCCAGGATGCGGAATTCAGCGGTCATGGCTCGCACGCGATCCAAAGCCATCCCGACACCGGCGTCACCAAGAGAACCCACCAGGTCTATGAAGATGGCGTATTCGCCGGGGACATCCGGGACTGACTCGATGCGAGTCAGGTTGATGCCAGCCTCGGCGAAGACCTGGAGGGTGCGGAAGAGGGCCCCGGCCTTGTTCTCGGTCTTGAAGACGATAGAGCACTTGCCGCCGTCCGCCGGGGCGGGCTCACGGGAAAGGATAAAGAATCGAGTACGGTTGACCTGGGCATCCTGGATGCCCTCCTTGATGACGTCCAAGCCATAGATTTCCGCGCACAGGGGATTGGCGATGGCAGCCGCGTTCTCCGGGCGATCCTCGGCCACCATCTTGGCCGCGCTGGCCGTGTCAGCCGCGGGGACGGGCTCCAGCTTGGCACGGGCAAGGAAGCCGCGACACTGCAGGAGGGCCTGCGGGTGCGAATAGGCCTTGCGGATCTCGCGGTAGTCGGTGCCCGGGGCAGCCATAAGGCTGTAGGCGATGGGCATGTCCACCGCGCTGACCACGTTCAGCCCCGTGTAGATGAGGAGGTTGTTAACCGGCCCGACCATGCCGCCCAGGGTGTTCTCCACCGGCAGGATGCCGAAATCGTATACCCCCTGCTCCACGCCCTCGAAAATATCGGCGAACTCGGGGCAGGGTATGGGAACCACCGCGGGATCCCAGGCCCGCGCCGCCAACTCGGAGTTGGAGCCGTGGTCGCCAAGGAAGCCCACCGTGCGCAGATCCAGGGCCTGCAGGCGCTTGGACTCGGCCATGATCTCCTGGTAGAGGCGCAGGCAGAAATCGGCGTCCGCCAGGGAGCGCACATTGCGGCGCACCTTGTCCAAGACCTCGGCCTCGCGGCCGCTGTCCTGGATTCCGCCCGGCTTGAGCTTGCGGGTGAGGATGGCCCGCTCCATGCGCTCGTTGATGAGCTTGATGATCTTGGCGTCCAGGGCGTCTATTTTATCGCGCACGTCCTTGAGGTTCATTTCGCGCCTCCTGCCTTTCCCCTGAGATGGGCTACCAGGGCGCTCAGCTCGTGCATCAGCGCCCCGAAGGCCTGCGGGTCCATCTGCTGGTCGTTGTCGCTGAGGGCCGCTTGTGGGTTAGGGTGCACTTCTATCTCGAGCCCGTCCGCCCCAGCCGCGGCTGCGGCCAGGCACATGGGGGCTATCAAGGAAAGCCGACCCGTCCCGTGGGAGGGATCCACGATCACGGGCAGATGGGTGGCTTCCTTGGCCGCAGGAACGATGGACAGGTCGAGAGTATTCCGGGTGTAGGTCTCGAAGGTGCGAATGCCGCGCTCGCATAAGATGACCGAGGGATTGCCCTCGGCCAGGATGTACTCAGCGCAATTGAGCCATTCCTCCAAGGTGGAATACATGCCGCGCTTGAGGAGAACCGGTTTGCCCGCCCGCCCGACCTCGCGCAGGAGGGAGAAATTCTGCATGTTACGCGCGCCTATTTGGAGTATGTCGGCGTACTCGGCCACCCAGACCACGTCGCGCGGGTCGATCACCTCGGTGACTACCGGAAGACCAGTTTCCTTACGGGCCTTGGCCAGGAGCTTGAGGCCCTCGAGTCCCAAGCCCTGGAAGGCGTAGGGCGACGTGCGCGGCTTGAAGGCCCCGCCGCGCAGGAGGCCGGCCCCGGCCGCCTTGACCGCTTGGGCTGCGGCGATGATCTGGGACTCGGACTCGACCGCGCAGGGACCTGCCATGACGGCAAAGTCCCGGCCTATGCCGATTCCGCCGACTTCGATGACGGTCCGCGATCCGTCAGGCCTGGCGGCAGCCAGTTTCAGGTTCTTCACGGGCCCAGAATATACGGGAAGGCACTCCCTTTTCCAGGTGGGTGTAGCGATCAGGAGAGAAAAAACCCCGCGCCGGGGCGCGGGGTTCAATAGACTCGTTGGATCGGATCAGAACGTGAAGGGAGTGAGCTCGACCTCGTAGGGACCGTATTCGGCGCGCTCGATGCGCAGGGTCAGGTTGTCCCCGAGGATACCCTTGGTGATGGTGTAGGTCTTCCCGGAATCGCCTGCGTCCGGGCAGAAGAAGGACAGGGTGACGCCCGTCTCGTCCGCAGACACGCCCAGGTTCATGATGCCCTTCTCGCCGAAGTCCCAGACCAGGTAGCCGTTCTTGTCCAGGATGGTGATGTTGAAGGAGGAGAAATCCCACACAGCGTCATAGTTCTTATCCAGCCAGGACCCGATGGGGAAGGAGCCGATGTCGAAATCCTGGGCGGCGGCGACTCCGGCCATGGCAAGGGCCAGGACCAATACAACGAGGGCTTTCTTCATTTCCTTATTCTCCTTCTGCGCGTGGCCGCGCCTGTAAGATATCCGCCATTATAGCCCCCGGCCCGGCAGGGCGCAAGGATGCGTAGGGCCTTTCGGATCATCATTTTTACGAAACTTGGCGAAATAACTCTTCCTCTCAGCTAAGGAAGAAGACGAGACTCGCGATAAGGATGAAGGTTGCGAGCGAAACGAGAACCGATTTCCAGAGCCAGGGACGCATCATCCCATCGGCCCCCGATGGGATGAAGACCCAGGAAGGAAGGCATGGATAGTAAAATACTGTTATGCTCTCCGACTCTGCTAGGAAAACGGATTCTTTTCTATCTTTTTCAAATAATTGCATGGAATGATAGGTATTCCGTCGCCCTCGCGGCGATGGAGATGGATGATCCCATTCCCACTCCATTCTCCAGGCCGGGCGGCTCCGTCCCCTGAGGGATAGGGAAAAGGCATCCTGCCGAGAGAGGAGCCTTATTTCCAAGCTCTGCCCTCTACGCGCGCAGAGAGCAGCTAGGAAGAGGCGGGCCTCCTCTATGCAAAAGAAAACAGGAAAGATGCAAAGAAGGCCTAGGAGAAAAATGAAGGCCAGCCAATCACCGAGTCCTGAGGGGGAGAGGAAGGCCCATTGGGCCGGGCGAGCGGCCCAGATGCGCAGGATGCCCGCCAAAGCACCCAAGGAAAGGCCGCCGGGAATGGCCAGAATGAATGCCGCAAGGCTCCGCGGCCAGGCGCGCTCGAAATGGATCCGCCCGCGAGTGCGGGAATTCGGCATGGCCATGGGTCGATTGTAACCTAGCCTGCGGGGAAAACAAGCCTTCATGCCGATAATGGAATATGCGCCTCCTGTCCTACCGTTCGCCGCTCAAGATCGCCTGGGACATCCTCATGCTCCCGGCCATTCTAGTCTTCCACTTCGTCATTGGCTTCCAGGTTATCTTCCGCTCCTTCTCCCCCAGCCCCCTCTACCTCATTCTACAGGTCATCTTCGTGGTTGACCTGGCCGGGACCTTCGTTACCAGCATGAAGATAGGCCACCTGAGCCTGGAA
>CAYYCP010000057.1:11542-22483 GCA_964470375.1 uncultured Spirochaetales bacterium
TGACCTGGCCGGGACCTTCGTTACCAGCATGAAGATAGGCCACCTGAGCCTGGAAGAACCCCGGGCCGTGGCCAGGCGCTATCTCAGGGGCTGGTTCGCCGTCGACGCCCTCTCGGCCCTCCCCATCGAACTGATCCTCCTAGCCGCTTTCCGCGGAATCCCCTCCTCGGGCGGGGACTTCGGGGCCTACCTGGCCCTGCAGTCCTTGACCTTGATAAAACTCTTCAAGGCCGGGCGGATTTTCGGCGAGCTTCAGGAAGCCCTGAGCATCATCCCCTCCCTGAGGCGCCTGATCCTCTTCGCCTACTGGTTGGCAGCGGCCTTGCACATAGCCGCCCTGGGCTGGATCCTCATAGGCGCCACGGAGACCCAGCGACCGCCCTTCGACCAGTACCTGCGGGCCCTGTATTGGGTGATCACCACCATCGCCACCATCGGCTACGGGGACTACTACCCCAACCATGACTCCAACCTCCAGGTGGGCTACACCGTGGCCGTCGAGCTCTTCGGCGTGGGAATGTATTCCTACGTGATAGCCAACGTGTCCAGCCTGATCTCCAACCTGGACGTGGCCCGCAGCTCCCACCAGCGCCGCCTGGACGAGGTGAGCGCCTTCATGCGCGCCCGGCGCATCCCGGCCGAAATACAGGCGCGCGTGCGCGACTACTATGCTTACCTTTGGACCAAGCAACGCGGGGCCGAGGGCGGCGACGTCCTGGAGGGCCTGCCGCGCGGCCTGGCCCAGGAGATTCGCCTCTTCCTGAACCGGGCCCTGCTCTCTCGATCAGAAATCTTCAAGGGAGCCGGCGAGCTTTTCATAGAAGAATCCGTGCGCCTCCTGCGCCCCCAGGTCTTCCTCCCCGGCGAAGCCGTCATACGCCAGGGCGAGTACGCCGATTGCATGTATTTCCTGGAAAGCGGCGAGATGCGCGTTCTGGTGGACGGCAAGGAGGTGGCCAGGCTGGGCCCCGGCTCACCCTTCGGGGAGACAGCCCTGATCGATAACAGCCACCGCAATGCCAGCATCATCTCAGGCGACTATGGCTCCGGCTACCGCCTGGACAAGGACGACTTCAATCTCCTGAGATCCAAGTACCCGGAGTTCGACCGCCAAGTCCAGGTCATAGCCGCCAAGCGCAAGGCCGCGGACTGAGGGCGGATTTCCCCGGCCCTCAGCCGTCCATCAGCCCAGGTAGCCCTTGGCCTTGAGGAGCTCGGCGTTGAGGATGCCCCCGCCGGCCGCTCCGCGCACGGTGTTGTGGTGCAGGCCGGTGAAGCGGATGTCCAGGAGGCCGCAGGGACGCAGGCGCCCCACGCTCACGGCCATGGCCTTGTCCGCGTCGCGGTCTATGCGCGGCTGGGGACGGTCGTCGCCCTCGTGCACGATGATGGGGCGCTCGGGGGCGAAGGGCAGTCCCAGCTCCTGGGGCAGGCCGCGGTAGGCCGACCAGATCCGCTTCACCTCATCCAAGGTGGGCTTTTTCTGCCCGAAGCCCAGGCTGACGCAGGCGGTATGCCCATCCGTCACGGCCACCCGATTACAGTGGGCGCTCACGCGCAAGCCCTCCAGGGGGCGGAATTTCCCGCCGTCGAAGGAGCCCAGGATCTTCATAGGCTCACGCTCGCTCTTCTCCTCCTCGCCCGGGAGCTGGACGATGTTGTCCACCACGTCCAGGCTGGCCACGCCCGGGTAGCCCGCCCCGGACACCGCCTGCAGGGTGGTGACGAACATGCTCTTGAGCTCGTAGCCGGCCGCCATGAGGGCGTGGATAGGCATCATGTAGGACTGGATGGAACAGTTCGGCTTGACCACGATGAAGCCCTTGTCCCAGCCGCGGGCGCGGCGCTGGGCGGGGATGGCCTCCAAGTGATCCGGGTTGATCTCCGGGATGAGCATAGGCACATCATCGGTCCAACGGTGGGCCGAGTTGTTGGACACAACCGGTATGCTGGCGGCGGCGTAGGCGTTCTCGAGGGCGATGATATCGGCCTTGGGCAGGTCCAGGGCGGAGAAGACGAAATCGCACTTGCCGGCGCGCTGGGCCTGCTTGGCCGCCTCTATGTCGCTGGCGTCCTGGACGATCAGACCTGCGCAGCTCTGAGGCATGGGCCGGGCTAGGTGCCATCGTCCTGCCACCGCCTGGGCGTAGCTCTTGCCGGCGCTGCGCGGGCTGGCCGCCAGATAGCTCACATCGAACCAGGGATGGTCCCGGAGAAGGGCTATGTACTGCTGGCCCACCATTCCGGTGGCGCCCAGTATGCCAGCTGATATCTTCCTCTGCATCTACTTCGCTCCTCGTTTGGAATAACGCACCTCGCGGCGCGCGTTATGCTGATGCCCGCCTAAGATTCTTCTCAGGCCAAGCCTTTGGCCAGGCGGAGGCCGGAAGCCTCCATGGCCGCGCGCAGGCGGGCCTTGGTCTCCTCCACCATAGGCGCCAAGGGCAGTCGGCAAGGTCCGGCCGGGAGGCCGGCCCAGGCCATGGCTTGCTTAATAGGGGCCGGATTCGTCTCCAGGCAGAGGCCGCGGAAAAGAGGGAGAAGGCTGAAGTGCCTGATCCTGGCAAGCTCCACGTCTCCCTCCAAGCTGGCCTCCACCAACTCCATCATGCGCTCGGGAACCAGGTTAGCCGCCGTCGAGATGAGACCGTCTCCACCCAGGGCCAGGAGGGGGAAGGCTAGGGCGTCATCGCCCGATAGGACAGCGAAGTCTTCGCGCCGACGCCCGATGCGCTCCACGACGTCCATCATCTGGCCTATGTCCCCCGAACCCTCCTTCACTCCCACGATCCCCGGCAGAGCGGCCAGCCGCTCCAGCACCGGTGTGGGCAGATTGCGGGCCGTCCGTCCGGCGATATTGTAGACTATCACCGGCAGGCCGCCCTCCTCGGCCACAGCCTTGAAGTGCAGATACAGCCCCTCATCGCTGGGCTTGTTGTAATAGGGGACAACCACCAAGGCGAAATCCGCCCCCAGTTCGCGGGCCCGACGCGTGTTGGCGATTGTGCGTTTCGTATCGTAGGAGCCGGTGCCCACGATGATCTTGCAGGCGCCGCCGGCCTCCTTCACCGCCGCTCTCACAAGGGCTTCCTTCTCCCCCTCGTCAAGGGTGGGGCTCTCACCAGTAGAGCCCATAACGAGGAGGCCGGAAATCCCATGGGTTACTTGGCGCTTCACGAGGCTCTGGAAGGCCTCCAAGTCAAGACTCCCGTCCTCATGGAAGGGGCTGATCAAGGCGGTGAATGTACCTCGTAAACGCATCCTGCCACCCCTCCTTTCCGCTATGCGGCTTTGCAGGTATCGAAAAGTGCGAAAAGAGTATTTATGCAGAAAATATGCATAAATATGCAAAAATGTCAATACACCTGGTAGTTCATCGAAAAGTGTGGGAATAGGCCCAATGCCACAACAAAGGCTATAGGCCCTGCCCCATCGCCAGTACAGATGGGCCTACCCACATATTTCGACGAACTAGGCGGGATACCCACATGGGGAAAGAGCTCCCGCCCTTTCCCCCTTGCGCGTTCGCTAATACCTACGTATTAAGCATTTGTCCCTACCCCCTATCCTGGTGGCAGTATGGCGGGCATGAGGACGAGTCCATCGGCCTATCCATTTCCCGGCTCCAAGCCTTTTCAGCCTTGTTTGCTCGGGGGAAACCCCCAAAAGGCGGAATTTATGTGAAAAAACGAGAAATCCTTCCACCCATCCCTTCTATGGGTTAGAGTAGTCCCAGCGAGAGACAGCGCGTCCTGTGTCCGGCGCTCGAGATTCCAGCCCAAAAGAAGGGACTAGGCAGGAGGGCATCACATGAACCGATTCAATTCCTTCTATAATAAAGTGAAGGTCGCTGCATTCATTCTCATCGCACTATTCTCTCAGGGACTCAGCCCTGCCCAAGCCAAAGAGACATCGGAGGGAGAAAATCGAGAAGACAGCCCCTGGAGCACTTCTTTGGGCTTTCGGATCATCGGGCTGGATCTGAGCGCCAAAAAGACTATCTATCCCTTCCTTGGGGGGACGGAACTCCTGAGTATGGCTGGGGGAGGCATCATCTCCCGGGCATTCTTCCGCCTCCCTGATGGCAGCCGGGCTCCCGAACCTGCCGCCTGGCCCGGTTTCGGCGCAAGCGTCTCAGCAGACGCCATGCGCAGCCTGGACGGGGATCTCTGGCTCAGGGCCACCCAATACCTTGACGCCTCGGAGCATTTTCGCGCCTTCGCCTTTGGACGGGGCCAGATCCTGGCCAACCTGGCCGCCGATCCCGCCCTCCAGCCCCGCCTCCTCAGTACAAGCCTCCCCGAGGCGGCTGGATCCCTGGAGAGTACCCTAGGCGCCGGCGCGGGCTACACGGCCCTGCGGAACGACGGCACCTCCGGCCAGAAAGCCGGCTTCTGGGCCGACATCTCCTACGAATGGTCGCACGAGCTCTACCTCCGCGACGCCTCCGAGGCCGATGTACACGAAGTATGCCTGGAATTCACGGGTTACTTCCCCCTCATAGAGAACGGCCTCCTACGCCTGGCCTTGAACGAACACCTCCTAGGCTCCGCCCTCCTGGGCCCGGCCATCCCCGAGCACCGCCTCTCCACGATAGGCGGAAACCGCTACAAGCCCTATCCCGCCATAGGCGGCTTGGTGCGCGGCACACCCGACTACGCGGGTGACGGGCGCCTCAAGGCGGCCAACAATCTGGAGCTAGAGCTCTCCTTCCACGGCCTCTTCTTCAGGGACAAGCCCGAGCTCCGGGGGGCCGTCACCCCGGGCATCCTCATCTTCTTCGACGCCGGCATCCATGACGACGGCGCCTTCCAGGCCGATCCATCAGGCCTGAGGTTGGGGACGGGGGCCGCCCTCAGCCTCAGCCTCCTCGGGAACAGGCTCTACGCCGGCGCGGCCATAAACGCCCTGAGTGGGGCGGTCTGGCCTTATTGGGGCCTGGGCAGCCATTTCTAGCCCCAATCGGAACAGGACTTCTTGCGGCCACGCCCCGGAACTTCCATCCAGGAGCGTGATATCCTATACTTTCAGGGAAATCCCGCGCCCCCGGAGGTTCGCATGAAAAGGTCGATAACCATGGTATTCGCCCTGATCCTGGCCGCCGCCCTCCTGCCAGCCGCCGAGAGCGCCCCGGCCAGCCTCACGGAGGCCATGGACGCCATGCTGGAGAGCTACTGGCAGCCTACCCTCCAGGCCGCCTTCGGCTCCTTCACCTACGCCGAGACCGAGCTGCCCTCATCCTTCTCGCGCTGGATCCAGGATGAGATGGCCATGGCCATCACCAAGTGCAAGCGCCTGACCCTCTTCAACAAGGGCGCCGCCGTGGCCATGGACGCGGACTTCCGCAAGGTCTATGCGGATTTCTTCGAGGACAACATGGTGGGCGGCCTGATAGACGGGAAGTACTACGAGGAGAGCGATCGCATCCGCGTCCGCATCAAGCTCACCGACCTGTCCACCGGCAACTTGATAGGCGTCACCGACTACTACCAGGCCAAGAAGGGCATCCCCTCGGGCGTCTCCATCCAGCCCGACAAGTCGGCCCAAGAGACCAAGCAGGCCCTGAGCGCCGTCATTGCCCCGGCCCCCTCCCCCGCCGCTTCTTCAGTCAAGGCCGAGCCCCTGAGCGTCTCCGTCAGCACGGATCGCGGCAAGGGGGCCTACTACCTAGACAAGGAGCGCATGGTCCTCTTCGTCACCGTCAACAAGGACGCCTACGTCAAAATCTACCACGTGGACGTCAACGGCAAGGTCTCCCTGATCTACCCCAATTACCTAGTCAAGAACGTCATCAAGCTCAAGGCCGGGGAGGCTATCAGCATGGGCACCCTCTCCGACGGCTTCAACTTCGAGCTGGGCCCGCCCTTCGGCACTGAGTTCATCAAGGTCATCGCCTCCACAACTCCTTTTACCTTCACCGAGAAGGAATTCCAGGACTTGGGCAGCGCCAAGAACGCCGTCATAGCCGCCGGCATAGGCGCCGCCGCCGGTGGCGAGCAGGCCGAGGCCCTGGCCTCCTACGTGATAGGGCCGAGGAAGTAAAAGGAGATCGCGAGGTTCTCAAGCCCGCATCTCTCTTAAAGGGAAAAGCGGAAGTAAAGCGAAAAAACGGGCCGCCATTATGGCGGCCCCCTCGATCCTTGGATGTCTGCCTTAACGCACGACCCGGAATCCTATATTGTAGTTACTATAATCTCCCGGCTCGCGGCCCTCGGCGTAGTCCACATTGAGATAAGATGCGTCGCTGTTGTATGCTCCGCCCAGGATAGCGTATGAAGTAGCGCCGTATTGGGTATGGGTCCACTCCCAGACATTCCCGCTCATATCATGAATACCCCTGGAATTTGGATTTTTCGAGCCGATGGGATGGAGGACATCTCCGGAATTCGCTGAGAACCAGGCGAAGTCGATCGGTGAGTCGTTGGTATTCGCGCTGGGGTCGCCTGCGAATTCGCGCTGGCCATCGACACGGTTTTGGCCTCCCATGGCCGCCCATACCCATTCGAGATCCGTGGGCAGGCGGAAGCCGGGATTGGGTGATGCTGGTATCGAAACCGTCGCATAGTAGATATGTTGGTAGTCGTATAACGCATCACTGAGGTTATATACTGGATCATACCCATACCTGAGGCTGAGGCGATTGCAGTACTCCATGGCGTCGTAGAGCGTGACGTTCGTCACGGGGTTCTTAGGGTTACTCTTGTCATAACTAGGATTAAAGTGCATGAGGGACTCGAAGGACTCCTGGGTCACCTCGAAGATGGACATATTGAAGCCGTTGACTGAGCTGCTGGCACCCATATAATCGAATGTTCCGCCGTCCAGCCAGACCGTATCCACGCCCCAGCCGCCCTCCCGGTACAGGGCCTGCACTTCCTGGGGCTGTAAAGCGCGGTTGTAGATGCGGATATCGTCCACATTGCCTGAGAAGCCGTTATCCCCCACGCGCACAAGAGGATCGGAGCCGCCCGTGGTGAGGTTCCAACCTGAGGCCGAAGCGACCTGCTTCCCGTCGAAATAGATAATCGCTTGGCCGCCTGCGTAGGTCACCACGATGAAGTGCCAAGCGGTCTCCGACATGACATCCCATGAGGATTGGTAATTGACAGACATGTTGGAAGCGTAGTAGCGCACCCTGTAGTACTGGTTATCGTACCAGATGTAGTTATCGTAAGACGTATCGGCCGCGTAGCCGTAACCGAGGACAACTCCACCAGGCATGGCCGCCATCGGCCTCACCCACACGCAGAGGCTGCGGTCGTCATTGCCCATGGGCAGGTAGCTACTCGAGCCCGTCAATGCAGGAACATTTGGAGCGGTGACATTGTCGCTGACGGAAAGGGCCCCATTGCTCCCTTCGAAGCGATCAGGAACCCCGGAGGCCATATCATCGATATTCCCATTGAGGTAAAAATTGCCTATCGAATCGATGAAACTGGAATTCTGGAAGCGCCACTCCCTGACTAGCCCCGCGCTAAGGTCGTTGGCCGTCCGGGGATTCGGATCAAGTTTCTTCCAAGGCGTAAAATTGCCGTTGACAGCCCGAATGCGGGCCTCCACCTCATATTCCGTGTTGGAATCCAGGCCCGGTATCTGGTAATGAGTCTGGTTCTGGGGTATGGGCGGGGACATGGCCCAGGAGTCGCTCGTGTTCGGCCTGCGCCAGTGGAGCTCCACGCGATCAAAATCGTAGCCCGGGGGATTATCCCAAGCGATGTCCAAGTCGTGAGGATTGGCCTGGACCAGGCGAAGGTTGCGCACGTTGGGCGTAGTGAGGATCTCCACCACCAGGGGATCGGACTTGTTGCCGACCATGTCCACGGTCTTGAAAAAGAAGGTATAGTAGGTATCAGCGGCCAGGGTCATGGCATCCAATTGATTGGTGGAATTGGGAACTACCCATGGCCCACCCGAGACTCCGGGCATACAGTACACCTCGACGTGATCAGCATCGCCCGGATTGGTCCAGGTGAAGAGGACGTCATTGGCGGATTGGAGGTTGACGCCCAGGTTGTAGATCTGTCCGGGAGGTTCGAGATCATTAAAATTATTTTCGATATAGTCCGTGACCTTGTATCCACCGGATTGATTGCCTTGGAAATCCACGGCTTGAATGCGGAAAGTCACGTCCATGTCGGTCCGGAAACCTGAGAGCTTCACGCTTTGCTTGTCACGTGGCTGCCACATAGGCTGCTCAGGTCCAGTGTCCTCGGGCACCCAGGTGATCCTGACGCCGGAGAAATCCTTGTCTGGGGGATTGTTCCAGTACATTTTGACATCGCCATAACTGCTGATGATGGAAAATCCCGTCACGTCCTTGGGCGGGATTATATCACCGGCCGGAGAAGGGTCGTTGACGTTGTGCTTCTCGGCAAGGGCCGGCATGTCCGGGAAGAGGTCGATGAACTCACAGCCCGACAGGCCGATGAGGGCTATGGCCAGGGAGGCGAACAGGATGATACGCGCGCTTTTCATGGCTCTCCTCCTACTGGCTCAGGGCCTGGATTTTAGCGTCCAGGCTCTTCACGGCCTTCTCTTCCTTGGCCGTGCTGGGGATGAAGAAGACCGTCCCCACCCCGGCTAGGATACCGGCCGAGCCTGTGAGGAAGCCCACCTTCCATAACGTGTTCGTTTCCTCTATTTCCAGGTTGAGCCTCATCATATCTTCGAATCTATCCAAGGGCAGCTGATTGTACTCCTCCACTAGCTGGGCCCCATGGATGGCGGAGAAGGCCGCCAGGCCCACGCCCCCCGCGGCCACCGTCCAGCAGGCGATGTTGACGATGAGGGGCGCCACCTTCCTCTTGTTCTTGAGCTGGATCTTGGTTTGGAGGGCATCGCGCTCCTCGATGAGGAGCTTGACCTCCTGTGTGGGGATCTTCTCAGGCGTCTTTTCGGGCTTGGCCTGGGGCAGGGTCGCGCTGGCAGTCGTGGCGCTTGTGCTCGCCGTGGCCGCCGATGTGGCAGCAGGGGCTGTCGACGTGGCTGCGGCGGTCGTTGCCGCGGTTGTCGCAGTGGTCGCCGTGGTCGCGACCGCCTGGCCGAAGATGACCGTGGCGGCGGCCCGGGCGGTGACATTGACTGTCTTCACCTCGGCCTGGCCGCCCGAGGCGGGCTCGAAGCGGAAATCGTGCTTGCCTAGGGGAAGGGCGTCCGCCAGGAGGGGCAGGCCCGGACCCACGTCGCCGATCAGCTCGGAGTCCATATAGACCGAGCCATCTATTGAGGATTCGAACCTGGCCTTGCCCTGATCCTGAATGCCGGCCACAGCCGCGGTGGCCGTGGTGGCGGAAGCCGCAGCCGTAGCGGCGGAGGCGGCCTTGGAGAGGTAGATGTCGGTGATGATACCGGAGGATGTGATGAAGGGATTCTGCTGACCGCCGGTGACGCTCTTCACTTCCTTGGCCACCGCGGTGAAGATCTCCCCCAGGGACTTGCCGCTCTCGATCTGCTTGAGGAGGGCGGCCGTGAAGATGCCGTTGCGCCCCGTCCCGTCCTGGGCCACGTCCCCGGCCGCGGTGGCGAAGATGGTGGCGCTCCCGCCCTCCACTTCAACCGCCGGCACCACGGACAGGCCCCGGGTAGTCCCGATAGCCCTCGTCTTGGCCGCGTCGAAGGGATTCTCCCGGCAGGCGTCCAGGATGGTCACGCACTTGAGGGCCCTGCCCTCGGAATAGGCGTTGAGCACGTCGTCCAGGGACATGGCGCTAAATTTCACGTCATCCGGCCCTTCGAATACCTCCCCCAGGGGAAGGAGGTAATTCTTGCCTTCCAGCTGGACCCCATGCCCGGCGTAATAGAAGAGAGCCGTCGAGTTGGGATTGCCCTTGAGGGCATCGCGGAAATTCCCCAGGCTCTTAAGCATGGAGCGGCGATCCGCATCGTAGGCTTCTATCACCCGCCAGCCCATGCGCTTCAAAGCAGCGGACATATCCTTGGCGTCATTCACGGAATTCCTGAGTTCCGGGACATCCGTATACTTGGCGTTGCCGATCACCAGGGCGATCCGCGAATCGGCCTCAGCCATCAGACCTCCTGCGAGGGCAAGCGCAAGCAGGAGTATCCCCAACTTCCTCATAACCATCCTCCTCCTCGGGAAAATGGGACTTGTTTCGATAGAATAATCCAACCCTTTAGAAGTATACAAGAAAACAACTGAATATCAAGCTTCTCATCGAGGCATATCTCATTTTCTGGTAAGCATTTGCAGTATCGGTTGCAGAATGGGCTGGCGGAGAGCGCTCATAAAGGTACACGGAGAGGTCCCGCTATCCCTGGGTTTGCCCCGACACCCAAGCTTAAATTGAACTCAGTTCATCGAAAAGTGTGGGAATGGGCGGTATCCCGCACCATAGGGTATGGCCGATGGCCTATCGCCCGTACGGATGGGCTAGCCCACATTTTTCGACGAACTGAGTTCTTTCTTTACTAACGGAGAAAGTCATCCCTATACTTCCCTTATGGCCGATCGTTCCATGGACTAGCTCAGACAGGCTGACGACGACTCGGGCTGGGTGGGTCAGGCCTCGGAGGCCATGCGCTTGGCCCGGATCATCCTCCAGGGGGTCAAGAGGCTCTGGTACGCATGAGCGATGCGGCCATCGTCTGGAAGCGGCGCCGGCCCCTGGGCGGAATGGCACCGGAGATCTTCGAGCGCAGTCTCCGCGAGCGCCTGCAGGGCAGGGTAGAGGGCGCCTACTTCTTCGGGAGCTACGCCTCGGGCGCCCTCGGCCCCGACAGCTACGTCGACCTCATCCTGGTGGCGCGCACGGAGGCGCCCTTCACCCGCCGGGCCGCCCTCTTCGACGACCTCTACGATCTCTTGCCGGCCCTCGACCTCCTGGTGTATACGCCCGAGGAATTCGCGGAAATAACGGCCGATCCTTCGTAACCGCTCAATTCTCCCCGTTCGGGCTTCTTGAGATGTTCTGCCGACCATCA
>CAYYCP010000058.1:0-22327 GCA_964470375.1 uncultured Spirochaetales bacterium
TATGTCCCTGCCTACGCTTTCGGCTGAGAAAACAAAAAAAAGCTTCGAGGAAGTAAGACCGCCTTCTCAGTGCTGGTGCAGGGAATTATGGCCCAGCGGCTGGAGCGGCGTCTTCCCCGGCCTGATCACCCTCCGTACCCACCTTCCCTTCTCCGTTGACGCCTCCTTCCCTTCTCATGTCCTCTGGGAGGAGGTCCAGAAAAGCCTTCTGGTTTCGTTCGCTGACGAGGTCGATGAGGAGGCGCGCTCGGTCGCTGTCCTTATAGCCTGCCTCCATGGCCTTTCTGAAAGAGCTAAGGGCGGCCTCCTCGTCCTTGGCCGCCATGAGTTCAAGGCGGGCGCGCTCGAACCACGCCGGTCCGTCCCCTGATGTCAACGTCAGATACCTCGATAAAGCCTCAAGGGCCGCGGCATATTCGCGCCGCTCTGCGCGTTGCGAGGCCAAGAGTCTGAAAGCCTCTGCGTCCTCACTCTTGATAGCTGTGTATGCCTCCATAAGCTCTAGAGCCCGCTCGTCCTTCCCCAGCTCGAAATATGACTCGGCCAGGAGTCGCATGGCCTGAACGTCATCGGGTTTGCGCTCCAGGATGCTTTCGAAGCGCTCTACGGCCTTTGCATGGTCTCCCCTCATCCTGTCCACGATGCCGGCGTTGAAGAGTGCGTCCAGACTATAGGGAGTGAGCTCCAGGACGCGCTGGTAGGCCTGTGCGGCTTCATCGGCCTTGCCCTGGCGTAGAAGGACATAGGCCTTAAGGTTGAGCACCAGGATATTTCCGGAATCGCGCTTATCCAGGTCCTGTAAGATGGTCAGGGCCTTGTCATATTGGGCGCTTTCAGCGTAGGTACGGGCTAACTGGTAAGAATTGACGGCAAGGAGTGGATCCAGGTCCGCCGCCCTTCGATAGGCCTCCTCGGCCTTGTCGTAGCGCTTGAGTTCGAAGTAGGCGTCCCCCAGAGCCGCGTATTCCTTGGCTAAATCAGCGCGTGTCGGCGAGCTTGAGGTGCAGGCGCACAGGATGGCCGCGCAGATGTAGGCCCATCCCAGGGCCAGGATCGCTCTCCGAGCCCCCTGCGCGCCCCGGAGCGCGATAGTGTCAGCCGCGGCCCGGGGCTGAAGGCGCATCGTCCTAGAAGTGGTAGCGGAAGCCCAATTCTGCCCCGAAAGCGAAGTCCAGGTTCGGGAAGATAGGCACGGCCGGGATGCCGGCTAGGTAAAGCTCCACCTTTCGGATAGGCCAGATCTGAATGCCGATGGGGAAGCGTAGGCCAAGGTCGAAATCGTTACTGCCGAAGTTTATGCCGGCAAATGCGCCCACGCCCAGGTAGAGCGTCAGGCTGTCCACAAGGGCGGCTGCGTCCAGGAGGTGCCAGTCCACGGTGGCTCCAAGGTAGCCGGCCTGGGTGAAGCTGTACTTGACGCCTATGACGGGGAAGGATCCGAACTTAAGGGAAAGCCCCAGGCCGCCACCGCCGCCGGTGAAGCCGAAATTCCCATAGACGCCGATAGCGGTCAGGCCGCCCGGCCCCTTGGCGAAGGCCGTGCCGGCGCATGCCAGGGCGATGACTAATACGATGACCAGGGTTCTTTTCATGTCTGTCTCCTCTTGAATCAGTTATACCACGGGAGCCGGCCCCGCATCAACGAATGATCCCTGTCTACAATAAAAAAAAGGCCCCGCATGAAGCGGGGCCAAATGCATCTCCTAGGGGAATCGAACCCCTGTTGGCGGGATGAAAACCCGCTGTCCTAGCCGCTAGACGAAGGAGACGCGGACAGGCGCACAATACTGAAAAACACAGCCTGCTGTCAAGCCGGCGTATATGCCCGGCTACATCTTGAGCTTAGAGAGGATCATGCCCTTGAGGCGGTTGGCATTGGAGTCGTCCGGCTCCAGGGCCAGGGCGCTCTCGCAATCCGACAGGGCCTTGGGGTAATCGCCAAGGTGGTAGAAAGCCTGAGCGCGCCTGAAGAGGCAGAAGAAATTGTAGGGATGGATGGCCAGGGAACGGTCGAAGTCCTGGACGGCCTCACCGTAGCGCTGTTGCACGCAGCGCACCACGCCGTGGTAATAGCGGGCCTTGTAGCATTCTGGTTCCAGGGCCATGGCCTCCTCGAAATCGGCCGCCGCCAGATCGTAGAGGGAGCGGGCGAAATAGGCCATGCCACGGTGCTTATGCACCAGCGAGCTGATAGATGCCTCCGGCCCGCGCCTCAGTATCTCGGAGTAGATGGCGGCGGCCCTGTCGAAGTCGTTCTGGTTATGGGCTTTCAGGCCTCGCAAGAGGAGATCGTCTATGCTGGCGCCCTCCAGGTATTCCTGGGCGGCCTCCTCCTCCTTGGCGGCCAGGGACGAGGGCGGCGATAGATCGGCGTCCTGACCGAAGAGCTTAGAGTCTATCTCCCGCCCTACCTTGCCGTAGAAAGAACCGCGCCTCAGGGATATCTCGTCCATGAAAGACCGCTGGTATTCGCGAATGTCTTGGAAGAGGAGGTCTGACAAGGAGAGGATGGCGTTTATCGCCGCCAGCTTGCGGCGCATAGGATCGTCCTTGGGGTCGAAGCGCGCCTTGTAGACGAGCTCATGCTCCACCTCGGCCCAAGCCTCCTGGAGGATGGTGCGTACCTGGACTTCGCAAATTGCCAGATCGGAGTCCGGGTGGCGGGCCTTCACGTCATCGGGAACCTGGATGAGGATGTGCAGGGACTCGTAGCCGAATTCCTTGAAACTGTGCTCAGCCCCCTTGCGTTCGATCTCCTCCACTGCGAATTCGGCCTTGAGGGCCTCCTCCACTCGCTTTACGTCTTCCATGAAGGGGCAGATGACACGCATCCCGGCCAAGTCGTTGATGCGTACCCGCGTCCCGGTTCCAGCCTTCTCCATAAGCCTCAGGCTCTTACGGAAGAAACTGTCGAATTCCTTAATTCGTGATTTCATCACCGGATGGACGCCGGCCCGCTCTATGCACGCACGCACCTTCGGCTCCAGCTCCTGCAGCACCGATTGGTAGGCCGGTCGGCGCAGGTAATACTCCTTCTCCTGCTCGCGCCGATCCGGCGGTTTGGATTGGGCTTCGGCCTCTCCCATCACGCCCTTATCCCCATCGCGCTCCCCCTTACACTCGATGCATCATTGCTGGACCCGGCCCCCATTGAAGGGCTGACTCATTATGGCATGAGAAAAAAAGGCCTGTCCCCGCGGGACAGGCCTTTCCGTCAAGTATCTCCCGCTAGGAGGATTACTCTTCCTTGGCCTTCTGGCCCTCGCTGGGAGTGAACTCGTCCTTGGATTCCTGCTTCAGCCCCTCAAGGTAGCGCATGACCTGCTGCTGGCCGAAGCGGCGGCTCTCGATCTTGGTGCGCTGTGTCTCACGGTCGTTGATGATGCCCCAAACCTCCTCGTCGTCGATGTCGCGCAGAGGCTCGAGGACGGCCTTATCATAGATGATCTTGACGTCCTTGACGTAGGTGATGAAGTCCCCGCCCTCATGGGCGGCGTCGCGCTGCACGAGGAAGGAATCGAACTTCACGAAGGGCGTGCTCTTGGGATACAGGGGGTAAACGCGCAGCTCGCGGTTGCGAACGTCCTTCACGTAGTTGGGGTTCTCCCAGGTGAGCTCACGCCAGCCGTCGAAGTTGAGGTAGCCCATGAAGATCACCTGCTCCTGGTCATCCGAATCCTTGAGGATGATGGACAGAGCATGGGGGAAGTTGAGGCCCTTCACGTTGATGGCGACCTTCTTGATGATGCCCACGTTCTTCACCAGGCCATAGGCGGAGGAAATCTTGGTGTTGGGGTCATAGGTGCCCTCGAAACGAGTCATCCGGGCGTTGACCGGATCCGAGGCGGTGCTGGTGTCCTTGGTGATGTTGCCCTGGGAGTCGATCTTGGCCTTGGGCTCGAAGGCCGGGATCTCGAAGGGCGGGCTGATGCGGGCCCAGGAGTTGAAGGGCTCGGTCGGAAAGTGAACGCGGATACCCAAGACGGTTTGGCCGGCGAACTGCTTGGCGTCCTTGCTCACCGCGGCTTCCTTGGTGATGGAGAGGAGCTGGTTCATGTTCGTGCGGGAGGAAGAGGCCAGGGTGACGCTCCAATTGGCCGGGGCCAAAGAGGTCTTCATGGCTGCCCGCTGCTCTTTGGTGAAACTCTGCCCGGCCATGGAGGCGAAGTCCATCATGGTCGCACTGTTCTGCGTGTTGATGGTCTTCTGAGGATTGGCGGGGTCGGGTTGCGGCAGGATATCCGCCGCGAGCTTGGAAAAGTCGATCAGGATGGCCTCGTCGGCGACGAGAGCGGCGGCGCTGACCGCGCACAGGACGGCCATGACAAGAATGAACTGCCGTTTCATTCGTAGCTCCTTTCTATTAGCCAGTTTATGCCTATTAGCCTATCACAGGATGAATTATACGTGCCAGGCATGGTTTGTCAACGCTTTTTCTCCATATTCCGGGCCCTGCCCTTCCCCGCCTCAAGGCCTCGCTGAGGCTGTGGACGATGCCCTCGCGGGCTGTTTTCCGGCCTCGGCGGCTGAGGGTGGTGCGTTTTCATCGTCATATTCATAGGGTATGTGGCCGTCCACTGTCAGGATCACCTCCGCCCGGCCGGGCAGGTTCCATTCCACGAGGGAAGCGATCAGGGCCAGGCTGCGGCGGAAATCCGGCACATCTACTTGATCGGCTGCGAATTCGCTGCCGATGTCCGCGTAGACCCGGCCCTTGCGGTAGAGGACGCTCCTGACGCGTGTGGAGCGGCTGAGGATGGGCTGGCTCTTCAGATCCTGGGGCCCAAGGAGTATTTCCCTCAGGATGGACTCCGCCCGGGCCTCCATTTTATGCCGGGCCGGGGCATAGCGAACCTCCCCGCGCAAGCGCCCCGTGACCGCGTCCGGGAAGGCTAGGTAATAGCGCTCGCGCGGAAAGGGTGCCAGGAGATAGACAGCAAAGGAAAAAAGCGGGAGAAGAAGGAAGAAAACCAGGAAGGGTCGCCCCTCTTGATTGAGCCATCGGTATGATTCCTGGCCGATGCGGGAAATACCCCGGATGCCGGCGGCCAAGCCCACCTTCACTGATCTCACTGTGTAAATCCTTTCGAGCTTTCGAAATACGATACGAAGGCAGCAATCCCATTATAAATTGCGTCGGCCATGCGCTGCAAGTGGCCGCTGTCTGCCAGGATCCGGGCGTCCGCCTCGTTTGAGGCGAAGGGTAGTTCCACAAGGGCCGAGGGCATGAGGGCGTTCTTGACCACGAACCAGGAGGCGTCCTTTATGCCGCGCTTGACCGTCAGCGTACCTATAGCCTCATCCAAGGCTTTTAGGATGTTCGAGGCCAGAAGAATGCTCTCGGTGGTGATTTCCTCCTCCATCATCTGGTTGAAAATGGGGATGAGCTCTGGCGAGACACCCCGTTGCTGTGCCTCGCTCAGGACCTTCCGGCGTATGCTGGGATCCAGGTACCATACTTCGAAGCCGCGGGCACTTTTGCTGGGGGCGGAGTTGACGTGTATGGAGACGTAGATGACGGCCTCATCCTTGGCGATGGGGACGGAGTTGGCGATGTCCACCCTCTCCTGGAGGCTGAGGTAGACGTCCCGGGATCGGGTGATGAGTATCTTCTTGGATGGGTAGGTCAGCTTGAGGCGCTCGAAGATCCTGAGGCCAACAGCCAGGTTCACGTCCTTCTCAAGGATCGTGAGGGCAGTCTTGCCGCTCCCGTGATTGGCCACGGCCCCAGAATCCTTGCCCCCGTGCCCAGGATCTATGACGATGGCCGCGATGCCGTAGGAACCAGCCGGCGGAGGGGCAGAGAAATAAGCCGCGGCGGCTTGGATGAAGGCTGCGGGGAAATAGAGGGCGTCCCCCTTCCAGTAGGGAGCCGGCACCTGGTTGCGCTGCCCCTCTGATCCCATGAACTCAGGCACCCCCACTATGAAGGTGATGGTGCGCCTGCCCCGGCTCAGCCTGCCCATGGCACCCAGGGTGTCCCAGGCCATCTCGGCGCCGAGTATCTCTATAGCCTTACTCAGGGGCAGGTCGGGGGCCGGAGTGGCCTTCGACGCGGGGAGGGCTGTAGGGGATGGGCTTCGCGCGGCTGGTATGGAAGTAGGCGGTGGAGCCGATACGGCAGACGACGAGGGGCTCTGGGCCATAGCCGTCGATAGAGTCAGGCTGATGCCGGCGAAAAGGGCCAGGTGGAAGGTAGGCCTCATGAGCGTTTCTCATCCTCCATGGCTGCCGAATCCAGCGCGTAGGCACCGCCCTGGTAGCCGCCGCGGATGAGGGCTTCCCAGAATGTACGCCCCAGGAGGCGGCCGCCTCTGCCAAGGCCTGCTCCGGAGAGGCCCAAGGCTGCGTCGCGGGCGCGATCCAGATTCATGCCATGCCAATCAAGGGCTCCTGCGACCCAAGAAATATCGATGTCCATGACGCCCATGCCCGGCCCCTCACCCGCTGCCTCATCGGGGAGGGAGGCGACGAGGTCGAGGAAGCCACGCGGGAGGCTTTCGAAGGCCGGGGGCGGGAAGGCCTCGCGCGAGGCGAGGAAGGCATCTGTTTCAGGAGTACAGGGGGCTAGGCGGATGAGGATGCGGCGGCATGCCTCCTCGGCGATGGAACAGGCTTCGGATCTGTCCTGGGCGGCCGAGATAGCGTTGCCGCATTTTTCCACATTGTTGGCCGGGAAGCTGACCCTATCGCCGGGACGTATGCGTACGAAGAGGTCCTTGAGGCCGGGGAGGCGACGGGCCTCTTCCAGTCCGCGGATTTCAAGGACCCGGCCGGGTATCGATATGAAGGCCCGCTCGGCCGACACACGTGCGAAGCGCGGATGCAAGTCCCCGGGACAGCGACCCATGGCTATCCTGATGGCCCCCGCAGTAGCCTCGACCCCCGAGGCGTAGGGATAGGTCCAGCCGGACATGTAGCCACCCGAGAGGCGGGCGGCTATCTCCCCCACCTTGGCCTGTCCACCGTGGAGGAGCATGATATCGCCCTTGGCCGCCCCCCGGTCTATGCCGATCGCCCGCACTCCGGCCTCGAAGACCCGCAGAACCTCGGCCCTGTCCTCTTCCGGGAAGGCACTGGGCATGGTGTGACCCATCTCGATGAAACGGGGGGGGAAAAAGATATGCCTATCGGCCAGACCGCAGATTTCAATAGTGCCTTCCCAGACCAGGGCATCCACGGAGAATTCCGGGCCCTCCAGATACTCCTCGATGATGGCCCGGCCGGTGCGCGAATAGCGCAGGGCATCGGCCGCAGCTGCCTCCAGCCGGCCCGCGGAATCCACCCTCAGGCAACCGCGGGCCCCCATGGAGTCGGCCGGTTTCACTACCCAGGGGCCGGGGATGGGGCCTTCCTCGTCCGCGCACTCCATGGCCCGTCCGCCCTCTTCCACTATGCAGAAGCGCGGGCAGGGCACTCCGGCCTCCTTGAAGGCCTGTCGCATGAGGCCCTTGTCTTGGGCCCTCCTGGCGACGGCCCGGCTGATGCCGGGCAGCCCCAGCTCCTCGGCCACCATGGCCACGGCCGGGGAGAAATCAGTCCCGGCTGTGAATACCCCTCCCAGGCCCCCGTCCGAGGCTAGACTGCGCGCGTAGGCCAGGATGCCCTCTTCATCCTTGAGGTCGATACGCTCGAACCGCGCTGCTAGATGCCGTCCGGGGGCCTGGGGGTCTGCGTCCACGGCGCAGGCCTCCAAGCCCAACTCATCGGCAATCCGCAGGGCCGGTACCTGCATTGTACCCGCTCCTAGGATGAGGATGCGTTCACCATCGAATTCCCGTTTCAATTCCTCTCCCCCCTCCTGGCGTAGGCTTCGAAAGTATCGCCCAGACGGGCGGCTCGGCTCAAGAGCGTGAGGAGGCTCGTAGCCATAGACCCCTTGTACGCCGGGAAGGGGAAACGCTCAGGATGGTGCCCAGTCACCCTTGTCCCGAGAAGTGCATACCCATGCTGCTTCAGGACCCGCCCTAGGCTCGCCGGCGAGAGGAGACAATGATGGTCGGGCGGGCTGGCGGCCATGAATGCCCTGATATCGCTGCGGCCCGAAACGCCATCCAGGTTGGGAGTGGAAAGGGCCAGGATGCCGCCGGGGCTTAGAAGGCTGGCGATGTCCCGGAGGGCCTCGGACAGGTTCTCAAAATGCTCGGCCACGTACCAGAGACTGATGAGATCGAAGGGTTGGGGCCCGAAGGCCTGCCGAACGGCGTGCGCAGAGAAGTACCCCTCGGATGCCTGGATCCCTTCCACCTCTCGGAGACTGGTCACGGCCTCGGGCGATGGGTCCAGGCCGAAGCAGACTGCTCCGCGCTCCTGGGCCTCCATGAGGAAGGCCCCGTAGGCGCAGCCTATGTCAAGGACCCGCCGCCCTCGAAGGGGGAAGGCCAGGGACTCTATCCTGTCCAGGCGGGCGCGGGCGAAGGCGCGCAGGCGGGGCATGTCCTCGAGGTAGCTGCGCCCATACTGGGCGCGGTATTCCTCCTCGAAGTAACCCCGGCCATAGTTCATTGGGTTGGGACTGACACGAAGCATAGAGGCGCTGCCGCAGTCCGGGCAAAAGCGGTAGGTCCGGTCTCGGTCACGGTAGGGAACCCGGCCCTTTCGGAGATCGCCTCTTCCGCAGGCCGCGCAGGTCCCTCCCCATGAGGAAGGCAATTCCATGCTAAGGAGAAAGGCGGCCAGGCTGCGCGTCCCCTCCCCGCGCCCGGCGGAAAGAGCGGCGCGCAAGGGCCCCATGGCCTCCTCCAGGGATCGCGGATCACCCAGAAGACCCGCAAAGGGTTTTTTATCCCGAGGCATCACTCCCAGGCTGGGAAAGGCGGCCAGGCGGCCCAGGTCCTCATGGAGACGCGATGGGTTGGCCAGGACGACCAGACAGCCCGCCGCGGCGGCCTCGTAGGCCGTCAGGCCGAAGTGAGTCAGGACGAGATCAAACTCGTGGAGCTTGTCCCTGAGGTCGGGGATGCTCGCGCGGGCGTCCAGCCCCGGCGGCCAGGTACTGCCCGCCCTGCCCAGGCTTCCGCTCAGATAGCAAATGTCCCTAGGCTCGGCGATGCCCGCGTCAAGGATACAGTGAAGGAGCCGCGGTCCCAGGCCGGCCTCGTCTTCCTGGCCGAATGAAACCAGGATTCGCTTTATACCACGGCCTGCATGGCGCTTGAGCTGCGGGAGGTCCAGAAAGCAGAGGGCCTGGCCTCGGTTGGGCTCAGGCCCTTCCCGCCGCGGAAAGACATCGATCAAGTAATCGAAGCGTTCCCGGTAAGCCCCCCCTACGTCAAGGCCGACGAGGAAGCGTGCGCTTGAGAGCCTTTCCCAGCCTGGGGCGTCCAGAATGAAGGGGTCGGCCAGGACCATGTCGAAGGCCGAGGGATCGGCATCCTCATCGGCCCATTCCCCTTCGCACAGGCCCAGGGCGCGTGAGAGCTCCGCGCGGCTGTGGAGGCCCCCGCCCCCGGAGGGGCATGGGAGGATCCGCGCATCGGCTCCTCGTTCTATCAGGGCCCGGGTCAGGGCAAGGCAGCGCGTGAGGTGGCCGGAGCCGCGGCCGGCACGGGCGCAGGGGCAGATGAGGAAAGAGCGCAGCTTCAAGCCGGCATCCCCCGACGGGCCTGGGAGATGGCTTCCCGGAGTCCGATGGGCGCGCCGCGATAGATGTTCTCGAAGATGGCGTTAACAGCCCGATAATCCTCGGGCGTGTCCACGGTCAACCTTACATCGGGCGCGTGGAAGGGGGCCGGTGCCTTGGGTCTGTCTATCTTGAACCGCTCGGGGCGGTGGTAGAGGAAGGGGCAGACATGTTCGCGCTCGTAGGGATCATTAGCCTCAGCGGCCGCCTCCTTCAGGGCCGCCGCCGACACAAGCTCCACCCCGCTGCCTAGTGGGGCGCCGTCGAAGGCCGCATAGTCAGAGGGTAGCAAATCCCCCCGCTCGATGAGGAGGTTGGCCAGCTCAGCGGAGACAAGGGGGTTGTCGCCTGTGGCGCGGATGACCTGATCGGCCGCGCTGGCTTCAATGGCCATACGGTAGCGCTCCAGGACGTCGTCGCGCGGTCCCACTAGGAGGGAAAAGCCGGCCTCGGCCGCCTCCTCCTCGAAGAAGGGGGCGCTCTCCGCGTCGGTGGCCAGTACGAAGGCATCGGCGTGCACGGGCTTCAAAGCCTCCATGACCCGCATGAGGAGGCTGCGCCCTGCCAAGGGCAGGAGGGCCTTGCGCGGCAAGCGCGTCGAGCTTATGCGCGATTGGAGGATGAGGACCCGTCGCATCAGTCGCCCCACAGATCCACCACGCTGGCGGCCTCGTTGAGGAAGCGGTAGCGATTGAGTTGGACCCATGCCCTCACCTCTTGGAATTCCCTGAGGGCCCTGAGGGGGCCTAGGCCGGAGGCGGGGGCCCAGGCCAGGAATGCGGCATAGGGCAGGCAGCCCGCGTCGCCGCGTTTTCGCAGAGCTAAGTTCTTGAGGAAGAAACGCTGATAGGAGGCGTCCGGGCTGGCGTCCTCCTCGCGCGGAAGGCCGGAGCTGTAGACCAGGCGCTCCTGCGTTCCTGAGAGGATGCGCTCGCCCCAGAGCTGGGCGCGGAAGCCGAAATCGGCCTTCTGCCACCAGGGGTTGGCGATGGTGGGATCGTAGCCGCCCGAGAGAATGAAGCGCTGCCGCGAGTATATGCCACAATAATCTAGGGGGAAGAGGGAGCGCGTCCCGTCCCCGCGCGTCTCCATCAGCATGATACGCAGGCGCCCACCCTTGTCCATCGCCGGCACCACGGTTCCGGGCAAAACGGCGCAGGCCGAGGAGCGCGGCTCGGGGCAGAGACACAGGGCGTCCAGGTTCCGTAGGCGCTCCAGGTACTCTGGCCCCAGACGAGGCATGGACGGCTCCATGTCAGAGCCTATCACAAGGCAGTACTCCCCGGAGGATTCCTGGATGCCCAGATTGACCATCTCGCCCTGTGAGACACGCCGCCTGAGAATGACCCGGCTCAAGGGCAGGCCCTCGGGGGAAGGGGGCTCGGCTTCAGAGGCGCCATCGCTCAGCTCGACGGACACCACGGAGGAAAAGCCCAGCTCTCCTAGGATTTCACGTAGACCACGGTTGAAGTGCCGCCCTCCTCGATCCAGGATGAGGGCGGAGACGGGCGGGGCCCCCGGCCTGGGCGGTGGCCCGCGAAGGACCGCGTACTCCAAGTGGCTCGAGTCAATAGTTGAAGGTATAGTGCTCATCGCAGGACTTGCAGATGCCGCGGTATTCACCGGCTATCTGGGCGCGGTATTCATCCTCCATGGCGGACCAAGCCGCCCGGATGCCGTCTGGCCTGAAGGCCAGGCCCGACTGCTGTTCCCCGCGCAGGTCCTCGCGGCAGAGGGGCACGGAACCGTCTAGGAGGATCACGAGATCACGCTTGAGGTGCCAGCACTCAAGACGCTCCAGGGGCGAGAGGTCGCAGACGCGCCTCTCGGGGAGGAAACCCGAGAAGGAATCGTATTTCTGTATGATACATTTTCCGGCCTTGGCCTTCCATGACCTATAGAAGTCTTCCAGCTCCTCTTCGTTCTCAAGCATACGGACAGCCTGTGGATAGACATGGCCGGGGAAAAGGCCGATGAGGCTCTCGGCGAAGGCCTGGGCCTCCCGGAAACCCTGCCCCCGGAGGGCGGCATAGCGCTCTTCCTTTGCCGCGTCCAGGGATACCACCCAATCAAGGCGTTCCGCCCCCTCCAAGGCGGCGATCTCCTGGATAGCCCCTTCGGCCCAGCCTAGTCCCGATGTCTCGATGAGGAGGGAGAGGCTCGGCCTCTCCAGGACGGCCCGGCAGAGGGCTGTTATACGGGGGTGGAGGCCGGGCTCCCCGAAGGGTGAGAGCCCGATGACAGCCTCTCCCGAAAAATCCACGGCCTGGTCGAGTATGCGGGCGAAATCCCCCTCGGCCATGCAGGCCTTATCGCTTCGGAGGCCGGGATTGATGGCTGGATAGGGGCAATAGGAGCAGGCCTGGGGGCAGCCACCGCTCACTTGTATATAGTAGAAAGCAGGCGGGCCGCGTTGGTGCTCCCTATGCTTCCAGAGGTAATCCAGAAGCCCTCTGTCCCCCGCCGGCAATCCAGGATCCGAGAGGATGGACGATAGGAAGAGCCGGGCGCGCGTGGAGTCGCAGCGCATCGACAGGCGCAGGGGCCGCATGTCCATGGGAGCTATGGCCGTCTCCACGTCGAAGGCGTTGATGTCCTTTTCTATTGCGGCGAAGAGGGGCTGATCCATGAGGGAAGCCCCTCCGCCCTGATCGGCCTTGGCGGCCGAGGGCATGATCGCCGGGATAGCCGCCGTCCTCAGGAGCTCGGGGGCCAGAGCCCGCGGGTAGCCGTCGGCGAAGGTGTACTCCGAGGCGGTCTGGGTGTGAAGGCTGGAAATTTCCTCCGCCAAGACAGGATCGGTGATGGCGGCATCGGCGCAAAGGAGCCAGAGCTCATCGTGACCTCCGGCTGCATGGCCAAGCTCTGTCAATAAACCCTGAAGATCCTTGGCAGGAGAGGAACGCAGGCTCAGCCCGGCCGACCGAGCCATCTCGAGAGCCTTGACGGGGATACCTTCTCCGTGGAGGAAGACGAAGCTCTCAGCTCCCGGGAGGGCCTTGGCGGCGGCTATGGCCCTTTCAAAGGCGCAAGCCCCGCCCCCCAGGGGCTCCAAGGCATGGGTACCCATGCCCAGGCCGTTCAGAATGGCAACCCTCGACATTGTGGCTTCAGAATATCATATTTTTTCTATTTCATGGGAAGCGATCCCCCGATTCTCCCAACCCGATGGGCCTTGACCCAATTTCACCACTATATGTAGTATATTTCTTTCGACAGGAGAGAGAATGAAGTTCGACCGCCACTTCACGCGACCGGGCGCAGGTCCCTACGAGGGCATCGTCTGGGAGAAGCGCAGTTCTGAGATCATCGGGGCAAATGGACAGACCCTCTTCAGGATGGACGATGTTGTCGTCCCGGATTTCTGGAGCCAGATCGCCACCGATATCCTAGCCCAAAAGTACTTCCGCAAGTCCGGCGTCAATCCGGACAAGGCCGATGCCTGGAAGGCCTTCGTCCCGGCCGCCCAGGCTGTCTCTCCCGATCTAGCCCCGGTAGACGGCCGCGAACACGACGCCCGCCAGGTCTTCCACCGCCTGGGCTTCACCTGGCTGGAATGGGGTCGCCGCGAGGGTCTCTTCGCCTCCACTGAGGACGAGTCCGCCTTCTATGACGAAATCCTCTATATGCTCGCCCACCAGATGGCTGCGCCCAATTCACCACAATGGTTCAATACCGGCCTGCATGCGGTTTACGGCATTGAGGGTCCACCACAGGGCCACTTCTACGTCGATCCAGCCAGCCAGGAGCTGCGCCGGAGCAATTCCGCCTACGAGCGTCCCCAGCCCCACGCCTGCTTCATCCTGGGCGTAGAGGACGACCTCGTCAACGAGCGCGGCATAATGGACCTGATAACCCGGGAAGCCCGCCTCTTCAAGTACGGCTCGGGAACGGGCACCAACTTCTCCGGCCTGCGCGGGAAAGGCGAGCGCCTGTCCGGGGGCGGTTACTCCTCAGGCCTCCTCTCCTTTCTCAAGATCGCCGACCGCTCGGCCGCGGCTATAAAGTCCGGCGGCACCACCAGGCGGGCGGCCAAGATGGTCATCCTTGACTCCGACCACCCTGACGTCGAGGAGTACATCGATTGGAAGCGTATCGAGGAGCATAAGGTGGCAGCCCTTGCGGCCGGTTCCGCCCTGATAGATCGCCACACCCGTGCCATTCGGGCGGCCGCCCCCGGCGGCTGGGATCCCGATTCCAACCCGGCCCTGCGCCAGGCCCTGCGTGCCGCTCTGGCCGATGGCTTCCCGCCCGAGTACCTGAACCAGATCCTCTCGGCTATGGCCCAGGGCGAGACTGAACCGCCCCTGCCGCGCTACAGCACGGCCTGGGACGACGAGGCCTACGCCACGGTGTCCGGCCAGTCCTCCAACAACAGCCTACGGGTGAGCAACGCCTTCATGGAAGCCGTTTTGCGCCACCGCGATTGGGAGCTCAAGCAACGTTCCGGTGGACAGACCGCTGGAACAGTCAAGGCCGAGCGCCTCTTCGACCGGGCGGCCAAGGCGGCCTGGGCATGCGCCGATCCTGGCTTCCAGTTCCACGATACCATCAATGAGTGGCATACCTGCCCGGCCGACGGGGAGATCCACGCATCCAACCCCTGCTCCGAGTACATGTTCCTTGACGACACCGCCTGTAACCTGGCATCCCTCAACCTCCTGCGCTTCCGCTCCGAGGATTCGGGCATGTTCAACATGGACGGCTACCGCCACGCCATCCGCCTATGGACCACGGTCCTGGAAATCTCTGTGGCCATGGCCCAATTCCCATCCCCGGAGATCGCCCGCAAAAGCCACGATTTCCGCACCTTAGGCCTGGGCTACGCCAACCTAGGGGCCCTCCTCATGGTCATGGGCTTGGCCTACGATTCCCCGGAGGCCCGGGCCGTGGCAGCCTCCCTCTCGGCCGTCCTGGGCGGCGAGTCCTACGCCCAGTCCGCCCGCATGGCCGCCCTCCTGGGCCCCTTCGCCCGCTTCGCTGACAACCGCGAGGCCATGCTACGGGTCATCAGGAATCATCGTCGAGCGGCCTATGCCGCCCCCGAGGCGGACTACGAGGGTCTCAGCGTCAAACCCCGCCCCATCGATCCGGCCCTCTGCCCCAAGGCTTTCCTCAAGGCCGCCCGCTCGGCCTGGGACGAGGCCCTGGCCTTGGGCGAGAAGCACGGCTACCGCAACGCCCAGGTCACCGCCATAGCCCCCACCGGGACCATCGGCCTCCTCATGGACTGCGACACCACCGGCATAGAACCCGACTACGCCCTGGTCAAGCACAAGAAACTCGCCGGCGGGGGTTCCTTTACCATCGTCAACCGCAGCGTCCCTCAGGCCCTGCGCAGCCTTGGCTATAATGCAAAGGAAGCCGATTCTATCGCCGCCTATTGCGCCCAGCAGGGCACTGCCGCCGGCGCCCCCGGCCTCAAGGCCGCCCACCTGGCGGTTTTCGATACCGCCACCCCCTCCGGACCGGAGGGGCGCTGCATAGCCTGGGAGGCCCACATCTCCATGATGGCTGCCGTCCAGCCCTTCATCTCAGGGGCCATCTCAAAGACCATCAACATGCCCGCCTCCTCAAGCTTCGAGGATGTCAAGCAGGCCGTCATGGAGTCTTGGAAATCCATGCTCAAGGCCGTGGCCGTCTACCGAGACGGATCCAAGCTCTCCCAGCCCCTCATGGCCTCCGGACCCCAAGCCAGCCCCCTCTCGCGGGCGATCTTGGACATCCAGCGCGAGCTTGAGGACGCTCAGGCCCCAGCTCCGGCGGCCGTCCCCGCCCCCGCCTCGGCCAGGCCGGCCGAACGCATGAGCCTTCCCAACCGCCGCTCGGGCTATACCCAGAAGGCCAAGATCGGCGGCCATTCGGTCTTCCTCCGCACCGGCGAGTATGACGACGGCCGCCTGGGCGAGATCTTCCTGGACATGCATAAGGAGGGGGCCGCCTTCCGCAGCCTCCTCAACTCCTTCGCCATAGCCGTTTCCCTGGGCCTCCAATACGGCGTGCCTCTGGAGGAATACGTGGACGCCTTCACCTTCACACGCTTCGAGCCCAACGGCATCGTCCAGGGCCACGACTATGTGAAGATGGCCACCAGCGTCCTAGACTACATCTTCCGCGACCTGGCCATCGCCTACCTCAAGCGCTCGGATCTTGGCCAAGTCAAGCCGGACGACCTCCTCTCCACGGCCACCCAGGAAGAGGCCGTCCCTCCCAGTCCCGAGGCCAGGCGCACAAGTCAGCGCCGCCAGCATCGGGCTAAAGCCGAGGAGGCCACCGCCCGAGGCTACGAGGGCGATCCCTGCCCCGTATGCGGCCACTTCACCCTCGTCCGCAACGGCACCTGCCTGAAATGCGAGACATGCGGGGGGACCACCGGCTGCAGTTGACCGTCTCGCATTTCAGGTTGTTATGGACTGCGGAACGCAGTTCCGCGTCGCCACCCCCGGGTGGCGCGAGACATGCGGGGGAACCACCGGCTGCAAAAAAAGCGAGGGCCGTCCCGCGGGGGGACGGCCCTCGTTCCGGACGGCCCTGGGGCCTATCCGGCCTCAACCGGCGATGATGGCCTCGGTGGGGCAGGATTCGACGCAGGCTCCGCAGTCCACGCAGACATCAGGATCTATCCAGCGCGCACCGTTCTTCTCCGAGATGGCGTTGGAGGGGCATTCGCCTTCGCAGGCGCCGCAATTCACACAGGCATCAGTGATCTTATAAGCCATGAGACTACCTCTCTGGTAAGGATGAGCAAAGGTACTCCAATTCCGTTGAGGAGTCAAGGCGCGTCCGCCCGGCTTGAAGAAGCCGAGGCTCCAAGTTCGCTTTCGCGTGGAGCGTTTTCGCGCTATAATCCCTGACGGGGGGGATAATGTCCGAACAGCTGATTGTCAAGAACCTGCCCTTCATCAAGATCTTGCCGGCCTGGGCCCAGGAGCTGTCCTACAAGTATTGCTCCAAGACCGCCAACCTCTACATCGTCCACGGCAATATCCGTGACTTCCTGCCCCATAAGATGAATGAGGGCGAATTCCTCTTCGCCCGCATCCAAGAATACATATCCGAGGTTCTCTTCGGAAACCGCGACATCATCGTCTATTACGACCGCTCCTCCGGGATTTCCTTCGGCTCAGCGGCTATGAAGGATGCCTACCTCAAGGACATGGCCGCCCGCTTCCCGGGCGTGGAGGCCGACGAGTTCCTTCAGGCCGACCCGGCCAAGGCATTCCCCTATTTGGAGCGCTACTTCTTGGCGCGGATGATAGAGAAGCTGCGCATCGTCCTCATCATGGACTACGCCGAGACGGTCATCCCAGCCTCCGATCTCTCGCGCCTATCGGACGAGGACCGCTACGCCCTCGTCACCCTGAACCGCTGGTCCCACGACCCCATCTTCACCCGCGGCGACGTTTCGGTCATCCTCCTCACCGAGAACCTCTCCGACATATCCCCGCGTATCTCCGCCTCGCCCTCCACCATCAAGGTGCGCATCCCCATCCCGGACGAGAAGGTGCGCGCCCAGTTTTTGGCCTTCCTGGAGAAGAGGGGCACCCTGATCCTGGAGCGCGGCGTGGACGTCGAGGCGGTGGCCCAGGTGACCAGCGGGCTCAACCTGGTGAACCTCAACCAGCTGGCGGCCGAGTCCTACCAGGAGGACCGCCTGATAGGCATGGATTATTTGCGCATGCGCAAAAAGGAGATCATCGAGAACGAGGCCGCCGGGCTATTGGAATTCCTGGAGACCGAGCATGACCTGTCCTTCGTGTCCGGGCACGACTTCGTCAAGAAGCGCTTCAAGAGCGCCGCCCGGGCCATCAAGCACGGGCGCCTGGACGTCCTGCCCATGGGTTACCTCATAGCCGGCCCGGTCGGCACGGGTAAGAGCTTCATGGTCTCGGCCTTCGCCGGCGAGATCGGTGTGCCCATGGTCAAGTTCCGCAATTTCCGCTCCCAGTGGCAGGGCGTCACCGAGGCCAACCTGGAGAAGGTCCTCAACATCCTGGCGGCCATGGCCCCCGTGGCGGTTATGATCGACGAGGCCGACGCCTTCCTGGGCGACCGCAACCAGGAGGGCGACTCCGGCACCTCCAACCGCATCTTCGCCCAGATCGCCAGCTTCATGGGCAACACCGCCTACCGCGGCAAGATCATCTGGTTCTTGATCACCTGC
This sequence comes from uncultured Spirochaetales bacterium, assembly GCA_964470375.1. GTDB lineage: Bacteria > Spirochaetota > Spirochaetia > Treponematales > JBGSOB01 > CAYNQK01. The sequence goes on from CAYYCP010000058.1 coordinate 17,787, forward strand.
CGCCCCGACCTCCTGCCCATCGACCTGAAGCGCCAAGGCCGGGCCGAAGAGCATCTGGCCCTCTTCTACCCCGACACGGACGCGGAGAAGGAGGCCCTCTTCGAGACCCTGGTGCGCAAATTGGGTCTGTCCATCCGGAAATTCCCCGTGGGCGACTTGCTCCGGCGCTTCAAGCACGAATTCTCCGGTGCCGACCTGGAGGCTGTCCTCATCCGAGCCAAATTCAAGGCCGCTATGGAGGATAGAACCTTCGTCACCCGCGAGGATCTGGAGGAGACCATGGCCGACTTCGTGCCTCCGGCCTATCCTTACGAGATCGAGTTGCAGAACCTCGTGGCTGTCCTGGAATGTACCAGTCGCGAGATGGTTCCGCGGCGCTTCCAGAGCCTGGACAGGGCAAAGCTTGTCAGGGACATCCAGGAGCTCAAGGCCCTCCTTGGGGAGCGCCCCTGAAGGGATCCTTCGCCCCTTCCTTTGACAAAAAGGCGTTTTTAACGCACAATGCAGGGATATGAAGACAAGGTTCCGCCTCCTGCTTCTTTCCGCCGTCCTGGGGGTTTTTGCCTCCGCGGCCTCATGCTCTATCAGTTCCATAGCGGCTAGGGTTCTGACCTCCGGCGATAGCGGCTCGGGCGGCGGCGCCCTGGGCGTCTTCATGCGCGAGAACGACCCGGAGTTCGTGGCCGAGGCCCTGCCCACCCTCATTAAGACCCTTGAGGCCCTCCTGGCTTCTGAGCCGCAGAACCGCGACCTGCGTCTGACGGTAGGGTCCGCCTACATCATGTACGCCAACGCCTTCGTGGAGGGACCGGCCGTACGCCTTCCCCAGGAGGAGTACGAGAGGCGCCTGGAGGCTAAGCGCCGGGCCCTCAACTTCTACAAGCGCGGAACCGACTATGTGGGCGGCGCCCTGGAGGCCGCCTTCCCCGGCGTCACGACGGACGCGGCCAGGGCTGCCGCCGCCGCTCCCCGGATGAAGAAGGCCTGGGTGCCCTTTTTGTACTGGTACGCCGCCGGCACTACTGCGGCATTCGCTCTGGATCCACTGGACATCCCCCTTTCAATGCGCGTACCGGCCGCCAAGGCCCTTATGCAAAGGGCCTTCGAGCTGGAGCCAGGCTTCATGGGCTCGGCCATAGCCGACTTCTTCATCTCCTTCTACGCCGGGGTGCCGGATGTCCTGGGCGGCGACAAGACCAAGGTGGAGGAATTCTACCGCCTGGCCCTGGAGCTCAACGGCGGCCAGTCCCCGGGCACCTACGTAGCCTACGCCATGGCCGTGTGCCTGCCGGCCCAGGACGCCCAGGGCTTCAGCGATCTCATGCGCAAGGCCCTCGCCATTGATCCGGACACCCTTCCGGATTCACGCCTCATGATCATACTCTCACAGCGCAATGCCGCGTACTATCTCGCCAACAGGGGCGATTTTTTCCTGGAATGACGATGCGTCGCACGCCCCGATAAGGAGTCTGAGCCGATGAATGCGCGTATTTACATCGCGGCTGTACTGGCCACATCGATTGCCGGATTCGTCCCGGCCGTCCCGGTCACCCTCAAGCTTGCCTCTCAGGCCCCCGAGAATACGCCCATAGGTGCGGGCATGGCTAAGCTGACCGCTGAATTCAAGCGGATTTCCGGAGGTCAGGTTCAGCTCAAGGTTTATCACAACGGCTCCCAGGGCGACGAGGAGGGCATGCGTCAAAAGATCGACACCGGCTTCCTGGATGGGGCCCTCTTCGATACCTTCGGCCTCTCCCATATCTCGCCGGAAGCCATGGCCCTCTCGGCCCCGGCCGTCATAGCCGACCAGGATGAGTTGAATTATGTCTTGAAGGCCGCCCGCCCCCTCATCTCCGACAAAATCGCCGACAAGGGCTACAAGGTCCTGGCCTTTGCCACCATCGGCTGGGTACGCTTCTTCTCGCGCTACGCTATCGCCTCCCCCAAGGACCTGCGCAAGTACCGCGTGGCGGTGAACCCCTACGAGAAGGAGCTGATGCAGCTCTACAAGCTGGCCGGCCTGTCCATCGTCCTCTCGCCCCTTACCACCACCCTGCAGCAGCTCCAGTCGCGCTCGGTGGACGTCTTCTACACCACCCCAATGTACCTGTCCTTCCAATGGAGCTCCTACAAGGACGTGGGCAGCAAGATGACCGGCCTCAAGGTATGCCCGGTGGTGGGCGGCATAGTCCTGTCCAACCGCGCCTGGGACAAGGTCCCCGAGGCGGCCCGCCAGCCCATCCTGGACTCGGCCCAGGCCGTGGCCGACGAGATCTCCGCCGAATTCATCGACAAGGAGGACTCGATCATCTCCGAGCTCAAGAAGTACGGGCTGACCGAGGTGGCCGTGGGCCCCGCCGAGCTGGCCGAGTGGAGGTCCCAGTTCGCCGAGGCCGTGGAGAAGGGCACCGGCAGCGTCTACACCCGTGAGATGATGGACCTGATCAACGGATCCATCGCCGATTACAGGAAGGGCGCCCGATGAAGCCCAAGTCGCGTTACGTCCTCTGGCTGGAGGAGGCCATCGCCTTCGGCTCCACGGCCGTCATCGTCCTGGTGCCCTTCTTCGACAAGATCGTGCAGCGCCTCTTCCCCAAGACCGGCGGCATACCCGGCTCCAATCTCTTCGTCTCCTACTCCGTCATCGCCTTGTGCTTCTCGGCGTCTATCCTGACCACCCGTGAGGGCAAGCATCTCAGCATCGGCCTTCTTTCCGACAGCGCCAAGGGCCGCTTCAAGGAGGCCGTGGGGGCCTTCAATACGGCCGTCTCCGTGGTCGTCACCATGGTTTACCTTTGCAGCTCCCTGGCCTTCCTCTTCACCGGCATCCAGGCCGGCAAGCGGGTGGGCTTCATTCCCGAACGGATCCTTGTGGCCGTCATGCCCCTGGCCTTCCTTATCATGGCCATCTACTTCATGACTCAGGCCAAGCTCAGCCTACGCGTAAAGGTTATCGCCTCCGCCCTGGCCTATCCCCTGGGGCTGGTCTTGGGCTTCCCGGCCCTGGTTGAACTCCTGACAGCCAAGGGGCTTCCCGTCCCTACCCCCCTCGATAGTCTCTACGGGGGTCTCTTAACCGCCTATCCCTCCATCCATATCTTTTGGTCAGCCGTCCTCATCCTGGGAGCCTTGAGCGGCGTCCCGGTCTTCGTCTTCCTAGGCGGCTTGGCCTTCTCGTTCTTCACCCGGGAAACCCTTCCCATTTCAGCCCTGCCGACCGAGCCCCTGCTGATGCTGCGGGGCGAAATGATCCCGGCCCTGCCCCTCTTCACCATCACCGGCTACATCCTCTCCGAAAGCGGGGCCGGCAAACGCCTGATCGATGTCTTCAAGAGCCTTTTTGGCTGGGCACCCGGGGGCATGATCATCGTCTCGGTCCTTGTGTGCACTTTCTTCACCACCTTCACTGGTGCCTCCGGCATCACCATCTTGGCCCTCGGCGGCCTCCTGGCTTACATCCTCACCGAGTCCGGCAAGTACGACGAAGGCTTCACTCACGGCCTCATCACATCTGTGGGATCCATCGGTCTCCTATTACCTCCCAGCCTGGCGGTGATCATGTACGCCGTCATCAACGGCGGCATCGACATCATTGACCTCTTCAAGGGCACCTTCATACCCGGCGCCCTCCTGGTACTGGCCATGTGCGGCACCGGCATCGTCTTCTCCCTGCGCACCAAGGCCCCGCGTTTTCCCTTCAGCTGGAAGGCCGCCGGCGCATCAATCCTCAACGCCGCCTGGGAGCTCCTCCTCCCCCTTGGCATAGTCCTGGCCTACTTCCTGGGCTGGGCCACCATTCCTGAGACAGCCGCTTTCTCGGTGGTCTACGTGATCATCGTGGAAGTCCTCATCCGCCGCGAGATAGCCCTAGCCGAATTCCCAAAGATAATTCTCAAGGCCCTCTCTGTGGTCGGCGGCACTCTGATCATCCTGATGGCCGCCCGCGGTCTTTCCCTCTACATCGTCATCATGGACGTGCCCACCGCCATCACCAGTTGGGTATCATCATTCGTCACTAACAAGTTCGTTTTCCTGATCCTCCTGAACCTCCTTCTCCTTGTGGTCGGCTGCTTCCTCGACATCTTCAGCGCCATCATGGTTGTCGCCCCCCTCCTCTTCCCCATGGGCGAGCACTTCGGCATCCACCCCATCCACCTGGCATCGATATTTCTCGTTAACATGGGCATAGGCTTCTTGACCCCGCCCGTGGGCATGAACCTCTTCCTGGCCAGCTACACATTCGATCGCCCCCTTGTGAGGATATATAAGAACATCCTGCCCTTCCTGGGTATCCAGCTCCTTGTTCTCCTCCTAGTCACCTATGTCCCATGGTTCAGCACAGCCTTCGCCCCCAGGTGAAGCGGCGTATGCGCAGTATTGGAGGTGAGCGCTATCGCGATAAGCCCCTTCATGCCAGACCTCTTAGGGTTCTCATCTAGCTCAATCGATTATTATGCGCCTCATATACTCTTTCTCTGTTTATTATCGCACATTCAAGTCCGAAGCGCGAAAAGGTGATTCAAGAGCGCTTCGTAAGGAGT
>CAYYCP010000059.1:0-5463 GCA_964470375.1 uncultured Spirochaetales bacterium
GGCTACTTCCCCTTCACCGAGCCCTCGGTGGAAGTGCACATCAAGCACCCCGTCCTGGGCTGGTTCGAGCTGGGCGGCTCCGGCATATTCCGGCCCGAGGTGACCGAGCCCCTGGGGGTCAAGGTGCCGGTCCTGGCCTGGGGCCTTGGGATAGACCGCATGGCCCTGATGGCCCTTGGATTGAACGACCTGCGCGAGCTCTTCTCGCAGGACCTGGACAAGGTGCGCCTGCGTCGCTCGACGGCGAGCATCGGCTGAGGGGAGGACGAGGAATGCCCAAGATCGACGTTGACCAGGAACTCTTCTTCTCCCTGTTGGGGCGCCGATACGGCCCGGAGGAGCTCGAGACCCTCCTGCCGGCCGCCAAGGCCGAATTGGACGAATGGCCGCACAACCCGGGCCCGGACGGCCGGTTGGTGATGAAGATTGAGCTCAACGACACCAACCGCCCCGACCTCTGGTCCACCTGCGGCCTGGCCCGCCAGCTCAGGATCCACTCGGGCGGGGCTATCCCCGCTTATTCCTTCTTCTCCCGGGAGGGCGATATCCGCGACGCCGGCGGCCTGCGCGTGGAGGTCGATCCCTCCGTGCGCGACGTCAGGCCCTATATAGCTGCGTTCGTCATATCGGGGAAGCCCATCAACGAGCCCATGCTCAAGGACATTATCCAGACCCAGGAGAAGCTGTGCTGGAACTTCGGGCGTAAGCGTAAGTCCATCGCCATGGGCGTCTACCGCTCGGCCAAGATGCGCTTCCCGGTGCGCTACGCCGCGGTGGATCCGCGGACGACCAGTTTCGTCCCCCTGGGCTTCGACCGGGAGATGAGTCTGGAGCGGATCCTGGCCGAGCACCCCAAGGGGCAGGAATTCGGCTCCATCCTGGCCGGACTCGCGCGCTATCCCTATCTCAGCGACGCGAAGGGGGAAACCCTGTCCTTCCCGCCCATCATCAACTCGGCCAGCCTGGGGGCCGTGGAGCCGGGAGACTCCGAGCTCTTCGTTGAGCTGACCGGATCGGACATGCCCTCCCTGTGCGTGGCCGCCTCCATAGTGGCCTGCGACTTCGCGGATTCGGGCTACGCCATCAAGCCGGTGCGGGTGGACTACCCCTACGACACCCCCTTCGGGCGTTCGGTGACCTTCCCCTATTACTTCCAGAAACCGGTCTCCTGCGGTCTGGATCGGATGAGCCGCATACTGGGCCGCTCCATCTCCGGTGAAGAGGCCCAGGCCGCCCTGGCCCGCATGGGCTGCCGTACCGACCGCCACGGGCAATACATTCAGGTCTTCCCGCCCGAATATCGCAATGACTTTCTCCACGCCGCGGACGTGATCGAGGACGTCGCCATGGGGGCCGGGCTGGCCTCCTTCCCGCCCGAGCGCCCCAGCGACTTCACCATCGGCAGGCTCACGCCCATCGAGGCCTTCACCCGTCGGGCCAAGGACATCCTTGTGGGCCAAGGCTTCCAGGAGATGATCTTCAACTACCTGGGCTCGGGTGCTGACTACCTGGGACGGATGCGCCTGGGGGCCGAGAGCATCCTGCGCATCGCCAATCCCATGTCAGAGAGCTTCGAATACATCCGGAATTCAACCCTGCCCGGCCTCATGGGAACGGAGGCCTCCTCCGGCGGGGCGGCCTACCCGCACAGGATATTCGAGGCCGGCAAGGTAGTCCTGCCGGCCCCCGGAGAGAATTACGGCTGCGTCACCCGCCAATATCTTGGCTTCCTGACCGCTCACGCCGAGGCCGATTTCAACGAGGCGGCCGCAATCCTGAACGCCCTCCTCTTCTACCTGCGCGTGGACTACTCCCTGGAAGCCTCGGAAGACCCGCGCTTTATACCCGGGCGGCAGGCCCGAGTGCTGGCCGACGGGGAGAGCCTGGGGATCTTCGGGGAGATCCATCCCGAGGTGATCGAAGCTTGGGGCGTCTCAATGCCCTGCGCGGGCGGTGAGCTGGACCTGGAGGCGGCCATGGGGGCCTTGGCGCGAAGCTAGGAGCCCGGTTCAGCTTTCCCGGGGCGCCGGTCCGGTGGACTGGCGCTCCATGAGGCGGGCCGGCACGCGGGTGATCATCTCCGCAGGCTTGACGCCTCCCAAGAGCCCCAGGAGGATTTCGGCGGCCTTGAGGCCCATGGCGGTCCGATCCTGGCGCATGGTCGTCAGGGCGGGCTGAAAATAGGCCGAGATGTCGTAATCATCGAAGCCGGCCACGGAGACGTCGCGCGGGATGGAGTAGCCGCGCTCGCGCAGCACGCGCATGATGCCGAAGGCCATCACGTCGCAGCCGGCTATGACGGCCGTGGGCCGGCCGCCGCGCTCAAGGATAGTCCGCATGCCCCGGGCGCCCTCCTCGAAATTCCACTCGTCGCAGTCCACGTGCAGGGTCGGGTCGTAGGGCAGCCCGGCCTCCTCCAGGCCGGCCAGATAACCCTTGTGGCGCTCTATGGCTGCGGGAGAAAGGGGGTCGACCGTCCCGGCCACGTGGGCGATGCGCTTATGCCCCAGGGCGGCCAGCCGCAGGGTCAAGGCCTTGACCGCTCCCTGGTTGTCAGTGATCACCGCCGGGATGCCGGGGAAAATGTTATTGCCCGCCACGCACGTGAAGCCGGCCTGGAGGAGCTCGCGCAGGTCCGGGTCGTCGGTCACACAGTTGGCTATGTAAACCGCGTCCACCCCGCGGTAACGGCAGTGCTCGGCGAAGCTCATGCGCGACCCACCCAAGTCCCGGGTGATGAACATGAGCTCGTAGCCGGAGGCCTCCATGCGCTCCTTGAAGGCGTTGATGATGCCGGCGAAGAGGGGATGCTCCAGGCCCAGCATGGTGTGGGTCTCGTGATACAGGACTCCCACAAGGTAGGAACGCCTCCGGGTGAGGGCTTTGGCATGGGCGTTGGGGGTATAGCCCAAGTCCTTGGCGATGGTCAGGATCCGGGCCCGGGTGGCCTCGCTGATCTCGCGGCTGCCGTTCATTGCCTTGGAGACCGATGGGGGAGAAACCCCCGCTAGCTTTGCTATATCGTAGATGGTCACCATGGCGATGAGGGAGTATATGCCCGCCTCCGCAAGGGGTCAAGCTCGGCTAAGGGACCGAAATATCCGTTCGAGGCCTCGGGGAGCCGTGTGGGGGCGTTGACAGGGGCGCCTGTTCCGGGTCAGCTTTTCCGCGGAGGTTCTTCCTATGGCCGAAAAGACATACAGCGTGGCGATCGCCGGCGTGGGCGTGGTGGGCGGCGCAGTGGCCACCCAGATCATGACCCAGGCGGACGCCCTTGCAGCGCGCTCGGGCGTGCGAGTGAATATACGGCATGTGATTGAGAAGGACCTCGCGCGCGTGAGGAGCCTGGGACTGCCGGATGGTCTGGTATGCGGCCTGGAGGAGGCGCTGGCTGACCCTGGCGTGGACGCCTTGGTGGAGCTGGTAGGCGGCACGGGTTTCGCCAAGGCGGCCGTGGAAGCCGCCCTACGGGCCGGCAAGCCGGTTATAACCGCCAATAAGGCCCTTTTAGCCGAATTCGGCCCTGAACTCTTCGCCCTGGCGCGCTCTAAGGGGGTCTGGATCTCCTTCGAGGCATCCTGCGAGGGGGCTGTGCCGATTGTCCGCGCCCTCACCGACGGGCTCATAGCCAACCGCGTGGACGCCCTCTATGGCATCGTCAATGGAACCACGAATCACATCCTCAGCGCCATGACCGAGTCAGGGGCCTCCTACGCTCAGGCCTTGGCGGATGCCCAGCAAGCAGGCCTGGCCGAGGCCGATCCCAGCCTGGACGTGAGCGGCCGGGACTCGGCCCATAAGCTGACAATCCTCTCCTCTCTGGCCTTCGGGGCGCGCGTACGCCTGGGCAGCTTCCCGGTGGAGGGCATAGACTCCCTGGACGTGCGCGATCTGGCCTACGGGCGCGAGCTTGGCTATGTGCTCAAGCTCCTGGCGGCCGCCGAGCGCCGTGAGCAGGGGATCAGTCTGCGCGTGCGCCCGCACTTCATCCACCAGGAGCATCCCCTGGCCTGGGTGTCGGGGGCCTTCAACGCGGTCTCGGTATACGGCAGCGCCTCCGGCCACACTATGCACTACGGGCGGGGCGCGGGCGGCCTGCCTACCGCTTCCGCGGTGATGGCAGACATCGTCTCATCCGCCTTGGGCACGGCCAAGGCCCAGTTCGATTCTCTGCGGATCTTCCCGGATCAAAGCCCCGAAGCCATACTCATAGACCCGGCCCTCAACCGCAGCCGCTACTACCTCAGGCTGTCGGTGGCCGACGCCCCTGGCGTCCTGGGCAAGGTGGCCGGAATCCTAGGAGAGCGCGGGATCAGCATCTCCAGCGCCCTGCAGAAGGAAAACGCCCGCGAGGATCAAGCTTCCCCGGGCGTGCCGGTGGTCATCACCACCCACGAAGCCCTGGAGGGCTCCATGCGGGCCGCCTTGGCGGAGATAGCCGCCCTGCCCGAGTCCGCCGGTTCTCCCGTCCTCATCCCCATCATGGACGAGTACGTGGAATTCTGAGTCTCACTGGGGCAGGATGATGGCCGTGATCTCCACGCCCAGCCGGGCGGCCTCGCGGCGCACATCCTCCTCGTCCACATCCCCGCGGGGAATGGGATGGGCCGGGGCGTCGCCCACCAGGATGATGCGCCGCTTCTCGGCCGCCCAGGGGTATTCGGTCAGGGCCGCGTAGAGGGCCTCGTTGACTGCCTCCGGGATGTCCCGGCCTCCCAGGGCGCGCAAGGAATCGATGCGTTTTTGGATCTCGGTCAGGTTGGCGGTGAATTCGAAGCGCCTGACCACGTACTCCTCGAAATAATCCTTGTAGTAGACCAGGCCGATGCGGTGCGAGGGATGGCCGGCCAGGGCCCTCTCCAGCATGGGCGTCAGGGACTTCTTGAGCTCGGCCATGTCGTTGGCCATGGATTCGGTGGTGTCCAGGCAGAGGACCAGGTCCAGGTCCTTGCCCGGGTCGCGGGCCAGGACGGCCTCGATTTTGGGCATTATGTCCTTCTCGCCTGACGAGTAGACGACTTTCCCGTCTCCGGAAAGCCTCTTGAAGTCCTCCTCGGCGTCCTTGAGGTAATTGCCCTCGGGCGGGCCGGGCAGTGGTTTCTGGGTGACCTTGACCTGGAAGGGGTTGTCGGCCCAGGCACCGCTGTAATCCGCGTAGGGCTTGGCGAAGGTGCGCACGTTGATAAAGGTGCCGTCGGCCACGAATACCTCGCCCGACCGCCCGCCCTGGTAGCCGAAGACCACCACATAGGGGATGAAGACGTGGAAGCACTCGCCTAGGGCGGGATCTGTTTCAGGGGTGGAGTCTATGAGGGAGTAGAGCTTGCTTTCGGCGGGGATGAAGGCCCCGTTGAGCATACGCTTCTCGTCCCCGTTGATCGGATTAGCCTCCTTGGCCCGGTAGGCGTAATTGTCGGCCTTCATGGCCGGATCCTTGGTGGTCTCGGTGAGGAGGACGGAGCC
>CAYYCP010000059.1:5563-10189 GCA_964470375.1 uncultured Spirochaetales bacterium
CCATCCCTGTCCGGGGTCTTTCCAGCCGGCTTGGTCGCGCCGCCCCCGTACCAATCGTAGGAGCGCGTCAAGAACATGATCAGGGCGACCAGGGCGAAGAGCCCGATGCTGCCTATGAGGAGGGCATAGTCCTCGGAGATCAGGGCGAAGTAGAGGTAGGCGTATTGGGCGGTGATGGCGGGAATCAGGACCAAGGCTCCCTTGGATGCCTTAAGGGCTCCGGCGGCGTAGGCGCCTATCAGGGCGGTGACGGCTCCGGCAGATATCAGATAGGCCCAGCCGAAGGGCATGTGCTCAGAGAACGAGAGGAGGAGGAGGTAGAAGATCAGGTCGGCTAGTCCTATCAGGGCATACTGGGCCGCGTGGATTCTCTGTTTTTTGATGATTTCCATGACGAAGAGGGCCGCGAAGGGGATCAGGAGGAAGATGACTCCGTATCGGAGGGCCCGGTGGACGCGCTGATACAGGTCCACCGGGGTGGCCAGTTTCAAGCCGAAGGCCGTACTCATGACTGCAGCCCGGTCGGCGCTGTCCTGGTAGAATGCCGTCGGCAGGGGGCGCGCGGACTCCTCTGCGAACCATTCGGCGCTGAAGCCCCCTTGCCCCAACTCGCGCTTCGCGGGCAGGCGGTAGCCGGAAAATGAGGGGCTGGGCCAATCGCCCGAGAGGCTGACCCTGGTCTGGGCGCCCATCGAAATGAAGCTGAGCTCCTGTGCCCCACCCAGCTCCAGGCGCAGGCGCACCGAGGCCGTCCGGGCGGCCGATCCCTCGGCCTTGGACAGGCTGATGGGGGCAGATACGCATTTTGCCCCTAGAAGGGGCCTATGCTGGTCCGCGCGCATGGTGGTCGAGACGCCCCCGGACTCAATCGATGGGCTGCCCTTGAGTGAGCGCGGATCCTCGAATTCAAGGAGGATGCGGGCCCTGTCCCAGGCCGGTACAGCGGATTCAAGTCCTATCAGGGCCGGATGAAGGATGAAGCGAGCCTCCAGGGCGGCCGAGAGGGCGTAGACTGGTACTTTATAGATGCCGTAGGCCCGTAATTCGCTGTCGAGCTTGCCTTCTATGTCCAGGGAATCGGGGGCGAAATAGACCATGCACTCCCTGCGGCTGGCCACCTCCTTGCCGTCGGCGGCGCGGGTCCGCTCCGTATAGGCGACCGGCAGCATGATGGAGACGGCGCCGAGGGCGGTCTGACCGCCGGCCATCTCCGAAATGCGGGTGCCGGCCTCATCGCGATGATCCTCGCGTTCTCCGGCGATGGATTGGATCATGGTGAGGGGGATGCACAGGATGAGGACGAGCAGGGCCACCAGGGCGGCCTTGAGGGCGCTCATAGCCCCGGGCAGAGTCTGACATCTCATTCCAAACATGGGAACCTCCTCGGACGGGATGGAGCCGGCCGTTTCCCAAAGCTGATGAAGGCGCCGATCCACGGTCCGTCTCCAGCCTAGGGGGAGAATGAGGCGGAATTGCGTCAGGAATCGGGCGTATCAGGGAAATCGAAGGTGCTGGTGGCCGCGTTTTTCACGGGCCGCGGCTAGATTGCGCCTGGGAGGCTTGGCGCGCGGAAAGGAAAGGTTGAAGCAGGCCCCGCCTCCGGGCCGGTTGGAGGCGCTGATGTCGCCGCCGGCCGCCTCCGCCACGGCCTTGGCTATGGACAAGCCCAGGCCGGCGTGCTTCTCGGCGCCCGCCTGGCCGGGGCGGTAGCTGAAGAATCGCTCAAAGACTCTCTCAACATGCCCGGGAGGTATGCCCGGTCCCCGGTCGGAAATACGAAGGGTAAGCCGATCGGCGTCTGTCTCGAGCTCAGCGAGGACGGGCTCGCCGGCGGGGCTGAAGGAGATGGCATTGTCGAGGATCGTCTCGGCGGCTAGGACGAAGCGTTCCGGATCGACTGCAGCCAGGGCCTCCCGCGATCCAGGGCCCAGCTTGAGTTCGATGAGGGCCGCCTGGGTGCTACGCAGGCGCTCGGCCAGGTTCTCCAGGAGCTCGGCGGCGCGGGAGGGCTCGGCATCCTGGCTGGGCGCGTCCAGGCGTGAGAGGCGGCGCAGGCCGCGCAGGATCCTGTCCATGCGGCGGGCTTCTTCGCTGATGGCCGAGAGGCGTCCCTGCAGCTCTTCCGCGCCCATGCCCCGGGCAAGTCCTTCCATGGAGTACTCTGCTGCTGCGCTCACCGCGGCGATAGGATTGCGAAGCTCGTGGGCCGCGTCCTGGGCGAAGCGCTCGGCCCAGCCGATCCTCTCAGCCAGGCGGGCAGAGTACTCTGCCAGGGCCGAGCGTAAGTCGATCAGCTCGGCGCAGGGGCCGGCTGGGCTCCAGCGCTGGGCCGCCGCCGGTGCTCCTCCGGCCACCGCCAAGCGGGCCTGGCGCGCGAGGGACTTGATGGGCCGCACGATGAAGAGCGATAGGGCGGCGGTGAGGATGGCGGCCGCCAGGAGACCGGCTAGGAAGACCCCGCCCACCTGAACCCTTAGGGCGTAGAGGCTCTCCAGGATGCGGTAGGTGGATTGCGAAAGAACCACCGCGCCCTGCACCCCGCCCTTCGGGGAGAAGACAGGGACGGCGCTGTAGAGGGTGACCGAGATCTGGCCGCCGGAGGATATGCGCGTCGCCGAGCCATAGCGGCCCTCCAGGGCGCTGCGGATCTCGGGGCCATCCAGGCGTCCGCCTGCAGCTATCAAGGTATCGGCCGCCTCTAGGGGGGGCGGGGGAGGGAGGAACCAGCGCTTGAAGAGCCTGGCCGGACCCGAGAAGAGGCGGTAGATCAGGCTCGTTTCAGGCGCCGGGCCCTTCGCCGCGCCGTCCGCCGGCTGATTCTGGCCCGCCTCGGCCACGACGCTCGAATCCGCCAGGATCATGCCGTTGCGGTCCACTACGCGCACGCGGGCGGTGTGCTGGCGGCCTAGGGCGGCCACCGCGGCCTGTGCGCCCTCGCGGTCGAGGTCGGTCTCGCCCAACCAGGCGGCCATGAACCTGGCCTGCTGGGAGAGGGCGTGTTCCAGGCTTTCAAGGAGGCTCTGCTCGTAGGAATCCAGTGACAGGAAGGCCGCCACTACGATGAAGGCCACCAGGATGTTGGAAGCCAGCATCAACGGCACGATGGAGATTGCCCTGACCGGCCCTTTCCATTTCACAGAGGGCTCCCGTCCAGGGCGTGGTAGCGGTAACCCAGGCCGTAGACCGTTTCGATACATCCCTCCGGCGCCCCGGCCTGCTCCAATTTGCGGCGCAGGCGCTTTATGTGGCAGTCGGCGGCCCGGTCGGACTGGTAGGCGTCCTCAGGGAAAGCCGCCTCCAGGAGCTGCTCGCGGGTTCGCGCCGCCCCGGGGCGGGCCGCCAGGGCCGCCAGCATGCGGAATTCCGTAATGGTGAGGCGAAGTTCGCGGCCCTCCCAGGAGGCCCGGAAGCTCTCCTCGTCAAGGACCAGGGCGCCAGCCCGCAGGGATCGGGCCTGCGCGGGAAGGCCCGGAGGGCCGGCCCGCCTAAGGACGGCCCTGATGCGGGCTGCCAGCTCGCGAAGAGAGAAGGGCTTGGTGAGGTAGTCGTCCGCCCCCAGCTCCAAACCCAGAACGCGGTCGAATTCATCGTCGCGCGATGTGAGGATGATGACCGGGCGGGCGTCGCCCGAGGCGCGCAGAGCCTTGAGGAGCTCGAGCCCATCCATCAGCGGCATGGATATGTCCAGCACGGACAGGGCGATGGCGGGCTCCGAGCGCAGGCGTGCCTGCGCGGACAGGCCGTCCGCGGCCGCGGTCACGCCGAATCCCTCCGATTCGAGCGAGCAACGCAGGGTCTCACGCAGTCCGGAATCGTCATCGGCGATCAAAATGCGCGTTTTCATCGTTTCAGGGAACAAATATTAGCATAAAGTGAATTTTATGTCTTGATTTCCGCCAACTTCAGTTGCATAATGGGGCAACCGCGGTCAAGTTCGCGGGCCGATCTGCCGATACGTTGAGTGAGGAGAACGATCGGGATGAAGGAGCGTTCCACGGCGTATTCCAAGTCCGAGTCGGCTGTCATGGCCGCCAGGACCCCTGAGGAGTACGTCGACCAGAGCGTCCGGTCAAGGCTTCCGCCGCGGGCCAAGGCCCGCCTGGCCAAGGAGTGGATGAAGAAGACCGGTTACACGGTGGAGGACATCGTCCACGCCCGCAACCGCCACCCCTACTGGAAGCAGAAGAAGCAGGAGAACGCCGCCGAGCGCGCCAGGTCACGCTTGGCCCGGCACTCCTACTCCGGCGGTGGAGAAGTCGAGTGGACGCCCGAAAACATCGGTAAGTTCCTGGACATGAACCGTAAGGACAAAGACGGCAACTACATCTACCGGGACTGGCAGATCGCCGAGCACTTCAATGCCACCATTCCGTCGATCCAATACATGCGCAGGAAGCTCATAAGGCTGCAATCGGCGGCGCGGGGGGAGCCGCTGAATAAAAATAGGCTCGTAGAGAGCATGAAACGATCGGAAGTCGTCTTGAAGAAACTCGAGAAAGGAGAGATCAAATTGAAGGATCTAGGTGCTAAGAAGGCTCCGGCCGCGAAGAAGACCACGGCCGCGAAGAAACCGGCCAAGAAGGCCGCGGCCAAGAAGCCGGCCGCCAAGAAGGCCGTGAAGAAGGC
>CAYYCP010000059.1:10289-21629 GCA_964470375.1 uncultured Spirochaetales bacterium
GCCAAGAAGCCGGCCGCCAAGAAGCCGGCGGTCACCCCGATCGCCCCTTCTTCCCCGGTGCTGCCCCCGCTCTGATCAGGCCCTAGGACGCCGCGCCGGCGCCCGTAGGGGGTCGTCGGCGCGGGCTATTGAACGATCGTTCATACGTCTCGATCATCCAACGACCACGCTGCGGCTGCCCCAAGCCACGGCGGGTCGTTTTTTTTCACCCGCTCGAGCAAGGCGACCAGGCCGGGATAGTCCTCCAAACGGCTTCGCGCGGCCAGGCAGGCGTTGCGTTTGATGATGTCAGGGCTGAGCCATGACAGGCCCAGGGCTGTATCGCGCAGGTGTTTCTTGAGCTCAGGCCCTTCGGTCGCGAGGACGAAGGGGATGGAGAGACCCGGTCCGATGGCGCCCGGCCCCTCGGCTGACTCGTCTCCGCCCCGCAGGGGGCAGGCCATGATGCAGGCATCGCAGCCGTAGAGTATGTTGCCCCAGGCCCTAGCGATCGCGGGTGGAACCTCGCCTTCCATGGAGGCCCAGGCCTGGATGCAGGAGCGGGTATCCACGCCTCCTCCTCGGCCGATGGCGCCCGTGGGACAGGCGGCGGCGCAGGCTCCGCAGCTGGCGCAGGCCGGATGGAGGCCATCCAGCCCGGAACGGGCTGCCCCCTCCTTGAGCTGGTTCGGTTCTCCTCCCCGCTTCATCCGCGAGATCAAGATGCCTAAGGGCAGCTCCAGAGCTCCCAGGACGCAGGCGCAACCGGAGGCATGGGATATGACGAGGCCGTGGCGCCCGCGCAGTCCCAGACCCGCGGCCAGGGCTAGGTGCCTCTCGTCGGCAGCGCGCGAATTCACAAAGACCCTGAAATCGGATCGGCGAAAGCCGGGCAGGGCCGCGCGAAGGCCCGCGGCCAGGCTCATGAGGCGCTGGGCCAAGAGGCGGTACCAATGGGAGCGCGCGAACCGCCCTATCGAGGCTGATGGGGGCGGATCGCTCGGGCCGGCTCCCGGATCGTGGGCAACGCCGAGGGGATAGGGAAGGGCGGCCACTAGGTAGGCGGGCCTGTCCGGGCGTCCGGGGAGGAGCCTGAAGTCGCATAGACCAGCGCGTCGTGCCAGGGCTTCCAGCTCCCCGGTCGGCAGGCCCGCGGAGGGGGGCGGCATGGGAGAATTCCAGCATGAAAAACGGCGCAGTGCAAGCGTCCGCCCATAAAAGCGCGATTGACTGCCGACACGCGATCCTTTAATGTATCCGCATGGACCTGCAGCTTGACTCAGATATCGAGGAAAAACCGCCCGAGAAGCCGCAAAAGGCCGGCTTCTTGCAGCGGCTGCTGGCCCTCTTCGGCGGTGGCGGCGATCCGGAATCCGAGAAGCGCAAGCTCCTCAAGCAGGTAACCCGGGACATAGCCAAGTCGCGTTACAAGTTCTACCGCCCCAAGGGCGAGGAGGCCCTGCCCGGGCTGGCGCGCCTATTCTATGAGATCTACAAGGTCATCGCCCCGGCCCAGGTCCTGCTCAATAACACCGATGGGTCGGCCTCGCTCAAGTCCTATATCATCGACTCCTTCCTGACCCAGGAGCAGATCGACCTGATCAACCGCCTGGCCGAGGATTCCATAGCCGAAATGGCCAAGGCCATGAACATGAAGGAGCTCCAGGAGCAAGTCAAGAACATCATCGTCCAAGTGTACTCCTTCTTCGACACCGAGAAGATCAAGCAGATAGACGATGCCTACAACACCCTCCTATCCTTCATCCGCTTCGCCCACTTCGACTACTATTTCCTGCTCAAGAAATTCGACTCCAACATCAGCGAGCGTAATTTTTCCTACAACCCGCGCTTTGAGGCCATCTCCGGGGAGTACATCGCAGAGGACCTGAAGGATTTCTTCGAGGTTTTCCTGGGGCTCAACCTGGGCGCCGACTGGCGCGCCATTTTCAACGGCCTCAAGCAGTACCGCAATTTGGACGTCATCAACGTGGACGCCTGGATGAAGCTAGTCAATGCCCTGCGGGACGTGCGCCAGTCCCAAATCCTACCGCAGATTGTCCAGCACCTGGACAAGGACCCCTACTACACGCCCACGGCGGTGGTCTCCAATGAGCGCATCGTGGACCCCTATCTGCAGAAGCTCAAGGCCCAGACTGACGTGATCGTGCAGAAGGTGGTACAGGAGAAACGCACCTCGCGCGTGGAGGAGCTGGCCAAGGTCATCTTCGGAACCACAGCCATATCTCGGATGAAGAACTACGCTGAGAAGGCCAACGCCGGCTTCGCCAAAAAGGGCCTACCGGGGTACATCTACATTCAGCCCCTCAACTACCTGAAGGCTTTTCTGCTGGACTTCTTCAAGAAGGACGTCCGCGAGCTGATAGACCTCCTCCTGATCCGCGGCAAGTGGTCCACCAACCTGTCCTCGCAGATGCTCTCGGAGGCCTTCCATGCCCTGATGGCCGCCTCGGACGCGCTGATCCTCTTCGACGACGGCCTGGCGGATGACGGGGACGCCGGAGCCCGCATCCGTAGCGCTATGGTCAAGGCCGACCGTGACAAGGAGCAGGTTAAGTACCTGCGCACCCTGATGAACGACACAAATACCAAGGCCGCTTCCATCATCAACCAGGCCGCCACGGCCCTGATCGCCATGGGCCGCACCATCAAGGCCCTGATAGAAGACTACGAGAAGAGCCCGCATGAGCTGATCATCAACTGGAAGGAAATAGACTCGGTCGCCGACGGCAAGATCAAACGGCGCATGACCGATATCTACAAGAAGATGTACTACTTCGTGCAGCTCATGCAGTACTTCGTCAAGGAAGACGCCGTATGACCCGCCTGCGTCCCGCCTCCCGGAAGCCCTGAGCCTTGCACGACCTCAAGCCGGCCCGCGAGAAGGCCTTCCTCCTGGGCATCCGCGAAGAGCGCCAGGGAGCCCGCGAGGCCGAGGACTCCCTGGACGAGCTGGACGGCCTTTGCCGAGCCATGGACGTGGAGCCGGTAGGGCGCCTTCTGGCCAGGCTGCGCTCACCCTTGCCGCGCTACCTCCTGGGCGACGGCAAAGCCGCCGAGGTGGCCGCGGCCGTCGATGGCTCCGGGGCTGATTCCCTCATCGTCAACCACCCCCTGAGCCCGGCCCAGCAGCGGAATTGGGCCGAACTATGCGGCCGGCAGGTCTATGACCGCCAGGAGCTGATCATCCGCATCTTCGCCTCCCGGGCCCGCACCAAGGAGGCCGTCCTCCAGACCGAGCTGGCCAGCTTGGAATATTCCCTGCCGCGCCTCTCGCACTCGCGGGTCGGGCTGTCCCGGCAGCGCGGTGGGCGCTACGGCACCAAGGGCTCGGGAGAACAGCGGCTGGAACTGGACCGCCGGGACGTGCGCGCGCGTATACGCCGCATCAAGGAGGAGTTGGAGGTCATCCGCAAGGAACGCGGCACCATGCGCAAGAAGCGTGACCGCGTTCCGGTGCCCTCCTGCGCTATTATAGGCTACACCAACGCCGGCAAGTCCTCCCTTCTCAACGCCATGACCAACGCCGACGTGCCGGCCGAGGACAGGCTTTTTGCCACCCTTGACCCCACCACCAGGCGCCTGTCTCTGGGACAGGGCGGAGACTTCCTCCTCACCGACACGGTAGGCTTCATCCGCGATCTGCCTCACAACCTGGTGGAAGCCTTCAAGGCCACGTTGGAGGAGGCCCTGGACGCGGATTTCCTCCTCCACGCCATGGACGGCACCGACCCGGACCTGGAGTCCCGCTGCCAGGCCACCCGGGCGGTCCTGACCGAACTGGGGATCGAGGACAAGCCCGTGCTTTCCGTTTTCACCAAGGCCGACCTCTACCCTGACGAGGCCCGCCGCGCCGCCCTGGCGGCCGCCAGGGCGGACGCCCTATTCGTGTCCGTGAAGACCCGCGAGGGCTTGGATGAGCTGGCCGCGCGCCTGCGCGCCTTCGGTGCCAGGCTGCGCGGCCTCGAGGAGCCGTCTATTCCACGGTGACGCTCTTGGCCAGATTGCGCGGCTGGTCCACGTCCCTTCCCAGGAGGGTAGCGCAGTCCAGGGCGAACACCTGCAGGGGGGCCACCATCAGGAAGGGGTAGGCCAGAGGATCGGCCTTGGGGACGAAGAAGACGTCGTCTGCGATGCGGGCCGTCTCAGAATCTCCCTCCACCGCCACGGCTATGACCGGCCCGCCCCGGGCCTTGATCTCCTTCATGTTGGACTGGACCTTCTCGCGCATGAAGTCGTCCGGCACCAGGAAGACCGAAGGCGTCTCCGGGTTCACCAGGGCTATGGGCCCGTGCTTGATCTCTCCGGCCCCGTAGCCCTCGGCGTGGATGTAGGATACCTCCTTGAGCTTGAGCGCCCCCTCCAAGGCCACCGGATAGAGCGGCCCGCGCCCCAGGAAGAGGAAGTCCTGAGCTCGGTGGTATTTCAGGGCCAGGGCCCGCAGTTCTTCTCGGCGCGCCAGCACGGATGCCATCTGGGCCGGCACGGCCTGCAGGGCCGAGAGGATGCGCTTGCCGGCGGCGAAGGACAGGTCGCGCACCCGGGCCATCAGGAGGGTGAAGAGCGAAAGTGCCATCAGCTGGCTGGTGAAGGCCTTGGTGCTGGCCACGGCGATCTCCGGCCCGGAATGGATGTACACGCCTCCATCGGATTCGCGGGGGATGCTCGAGCCCACCACGTTGCAGATGCCCAAGACGGTCGAGCCCTTGCGCCTGAGCTCGCGCATGGCGAAGAGGGTATCGGCCGTCTCGCCGGACTGGGAGATTGCGAAGAAAAGGGTCTCCGGCTCCACTACCGGATTGCGGTAGCGGATCTCGCTGGACAGTTCGGCCGAGGCCGGTACGCGGGCGATGGACTCCAGCATGTGGGCGCCCACCATGCCGGCATGCCAGCTGGTGCCGGCGGCTATGATCCTGACCCGCTGCACGGCCCGGAGCTCCTTGGAGCTCAGGTTCAGGCCCCCCAGCTTGGCGGTGGCGTTCTCCATATCCAACCGCCCCTGCATGCAACGCTGGATGGAGTCAGGCTGCTCGTGGATCTCTTTCTCCATGTAGGTGGCGTGGCCGTCCTTCTCCATGGCCGAGAGGTCCCAGGTGACACGATCCACGCGCTTGTCCACCTCGCGGTCCTGCTGGTCGGTGGCGCTGTAGCCCTGGCGGGTGAGGCGGACCACTTCGCCGTCTTCCAGGTAGACGACCTGGCGGGTGTAGGCCACCATGGCGGTCACATCCGAGGCCAGGAACATCTCGTCGTTGCCCATGCCCAGGACCAGGGGGCTGCCGTTGCGGGCGGCCACGATGACGCCCGGCTCGTCTGCGTGCAAGCAGGCGATGCCGTAGGTGCCCTTGAGCGCCGGCAGGGATGCCTTGACGGCCTTTTCCAGGTCGCCCTCGTAATTCAGGGCTATCAGGTGGGCGATCACTTCGGAATCGGTCTCACTGGAGAATGTCGCCCCGTCCCGGATCAGCCTATCCTTGATCTGAGAATAATTCTCGATGATGCCGTTATGGACGATGGCCAGGCGCCCGGAGGGGTCGCAATGGGGATGGGCGTTGGCATCCGTGACCCCGCCATGGGTTGCCCAGCGGGTGTGGCCTATCCCGCAATCCCCGCCCATGGACTCGGGCACCGCGGCCCTGAGGTCCTGGATCTTGCCCTTGCGCTTGACCACGCGCAGGGCTCCAGCGTCCTGGATAGCTATTCCGGCCGAGTCGTAGCCGCGGTACTCGAGGCGCTTCAAGCCCCCCAGGAGCACCGAGGCCGCGCGGCGCGGACCGACGTAGCCCACGATTCCGCACATGAGATGCCTTCCTTTCCCCGGACCCCGCCCGGACGTCCCCGCCGCCGCCGGCCTTATGGCCGCGGCCGCGTCGCCCGCGGGCCCGTATGCGGGAATACTAGCGCATCGGCAGGGTTTTGTCAGGATTCCGCCATAGAAAGGAGGCCTGGTATTCGATATACTTGAGAGAGGGGATACTCGATGCGCCGCGCGGTCTTCATCCTAGCCCTCATCCTGCCCGCGGCGTTGGCCGCCCAGGCCGATTTGTCTTCATCGGCCTATGGCTTCTTTCTGAACCTCTTTTATCCCTCCCTGGACCCATTCGCCGGCGAGACTGTTTTCCCTATCCTGGATACTCCGGCCGGGGGCTACGCCGAGGGCATGGCCTCCAGCTTGACCGCCCTGCCCGCCGAGTCGTCGGCCATACTCTACAATCCGGCATCCTCATCGGTGTTGGAAGAGACGGAGCTGTCGATCTACCACTCCAACTGGATAGGCGATTCCAAGATAGAGAGCGTAGCCTACGCCATGCGCTTCGACGATCTTGGCCTGGGCGCGGCCGGGAAGTGGCTCTACGCCGGGTTCAAGGAATACAACGATTTTGGTGAGGCCCTGGCCAAGGCCAACTTCTCGGAGGCCATGGTGGCCCTGAACATGTCCTACAACTTTTTTTCAGGCTACTACTTCGCTGGCTTGGCCCTGGGGGCCAGCCTCAAGGCCGCCTACCGCTCCGTGCCGGACTACGCGGACGACGAGGGCCGCCTCATCCCCGGCTCGGGGGCCGGGCAGTCGGCGGTGGCCCTTATGGCGGACGTCGGTTTTCTAGTGCGCTTCAACGCCCTCAAGTTCTACGCCGGCCGGAGCAAGAACATGGCCATCGGTCTGGCCCTGCGCAACCTGGGCCCGGCCGTCCTGGGCGAGGCCCTGCCCACGGCCCTCTCCCTGGGGGCGGCCTATACCCCGGTCAAGCCCCTGACCATCAGCGCCGATCTGACCAAGCCCCTGGATCTTGTGAACCCGGCCGCCTCCGAGGGCATGCAGTACGCGCTGGCCGCGGACGCCCGCATATTGGACTTCTTCTCCGTGCACGCGGGCTTCCAGCTCAGGAACGGCCCGCGCCTCTCGGCCGGGGCCGCTGTCGACCTGGCCGACGTGACCATCATCGTCAACTATACCCTGGACCTGGCCACCCAGCTCCAGGATGCCAACCGCCTCTCCATAGAGGCCCGCATAGACCTGGGCGACGGGGGGCGCTACGCCCTCAGGCTCAAGGTGGAGGAATTCTACCTGCGCGGAGTGGAGGAGTACGCCATGGGCAACATCCAAACCGCCGCCGACCTCTGGGAGCAGGCCCTCAAGCTGGATCCTGGCTTCGATCCGGCCCGCCAAAGCCGGGCCACCGCCCTCAAGGCCCTGGAGCTTAAGCGCCAGCTGGACGAGATCCAAAGCCTGGGCGGCTGAGCTCCCTCAAGCCTCCAGGAGACTTCGGATATCGGAAACCCTCTCGACTTTCCGCTCAGCCATGAAGGCCTTGATGCCATTCAGGATGGCCAGGGTGCAGCCCGGATCCACGAAAAGCCCCGTTCCCACTTGGATCGCCGATGCCCCCGCCAGGAGGTATTGGAGGGCGTCCTGGGGGCCCATGATCCCGCCCAGGCCTATGACCGGGATTTTCACCGCTCGGCTGACCTTGTAGACACAGGCCAGGCCCACCGGCTTGATGGCCGGGCCCGAGAGACCGCCTGTGACCATAGAGAGGACGGGGCGAAGGGCCTTCACGTCTATCGCCATGCCTACCAGGGTATTGATGCAGGAGAGGGCGTCCGCGCCCCCGGCTTCGGCCGCCTTGGCGATGGCGGTGATGTCGGTGACATTGGGTGTGAGCTTGACCGCCAGGGCCGCCCCGGTGGCCGCCCGGGCGCGGGCGGTGATGCGCTCCACCTGGGCCGGATCCGTCCCGAAGCCCAGGCCGCCGTGGCGGACGTTGGGGCAGGAGAGGTTGATCTCGTAGCCCGGCGCCCCGCCTGCTTCCTCTACGCCCTCGATGACTCGTACGTAATCGTCCTCGCTGGAGCCGGCCACGTTGATCAGGAAGGGGCAGGGCAGGGCCCTCAGGCCCGGGAGGATGGAGGCGGTGAAGGCTGCCAGGCCCGGGTTGGCCAGTCCGATGGTGTTGAGCATGCCGGACGGGGTCTCGGTGAGGCGGGGAGGGGGATTGCCCCGGCGCGGCTCAGGGGTGACCGCCTTCGTGAACAAGGCTCCCAGGCGGGAGAGATCGATGAGCTTCTCGTATTCAAGGCCATAGCCGAATGTCCCCGATGCCACCCCCACCGGGTTGGGCAGGCAGAGGGGGCCTAAGCGGGCGCTCAGGTCCATCGGCCGGCCTCCCAGGAGAGGATCTGGGCGTCGAAGACGGGGCCGTCCGCGCATGCCCGGGCGTAGCCCCCGGCCGCCAGTGGCACCGAACAGCCCATGCAGGCCCCCACCCCGCAGGCCATGTGCTGCTCCACGGCCACCTGGCAGGGGATGCCGCGGGCGCGGGCGGCCAGGGCCGCGGCGGCGAGCATGGGACCGGGCCCGCAGGCGTAAATGCGGGCCGGCCCGTCCATATCGTCCAGGGCCTCGACGGCCGTGCCGGCCTTACCTAGGCTTCCATCGTCTGTACGAAGGAGTGTTCCGGGGGGCAGGCGCTCAAGTGGCACCATGGCTTTTGTGCGGGCACCGAATGCCAGAGCCCAGGGCAGGCCGACATCGGTTAGGCGGCGGGCGAGGAAGAGGATGGGGCCGGCCCCTATGCCCCCGGCCAGGAGGGCTGAGAGCCCATCGGGGGGAGGGAGGGTAAAACCCTTCCCCAGGGGGCCTAGGACGTCCAGGATGGCCCCGGGAGCCAGACTGGCGAGGATCTCGGTGGTCCTACCCCGCTTCAGGTAAATGATGGAAGCCCGGGCCGCGGCCCGGTCGAAGGCGGAAAAAGCGAAGGGTCGCCTGAGGAGGGGGTCGCTGGAGGACGAGGCCCTCAGGCTCAGGAACTGGCCCGCTTCGGGCGTCTCATCGGAATTCCAACCGAATTCCATCTCCCATGTGTCGCGCGCCAGGAGGCGATTGGAAATCACGGCCGCGGGCATCTGCCTCATGGGGACCAGGATATCCTCTGAGACGCCCCGCTATCAAGCCGCGTTTGGCGTTGCGCGCTGGACCGGGCGGGGCTAGAATCGGAGAAGGGCGCGGCGGGAAAGCGCCGCGAAAGGAGGAGCCATGGCAATCGTAGCTGTCGCCCGCGAGATGGGCGCCCGGGGCGAGGAGATCGCGGCCGCCGTAGCCGCCTCGGCCGGTCTGCGGGTCATCGACCGCGAGGACATCCAGGACACCCTGGAGAAGGCCGGCCTCAGCCGGGAGAAGCGCGAGAAATTCGACGAGAAGAAGCCCTCTTTCCTGGCCTCCCTCTCTCCGGCCCGCGACGATTACCTGCACTTCCTCAAGACCGTCGTCCTGCGGGAGGCCCTGACCGGGAATGTCCTCTTCATCGGCCGCGGCGCGGGAGCCATCCTGGCTACCGTCCCCGGGCTGGTCTCGGTCAAGCTGATCGCCCCGAAGCACCAGCGCGTAGGCCGGGTGATGCAGGAGGCCGGCCTGGAGGAGAAGCGCGCCGAGCAGCTCCTGGCCCGCTCCGATCACGACCGCCAGGGCTTCCACCACTTCTTCTTCGGGATGGATTGGAACGACCCGGCCGGTTACGACATGGTCCTCAACACCGCGTCTATAGCTCCGGCCGACGCCGTGGAGGTCATTCTCAGCCTGATCCGGCGCAAGGAAGCGGCCGTGGATCCGACCCGCACCCGCCGCCGCCTTGAGGCCCTCAACCTCTCCCAGACCATCGTCACCGAGGTCCTCTACACCAGGAAGATCCCGGTCCAGTTCCTTGAGGCGGAGTGCCAGGACGGCCACGTCACCCTCCACGGGGTCTCTTCTTCGCGGGTGGCTATAGAGCAGGCCGTGGCCGCCGCCCAGGGCATCCTAGGCGTCGTGGACGTCCAGTCCGAGATCCAGGTGGTCCAGGAGTACGCGGCTATACCCTGAGGCCGGGGCAAGTCGCCGCCCATGGACGCAGGGGCGGAATGGAGGGCAATCGAGCTAAACGCGGCCTGGCTTACACTTGCTGAATCAGTGGTGTTGTGCTCGATCAAGCCTGCGTAACCGTCCTAGAGGAGACGTCGATGTTTTTCTCTCATACTTTCCAAGACGGCCAGCCCCTGTGAAAATAGCATCGATCGAGCCTGACCCGGGCTTCTTGTGTCGAGCAAGATGTGCATTCATTCCGGCTTCCACGGTGGCTAGCAGCCTTTTCCGCGTTCATTTGCGTGCGGTGATTCATTGAGGAGTATAGGTGAATAGTGGCTTGGCCACATACATACGAAACGATGATTTTGCAATCGTTTAGGAAATTCGAGTACCCGATGTAAGGAAGATAGTAGAGGGTTGCTTTTCTAAAAAGAGAGGATAAAAATATAAGTGTGATGAGGGCGGAAAGGGTATTAAGTATTTTACATATTTCTATATATTTCATTATGATTACAATGATTATTGCATGTACCGGCGCGTCGCCGCCCCTTTCTCCTACAGAGAATAATCTTCCAAAACCGGCTTGGCTCAGATGCGTTCGCTGGGAGGGTACATCTCTTGATCTTCGCTGGGGAAGGGTGGAAAACGCCCCTTCCTATCGCCTTTATAGCGAACCAAACTATGTACAAAATCAAATCATATATGAGGGTCCTTCTGATACGTATTCCGTGACGGGGCTTGAGTATGGTCATTTGTACCAGTTCGGCGTCTCCTGTGTCTTCGATGAAGGCGAATCCCCGATTGTCGTCTATTCCACGAGCACAATGCCCGCTCCATGACCTGCCCCCCGGAAACTATTCCAGTTGACATGATAGAATGGCGGTCGGAAAGGGCAGGTAGGGTATGAAGAAGGGGCAGTATTCGGACGAGAAGATCGTCCAGATCCTGAAGGAAGCCGCCGAGGTAGGGAATGTTTCAGAGGTGTGCCGAAAATACGGCGTATCCCAATTGACCTTTGGCCGCTGGCGAGCGAAGTTCTCAGGTTTGGAGGTCTCTGACGTGGCAAGGCTCAAACAGCTTGAAGCCGAGAATACGCGTCTCCACCGGATTGTCTCCAAGCAGGCCTTGGGAATAGACGGCCTCAAGGAGGTAGTCTCAAAAAAATGGTAGGGCCTTCCCAGAAGCGAGACGCGGTGAAGGTCCTTATCGATAATGGTCTCAGCCAGCGCGTTGCCTGTTCCTTGGTAGGATTATGCCGGGGGACCGCTCGGTATTCTCCTAGGCCGCCCACGGACACTTCTCTGCGTGAAGCACTGAAAACCGCGGCCGCGACCCACCGTCGATTTGGCTACCGCAGGCTCCACCTAGCGGTGGCCCGTGACGGCTGGGTTGTGAACCATAAAGCCGTTTATAGGATTTATCGCGAAGAACAATTGCAGGTGCGGCGGTATGGACTTCCCCCGATTTAGTGGACATAAGGTTAAGCCTCTCCCAGAATAGAGGAG
>CAYYCP010000060.1:0-20692 GCA_964470375.1 uncultured Spirochaetales bacterium
TAGGCGCTAGGACGATCCTCCGGGCGCCTTCCAGAGACTTCAGTCCTCCCCGGCGACGCTCTCCGCGAGGAGCTTTAATTCGTCGAAGCGCTTCCGCACGATGGCGAGTTCTCCCTGATCTATGTCGTCATCGGCGGAGATGGCGAACATGGCGGCGCGGGCGTCCTCAATCGCCTTGATGCTCTCAGCCTGGTCTGCGGCCGGCATGTCGCTGGCCCTGATCTGGGCTATGGCTTCGTCAAATTGCGCGGCTATCTCAGGGTTCTCCCGCTCCGCAGCGACGATGAGCATGAGGGAAAAGGCCTTTCCCGTGACATAAGAGAAGCGTTCCACGGTCCAGCCGCGGCCCTTGAGGAAGGCCTCGAAGTCCTTTTCCAAGAATACGGCGGCGGCGAGGCCGCCTTTCTCGTCCGTCCCGATCCTCTTCCCGCGGGCTTCGAGCCATTGGACCGCCGCCGGCCAGTCGGCGATGGCCTTCTGGACTTCCTTGTCGGTGAAGGGCTTGTCCGCCGCCTGGGCCGTTAGGACGGCGCCCGCGATCACGAAGGCGATGAAGGCGATGAAGGTTCTACTTCTCATGACGCCAGTATACCACATGCCTCCATTTGAAAGTCGACGTACCGGGCGGGATCGATCTCCCGGACCCCATGCCGTCCTAGGCGCCGTCTTCCCCAGGGAGGATATGAACCGCCCCTGCTAGAGGAGCGCGAAATTCTTGTTCCTGAGTATGGCCCGGCTCATTTCACCATCCGCTTTCCCAACCGTTTCACCGCCAGAAACATGATGAAGGCCGCCACGCAGACCACGTAGGCCAGGTCCAGGAGGAGGGCGGGCCTCCATCCCGCGGCCATGGCGGCCGCGCGTCCCAGGCGCACGGGGTGGGTCAGGGGGAGGATTTCAGCTACGTACTGGAGGGGGCGGGGCAGATTGGAGATGGGGAAGATGGTTCCGCAGAACATGAACATGGGCGAGAGGAGGCCGGTGAAGAAGAAGTTGAAGTTGTTCATGTTGCTCACGAAGGATGTCACCAGGAGGCCGATGGCCGCGAAAAGGAAGCCGGTCAGGAAGCCCACCAGGGGCGTGAGAAGGGCTGTGAAGAAATTCACGATGCCGAACGCGGAGATGATGACTAGGACGGCGAAGGAGAAGAAGGCCCCCTTGGTGCCGGCCCACAGGGCCTCGCCCAGGACCACGTCCGCCACGGAGAGCGGCGCGGCAAGCATCCCGTCGTAGGTCTTGTCGAACTCGAGGCGCACGTAGGTCCCGTAGGTGCATTCGAAGGCCGATGTGAACATGGCGCTCGTCATCACGAGGCCGGTGGCCAGGAACTGGAGGTAGCTCATGCCCACGAGGTCGGGAACGTAGCGCGCCATCCCGAGACCCATGCCGGCCAAGAAAATAAGGGGTTCCAGGAAGGGCGGGAAGCCGTTGGACACCAGGTCCTTGGTATAGGTACGGAAATGCCTGTACCACACCGAGCCTAAGCGAGAGGTCAGCGAAGGGTAGTGTCTACTGCTCGTCATTGAGCTGCCTCCCGGTGGAGCGGAGGAAGAGATCCTCCAGGTTGGTTGGGCGGATGTGGGCCGCGCCCGAGGGCAGGCGGGCGGCCAGCTCGCGCAGGGTTTCGGGGTGGTCGGAGAAGAACTGGGCCCGGGCTGTGCCGTCCTCGCGGCGCACGCCGGCCGAGAGGGGACCCTCGCCCCAGGCCACGCCGAGGGCTTCTCCGGAGGCCGCCAGGGCCTCGCGGTCCAGGACCTCCATGACCCAGCCCTCTATGTCCTCGGAGAGGAGCTTCCGCGGGGCGCCCTCCAGGACCCGCCGGCCCTTGTCCATGATGATGATGGAGTCGGCGATCTGGTAAGCCTCCTCCATGTAGTGGGTGGTCAAAAGGACAGTGGCGCCATCCTTCTTGAGGCTGCGCACCTTGTCCCAGATGACCTGGCGTACCTGCGGGTCCAGGCCGGTGGTGGGCTCGTCCAGGATGAGGAGGCGCGGGCGGTTGAGGAGTGCGCGGGCGATAACCAGGCGGCGCTTCATGCCTCCGGACAGGTCCTTGATCTTGGCCTTAGCTTTGCCCTTGAGCTCCATGAAGTCCAGCAGCTCGGCGATGCGGGCGCGGGCCTCGCGACGGGGTATGCCGTAGAACTTGCTGTAAATGAACAGATTGGCGGAGACGTCCACCTCCGCGTCCAAGTTGTCGTCCTGGGGCACCACTCCGGATAGGTGCTTGATGGCCAGCTCGTCGCGGGCCGGGTCGAAGCCCAGTACAGACACCCGAGTTTCCGGCCGCGGATCGCGGCGCACCATGCCGTAGAGCATCTTCATCAGTGTCGTCTTGCCCGCCCCGTTGGGCCCCAGGAAGCCGAAGCAGGAGCCCTCGGGCACGGAGAACGAGACATCGGCCACGGCGGCCGTGCCGTCGGCATAGGTCTTGGAGATGCGGTCGATCTCGATGGCGTTCGAAGTCATGGGTGAGAAGGTAATGGCCGGGCGCGCGGAAGGCAAGGAGCGCCCGGGCAGGGCCGGCCTCTCCCTACTTCCCCCCCGCTTCCGCTTCCTTCGGAGCGAGGGCGATGCAATCCAAGAGGAAGCGCCCTCCCTGGTAGAGGATTGAGTTTTTCCGGACGATCCTCCACGGTCCCGCCTGGAAAAAGCCCTCATTCTCAAGACGTTCCGGGATCGCGGGCATGGACTCCACGAGCGAGGCCAGGTCGGCGTTCTGGGTGAGGGCTATCGGATTCCCGCCCTTCCCGCCGACGATCGCGAGGGCCTCGACGCGGAGGCCCGCGAGGTCGACGGGCCCCATGGCCGAAGGCGCGGCCTTGGCCTGGAGGCGTATCATCCGCGCCCGGGCGTCGGGGCCCGCCGTCTGCTTGCTGGCCGCGACGAGGTCCAGGAGGTGGTTCCGCACGTCGTCGAGGCTCCGGGCCCGGGAGAGGCTATCGTCCTCCCGAGACCCGGAGATGGCCTTGGCGAGGATCGATACCTCCCGGAGGTAATGCTCGCGCTGGTTCGCGGGCACGAGGTACATGGCGACGATGGAGACGGGCGTACCGTCGGGCGCCCCGTAGTCGATGCCCGTTGGACTCCAGCCGAGGACGCAGACCAGGTCCTCCTCGAATCCCGCCATGGCGTGGGGGCAGGCCCAGCCCCTGCCGATCGCCGTGCTCATCTCGTTCTCGCGGGCCATGATGGCGCCGACAACGTCCGTGCCCGGGGGGTACTGGGGAAAGGCCTCGATCACGTGGGCGAGGAAGCGGAGCGCGGACTCCTTGTCGCTGTCAGGCAGCTCGAAGAGCCGTCCTTCCTGGAGGGCGTCGAGTATCGATTCCATGGTCAGTCTCCTCCAAAGCGGGCGAAGAACCTCTTCTTCGCTTTATGGGCGATGAAAGAGTAGGCGATGAGGAAGACGGCTATCCATGCCCAGTAGATCGCCGGAAGAGGTACGAGGCCGAGGACCGGGGCCAGGGGCGAATAGGGGAGCCAGGCCCCGAAGGACATCACGGCCAGGGTGGCCGCCGACAAAGGCGCGGACGCCCTGCTCTCCAGGAAGGGCACGCGCCTCGTGCGGATGATATGGACGATGAGGGTCTGCGTGAGGATGGATTCCACGAACCAGCCGGTCTGGAAGAGCCTCACGAGACCTTCCCTGCCCGCCGCGCCGAGGGCCGGATCGATGCAGCGCGATACTCCGAAGAAGAACCACATGAGGGCGAAGGTGGCGTAGTCGAAGATCGAGCTGATGGGGCCGATCCTTATCATGAAGCGCCGTACGCCGGCGATGTCCCACTTCACGGGCCTCGCGATGAGCTCGGGATCCACCCTGTCCATCGGAATGCCGGTCTGCGAGAGGTCGTAGAGGAAGTTGTTGGTGAGGACCTGGAGGGGGCTCATCGGCAGGAAGGGGAAGAGGGCGCTCGCTCCCACGACGCTGAACATGTTGCCGAAGTTGGAACTCGCCCCCATGCGTATGTACTTCATGATGTTCGCGAAGACCCGGCGTCCCTCCATGATGCCCTCCTCGAGGACGAGGAGGCTTTTCTCGAGGAGCACGATGTCGGCGACTTCCTTGGCCACGTCGACGGCCGAGTCGACTGAGATGCCGACGTCCGCGGCCTTGAGCGCCGAGGTGTCGTTGATTCCGTCGCCCATGTACCCGACGACGTGTCCCTGAGCCCTCAGCCCGGCGACTATCGATTCCTTCTGCGACGGGGTCAGCTTGACGAACACGCAGGCGTCGCGGATGGTCGACGCGAAGTCCACCTCGGAGAGCCCGGCGAGCTCGCTCCCCGAGACGATTCTCCCGGGATCGATGCCGACGTCCTTGCAGACCTTGGCCGTGACTAGGCCGTTGTCGCCGGTCAGGACCTTCACCCCGACGCCGGCCCCGCTGAGGAGGCGGATGGCCTCCCGGGCGGATTCCTTGGGCGGGTCGATGAAGGCTATATAGCCGAGCAGGATGAGCTGGCTCTCGTCGGCCGCCGAGAAGGAGCTCTTTTCGCGCGGGAATTCGCGGTAGGCGATACCGAGCACGCGGAACCCCTCGCGGTTGAGCTTCTCCACCTCCTTGAAGAGGTCCACGCGGATCATGTCGATAAGGGGGTAGACTTCCTCGCCGATCTGGTACTGGGAGCAGCAGCTGTAGATCTCCTCGACCGCTCCCTTGCAGATGAGGACGTTATCGCCCTCGTACTCCACGACCACCGACATGCGGCGGCGGGAGAAGTCGAAGGGGAGTTCGTCAACCCGGCGGCAGCCGCTGGCGTCTAGGTCCGCGTAGCCGATCACGGCGCGGTCCAGGAGGTTCGAGAGCCCTGTCTGGAAATAGCTGTTGAGGTATGCGTAGTGGAGGACCTCGTCGCTCTCGTGGCCCACGATGTCCACATGGCGCTCCAGAACGACGCGATCCTGGGTCAGGGTGCCCGTCTTGTCGGTGCAGAGTATATCGATCGCGCCGAGGTTCTGGATCGAGGGCAGCTTCTTGACGATGACCTTCTTGCTGGCCAGGGCGAGGGCGCCCTTCGCCAGGTTGACGGTCACGATCATGGGCAGCATCTCGGGCGTGAGGCCAACGGCCACGGAAAGGGAGAAGAGGAGGGATTCGACCCAATTCCCCTTGGTGAGGCCGGCGATGAGGAAGACTGTGGAGACGAGGACGAGCATGAAACGGATCATGAGGAAGGAGAAGGAGCGGACGCCCTTGTCGAAGCTCGTCTTCGCCCGCCGCTCGCCGAGGCGCGCGGCGAGCTGGCCGAACAGGGTCCTCGCGCCGGTACGGAGCACGAGGGCGCGGGCCGTCCCGCTTGTCACCGAGCTGCCCATGAAGCAGGCGTTCGGCGCCTCCAGCGCGGCGCCGAGGGCGGCGTCCGTGGGGACGGCGCTCCTCTCGACCGGCATGGACTCGCCCGTGAGGGAGGACTCGGCCATGAAGAAATCCTTGGCCGAGACGATGCGGCAGTCCCCTGGCACGATGGAGCCCGCGCTGAGGAGGACGAGATCGCCCGGCACTATCTCCGAGATCCGGACCTCGGCCTCCGCTCCGTCGCGCAGGACCGACACGCGCGATTGCACCCGTTTGCCCAGGGACTCGACCGCCCTGGAGGAGCGGTTGTCCAGCACGTATGATAGGCCGACGCTCAAGAGAATCATGCAGCTCACGACGATTGCAGAGCGCGGATCGCCCACTACCGCGGAGATGGCGGCAATGACGAGGAGCTGGACGACCAGGGGGCTCTTGGCTTGCTCGAGGATGGCAGCCCAGAAGGACGTCTTCCTCTGGCGGATGACCTCATTGGCCCCGTATTTCGAGAGGCGCCGCCCAGCTTCTTCGCTCGAGAGGCCGGAAGAGCTGGAGAGGAGGGATGCGAAGGCGGTTTCGGCCGGGCAGGAAAGCAAGGCGAGGAGCTCCCGCTCGGAATCGGTCCGCGCCTTGGCCGCGGTACTCTCGCGGATCTGGATTTTCCGGTTCTTCATGATGCACCTCGGTCGCCCCGATCGACAATCCGAGGAGGGAGCCGCTGCGAGCCCGGCTCACGCGCCGGACGCGCGGACTTCCGTCGATCCCTGCCGCTGCGGGGGCTTAGGTTCAGCCGGCGAAGTGTCGTCGGCGTCGAATGACGGGCGCCTAGGATCGGCATCCGATCCGTTAATCGTTTCTCCCCCTTTCTATCGCGCCTGGACTGGAAGCCTCTTCGGCCCGCAGTATACTAGCCGCGTCAAGCCCGCGGCAAGCCGCCGTTTCGCCGGTGCCCGGCGGAGAACGAAGCGCGGGCAAGCGGCGCTCCCGGTCTTCGGGTAGAGAGGGGCAAAGGAAAAGGACCGAAGCGCCGACTCTTTCCCTCGGCGGGGACATGGGCCATACTTGAACGGAGAACCGAATACAGTTCGAGGAGGCTCCAATGCCGGAGGCGCCGTCAGGCATCATCGTCTTCCTCTTCACCGACATCGAGGGGAGCACCGCCCTCTGGGAAGCCGAGCCGGCCAAGATGGGGCCGGCCCTGGCGCTCCACGATGAGATCATGGCGGCCTGCATCGCTGCCCGCGGGGGCAGGGTCTTCAAGACCGTAGGGGATTCCTTCTGCGCTTCCTTCGCCCTGGCCTCGGAGGCCGTTCTGGCGGCGGCCGATGCCCAGCGGGCCCTGGCGGCCGAGGCCTGGGACCTGCCCCGGCCCTTGCGCGTCCGCATGGCCGTGCACGCCGGCGACGCGGAGGAGCGGGCGGGCGACTACTTCGGGCAGAGCCTCAACCGCACGGCCCGCCTCCTCTCGGCCGGGGCGGGCGGCCAGGTCCTCCTGAGCCTGGCTGCCGCCGAGCTGGCGCGCGATTCCCTCCCCGAGGGCATGGGGCTCATCGACCTCGGCGAGCGCAGGCTCAAGGACCTCATCCGGCCCGAGCGGGTGTTCCAGCTGGAGGCTAAGGGACTCGAGAGGGACTTCCCCCCGCTGCGCACCCTGGATTCCCGCCCCAACAACCTCCCGGCCCAAGCCAGCTCCTTCGTAGGCCGCGAGCGTGAGCTCAAGGACATCGAGGGATCGCTGGCGCCCGCGCAGGGCCTCGCCCCGTCCCGGCTGCTGCCCCTCCTGGGGGCGGGCGGGGCCGGCAAGACCCGCCTCTCCCTCCAGGCGGCCGCCGACCTCATCGACCGCTTCCCCGACGGGGCTTGGTTCGTGGACCTGGCCCCCCTGCGCGCGGAATCCGAGGTCTATCCCGCGGCCCTCAGGGCATTGGGCCTGAGGGAGCGCGAGGGAGCGGACGCCCTGGCCGTCCTGAGGGAGGGCGCGCGCCAGCGCCGGATGCTCGTGATTCTGGACAACTGCGAGCACCTCATCAGGCCCGCGGCCCTGCTCGCCGAGACCCTTCTCTCGGCCGGGACCGGTGTGGCTGTCCTGGCCACGAGCCGCGAGGCCCTCAGGATCGCGGGCGAGGCCGTCTACCCGGTCCCGCCCCTGTCCATGCCGGCCGAGGGCGGCGAGCCGGGCCCGCTCTCGCAGTACGAATCGGTGAGGCTCTTCATCGAGCGGGCCAGAACCGCTTCCGCCGACTTCGCCGTGGACGAGGCCAACGCGCCCGCCATCGCCGAGATATGCCGCAGGCTGGACGGGATGCCCCTGGCCATAGAGCTGGCCGCGGCGCGGACGAGGATGCTCCCGCCCGAGGAGATCCTGGCCCGCCTGGGCGACCGCTTCCGCCTCCTCACCGGCGGCTCGCACACGGCCCTGCCGAGGCAGCAGACCCTGCGAGCCCTCATCGATTGGAGCTATGACCTCCTGGACGCCGAGGAGCGCGAATTCCTGGCGCGGCTCTCGGTGTTCCGCGGGAGCTTCTCGCTGGAGGCGGCCGAGACCGTCTGCGGCGAGGGCCTGGACGCCTTGGACCTCATGGACCGTCTCAGCTCCAAGTCCCTGGTCTTCCGCGACGGCGCCGCACGGTACAAGCTCCTGGAGACGATCAGGGAATACGCCTGGGAGAAGGGCGGGGATTCGGCGCGGGCCCTGATGCCCCGCTTCCTCGGCTACTACGCGGCCCTGGCCTCGCGCGAGCCGGGGGCCGACTACGGCGAGCCCCTGCGGCGGAAGGTCGCCGCGCTGGCGCCCGAGCACGGGAACCTGCGCGAGGCCCTCGAATGGGCCCTGCGCCACGATCCGGGCCGCGGCCTGGCCCTGGCCGCGGAGGCCGCGCCCTACTAGTGGACGCGGGGCTTCAACGTGGAGGGCGCGGGCTGGCTGGAGGCCTTCCTGGCCGCGGTGCCGCCCGGCGAATGCCCTGAGGCCTGGGCCAAGGCCCGCGCCGAGGCGATGGTCCGGCTCGCCTACGTCATCCATACCAAGTCCGACTACTCGGCCGCCAAGGAGGCGGGGCTGCGGGCCTTGGAGGCCTGCCGCGCGATCGGCTACCGGAAGGGCGAGATCAAGGCCCTGCGGGGTATCGGGCTTGACGAGATAGTCACGAGCTACGACGCGACGGACGAAGCCTCGGTCGAGTCTGCCTTGGCCTCCGCGGAAGCCTCATTCAACGAGCTCAAGCGGCTTTCCCTCGCGGAGGGCGACCGCTGGGGCCAGGCCGAGGCGCTCGCGGGCCTGGCGATGATCGCCTTCGGCCCCCGCCGCGACTACCCGGCGGCGGAGAGCCTCGTACGCTCCTGCCTGGCCATACGCATAGCCATCGGGGACGCCTCCGGCGAGGGGTGGTCGCGCTACAACCTGGCCGAGCTCGCCTGCGCGAGGGGGGACGGCCCGCGCGTCCGCGCCGAGCTTTCCGCGTCCATGGAAGCCTTCACCCGCGCCGACGACTCGCATGGCCGGGGCTTCGCCCTACAGTACATCGCCTCCTGCGACGTGCACGACGGCCTATTCGATGACGCGGCGGCTAGGATAGCCGAATGCGAGGCCATCTACCGCCGGAGCGGGAACCGCGTCGATCACCTCTGGACCGAGCTCCTCCTGGCCATGCTCAGGGTCGAGGCGGGCGACGCGGCCGGGGCGAAGGCCCTCCTGGAGGAACTCGGGGAGGACATCGAGGCGACGGGCCTTCCCACCCTCCGCATGGAGCGTGCCTTCCTCCTTGCGCGGGCGCGCGCCGTCGCGGGCGACGAGGCGGGAGCGCGGGCCGCCCTGGAGGAGATGCGGCCGTCCGCCCCGGGGAGGATCCCGCGCGGCTGGCTGGCCTTCAGGCATTTCTTCGCTGCGGCCCTTGAGCGGGCCTTCCTGGCCCTGGGCCGCGGGGACGCGCGGGCCGCGGCCCTCCTCTACGGGGCCATCGAGGAGAACCGGCGGCGCTACTACCCCTTCATCTACAATTGGGTCAACGCGCAGACCACCAGGCTGGGGGCCGGCCTGGACGCCCTCCCGGAGCGGGCCGCCCTTGAGCCCGAGATCAAGCGGGGTGGAGCCATGGGGCTGACCGAACTGGAGGGCCTGGCCTTTCCGCCCGCGGAAGCAGGCTGAGGGCTGCCGGCCTGGGATTTGCTTGCCTAGGGCAAGCTTCTCTCCGTATCTTCAGCCTGCCCCCAGCGGGCGCGAGGCCCGGGCCGGCGATACGGAGGAATACATGTCCGAAAAAGCGAGAGGCGCCGCGGCGCTCAAGGCCTTGGCCATCATATCGGTCGTTTTTTTCCTGGGCGTTGTGACGGTGAACGCCCTGGCCAATACCCTACCGATCAACGGCGTCAACACCGGCCAACTCTCCGACGAAATCCCCAACCTCTTCGTGCCTGCGGGTCTGACCTTCTCCATCTGGGGCCTCATCTACCTCCTCCTAGCCGGTTACGCGGGGGCTCTCCTCTTCGCCGCTTTCCGCAGCCTGGGCGGGGCCTGGGGTGCTGTCGATGCCGGGCTCTTCATCGCCAACATGGCCGGGAACATCGGCTGGATCCTGGCCTGGCACTACCGCATGGTCGGCCTGGCCATGATCCTGATGCTTCTCATCCTAGCCAGTCTGGCCTGGCTCCAGGAGCGCAACTGGCGCCGCTCGGCTAAGGCGGATTATCCGGCCGGCAGGGGCGGGGCCGTGCTGCGTTTCCTTCTCAGCACCCCGATCAACGTTTATTTGGGCTGGATCTGCGTGGCCACCATAGCCAACGCAACGGCTCTCCTGGTCAGCCTCGGCTGGGACGGCTTCGGCCTGGACCCGCGGGCATGGACGGTCATAGTCATCTCAGCAGGCATGGCGATAGGACTCCTCTTCATTTTCCTGCGCAAGGCCGTGGCGGCGCCATTAGTGATCGTATGGGCCTATGCCGGCATCGTGATCAAGCGCCTGGGCGCCGACCCGGGCTATTCCGCGGCCGTGTGGATAGCGGCTATCGCCGGAGCCACCCTTCTCCTGGCGGCCCTCGCGGCGCGCCTCTTCTTCGGGCGCGTGAGATCCTGATGGTTCGAGTGGGAAGGGCGACTGCGGTCCTGGCGGCCGGCTTGATGGCGGCTATGTGCGCCTGCTCGCGCACGGGAGGAGCGAATATGGGAAGACAGCCCGAGAAGCGCGATGACGCGGCCCTGAGGGCCCGGCTCACGGATGAGCAGTATCGAGTGACGCAGCTCTGCGACACCGAGCCGCCATTCGACAACCTGTACTGGAACAACCATGAGGCCGGCATCTACGTGGACGTGGTGTCGGGGCAGCCCCTCTTCAGCTCCACGGACAAGTACGATTCCGGCTCGGGCTGGCCCAGCTTTATGCGTCCTATATCCAGGGAAGCGGTGGTGGAGCGGGAGGATACCAGCCACGGGATGATCCGGACCGAGGTGCGCAGCGCCGAGGCCGATTCCCACCTTGGTCACGTCTTCGACGATGGTCCGGACCCCGAGGGTCTGCGCTATTGCATCAATTCCGCTGCCCTGAGATTTATCCCCGTCGCCGATCTGGAACGCGAGGGCTACGGCGAGTACCTTGGCCTGTTCGGGCTCGCCGGCGCGGTAGCGACAACGGGGCCTAAGACGGCCCTCTTTGCGGCCGGCTGCTTCTGGGGCACGGAGGCCTACTTCAGGCGCCTGCCAGGGGTCATCTCCACCGACGTAGGTTACTCCGGCGGGACGACGGTGAATCCGACGTATAAGGAGGTCTGCGGAGGTAGGACCGGGCACGCCGAGACCCTCAAGGTCGTATACGATTCGTCTCGTATCGACTACAGAACCCTAGCCAGGCACTTCTTCAGGATGCATGACCCGACCCAGCTGAACCGCCAGGGCAACGACGTAGGTACGCAATACCGATCTGCTATTTTTTACACCGATGCGGAGCAGGAGCGGATCGCCCGGGAATTGATCTCCGAGTTGGGCGGGAAGAGTCCCAGGCCGATCGTCACCCAGGTGGAGCCGGCCGGGCCCTTCTATCCCGCCGAGGACTACCACCAGGATTACTTGGAGAAGAATCCCGGGGGCTATTGCCACGTGGACCTGGGATTGGTCGGGAAGCCCCTGGATTGAAGGGTGACCTTCAGGCCGATGGCGGGGCGGAGTAGCGCCTCAGAGTGCTGACGCTCTGGAAGCCTAGGGACTCGTAGACCGGCCGGCCCTCCTCGGTGGCGTGCAGGGCCACGATGGCGATGCCGCGCCCGGCGCAGCGCTCAGCGGCCGCGCGCGTCAGGGCCGCGCCTAGACCCCGCCTGCGAGAGGCCGCCTCGGTGGCCACGAAGTAGACTCCTCCCAGCCCATCCCGGTCCGCGTAGGCCGATGACGCCGATACGGGCAGGCCCTCTTCATCGCGGCACAGGAAGATGTCCAGGAAGCCGGCCTCCCGCATCAGGCCCGCCGAGGACGCGAAGGCCGCAGCGTAGCCCGCATCGGCATTGTGGAAGAGGTTGCGCGACACTACGCCGGCCCACTCCTCAAGCGCCGCGGGTGTCGAGGCTTCCTCCATCGCATAACCAGGGGGCAGGGGCGCCGGCCCGAGGTTCCGCGGATCCAGGACCATGCCCGCGGCTTGGCGGACGAAGGAGAAGCCGGCCGCGGCCAGCCTCCCCTCCGTCAGGGCCTGCCCCGCCTCGCCTCCGCAGGCGGCCGGTCCGGTCAGGGCCGTGCAGTCCAGGGCCCTCATCTTGGCGGCCAGGGCCCCCATCGCCTGCTCGGCGCCGAGCCTCAGGTCGATGCGGTGGCAGGATGCGCCCCAGGCGGCGGGAGGCCCTGTCCAGCTGAAGCCCGGCAGATGGCCAGGAGGGGCGCCCAGGAGGGAGGCGTGCTCTTCCATGAGGGACCAGTAGGCCGCTTCGGGGAGGAAGGCGGGATCGAGGCTTTTCACTCTTTCAGGATATCCATGCCCGGCGTCAAGGTGAAGCCACGCAGGCCTTCATGAGCGGCCTTGATCCGCTGTTTCGCAGAGTCGTATACTT
Organism: uncultured Spirochaetales bacterium; assembly: GCA_964470375.1. Lineage (GTDB taxonomy): Bacteria > Spirochaetota > Spirochaetia > Treponematales > JBGSOB01 > CAYNQK01. The sequence continues at coordinate 12,323 of CAYYCP010000060.1, forward strand.
ATACCTGACCAATTTGGTAGTAAATATGCCAAGCCTTACCATCGCCTAGGAGGAAGAGATGCCCGTTCGAATACCTGATGACTTGCCCGCCAAGCGCGTCCTGGAAGAAGAAAATATCTTCGTCATGACGGACGTACGGGCCGCCCACCAGGATATCAGGCCCCTGCGCATCGCCGTGCTCAACCTCATGCCCACCAAAATCGTCACCGAGGCACAGCTTCTGCGTCTCCTAGGCAATACCGCACTCCAGGTCGACATCACATTCATCCGCATGGCCAGCCACGAGTCCAAGAACGTCTCGGAGGCGCACCTGGAGGCCTTCTACGAGCCCTCCGCCCAGGTCCTGGGCGAGCGCTTCGACGGGCTGGTGATCACCGGGGCGCCCGTGGAGACCCTGCCCTTCGAGGAGGTGGACTATTGGCCCGAGCTTAGCCGGCTCATGGACTGGAGCGCACGCAACGTCTGGTCCACCCTGCACATCTGCTGGGGGGCTCAGGCCGGCCTCTATCGGCACTACGGCATTCCCAAGTATCCCCTGCCCGAGAAGATGTTCGGCATCTTCCACCATCGCGCCCTGGATCCCGCCGCGCCCCTCCTCAGGGGTTTCGACGAAGTCTTCCTGGCCCCGCACTCGCGGCATACCGAGGTACGTGCCGCCGACATACGCGCTGTTCCCTCGCTGAGAATACTAGCCGTGTCCGAGGAAGCCGGGGTCTACTTGGCCGCCACAGCCGACGGGCGGCAGGTCTTCGTGACCGGGCACCCTGAGTACGACCGCATGACCCTCAAGGCCGAGTATGACCGGGATGCATCCAAGGGCATGCCGGTGAAGGTGCCGGCCAACTACTACCCCGGCGACAACCCAGCCTTGCCGCCCCTGATGACCTGGCGTTCGCACGCCCACCTGTTGTACGCAAATTGGCTGAACTACTCGGTCTACCAGGGCACGCCCTTCGACCTGGCCGAACTCAGGCCCATCGAGACGCGGGCGGGAACCTGAGCGGGGAGGCCGGCCTCACTCCTGGAGGAGGTCCCCAAGGGTGGAAGGCACCAGGCGCATCAGGCTGTCGATGTCCGAGGCGCTGACATTGCATTCCTTCTCCAGAACAAGACCGCGGTTGGAGGAGTAGAGCTTGTTGAGCAGGCCGTAGATTATGAAGCCGAATATCTTGAGGCCGGCCCGAGGATGGCGGTTGATGAAGCGCGAGAATTCGTCCCGCGAAAGAGCCAGGATGGTGACGTCGTCTTCGGGGATGACGCTGGCTCCGCGCGGCATGTCATTGAAAATGGCTGTCTCGCCGAAGACGTCGCCGGCGCTCAGGTGCCCGACTACCACCGGGGTCTCCGAGTCACCGGTGACCTGCACCTCCACCCGGCCCTCGATGATCACGTAGACCCAGGGGTCGATGGCGCCCTGCTGGATGATGGGCTCCCCGGCCCGGTAGGCGCGATACTCGCCGGCGTCCGCCAGCTCGGCCAGCTCGGCTGGATCGATGCCCTGGAACATGCGGATGTCGCGTATCTCTCCGCCGATGAGGGCCCGATCCAATTCCAGTTTTTTCATGTCGGCCTCCGCGACCATCATATCGCATTTCTGCTGTGTACTCAAATGCCGCCGGGCTGGCGCTGATAGCTATTGGGGAACCGGGACGGGGCAGGCGGGAATTCGAAAAACCGTTATATTGGGATCATGGACGCATTCGCCCTCGTGCGCGCAGAGCACCTCAATCACCACGGACTCCTCTTCGGAGGCCAACTCCTCAAGTGGGTCGACGAGTACGCCTGGCTGGCGGCGGCCCGCGATTTCCCCGGCTACCGCCTGGTCACCCGGGCCATGGAAAACGCGGATTTCCGGGTGCCCGTGCCCTCCGGATCTATCCTGCGTTTCAGCACCCTCCCCGAGCACCGGGGGCGCACATCAGTCACCTATTCCGTCCGGGTCTGGGCCGATGCTCCGGGCGCCGCCCAGGAAACCTTGGTCTTCAGCATCAAAGTGACCTTCGCCTGTGTGGACGATTCAGGAGCCAAGCGCGAGCTTCCCACGGGCGGCCCCCTGCGTTCCGAGCGCCCTTGCGGAGAGGGCTGATGCTCCTCGGTCCCGGCGACATCCTCTTGCTGCGCCACGCTCAGCGCGGCCCAATCCCCGAGGGTTCGGACGGCGATCTCGTCCCCCTAACCGAGCGCGGCCGCGCTGACGCTAGGGATTTTGGCCGTAGGTTTGGGCTCGCCCTTGGCTCCGCTGCTTCCTCCCTGCGGGGGCTCTCCAGCCCCGTCGGGCGCTGCGTGGAAACGGCCCGCCTGGTCCTAGCCTCGGCTGGGTCTGTCTATGCCCCGATATGCTTGGATATCCTGGCCGACGCCTACCTCGCCGATCCCGCCGAGGCCTACCCCCTCCTCTCCAATCTGGGCTACGACCGCGTCATCCATCGGTACATAAAGGAAGGAATCGCCCCGGGTTTCCATCCCCTGGCTCCGGCCTCCGAGCGTCTCCTGGGCGCCATGCGAAGCGAGGTCGGGAAGGCCCCCCTCCTGTGCGTCTCCCATGACGTGATCATCCTGCCCTTCCTGGCCTATTACGCGCCCCGGGAGAAGGCCCGCCTCCGCGGGGGTTGGATAGATTTCCTTGAGGGAGCACTGATCAGGGCCGATGGGGAGACGTTCTTCTTCTCACCCGACGACATCGAGGCGTGATGTCCAGTCTCGGGGGCATCGTGAACTTGGCCCAGATGGTCGGGACAGCCTAGGCCTCGCGCGACCTTCGCAGCGCCTCCAGTATCTCCGGGCCGAGCATGGCGGCCTTCTTCCTGCCCATGCCGAAGACATCCAGGAGGGAGTTCTCGTCGCGCGGGCGCTTGAGGGCAAGATCGTACATAGTCCGGTCCGAGAAGATGATGTAGGGCGGCACCCCCCTCTCGCGGGCTAAGCGCGTGCGCAGCCCCCTGAGGGTCTCGACCAGCGAGGGATTGATACCTTCCAGCTCTGCGGAGGTGGATGCCTTCCACCCGGTCTCCGGATAGGCCGAAGTGGGCGCGCGAGGCCGGGAGGACCTGCGTTTCCTGGATGACAGGCCCTGCGCGGGCTGGGACAGGGGCCGGCCGAGGATAGGCAGCCTGTCCTTGAAGGCCTGCCAGCTCTTTGTGCTCAGCGAGAGGGTCCCATATTCGGGATCGGTTTCCAGGTAGCCCAGGGCGGCCAGCTGCCTGGTGAAGGCCATCCATTCCTGCTTGGCGACGCCGCGCCCCAGGCCGAAGACGGACAGGGAGGAGTGGCCCCGCTCCTCGACCTTCTCGGTGGCCTCGCCGCGCAGGACATCGATCACGTAGGAGGCCCCGTAGCGCTCGCCCGTGCGGGCCACCGCCGAAAGGAGCTTGTGGGCGTCCTCGGTGATGTCGGCCAGGGAGCCCTGGCCCAGGCAGACGTCGCAGGAGGCGCAGGAACCGCGCCCGTAGTCCTCTCCGAAGTAGGCCAGCAGGGCCGCCCGGCGGCAGGTTGGCGCCTCGGCGTAGCGCACCATCGCCTTGATCTGCGAGCGGGCCGCCGCCAAGGCGGAGCCCTCCTTGCCCTCCAGGGTGAATTCCAGGCGGCGCACGTCCCCGTAGGAGTAGAGGAGACGGGCCCGCGCGGGCAGGCCGTCGCGACCGGCTCGGCCTATCTCCTGGTAGTAACCTTCCAGGCTCTTGGGCAGGTCTGCGTGCAAGACGAAGCGGATATCGGGTTTATCGATGCCCATTCCGAAGGCCACCGTGGCCACCATCACCCTGATCTGGTCGTTGATGAAGCGATCCTGCTGCTCCGAGCGGCGGGCGTCCTCCATCCCGGCGTGGTATGTCCCCACTGAATGACCCCGGGCCGCCAAAGCGGCGCTCAGTTCGTCCGCGCGTTTGCGCGAAAGGCAGTAGATGATCCCTGAGCCTTCCGCCAAACGCAGGTATTCATCGATCTGTTCAAGGGCGTCGAATTTGGGGACGACTTCCAGGGCGATGTTAGGACGGTCGAAGCTGGCGACTACGCGGGCTGGAGAGCGAAGGCCCAGGCAGGACTCGATATCCCCGCCGACCTGGGGGGTGGCGGTGGCGGTGAAGGCCAGGAAGGGACTGGCCGGAAAGGCTTCGCGCAGCTCGGCCAAGCGCCGGTATTCGGGGCGGAAGTCGTGGCCCCACTCGGAGACGCAGTGGGCCTCGTCTATGGCGATGAGGGATGGCCCGGCCGGCCCCAGGAGGGAGAGAAAGGATGGCTTGAGGGCTGTTTCCGGTGCGGCGTAGAGGAGCTTGAGCGCGCCCGAGCGGGCCTCCGCGGCTACGGCCGCGTATTCATCGGCCTCCAGGCTGGAGTTGAGGAAACGCGCGTCCACGCCCAGGCCGCGCAGGAAGCCCACCTGGTCGCGCATCAGCGAGATAAGGGGGGACACCACCAAGGATGTGCCCGGGAGAATGAGGGCCGGGATCTGGTAGCACAGGGACTTGCCCCCGCCGGTGGGCATGATGGCCAGGACGTCGCGGCCCGAGAGGACAGCCGCGATGATATCCTCCTGGTGCGGCCGGTAATCCGCATACCCGAAGACATCCTTGAGGACCCGCCGCGCTTCCTTTTCCACGATGCCCGAGCTTAACACGGCCGGCATCGCCCCGGGAAGGAGAGGAGCTTCAGGCCCGCTCGCCCTCGGATGGACCGGGGTGGCGGTAGCCCACGCCGGTGACCGTCTCGATCAGAACGGGCGACTTGTGATCGGCCTCAAGCTTTTTCCTCAGCGAGGCGATGTGCTGGTCAAGGCTGCGGCTCTCCGGACAACGCTCCCAGCCCCAGCAGACCCTGAAGAAGGTCTCGCGGCTGACGGCCAGGCCGCGGCGCTCGCGCAGGAGTCGCAGGAGGGCGGCCTCGATCTTGGTGAGGTCGATGATGATATCGTCCCGACGGGCTCGCAGGGAGGACGCGTCCACCTCCCAGGGTCCGAAGTCGAAGCGATCGCCCGCGCCGACCTCGGCACGCGGCTCCGCCGAGCGGCGCATCAGGGCCCGCACGCGGGCCACCAGCTCGCGGGCCCCGAAGGGCTTGGAGATGAAGTCATCCGCGCCCAGCTCGAGGCCAAGGACCTTGTCGATCTCCTCGGACTTGGCGCTGATGAAGACCACCGGGATGCGCGAGCCGGACTCGCGCATGCGCCGGCATAGCTCGTAGCCCGAGAGACCGGGCATCATCACGTCCAGGCAGGCTAAATCGAAGGCGGCTTCGCCGAAACGCTCCCAGGCACGCTTGCCGTTCTCGGCCAGGCAGACCTCCCAACCCTCAGCGGATAATATCTCGGCGATGGCCTTGCGGGTGAAGGGATCGTCCTCGGCTACCAGGACCCTCATGTCGATATCCTCTCGGCCGCCAAGCTGAGGAGGAAGCTGGCGCCCTCGGCACAATCCTCCAAGACGATGTCCCCGCCGTGGGCCCGCGCCAGGCGGCGAGAGATGGACAGGCCCAGGCCCGATCCAGACACGCCCTCGGTAAGCGCATCGCTCAGTCGCACGAAGGGCTCGAAGACGCGTTGGCGATCCTTAGCCGGGATGCCCGGGCCGCGGTCTGACACCCTAGCCCAGGGGCCTGAGGGCCCGGCCCCGGTCTCCACCCTCACTAGCCCCCCGCCGGCCGCGTACTTCTCCGCGTTGGAAACAAGGTTGCCAACGATCTGACGGGCCCAGTCCTGATCGAAGGCGTAGCGCCCCACGCCTCCGGGCGCGAATTCCAGGACCAGGCCCTTGGCCGCGAAGGAGGGCCGAAAACATTCCAGCGCCGCCGCTACTGTCTCGTCCCAGTCGGCCTCCTCGGGGCGGGGCGCCTCGCGGCCCTCCTTGCGGGCGAAGCTGAGGACATTGTGGATGAGGCGGGTCAAGCGCTGGCTCTCCGCGCCAATCACGTCCAGGCATTCCTCGGCCGGCCCGGCTCCCCCACCCAGGCGAGCGCGCAGGAGGTCGAGGTAGAGGCGGATGTTGGTGAGGGGAGTCTTGAGCTCGTGGGAGACCTGGTTGACGAAGCTGACCCTCTGGCGGGCTTCGGCCATTTCCCTCGCAAGGCCGCGGACTAGGAGGAGGGCCGCGGAGCCGATGGCCGCCGCCAGGGTGAGGCCTCCCGCGGCCAGGAGCCATGTCTCCGCGGCCGCCAAACCCTTTCCCGCCCCAAGGCCGCCATAGGCCCTGAATTCCCAGCCCTGGAGAGGGCTCCCCAAACGCAGGGCGGCCAGGGGCTGTTCGCTAGGCGCGGGCTCCAAGCCGCCCCAGCGCATGAAGTCCCGGCCGCGCGCATCCATCAGGACGATCAGCTCGTCTTCCGCGAAGGTCCGTTCGTCACCGGCGTCGGGCAGGGCCGCCGCCAGGCGGGCCAGGAAGGCCGAGGGATTGAGCTCGGCCCCCGCGATGGATGTCTCGGCGGAAGCGATCCAGAAGGCGAAGCGTTGGCCGCCTCCGTGGAACCATGTGATCCAGCCCTGCCCGGGCTTGACTTCACGGCCCTCCTGTCCGACCGCCCGGTCCGGCGAACCCTCGGCCAGCACGGGGGCGATGCGTTCCATGAACGCCTTCTCCGACTCGCTTGCGCCTTCCTTGGGCGGATAGACCAGGGCGCCGGCTTGGATGGCGAAGGCCTGGAGGATCATCTCGTCTCGGCGCGAAAGCTCGCCTAGGGTCTCCGCCCCAGGATTCTCGCCGAGCCGGGCAGCTAGGTCGGCCGCGCTTGCGCTGACGAACCTATCGGTCTCAAGGGATAGGGACTCCAGCCTGGAGGCCATCGAGCGGGCCAGGGCGTCATGGATCCGGGACCGGTCGTCGCGCAGGGTTCGCCAGCCCATCCACAGCGAGAAGGCCGTGGGCAGGACTACGAGCGCCGCCAGGGCGATGGCCGGTCCCTTCTTCATTTTTCAGTACCTCTGTTGATTCTTGGTGGCGTATTGGTCGTCGCGCATGGCCTTGCGCTGCTCCGCCCAGACTTCCTCGTCCATGAGGAGGTCCGCGTCCGCGGCCGCCGCCCGGCCCCCCTGGAGGAGGGTTTCCGACCCCAGTTCATTGCCCAGGGCCTCCAGCTCGGCCGCGCTTTTGCTGAGGACGGCCTTGGCTGCATCCAGTTCGCCCTTGTCGCGCAGCTGCACAGCCTCCTCGCTCTTGAGCACGGCGTTCTGCAAGGCCACCTTCTCGGCTACGTCCTTGTTGCGGGCCGCGGCCACCTCAGTCTGGTCCATGCTGGCCCTGGCAGTAGCTCGGCCTTCTAGTGAGGACTGCGCCGAACTCTGTGCATTATAATAGGTGACGCTCACCTCGGCCACGTCCAGGCGCTGGCCGGGCTTAAGCTCCGGAAGTTCCAGCTCTACCAAGAAGTAACGTTCCTGGAGGCTGTAGACGTTGTTCAATTCGAGGTTCAGCTCCTGGCCGCGGATTTCCGCCTCGCGGTTCAGGGCCTTGATGGGACGGACTCCTGGCGGGCATCGCAGTTTCAGGCGCACATCCTTAGCCACCACTTCGAAGGCGTCCCTGAATTCGAGATCGAAGATCCTAGCCAAGTCGGCGGGCTCTCGCACGAAGGCGTGATTCCCGTCCGAGGCCTGGGCCAAGCGCATCATCAGGTCTTCGTTATAATCCAGACCCAATCCCAGGGTGGTCACTGAGATGCCCTCGCGGCGCAGGGCCGAGCCCAGGTCAGCCAATTCACCGGGACTGTCGGGACCGACGTTGGCCAGGCCGTCCGAGAGGAGGATGATACGGTTGATGCGCCCATCGGCTAAATACTTACGGAGCTCTGCGGCACCCTTGCTTACGCCGGCGAATAGGGCTGTGCTGCCCCCGGAGCGGATAGAGCGGATGGCCTGGACGGCCTCGCGTCCATCGCCTACACGCCCGGCCGGGAGGATGACTCGCACTTGACTCTCATAGGCTACGATGGAAAGCACATCACGGGGTTCAAGATAACCGACTGCCCTGATGGCGGCTTCTTTGGCGCGCTCCAGTTTGTCGCCTTCCATGGAGCCGGAGCGGTCCAGGACCAGGGCGAGATTGAGAGGGGCTCGCTCGCGGCCGGCCCGCGCCAGTTCGAAGCCCTTGAGGCCTATCTTGAGGTAGGCGGTCTGTGGTTTCCCAGCCAAAACCACGGCCTTCTCCATCTCGACGCTCAGGCCGAGCTCCTCGGCGCCGAGCAAACCCGTCGCGACGCAGAGGACCGCGGCGGCCAGTGACAGGATCGTAATTCGCTTCATGTCCTTGCCTCCATTATGAAAGGTTCAATGCGTCAAATAAATCCCCTTGCGACATTAGCAGGGTGAAAAGACCGTGAATATTCTGTAAAAAACATGTTAGTTCATCGAAAATTGGTGCGAATGGGCCAGGGGCTTAGGTGAAGCGGGGT
>CAYYCP010000061.1:0-19822 GCA_964470375.1 uncultured Spirochaetales bacterium
GGCTTCGGCGAGCGCTGCGGCAACGCCAACCTTTCCACCATCATCCCCAACCTGCAGTTCAAGATGGGCCGCGAATGCGTGAGCGCCCAGGCCATGGCCGGCCTGACCGCTTGCTCCCGCCGCATAGCCGAGATAGCCAATATGCCCCTGCCGGACGACCTGCCCTACGTGGGCACAAAGGCCTTCGCCCATAAGGCCGGTATGCACGCGGACGGCGTGCTCAAGCACCCGGCCTCCTTCGAGCATGTGGCCCCCGAGAGCGTGGGCAATGAACGCCGGGTGCTGTTGTCCGAAGTGGCCGGACGCAGCGCCGTCATGGACAAAATCAAGCGCGTGGATCCGACCATAGCCCGTGACGACCCGGTGGTGGGCAGGATCGTGGCCCGCCTCAAGGAGCTGGAGCAGGAAGGCTATCAGTTCGAGGGCGCCGAGGCCTCTTTCGACCTCCTGGTGCGCAAGGCCTTGGGTATATACAAGCCGCTCTTCAACCTGGAGCGCTTCCGCATCATAGGCGAGCGGCCCAGCGAAGACGGCGGCAGCCAGGCCATGATAAAGATAGAAGTGGACGGCCAGACCGAGTTCACCGCCGCAGAGGGAGACGGACCGGTCAACGCCCTGGACCGGGCCCTCAGGAAGGCCCTGGAGCGCTTTTACCCCTCGCTGCGGAGCGTGCGCTTGACCGATTTCAAGGTGCGCGTGCTCAACAGCGCTATGGCCTCGGCGGCCAAGGTGCGCGTGCTGATAGAGTCCACCGACGGCAAGGACATCTGGTCCACGGTGGGCGTGTCCAGCGACATCATCGAGGCCTCCTGGAAGGCCCTGGTGGACTCCGTGGAGTACAAGCTGATAAAGGAAATCGGCTCGAAGCTCGGCCTGCTGGCCGGCGGCGGGCGGGCCGGCTGAGGAGGAACCGATGAAACTGCGCGGCGCGGAGATAGTCATCAAGTGCCTGATAGAGGAGGGGGTGGACGTGGTCTTCGGCTACCCCGGAGGCACCATCCTCAACATCTACGACGAGCTGTACAAGCACTCGTCCGAGATCCGGCATATCTTAACGGCCCACGAGCAGGGGGCGGCCCACGCCGCTGACGGCTACGCCAGGGCATCCGGCAAGGTGGGCGTATGCATGGCCACATCAGGCCCGGGGGCCTGCAACCTCGTCACCGGCATCGCCACCGCCTACATGGATTCCATCCCGGTGGTGGCCATCACCTGCAACGTGGCCACCAGCCTCCTAGGCAAGGACAGCTTCCAGGAAGTGGACATAGCCGGGATCACCGGTCCCATCACCAAGCACAATTACATCGTCAAGGATGCGAGCGACCTGGCCGCCACGATCCACGAGGCCTTCGCCATCGCCCGTTCCGGACGCCCGGGCCCCGTTCTCATCGACATCACCAAGGATGCTACCGCCGCCGAGGCCGAATTCGTTCCGGGAATGAAAGCGGCTAGTCCCAAGCCCCAGCCGTCCCTGCAGGCCGATGACCTGGCCGCCGCGGCCGAGGCCCTGGGCGCCTGCCAGCGCCCCCTCATCTTTGCCGGCGGGGGCGTCATCTCATCCGGGGCCTCAGCCGAGCTGCTGGCCCTGGCCGAGACCCTCAACGCCCCGGTGGCCTGCTCGCTGATGGGCCAGGGCTGCTTCCCCTCGGCGCATCCCCTGTCCACGGGCATGATAGGCATGCACGGCACCAAGGCCTCGAATATGGCGGCCACTAAGGCCGACCTGATCCTGGCCATAGGGGCGCGCTTCTCCGACAGGGTCATCTCGGATCCCAAGCGCTTCGCCATGAACGCCCGGGTCATCCACATCGATATCGATCCGGCCGAGATCAACAAGACCGTGCGGGTGTGGCGCCACGTGGCCGGGGACGCCAAGGCCGCGTTGGCGGCTCTGCTGCCTATGCTCAAACCCCGGACCCGCTCGGCCTGGAACGAGGAGGTGGAGGCCTGGAAGCTGCATGTGCCCCAGGCTCATTCGCGCAAGACCGACCTGCACCCGCGCTTCATCCTGGAAAGCGTCTACAAGGCACTGGGCGACCGGGCCGTCATCACCACCGAGGTGGGCCAACACCAACTCTGGGCGGCCCAATTCTACCCCTTCAGTCAGCCCCGCAGCTTCATCTCCTCGGGCGGCCTGGGCACCATGGGCTACGGCACCGGAGCGGCCATGGGCGCACAGACGGCCCGGCCGGACAAGCGCGTGGTGCACATCGCCGGGGACGGCTCCTTCCGGATGAATTCCATCGAGCTGGCCACCATTTCGCACTACCGCATGCCCATCGTCATCCTGGTGATGAACAACGGCGTCCTGGGCATGGTCAGGCAATGGCAGAAGCTCTTCTACGAGGGGCGCTACTCGCAGACCGTACTAGACCGCCCGCCCGACTTCGTCAAGCTGGCCGAGGCCTACGGGGTGCGGGGCTTCCGCGCCAAGGACGAGGCGTCTTTCCAGGCGGCCCTGGCCGAGGCCCTTTCCAGGGAAGAGCCGGCCCTCATCGACTGCATTCTGGACAAGGACGAGAAGGTCCTGCCCATGGTTCCCGGGGGCAAGCCCATAGATGAGCAGATCATAGACTCATGAATCCCGTCTGTCAGAGGTACGCTCGGGGGTTCAGGGAGGCCCGGCGATAAGGAAGCCCACCAGGCGCCCGCAGGAGCGGCAGCGCAGGCGGTAGTAGGGCCGGTGCCCGCCCAGCTTATCGATGCCCTTGACCAGGTCCCAGTCCCTGGCCTTGCAAACGGAACAGGAGCCCAGCTTGATCCTGTAGCCGCAGCGGTCGCAGATGAACTCCACGCGCTCCTTGTAGTCTATGTGCGGGATGTCGCACCAGTTGGCGCATTGGCACTTGGGGCAGCGGGCGAAGGTCACCTCGGGCATGGATTCCCCCTCAGCGCGTCTCTACGGCCCTCTCGAATTCCCGCGGGAAGGGACTCTCCAGGGAGATTTCACTTCCGGTGAATGGATGCTCGAAGACCAGGGTCCAGGCGTGCAGGCACAGCCGTCCCAGTGGATCAGAACGGGCCCCGTACAGGGCGTCGCCGGCAACAGGGTGCCCATCGGCAGAGAACTGAACCCTGATTTGATGTTTGCGACCTGTCAATAAGATCGCCTCTATCAGTTGGTAGCGCGGACCATGGCGCAGGACCCGCCACTCGGTCTGGGCCCGCAGGGCCCGTCTGTCCCCGCTTCCGCTCTGGCGCACCCGCTCCTGGCCTTGGCCGGGGCGGCCCTGGACCAGGTAGGAGTCGTAGAAGCCGGCCTCGGCCCGCAGGCGTCCCTCCACCAGGGCTGCATAGCGCCGCTCGCGCACCAGGGCGTCCCAGCCCTCCATCATGGCCTTCTTGGCGGCTGCGTCCTTGGCGAACAGGACAAGCCCTGAGGTTCCCTTGTCGATCCTGTGGACTACGGCCGCGCGGCCGCGCGGATTGCCCCTCCGGACGATGGCGCAGGCCAAGTCGTAGAGGCTGCGCTCGCGGCTCCCGTCCGGTGCAATCACGGCCAGGCCGGCGGGCTTGTCCAGGGCCAGGAAGCGTTCGTCCTCCCAGAGAATATCCACGCCCGGCCGCCCGCGCCCGCCGGGGGACTTCATCCCACGCACGCGCAGAGTATAGCCGCGCGAGGGAGGACGGGCAAGCGCGGGAAGGGCCTCAGGGCTCCGTGCGCACGGAGAAGTTGGAGAACTCGCAGCCGGGCCCAAGGGTGCGAAGAGCCACGCCCACGCCCTGGCCGATACCGAAGAAGGTTTTGTAGACCACGCGGACGCTTCCGTCAACGGCCACCAGGACGTATTCCTTCACGGGGTCGTAAAGAATCTCGGCCTTGAAGGGCTTGGCGATGTCGCCATTCGTCTTGCCGTCGAAGACCTGCTCCATGTTGACCAAGCCGTCCGAGCGGTAGAGCTGGAGGTAGGTGGCCTTGTCGGGGTAATTGGCCGGGTCGCGGGTGAACCATACGAGGAGGCTGCGGCCCTCGCCGTAGCTGAAGCGCACGGTTTTGCCGGAGATGAAGAAGTGCAGGCCCAGCCCGGCCCATCCGGTGCTGCCGGCCTTGGCGGTGAAGGTGTATAGAGTCCGCTTCTTGCCCTGGTCCAACGGGAGACGCAGCTTGGCGAAGAATTCCTTGGGATCCTTTTGGACGGCCTTGCCCCCACTGATGTCCCACTTGCCGGTGGCCGGCGTGGATCCGGCGAAGCCCGATGCGGCCAGGACGCTGAAAACGGAGCGGTCGAAGTCCCATGAATCCACGGCCTTGGCGGCCACCAGGCCCGAGCGCTCGCTCTTGAGGGCCTCCAGGGCCCTTTCCAGCTCCTCGATCCGGGCGCTCAGGGCGGCGTTCTTGGAATCGGATTGGGCCAGGGCGGCCTTGCTGATGGCCAGCTCGGCAGTGAGGCTGTCCATTTCTTCCTGCAACTTATCCAACTGGAAGGAGGCATACTCGAAATCCGAGAGGGCCTTGTCGAGCTCGAACTGCCATTCCTCGGGCGTCTTGGCCGTGACAGCTTCCCCGGCATCGGCAGCGGGCACGGTCTCCGCATCGGCGATGGGCGCCTCCTCGGCGTCCGTCGCGCTGGCCGCGCTCCCATCGACCGCGCTTTCGCCGACGGCGTCTCCGGGGCTCCGGCCTTCCACCGGGACGAGTTCCGTCATGAGGATGGCCTCGGAGCCGTCCGCGGCGGTCGATGATGCCTCGGTGGGAGTGTCCTCCTGGACCGCGAGGGGGGCCAGGGCTAGGGCGATCAGGGCCAGGACGGATAGGCTTTTCTTCAAGGCATGACCTCCATGAGTTTTCTTCATGTTTATCGGCTTCCCGGGGCCTTGGCATAAGCCCCCGCGGGCGACTTGAAAAGACGGGCCTAGGGCGGCTAGGGTGGGGCTATGAAGAGAGCCGCAGCCTTCCTGGTAAAGGTCATTTTCGCCGGGGCCGCCCTCCTGGGCCTCATGGGTATCCTGGCCCTGATCCAGTTAACCTTTCACCCCTTCGATGGATTGATAGAGGAAGCCAATGCGCGCCTTAGCAGCGTGAATGGGGCCCTGTCCTCCGAACTCGCCGCCGGCGTCTCCATCGGCACCGTGGTCCTTGTAGGAATCCTGGCGGCCTGGCCACTCTTCATGAAGGGCGTACGCGCCAAGCAATACCTGTCATCCTTCATGCGCTCCAGCCTGGCCGCCGGCATTTATTTCCTCTCGGACCTGCTCTACCGCTGGGTGGAGGAGCACGGGACCTTCTACCTCTGCTTCGCCATGGTCTTCATGATCGTGCTGACCTTTGTGCTGGTGGAGATCGTGGCGCGCATGGTGCGGGCCGAGGAAGAGAGCTCCGTGCGCACCGACCTCTTGGCCGCCATCGTGTCCGGCCTGGTTTTCGGCATTCTAGTGAGGCTTCTCGCGTTCGGCTTAGGGCGCCTGGCCCTAGGAGGGGGCTGAGCCCGGGGGCTTGCATCCCGACCCAGGGACATGCGGATGAGCGGCCCTTAAGGGGCTTTTTGGATCAGCCGTTTTTCTTGCCCTTCCTGGACTTCTTTTTGCCCTTGCCGCCTGCCTTGGGGAAAGCCTCCCCGGCTGGAGCCGGGGCCTCCCCGGCTGGAGCCGGGGCAAACACCGAGGCGGCAGGGATCAGCCCGTCCTCGGCGGCCTCACTAGCCGGCGGATCCCCGGCCTGAACGTCACCCACTGAATCCTCGCCGGACGCGGGCCCGGGATCCGGCTCAACGCCGTTCCGCGCCGGGGTTCCATCCAAGAGCCGCCCCGGGTAGACCGCCGGCACCATGTGATTGCTGGCCATGGGAGGGCGCCGATACTTGCCGGCCTTCTGGCGCTCGGGAAGCTCGATCTTCTCCGGGGTCAAGTCGCGATAGGGCACCAGGGCCAGGAGGTGGGCGATGGTGTTGAGCCTTGCGCAATATTTGTCATCCGCATCGACAACGTGCCAGGGACTGTCTGGCAGGTCGGAAAAGGCGAACATGTCGTCCTTGGCCTTGGAGTACTCCACCCACTTGGAGCGCGCGGCCATGTCCATGGGCGACAGCTTCCAGCGCTTGGCCGGATCAGATAGCCGATCCTTGAACCGCGCCTCCTGAACCTCGTCCGAGACCGAGAACCAGTACTTCACCAGGATGATGCCGGAGCGTATCAGCATGCGCTCGAACTCCGGAACGGTCCGCCGGAATTCATCGTACTCGGCCTTGGTGCAGAATTTCATCACCCGCTCCACCCCGGCCCGGTTGTACCAGGAGCGGTCGAAAAAGACCATCTCCCCGGCCGAGGGCAAATGAGCCACGTAACGCTGGAAGTACCATTGGGTCCTCTCGCGCTCGGTGGGGGCTGGCAGGGCGGCGATGCGGGCGTAACGCGGGTTCAGGCCGCCGGTGATGGCCTTGATGACCCCGCCCTTGCCGGCCGCGTCGCGCCCCTCGAAGATGACCACCAGCTTGAGGCCCTCGTGCCTGATCCAGGCCTGGAGCTTGACCAGCTCGACCGTGAGCCTCTCAAGCTCTTTCAGGTATTCTTTCTTCTTCAGCGCGCTCTTTTCGCCCATGATGGCCTCCGCTAGGATTCTAGTCCTCCGAGGGGGCCGGCGCAAACGCGCCGCTGTCAGCGGATGTTGAGCTCCGCGCCCTCGTAGGAAATGCCCAGGGGGAGGATGTCCACGGCCTTGCGCGCTTTTCCGTCGGGGCCTTTCTCCTGCCTGACATCTCCGGCGATAAGCGCCTGATAGCCTGCGGCCCGGGCTATTGAGACGCAGCGTTGCGCGTCCTCAGGCGCCACGAAGGCGGCCCAGCCGGCGCCCATGTTGAAGGTGCCGTACATCTCCTTCTTGTCCAGGCCCGAGTATTCCTCTATCAGGGCGAAAACGGGCGGGACCTCGGGAAGGGTCTCCACGCGGTAGACCAGGGCCTCCGGGAGGCGCATCAGCTTGCGCCAGCCGTGGCCGGTCATGTGGGCGCAGTACTTGAGGCGCAGCCCGGCCTCCTGGCAGGCGCGGACGAAGCCCACGTAGATGGCCGATGCGTCCAGGAGGGCCTCGCCGTAGGGCCGCCCGTCCGGGCAGGGCGTCAGGTAGCCCTTGGGCATGCGCTCCGCCAGGGCCCGGCAGAGGGTGAGCCCGTTCGTCTGGACTCCGGTAGAGGGCAGGAGGACGATGGCGTCGCCCGTCTCCACGCGATTGGGGATGCGCAGCTCCTTGGGCTTGATGAGCCCGACGGCCGAACCGCCAAGGATGCAAGCCCCAGGGGCCACCATGCCCCTGAGGGTCTGGGTCTCCCCACCCGTCCATGCCGCTCCTGAGAGGCGGCAACCCTCGGCGAAGCCCGCAGCCAGGTCTTCCGAGCGGCGCGCGTCGGAGAAGAAGGTGTCGTCGCCGGTGGCGGCGTACATGGCCAGGCCCAAGGGCAGGGCCCCCGAGGCGCACAGGTCGTTGACGATGGTGGACACGTCGTCCACGGCGATATTGCGGTAAAAGCTTTTCCCGGTCAGGGCGTACATGGCGTCGGCCGCCAGGACTTTGGTCCCAAGGGCCTCCTCCACGTGGGCGATGTAGGAGTCCGGGGTCTCGATCAGATAACAGGACTCCCCGCGCGCCCCGGCGGGTTCCGAGAAGCCCCAGGCTTTCAGGGCCACCGACGTGCCCGACGCGTGCTTCTGGCAGGCGCGCTTGAAGGCGTCCAAGATGTCATAGTTGACGCCCGCCGATTCATAGCTGAGGGGCTGATTCTCCTTGGCCATGCCGGGATTATGGAAGATGGGGCGGAAAAGGTGAAGGGGGCGGGGAGCGGGGAAGACCGTCAGCCACGGTGTCACTCAACACTATCCTCAGCCTAGTCGACATGCCAGGCCTGTCGACTTTTCAATGAAGGCACTAGTATAATCCAAGGATCGCTTCCGGAGGAGCTTACATGATGAAAAGGACGATACTCTGCCTGGCCCTCGCCGGCGCCTCGATATTCGCCGCGTACTCCCAGGACGCCCAGGCCCTGGGAGCAACTGGCATCGAGCCCGATGCCCACGCCGCTTCCCCCGGCTTAAAGGCCGCTTACGACGAGGAATTCCTCCGCTTCGGCTCCTCCTTCTGGGGCGGCCTCAGGCTGCTCAGGGGAAGCCTGGACAGCAGCGCCGGCATCTTCATGGCCCGCGAGCTGCAGGATGCCCTGAAAGCCGAGCCGGCCAGCTCCAAGCTATTCGAGTCTTCCCGCACCTGCACGGAGATAGGCACCGTCCTCATGGTGGGCGGCTCCATCCTCACCGTACTCGCGCCCTCCAGCTATCTCCTGGTGGACCTCTTGGATCCGAACGACGAATGGTTCTACCAATCCAACATCACGTATTACATATCCTTTGCCGGGACCCTCATGTATCTGGCCTCGGTGCCCATCTTGAACATCGGCATCAGCGATCTCTGCAAGGCCGTGGACGCCTACAACCGCGCCCGCATGGCCGCCTTGGAAGATTAGCTTCAGGAAGAGAAGCGCAAGCCGGCCTTGAAGCCGATGAGGAGGATGAGCCATCCCCCTCATCGGCACCAGGAAGGTAAGGGCGAAGGTAGCTTCTCTTGCCCGGCACGCCCGGCTCCTCTCTTTCGGGGTATCTCAGTATAAAACGCCTCCGGGAGAAAGGAAAACGAATGGAGAGCGCCGGGAAGGGCTTTTAGGGCGCTTGTTTGGGGAAAATTCAACTTGCGCTTTGGCATGGATGGTTTTATACTCCAAGCAAATGAGCCAAATGGAGCGCCTGGTCTGGATCGATAAGGCAATCCGCGCTAAGGGCGGCGTCAGCGCCGCGCAGATCGCGGAGCGATTCGAGGTGAGCGCGCGGCAAGCCAAGCGTGACATCGAATACCTGAAATGGCGCATAGACGCCCCGATACAGTATGATAGGAAAAAGAAACTCTATATCTATCGAGAACCCTTCGACGGCATGGAATTCGCTGATGAGCACGTACTCCTTGACATAGCCTTCCTGCGCGCCCTGGCTGATCAATCAGCTTACCTGCCATTCCTCTCCGAGAGGCTCAAAGCCTGCCTTTCAAAAGAAGCTGGAGTATACGCAGGCATAACATCAAAACTTCGCTACGAGTTGCCGGACCGAGAGCACCCCTCAGGACAGATAGCTCGGGCTCTTTGCCGGTCGATGAAGAGATCGGTCTTGACGGAGATCGCCTATCTTGATGCCAAGGGACATGCCAGTCGGCGCTCCATCCAACCTCTGCGCCTCCTCAATTACGGTGGAAAGTGGTACTGCCTGAGCCATGATCTTATAGCGCGCGATTTCAGGACCTTCGCTCTAGCCAGGATCAAGGAAGCTGTTGAGACCGATGAGGCGTCGCCGCCACCGCCATCTGATAAGGACATTGAAGCCTTTCTTTCATCATCATACGGGATTTTCAAAGGCAAACCCCTGGGCCGAGCGCGTTTGCGCTTCAGCGGCGGAGCGGCCCGGGCTGTCCGAGGGCAGGTTTGGCATGAGGATCAACGAATAGTCGTAGTCCGGGAGGAACCAAATCCGGAGATTGAGCTGGAGCTGCCAGTCCACGACTGGACCGAGCTCCTGGGGCGGGCATTGAGGTGCGGCAGCCAATGCCAAGTTATCGGTCCACCGGCCTTCAGAGAGGAATGGCAGAGGGAAATAGAGGCTATGGCGGCCCTAGCCTCCGAGCCTGGAGAAATCGGAAATAGGGAAAAACCGCGTTTAAGGGACAATCTGGGTCCCAGTGGCGGTGCTACAGTATGAGCATGACAAGCGGCTTCGCGTCTCTGAGAGTCCGCATTCCGCCCTCGCCCCTAGATCCCGGCCTTTCGTGGAAAAGGCGTCTAGCCACGGTGGCGCTGTCCTTCTTTCCCTGTTTTTTCTTGAGCCTGGCCCTCACGCCCTTCCACGAGCTAGGCCACATCCTGGGCGGGTGGATGACCGGCCATCCAGCTATAGCCATCCGGGCCGACACCGTCCTCCTCATGGAGCCTGAGGAAGACGCCAGGGGCCTCCTCCTCCTGAACGCCGGAGGCACTCTCATGGAGATACTCGTCCTCATGCTCCTTTCGCGCCTTTGGGAGGATGCGGATTGGGTTCCCTGGGTTCACTACCACATGTTTTTTGTCATCCCCTTCCAGATGGCAAATAGACTCGATGCCCAAGGTCTTTACGGCGCTGAAAGGGACGCTTACTTCTTCCTGATAATCGGCGTCCCCGTCATCGGCGCTATCATTATGAATCGACGTTGGAGGAGGAGGCATGGGTATGGGAGGAAGGGATAGCCGCATTGAATGAAGGAAAGACCATCGCGCATGTGAGGAGAAACCCGGATGGGAAAAATGCTCGCACATAGTATGGGAATCAATGGCGTCACTCAGACTATCAGTGATCATATATTTGGAGTAGAGTCAATTGCGCTCAATCGGTGTCCTGCCTTCCTAAAAAATGACGTAATACTGGCTGCTCGTTTTCATGATTTTGGCAAATATTCTATCCTTTTTCAAAGAAGACTAGAAGGCTTGGAATCCGGTCTCGATCACTGGTCGCCAGGGGCTCACCTTTTACTAAAATACGGACTATCTGATCTTGCTGCAATGGCAGTTCATGCACATCATGTAGGATTGGGAGCTTGGGGGCAAGTATCTACACTAAAAGATTCTCTTGTCTCAATCGAACGTAAGAAACTTACTCTTTCAACTTCCCAAGAAATAGAAAATGCGTTCCAGGCCATGATCGACGATGGTATAAAGCCCCAAGAATGTCAATCTCGAAGGCGGCTAAAAAGAACTGTCGGAGCAATGCTCGACGTAAGAATGGTTCTTTCTGCCCTAGTCCATGCGGATTATGTAGATACAGCTAGGCATATGCATGGGGAAAAGCGACTTGAGATGGTGAATCTCGATGCGCATGCGGCCTTCGCCTCTCTGGAAAAGTATGTTGGCTCCTTATCTAAGGAGGCCTCAGCCATTATCAAAAAGGTTAGAAAGGACCTATGGGATGCTGCTCTTGAGTCTGCTAATAAACCACCAGGCCTATTCGAACTGGAAGCTCCTACGGGTAGCGGAAAAACGCTTGCAATGCTCGGTTTTGCATTACGCCATATCGTCAGGAATAAGGAGGTTGGCTTAAGAAGAATCATTGTCGTACTTCCTTTTTTATCAATACTCGATCAAACAGTGAATGAATATCGAAAATCACTAGGCGTTTTTGCAGACTATATGCTTGAACATCACAGTCTAGCCGATTGGCATAAGGTGAACGAAGAGGACGGTGAATCGGAGGAAAGAAAACGAGCCGAGTCCCTAAGTGAAGATTGGGAAGTGCCTATCATAATAACTACGAGCGTTCAGTTCTTAGAATCATTATTCACCGCCCATCCAGGGGCATCGCGAAAACTCTGCGCTTTATCGAAAGCCGTTATTCTACTCGATGAGGCTCAGTCAATACCCCAAAGACTAATTATTCCTACCCTCCGTGCGATATCGCGACTCTGTCACCCAGAGTATGGCTCCACTGTGGTGATCGCTACGGCTACTCAGCCCTTTTTTTCAAAATTTGCTGATCAGGTTAAGATAGATGGTGACAACATTGGATGGGATCCTACTCCGGTTATAGCCCGGACAGTCGGTTTATATAAGCGGACGCGGCGTTATTCTATCGATTGGTCCCGTTGTTTCGATAACATCTCGTGGGAGAAGATAGCCGAAGAGCTTGCTGCACAAAGACGTGCACTTTGTATTGTTAATACTAGAAAGGATGCTCGCAGGCTTACGGGGTTGGTGATGAAACGCCAGCCTAAATCTCAAATTTTCCACCTCTCAACAAATATGTGCTCCGCTCATCGACGAGTTGTTCTCGATTATGAGGATATCAAAGCCCGGGAGGCGCCTTGTTTACTAATTTCCACACAATGTGTCGAGGCAGGTGTCGATCTCGATTTCCCGATCGTCTATCGTGCACTTGCACCATTTGATTCCATAGCACAGGCCGCAGGGCGGTGTAACCGCAGTGGGATGGGGACCGGTTCCGTCATTGTTTTTCTTCCTGAAAGTGCAGCCTATCCAGGTGACCTGTATGAACGAGGGGCAGCACAAACGTTAAGTCTGGTAAAAGAGTTGGATGAACTCGATCCACAGAATCCAGAAGCCTTTGACCGGTATTTTAAACGTTTTTATGATTTGACAACTTGCGCCGGTACATCAAGAAAATTGGAAAAGGCAATAAGTGAGGCTGATTTCCCTGAAGTTGACAGATTATATCGGTTAATCGAGCACAAGACACTAGTACATTTTATTGTTCCCTACAGAGATGTCCCCGCGCTCCCTGGTCGGCTCACATCCACTTTTTTCAGAAATATACAGCCTTATGTCGTGGACGCGAATATAAAGGATGCGGAGAATTCAGCCTGGATCGGACCTCCCATTAAGGGAACTGATGATTGGTTCTTTCTTTATGATAAGAATGCATACGACGAGATTGTCGGTTTACAGCTTGATCAAGAGATCCCAATTCTGTGAAAAACAAAGAAGGAGTAATGATGACCAACGAATGTGTTCATGGAGAACCTCATACTATTGAAGTATGGGGCGAATTTGCTTGTTTTACTTCGCCAATGAAAGTAGAACGGTGGAGTTATCCATTCATAACACCGTCCGCAGCGCGCGGTATTTTTGATGCAATTTTTGTAAATCGGCATGAATTTCGCTGGCAGATCGAGAGAATCGAACTGTTATCCGAGCCGAAATACATAGGGCTCATGCGCAATGAAGTAAAAGAAAAGGGGCCAAGTGATAGGGAGATAACGCGTTGGATGGAGGATATCACTGAATTCCACCCTATCTTCGCTGACGCCTCCGGCAATACGGTGGATGGCACAAAGGGACGGACCCAACGCCAGACAATGGCGCTCCGCGATGTTCGTTATCGACTTACCGCGTATATTGTTCCATGGGTAGGTGCTCCCAAAAACATTAAGGCGTATGAAGACCAGTTTGTGCGCCGCCTCAATCGAGGCCAGAATTTCACCCAACCCTGCTTTGGTTTCCGAGAATTTCCTGCATGGTGGAGTCACGAATTATCTGACAAGAAGCGTTGGGAAAAAGATGTTGACGCAGGCTGGATGCTTTACGATGTTTTCGATCTTTCACGTCCTGGAGAAAGCAATGATACTGCCCAGGTGTCTGTTTTTAGAGCTATAGCTCACGGTGGTGTTGTGGAAGTTCCGGCCTATGAGAGTGAACTCGTGAAGAAAGGAGTAAGTAAATGATCAGCGCGCTTCTACAATACGCCGAAGATCGAGGACTGGTAAGTAAACCTGGTTATGCAAAAAAGGCCGTGAAGTGGATACTCGAATTTAATGAAAAGGGGAACAAATATATTGGTCTTGTACCAAGCGATCGAGAGTTTTTTTTTGCTCCGGATCTATCGCAGGGTGAATTGAAAACCTTGGGAGCCCAAAGGGGAATGGGATCGCATTTTCTCATTGAGCGTATCGGGGTGTTTTTGGGCTGGGGAAAAGATGAAAAAGATGAGTACATCATGTGCAAGCGACGAGAAACGCTCGTTTGGATGTTGGACCAAGCAGGTAGATATGATCAAACAATGAAAGCTGTAGCAAGGTGTCTTCTTGATACGTCTATTTCCGAGATGATGAGAAGAGAGGCGATAAGATACAAGACTACGGTAAAACCACAAGACGCCGTTACGATCCGTCTTGGCGGACGTTTTCCGGTAGAAGAAAGCTCATGGCATGAATGGTGGGATCATTTTCGTACAATGCTCAAAAAGCCGGAAAGCGGGCAAATTTTAATGCGATGCTTCGGTACGGGAGAACTAGTTACCCCTGTGCTAACTCATCCAAAATTGAAAAAACTTACCGGTGTGGGACTCAGTCAGCCCCATGCTCCAATCGTAACTTTTGACAAGGAGGCCTTCGAATCATATGGCCTGACGCAAGGCATGAACGCGGCTATGGATATGGAAACGGCTAGTGCATATGTCAATGCGATCGATCATTTACTTGAGAGCAGTGTCATTTATAGCTGGAAACGCCCCAAAAAAGGTGCCGCAAGGGAACTAATAACTGACTACGCGAAACTCGGAGGTGCGCGGATAGCCTATTGGTATATAGGACCCGTACAAGCCAGAAAAGAAGTCGAAGAACACAACGATTATATAGGCCTAATTTTGGGGAGTTCCGATAAAGAAAAGAAACCTCCTGATGATCCCGAAGAAGAGCGGATTCTGGCAGAAAGTAGGTTACGCTTAGCGATCGATAGCATACGTTCCGGTACAAATGCTCTTACTGTTGGTGGAGTGCGTTTCTGCATTCTCGCTCTCTCCGGCGCGGGTGGCCGAGTGATGATCAGAGATTTTATAGAAGGAACCGTTTTGCAGCTTGCCGCGGCAACAGAAAAATGGTTCAAAGATTTATCACTAAATACTTATTGGGGTGAGGCAGGATATCCGCCGAGTTTGGAGCAAATTCTAACAGCTCCTCTTGCAAAAAAAAGGTCTGATCAAGAGTATCCTAAGTGGGCAGCCTTGTCCGGAATATGGAGGCAGGCTCTATGGAGATCCGCATTGACAGGTGGGAAGTTGCCAGATACCGCCTTTATTCGTGCATTAATTGCCCATAACAGTGCTGTAGTTCGAGGAGATCTAACAGATGAGGACAAAGGGGGTGAGGCCCAAAGGCGTTCCCGTCTTCGCCTTGCCTTAGTCAAGGCATACTTATTACGGAAAGGAGTGAATATGCAACCTGCTCTTGATCCAGAACATCCCAGTGCAGCGTACCATTGTGGGCGGCTTTTAGCCGTTTACGACTCGTTACAACGCGCAGCACTCGGGAATGTAGGTGCTGGTGTCGTACAGCGTTTCTATGGTGGCGCTCTGACGAATCCTTCCGGTGTATTTGGGCAATTGTCGCGGATGGCCCAAACCCATCTATCAAAACTTGAAGGAGGTCTTACCTACTTCTTCACGGAGCGTATCGCTGAGATTCACAACGGGATCGCAAAGAGAGACAGCTTGCCCGCCCAATACCCATCTGCACTTGATATGGAAGGTCAGGCTCTTTTTGCTTTGGGTTTCTGGCACCAAACAGCATTCGACAACAAAAACAGAGCTGATGCAAAAGCAAAAAAGACCGAACACGGGAAAACGATAACCGATAAACCAACCCATGAGGAGGACGACGATGAATAGCCCAATCCAGAACCGTTACGAATTTTTACTTATTTTTGATTGCGAACGCGGGAATCCAAATGGCGATCCCGACGCCGGGAACCTCCCCCGCATAGATCCTGAAGATGGTCATGGTCTTGTATCCGACGTAGCGATTAAGCGACGTATCCGGAATTATGTCCAGGCTGCTAAAGGTAATCAGCCACCCTATGCTATTTTCGTTCAGCATGGATCTGCTCTTAACAAAGAGATAGCCCGTGCTCATGAAAACACCGGCGGAATGCCACCGGTAAAAGATAAGAAGTTTGTTTCAACAATTGCAAAATCTAAAGACGCTCGGGAATGGATGTGCCAACAATTCTATGATATTCGAACATTTGGCGCAGTCTTGAGTACCGGACCAAATGCAGGACAGGTAAGGGGGCCGGTTCAGATAACCTTTTCTCGTTCAGTCCACCCTATCCTACCCTTGGATATCGGCATCACACGTATGGCTACAACGGACGACAAAATTGAAGCATCGGAAAATGTGACATCAGAAACCTATGAACAATGGGAATCAGAACAATCGGAAGACAAGCTCCGTACTATGGGTAGGAAGACACTGATCCCTTATGGCCTTTATGTCTGCAAAGGATTCATTTCTGCAAATCTAGCTGACTCTAAAACGGGAACTGGCTTTTCCGAGGAGGATTTGGAGCTTTTGTGGAATGCGCTTGGCGGAATGTTCGATAACGATCGATCATCGAGCAAAGGGATCATGGCCTCAAGGCGCCTTATTGTGTTCAAGCATGTCGGCGATACTCCTGAAAAGTCGAAGCTAGGCATGGCCCATTCACACCGGTTGCTAGATATCGATACTGATCTGATACCAAATGAAATGGCAATAGTGAGTATACGTTTATCAGAAGGAGTCAAACATCCACGTTCCTTCACACAGTATAAGGTCTCAATAAGGGAAGAAAAATGTCCAATGGGGATAGAGATAAAGGCAGATTATATTTAGCTCCATGATGGGCAATACCAGCGCTCATGAGCTCTTTGAAAAGGTGAGGGCGGAGAGGATCACCGATGTAACGAAGCCCGCACGGGATTTCTCCGATTACCGGATTACCCTTGATGGCAAAGAGCTCAAAGAGTTCAAGACAATAGTATCAGTATGAGATTGGGACGGGCTGGATGCGCAGTTTATTATATATGAAGTAAAGAAATACCATTGACGCTAACGCTATTAGCGTTTATTATTATATATGCTAATAGCGCTAGCGCATGGAGGAAATCTTTATAATGAAAGGATATCTAAGGCGTATCCTGGATGTGAAGGAACTCCTCAACGAAAGCTCTCTTTTCCTTTTAGGGCCTCGCCAAACTGGAAAATCCTCATATTTACGGGAGGAATTGGCCGGAATTCCTGTCCTCACATGGAATCTTCTGGATAGTGGTCTCCTCATGCGATGCCTGGCGGAGCCGAGCCTACTCAGGCGCGAGATCGAGGCGCGGAATCTACACGAAGGTATCGTTTCCGTGGATGAGATACAAAAATGCCCTCAGCTTCTGGACGAAATCCACCTCCTCATCGAGGAGCGCGGCATACGTTTCATTCTCACGGGATCGAGCGCCCGAAAGCTCAAGGCGGCCGGAACGAATCTCCTTGGGGGCAGGGCCCGTACGCGGATGCTTCACCCTTTCTGCTGGCCAGAGGTTGGGGGGGCAGGTTTTTCACTCTCGCGTCTCATGGAGAGGGGTTTGCTTCCGCCGCATTGGCTTTCGGATTCGCCGGAGGAGGACTTGGCCGCCTACGTGGATACCTACCTCACCCAGGAAATAGCCGCCGAGGGCATGACGCGCAACTTGCCGGGATTCGCCCGCTTCCTCCAGACAGCCTCCGCGGTCAATGCACGCATGCTCAACTACACCAATGTGGCCAATGACGCCCAAGTCTCCAGGCAGACCGTCAAGCTATGGTTCCAGATACTCATCGATACTCTCATCGGATACGAGCTGCCCGCTTTCAGGACGGCCGCGAAGCGGAAATCAATTGAAACTGCGAAGTTCTATTACTTCGACCTAGGAGTGGCGCGGATCCTTAGACGGATCCCGCCTCCCGCTCCCGGTACTGCGGAATACGGCGAGTTCTTCGAGCACTATATTTTCATGGAGCTCAGGGCATGGATCGACTACATGAGGCCGCGAACCACGCTCAGCTATTGGAGATCGATATCGGGCTATGAGGTCGATTTCATACTCGATGACGCGGTGGCGATAGAAGTGAAGGCCTCGAGCCGCATCAACGCACGGGACTTGGCCGGCTTAAGGGCGCTCCGGGAAGAGGGACGCCTGAAGCGTTTCATCCTGCTTTGCGATGAAGAACGTCCGCAGATTATGGAGGGCATCGAGGTCATGCCCTGGAGATTTTTCCTTGATCTCCTATGGGGCGGCGGTCTCCTGTAGGATTCTTGAGGGAGCATGAAGGGCAATGACCGATGACGATGACCCCATCATGATATCAGCCCTGCAGCACGCGTTTTTCTGTGAGCGGCAATATGCCCTCATACATCTTGAGCAGCTCTGGGCGGAGAACCGCTTCACCGCTGAGGGCGAAGCCCTGCATGAGCGGGTGGATACGGTGGGGCACGAATCCAGGAGGCTCTTCCGCCAGGAATACGGGATGGGTGTTCGTTCCTTGCGCTATGGATTGACTGGCAGGTGCGACTTGGTCGAGGTGCGGCTTGACATGGGCGGCAGAGTAATCGAGGCCTTGCCGGTCGAATTCAAGCGGGGCGGAAACAAAGAAGACGACAGGGATAGAGTACAGCTTTGCGCTCAAGCGCTCTGCCTGGAGGAGATGCTCGGAATAGCCGTTCCGAGGGGGCAGCTCTATTATCGCAAGGAACATAGAAGAAGCAGCGTGGAGATCAATGGGGATTTGAGGCAGACCACCATACGTTTGATCGGTCGGATCAAGGAGATTCGTGATGCAGGAATCACGCCCCCTGCCGTCTACCTGAAAAAGAAATGCGACACCTGCTCGCTCGTCGAGCTCTGCATGCCCCAAAGCGCCGGTTCAGGCGGCAAGCGAGTAGACAGATATATTCAGGCCCAGATCAGGCTTTCAAAGGAGGCCGAGTCCTCATGAGGAAGCTGCTCAACACCCTCTATGTGAGTAAGCAAGGCTCATATCTCCAGAAGGAAGGCGAGACGGTGGTGGTCGAATGCGAGCGGGAAAAGATCCTTCAAGTTCCGATCCATGCCCTGGGCAGCATCGTATGCTTCGGGAATGTCCTTTGCTCGCCTTTTTTGCTGGGATTCTGCGCCGAGAGGGATGTGGCGGTCTCGTTTCTCACTGAATACGGCAAATTTTTGGCATCAGTGCAGGGGCCTGTGCGCGGCAATGTGCTTCTGCGCAGAAGCCAGTATAGGATGGCTGATGATCCAGAGGCTACGGCGAAGATCGCTGCACAGGTTATCGCCGGGAAGCTGGCCAACTGCAGGGTGGTGTTGAACAGGGCAGCCCGGGACTATAAGGATAAAACGGATGCCGATGCCCTGCGTGGCGCTTCCGGAAGCATCTCCGGCATTCTGGAACGACTACAGGGCTTTGCGGATGTGGACACGCTCAGAGGGATGGAGGGATCCGCCGCGGCCGAGTATTTCGCAGTATTCAAGCACATGATCATAGATCAAAAAGAAGACTTCCCCTTCAGCGACCGTAACAGGAGGCCGCCCCTCGACCCGGTGAACGCCCTCCTCTCTTTCATCTATACCCTGCTGACCCATGATGTGCGATCCGCACTCGAGACCGTCGGCTTGGATCCGGCTGTCGGCTTCCTGCACCGCGACAGGCCGGGAAGGCCGGGATTGGCCTTGGACTTAGTGGAGGAATTCCGGCCGGTTATAGGCGATAGGCTGGCCCTTTCACTGATAAATCGCAGACAAGTGAACGCAAAGGGCTTTACGAAGGCCGCTGATGGCGCGGTAATCATGGATGATGCTACCCGCAAGGTTCTCCTTGTCGAGTACCAAAACCGCAAGCAGGAGGAGGTCTTCCACCCGTATATCGAGGAGACGGTTCCGATAGGACTTCTATTCTTCATACAAGCCAATCTCATGGCCAGGCACATCAGGGGGGATATTGACGGCTATCCGCCCTTTTTCTGGAGGTAGGGGCATGCTCGTGCTGGTCAGCTACGACGTGATGGTTTCGGCTGAAGGAGGGAAACGGCGCTTGAGGAAGATCGCCAGGGCATGCAAGGATTATGGACAGAGGGTCCAATACTCCGTTTTTGAATGCGATGTAGATCCTGCCCAATGGGTTAAGCTCAAAGGCAGACTTGAAGACATTATGGATCCAAAGACAGACAGCTTGAGATACTACTACCTAGGCTCAAATTGGAAACACCGGGTAGAGCATGTAGGCGCAAAGCCAAGTATGGACCTGGATGATCCGCTCCTTGTATAATTGCGCGAACCCCCATGACACATGAAAATGCAGTGCTTTCGCGATGACAGTATCCATTTTTAAGACAATGAAATATGATGTATACACGAAAAGAAGGGAGGTAGCCTTTTTTAAAGTTTTTCCTTGTACGCGGAATCGCAATTGTAAACCATTCTTGAGAAATAGGTTATACTAATATAAGTCGCCCCCCGCGCGGGGGCGTGGATTGAAACTTGG
>CAYYCP010000062.1:0-19197 GCA_964470375.1 uncultured Spirochaetales bacterium
CCGCCTACCGCGGAAAGATCGAGGTCGTCATCGCCAATAACGACGACATGGCCCTGGGCGCCATCGAGGCACTCAAGGCCGCCGGTTATTTCCGCGGCGGCAAGTACATGCCGGTCGTCGGCGTGGACGCCACCCCCCCGGCCATGGACGCTCTGGACAAGGGTCTCCTCCTCGGCACAGTCCTCAATGACGCCAAGAACCAGGGCCAGGCCACCTTCGATCTGGCCTACTGCCTGGCCACCGGCAAGCCCATCACCACCACTGCCGGCAAGCTCGCCGATGCCAACGGCAAGGTGGATCCCAAGGGCAAGTACATCTGGGTGCCCTACGTGAAGGTCACCCCCGAGAATTTCGACGCCATAAGGGCCGCCTACTGACACCTCGGGCGCCGTTCCTGAGGCTTGAAACCTGAGAAGGGCGCCGCGCCCGGGACATAACACCCGGGCGCGGCGCCCGCATGGAGGGCGGCCGATGGCCGATTCGGTCTACTGCCTCGAGATGCGGGGCATATCCAAGAGCTTCCCGGGGGTCAAGGCCCTGGACGACGTATCCATCCGCGTGCGGCCGGGAACCGTACATGCCCTGATGGGCGAGAATGGGGCCGGCAAGTCCACGCTGATGAAGTGCCTCTTCGGGATCTATTCAACAGACTCAGGCGAGATATTCGTGGGCGGGCAGCGGGCGGAATTCGCCGGGGCCGACGATGCCCTGCGCTCGGGCATTTCCATGATCCACCAGGAGCTCCATCCCATCCCCTACATGAGCGTGGCGGAGAACATCTGGCTGGGCCGCTATCCTATGCGCAACTTCGGCCTGTTCAAGCTCGTCAACGGCCGTAAGATGCGCGAGGACACCCGCAAGCTCTTCGAAGACCTGCAGATGGACATAGACCCCAGGGTCCTGGTGAAGGACCTGTCGGTGTCCAAGATTCAGTCTATGGAGATCGCCAAAGCGGTCTCCTACGATGCCCGCGCTGTCATCATGGACGAGCCTACCTCATCGCTCACGGGGAACGAGGTGGAACATCTCTTCCGCATCATCCGCCGCCTCAAGGCCTCCGGCATGGCCGTCATCTATATCTCCCACAAAATGGAAGAGATCCTGGAGATCGCCGACGAGGTCACCATCATGCGCGACGGCCGCGTGGTGGGCACCTACCCCGCCGCGGAGCTGGACACGGATCTCATCATCAAGCGCATGGTCGGGCGCGACCTTACCCACCGCTTCCCGGAGCGCTCCAACGTTCCGGGCGAAACAGTCATGAGGGTCGATGACCTCACATCCATACACCCGCGCTCCTTCCGCGACGTCAGCTTTGAGCTGCACAAGGGCGAGATCCTGGGCATCGGCGGCCTGGTGGGGGCCCAGCGCACCGAGCTGGTGGAAGCCATCTTCGGGCTGCGCTCGGTGAAACGCGGCCATGTGTCCATAAAGGGCCATACGGTGCGCATCGCCAACCCCTCCCAGGCCAAGCGCCAGGGGCTGGCCCTGCTCACCGAGGACCGCCGCACCATGGGCATCTTCCCGGCCCTGTCGGTGATGGACAACACCCTCATCGCCAATATCGCCCGCTACACCGGCCGACTGCTCTTCCTCGACCGGCGCCGCGGGGCCCGCGACGTCACGCGCATCATCGAGACCCTGAGGGTCAAGACCCCTTCCCAAGCCACCCGCATGGAGAGCCTGTCCGGGGGCAATCAGCAGAAGGTCATATTCGGGCGCTGGCTGCTCACCGAGCCCGACATCTTCCTCCTGGACGAGCCTACCCGCGGCATCGACGTGGGGGCAAAGTACGAGATTTACACCATCATCGCCGACCTGGCCGCCCGCGGGAAGAGCATCATCATGATTTCCTCCGAGATGCCCGAGCTCCTTGGGATGTCCGACCGCATCATGGTCATGTGCGAGGGCCGGGTGACCGGCATGCTGGACCGCTCCCAGGCATCCCAGGAAAAAATCATGGAACTGGCCACGCAATTCATGTCATGAGAGGAACCAAGCGATGAAAGACGACCGCGCCGCGCCCGCCAAGCCGGCCCTGCTGAAAATCATGGAATTCTCGAGCGCCAATGCCATTATGCTGGTGCTGGCCGGGCTGGTGCTTGTTATCGGCGCCATACGCCCCAGCTTCCTCCACCCTGAGAACCTGCTCAACATCCTCAGAATCTCATCGGTGCGGGTCATCATCGCCCTAGGCGTAGGCGGTATCCTGCTCACCCGCGGCACCGACCTCTCGGCCGGGCGCACGGTGGGCTTCGCGGCGGTGGTTGCGGCCTCCCTTGCCCAGCGCCCCGACTATGTCAGTAAGCTCTTCCCGGACCTGCCCCTTTTACCCCTCATTGTGCCATTCCTGGCGGCCATAGGCCTGGGGCTCCTGGTAGGGCTGTTGAACGGCAGCATCGTGGCCTTCCTCAAGGTGCCGCCCTTCATTGCCACCCTGGGCACCATGGTCATGGCCTACGGGGCGGTATCGCTCTACGTGGACCGACCCCCGCGCGGAGCCCAGCCCATAGGCGGCCTGCGCGACGACTTCACCAACATCGGCACCGGGGATCTGTGGATATTCCCCATACTCATCCTGATAGCCTTGGCGGTGATCGTCTTCATCTACATCCTCCTCAACAAGACCCGCTTCGGCAAGAACATCTACGCCATCGGGGGCAACCCGGACGCGGCCATCGTCTCAGGCGTGAGCATCTGGAAAAACACCCTGGTCATCTACATGATCGGCGGCCTGATGTACGGCCTGGCCGGGGCCTTGCTGGCCTCGCGCACCGGAGGGGCCACCAACAATTACGGGCAAATGTACGAGCTGGACGCCATCGCCGCTTGCGTCATCGGGGGCGTCTCTACCTCGGGCGGCATAGGCACCGTGGGGGGCATGATCACCGGCGTCCTCATATTCGAGGTGGTCAATAACGGCCTAGTGGTCCTGGGCGTGTCAGCCTATTGGCAGCAGATCATCAAGGGCATCATCATCGTCGCGGCCGTGGCTATCGATATCCAGAAGTACATTAAGAAGCGCTGAGCTGGACAGGGGCGGCGGTGGCGGCCGCCGCCCCAGAGGTCCGGCTTCCACGCCGCCGTCCGCCCCAGGATCTCCCTAAAGCGCCGAGCCCCCCTCCCCGGCATCTCTCTCCCCCACCAGGCCCTCAGGCAGGGTATTGATCAGCTTGACCAGCTCATCGAAGCGGAAGTCTATATCGAGGACAGCCCGCACACTCCCGTCCGTGGCCCGCAGAGGCAGAGCCGCGGTCAGGATGAGCCTGCCCGTGTAGATGGAGAAAAAGAGGTGCGAGAAATAGGGCTCGCCCGTCCTGAGCACTTCCTTGAACCACTCCTTCTGGCTGAAATCCTTGCTCAGGAGATTGCGGAAGAGGGCCTTCTCCCCATGCTGGGCGTAGATCTGGGAGATGCGCTTGCCCTCCGTGTTGGTGATGGCCAGGAGCTGGATGGATCCCTCGCGCTTGACGATATCCTGGAGGTAGTCGTCCATCTCGGCGGGGTCGAGCCTGGCCAGCTGGGGGGCCGACCCCACGTCCTCGGCCAGGGCCTTGGCGATGCGCACGGCCTCCTCGCGCACGCGGTCGAAATCCGACTCGAACAGGCCCGGCAGGAAGCGGCGGGCCCTAACCATCAGCTCCTCGGAGGAAATGGCCGTGGTGCGCCCGTGCTGGTACTCCTCCTCCACCCACTGGGCGATGTGCTTGATGCCGGGATGGCGCTTGGTGACCTCCTCGTGGCGCCCCTCCCTCACCGAAGGCACATTCTCGTTGAGCCAGCGGGCTATCCCGGCGTAGCCGGACTTGTCCGTCACCATGGTGCGAATCGGCCGAGAGAGGATGCGCTCGGTGTCGAAGATATTGTAGATCTCAGGATTCTTGAGGATGCCGTCGGCGTGTATGCCGGCCCGGGTGGTGTTAAAGTCCTCGCCCACGAAGGGGTAGTTGGCCGGAATGTCGGCGCGCACCTCCCTCCGGAAATACTCGGCCATCTCGGTGATGACGGCGGCGTCCACTGAATCGTCCCCGGTGAGCGACATGTATTCGATGACGGCCGCCTCCAGGGGCGGGTTGCCGGTGCGCTCGCCGTAGCCCAAGAGGGAGCAGTTGTTAGCAGCGCAGCCGTAGAGCCAGGCCGTGGCGGCGTTGATGTGAACCTTGTGGAAGTCATTATGTCCGTGCCACTCAAGCCATTCGGCGGGATACCCCAGCTCGGTCCTAAAGGCGTGGACCAGGCGCGGGACGGAGCGAGGCAGGGCCGCCCCGGGATAGGTCAGGCCGTAGCCCATGGTGTCGCACAGCCTGACCTTGACCGGGATGCCGGATTCCCTGGCCAGGCCGAGAAGGCGTTCGGCCAGGGGCAGGCAGAAACCGTAGATATCTGCGCGGGTGATGTCCTCGAAGTGGCAGCGCGGCAAGATGCCCTCGGCCAGGGCGTCCTGGACGATGCCAAGGAAGGAATCCATGGCCCTGCGCCGGTCTGACTTGAGCTTGAGGAAGATGTGGTAGTCCGACACGGAGAATAGGATGCCGGTCTCCTTGAGCCCCAGGGACCTCACCAGCTGGAAGTCGCCCTTGTCGGCCCTGATCCAGCCGGTGATCTCCGGGTATCGGTAGCCGCGCTCCTGGCAGAGCTCCAGGGCCCGGCGGTCCTTCTCGCTGTAGAGGAAGAATTCGGTCTGGCGCACCAAGCCCCTCTCCCCGGCCAGGCGATGGAGGAAATCGTAGATGCGCGCGATCTGTTCCGGCGTGTAGGGCGGACGGGCCTGCTGCCCGTCGCGGAATGTCGTATCGGTGATCCAGATGTCATCCGGGAGGCGCATGGGCACATCGACCCCGTCGAAGCGGATCCGCGGCACGGAGCTGTAGGGGAATTGATCCCGATAGAGTTCGGGCTCTTCCCTCTCTATCAGGGGGAAGGTCCCAGCCGATGTTCTTAATAAATCCATAAGGCCTCCAGCCGAAGCAAGTACATGTTTTTAACATTTTTTGGCTTATTTTGTCAATTCTTTGTACAAGAAATATAGAAAATCGGGGCTATTTATTTATCAAAATATGGGATGCAAAAAAACAATAACATCCCCTAAAAGTAAGAGTCATAATGAATGACTCCTAGAGAAGCCCTTCCCCTATCTAGTATCCTATGCCTATGCGCCCTTCCCCTTTTCCCGCCGTTCTCTGCCTTTCATGTCTGACCCTCGTCGCTTGCGCAAGCCTTTCCCCCTCCACCATCGAGGCGCGGGTCGGCCAGGCCGCCCAGGTCATTCCCGCCGATTCAGGCGCCCTTCCGCCCGCCCTGGCACGGCGCCTGCCAGGTCTCAGGGTCCTCATCCTAGGCGAGCTTCACTACCACGCCGAGCACCATGCCTACCTCGCAGCCGCTGCAGGCCCCCTGGCGGAGGCGGGCGTCTCCATCCTCATCAACGAGGGCATGTCCAGCCTGGGTTGGATCGCCCGCGCCTACGCCATGGACGAGTGGCCCATGGAGCGCCCCCTCCCCCAGGCCGTCTCCGGCTTCGAAGCCGGGCTCCTGGAGGGGCTGCGCCGGCTCAACATCGACCGGCGCAAGGCCGGGCTTAGGCCCTTGGCCTATGACTACTTCGACATGAACCACTGGGACGACACTATCTTCATCTCCCTTTCCGAGATGGCCGCCTGCGCGGGGCTCGAGGAGGGCGGGGCCCCGGACGCGGGGCTCTTGCGCGAGATGCTCGGGGAGTTGTCTGAGGCCTATGCCCTGGGAGCGCGTTCTGCGGCCGCGGAAGCGGCCGTCCGGGAAGCCCTGGGCCGAGGCGTCCCGGGACTGAGCGAGCCCTGGCGCTCGCGGGCCATAGAAGTCCTGGAGGCCGAGGCCGCCAGCATCGTCCTCCGACGCGAGAGGCAGGACAGGTCCCGTGAAACCTTCATGGAAGGACGCATCGCCTCCTTCATCGCTCAGGCCGGGGATGGCGTCGTGGCCATCAACACCGGGGCTACCCACGCCCAGCGGCGCTACTGGGAGGGCAGCCCGATCGAGCGCCTGGGAACCTGGCTAGCGCGCGGGAAGTGCCCGGGCGTTGAGGGCTCCCAGGTCTACTCCATCACCTGCGCGGCCATACGCGGGGAGAAAAAGCCCTCCTTCGCCTCCAAGGAGAGGCAAGCCTTCGACCTGGAACTGGATGCCCGCCCCGGAGACATCGTCCGCGCCCTGGGCCGGGCGGCCGATGGGGGGATCGGCTTTCTCGAGCTGGACAGCCTGGATAGGCCGATGGACTGGCTCCCCGCCAGCATAGCCACGAGGAAGGCCCTCTTGCAGAGGCCCTGGCCTTACGACGCCATTCTCTGCTATCCCCGCCTCACAGTACTCGCAAGCACCTTGGTCTTCGAATGAGACGCGCCCGCCCCTCACCCTGTGCTTCGCCTTCAGCATCGCCAAAGGCGTCAAGCTAGATATGCGCGATTGGGAAACCATCAGGGCCGAGGAGCCGGCGGGGCAAATTGTCATGACAGGCATATCGTACCGGTCGTACTCGCGATTTACGCTGTAGACTTCAAAAAAAAGGCAGCGGCGCGCCCCGCGGGGTGCGCCGCCTCTATCCTCTGATTTGGGGGACCGGCCATCTCCCCTCACGCTATCGGAATCCGCTTTGGCTTGGCGGCTTCCTTCACGTGCAACTTGAGATGGAGTACCCCGTCCTTGAGCTCGGCCTCCACGCGATCTCGATCTATGGAATCGTCCAGGGTCAAGATCTTGCGGTAGGGATCGGCCCCGCGCTCGCGGAGGATGTATTCTCCATCGAAGTCTTCCATGCGGCGCTTGCCGATGATGGTCAGCTCATTGCCCTCGATCTTGATCTCCAGGCCGTCCTTGGGCACGCCCGGCATCTCCACCTGAACCAGGGCCAGATCCTCCTCTGCCGCTATGGCGCAGGAGGGCACGCGGTAGCGGGCCTTCACCTCATCGTTCCTCACGTTCATCTCGCGCCTCCTCACTTCACCGTCACTTCAATGAGCTTGGTCTTCTGCTCCTCGCGCTTGGGCACGCGCACGGAGAGGACCCCGTCCTTCAGCTCCGCCTTGATGCCTGCCTGATCTCCCATGGCCGGCAGGTTCAGGCTCCGCTGGAAGGAACCCTGCCAACCCTCGCGGCGGTAGAATTTTCTCTTCTCCGATCCCTTGTCGGCCTTGACCTCGCCCTTGATGGTGAGGAGTGTCCCGGTCACGCTGAGCTCCACGTCCTCCTTGCTGATGCCGGGCAGGTCGGCGAGGACCAAATAGGCATCCTTGCCTTCGATGATATCCATCGGCGGGGCGGCCGAGTGGTCGAAGAGCCCCGATACCTCGGGAACCCTGAAGAGGTCGATGGCGTCGTATAGCTCGTCGCGCAGACCGTCGAAGGCCTCCCAGAGGTCCATCGGGTATGATCCTTGCTTCCTCACAAGATTCATTCCGTGCCTCCTTGCGTACCGATCTAGGAGCCTCAAGGCCCCAAAAACCGATAAGCAAAAAACGTGCCAGGACAGCCCAGCCCCCGCTTATGGGGAAAGTGCCGATGAGAAAAGAAAATCCGATGCTGGGCTATCCGGTGAAATGATGCCTCCTCCCGAATCCGCGTAAGTACTTCATCGAAATGAAACAATCAGGCTAGTCTTGCGGAAGGATGTCGTCTCAAAAAGAAACAGCCCATTCAGGGATACGGGCCCCTTCGTGCAGGGACGATACGCGCAAAAGGCGGATACCCTGTGCGGGGGCGTTAGCCATAAAGTGTGCTAGAGCAAACGGGCGTACCGCAGCCTCGATCCCAGGCGCCCAGCCATCCTCTCCGCCGGGCGATAGAGGAGGGCCATGGGCAAGTAGATGACGGCTCCGACGACTACCCCTGCTACGGCGTCCAGGACGTAGTGGGCGTAGATGTAAACCGTGGATACCCAAAGAAGGAGGGTCAAGGGCAGGAGAAGGGGCAGGAGACGTCGGTTATGGCGGGCATTCAGGGCCAGGGCGATGGTCGAAATGGCTACATGGGAGGAGGGGAATGCCGCACCGCCCAGGTTCATCGCCCTGAAGGTCTTGGTCATGAAGGCGGTGAGGGCGTAACCGCGGAACTGGGCATAACCGGCCCCGCGCAGTTTGGGGAAGTAGTACTTGGGCCCCTGGACCGGGAAGAAGACGTACCAGATGATCAGGGCGGAAAAGGCCGCGGTGGTGATGAAAAGGCAGCGGGACGCCTCCTCTACCTTGCCGCGGGCGTAGAGGAGCCACCATGGCCCTATCACGAGGAAGTAGTAGGAGAAGTAGGCCGCGAAGAACAGCTCTGTCACCAGGGAGTTCGATACGGCCCGATGGAAGGCCAAGGAAGGCTGAAACCCGAACATGGCCTCCTCCAGGCCGGCCAGGCGGGCGTCCAGGCTGGCCCCGCCGTAGATGAGCTGGGAGAGGATTATGGACTGGGAGAACCAGGGCAGGAAGAGGGCCTGGGGGTAGAAGAGGCGGAAAAAACCTGCCAGGGGATGCTTCCGCCCTGAGAGGAGGCGGATGAGGAACCACTGCAGGGGGATAGCCGCCAGGAAGAGGCAGCCGGCCAGGATCTGGCCGTTCATGGAGAAGCCTGATGCGCCGGGAGTCGCCTTGCCTGCGCAGACCAATGAGAGGATCGCGAAGAAGGCATTCATGCCCAGGGCCGTGATGTCCGAGGGCAGGATGCGGCCGCGTGCAAGGACATCTAGCCCCGCCATGCCTTGTTCCATAGTGGGGCATAGTATTGCATGCCCCGCCTAGGCGGGGCTAGCCGCATGACCTAGTTCTTGCCGCCCAGGATCTCTTCCTTCTTCTCCAGCATGTGGGCCAGACCGGATACGGCCATATCGCGCATCTTGCGGCACTCTGGCAAAGCGTACTCCAGGAAGTACTTGGCCACGTCCTTCTTGCGCTCGGATCGCAAGGCGTCCCGGCACATGAGATGCCCGATGATGCCGTAGGTGGCTATCTCCACCAGGCGGCGCGAGTGGAATTCGCGGTACCGCAGGTCCTGGCAGGCCAGCATGTGATCCACGCACTCCTTGAGCATGTCGCGCATCTCGCGCACAGGGGCGTGCAGGTGCTCGACCTTCGAAAAGTCCATGGAGGCGGCCAGTTCATCCATGTACTCCACGGCCGTGCCCTTTATGACCCCGCCGATGGCGGCCACTACCTGGAGCTGGGTGGTGCCCTCGTATATGTTGGTGATGCGCGCATCGCGATAGTGGCGCTCTACGTTGAACTCCTGCATGAAGCCCGTGCCGCCGTGGATCTGGATGGCGTCGTAGCAGACCTGGTTGCACATCTCGGTGTTGTAGGCCTTGGCGATAGGCGTCAGCAGGGCCGCCAAGGCCGAGTACTTCTTGTACTCCTCCCTGACCTGCTTGGCCCGCTCGGGGTCGTTGTCGTAGATGTGCTCCAGGTTGTTCTTGATGTCCACGATGACTGACGTGGCGTAGAGCAGGGTCCGCCCGGCCTCTATCTTCACCCGCATGTTGACGAGCATTTCTGCCACAGGCACCAGCTCGATGATGGCCTTCTTGAACTGGACCCGTTCGCGGGCGTATTTGTCGGCCTCGGCGTAGGCCGCCTCGGCGATGCCCAGGCCCTGGGCGGCTATGCCCAGGCGGGCCCCGTTCATGAGCGACATGACGTACTTGAAGAGGCCCATGCGGCGCTGGCCGCACAGCTCCGCCGGGGCGTCATTGAACTGGAGCTCGCAGGTGGGGCTGCCGTGGATGCCCAGCTTATGCTCTATGCGCCGGATGCGCATGCCCTTTTCGCGCTCGTAGATGAACATGGACAGGCCGCGGGCGTCGGTGGTGCCCTCCTCCGTGCGCGCCAGCACTAGGGAAATCTCGGCGCAGCCGTTGGTGATGAAACGCTTGACACCGCGCAAACGCCACTGGCCGTCCTTGTCCTGCCAGGCCTTGAGCATGACCGACTGGAGGTCGGATCCGGCGTCCGGCTCGGTCAGGGCCATGGAGCCGGAAACCTCCCCGGAGGCGAAGCGCGGCAGGTAGCGCTTGCGCTGGTCCTCGTCGGCGAAGCGATAGATGGTCTCGGCGATGTCCTGGAGGCCGAACAGGTTCATCAGCGCCCCGTCCGCGCGCGACACAAGCTCCACCGCTATCATGTAGATGGTGACCGGGCAGTTAAGGCCGCCGTAACGCCGGGGCAGGGTGAAGCCCATCAGGTCGGCTTTCTTGAGCATATCCAAGGCTTCGGCGGTGCCCTTGGCATAGCGCACCTGGCCGTCCTCGTAATGCGCGCCTTCCTTGTCCACCTCCGCCGCCCGCGGGGCTATGTAGTCCCCGCAGATGCCGCCCACGATATCCAGGACGCGGTCGTAGGAGTCGCGCGCGTCGCCGTGGCTGGCGGGCGCGTAGTCATAGAGCCCCTTGTCCTTGAATCCTTCCTCGACTAAGTCGATGACCCGATCCAGATCAAGGTGGCGCATGTGGAACTGTATGTCGTCATTGTCCCTGTAGAAGTTAGCCATGGCTCGCTCCCTATTTCTGCGCGGACTTATAGGCTTCGATGAAGCGCGGCACGACCTCGTTCAGGTCGCCCACGATGCCGTAATGGGCCGCGTTGAAAATGGGCGCGGCCGGATCCGAGTTGATGGCGATGATGCGGTTTGACTCGTGCATGCCCGCCAAGTGCTGGATCTGCCCGGATATGCCCACGGCTATGTAGAGCTTGGGGCGCACGGTGGTGCCGGTCTGCCCGACTTGGTGCTCCTTGCCTATGAAGCCAGCGTCCACGGCCGCCCTTGAGCCGCCCACCTGGGCGCCCAAGACGTGGGCCAGCTGGTGCACCAGCTTGAAGTTCTCCTTGGAGCCCAGGCCCATTCCGCCCGAGACGATGATCTGGGCGCTCTTGAGGTCCACGCTCTTTTCTTCCTGAAAGCGCTTGATCACCCGGGCCACGAGGAGCTCCGGCGGAAGCTCGGCCGGCTTTTCGACGATCTTGCCCTTGCGGGAGGGATCGGGCGCGGGCATCTTCATCACGCCCTCGCGGACCGTGGCCATCTGGGGCCGGTGCTCCGGGGAAACGATGGTGGCGATGATGTTGCCGCCGAAGGCCGGGCGTATCTGGTACAGGATGTCCTTGAAGGACGCGTCCTTCTTCTCGTAGTCGCCTATCTTGAGGTTGGTGCAGTCGGCCGTGAGCCCGACCCTCAGCTCGGAGGCCACCCGAGGGGCCAGGTCGCGTCCGGTGGTGCTGGCTCCGAAGAGCACGATTTGCGGGCTCTCCTCCTTGATCATCTTGCAGGTCATGTGGGCGAAGGGCAGGCTGCGGTAATCGCGCAGCTCGGCGGATTCGCAGAGGTAGACCTTGTCGACCCCGTGCTGGAAGAGGCGCGGGCAGAGCCCCTTGACCCCCTCGCCCATGAGGATGGCCCCCACATCCACCTTGAGCTTGCCGGCTAGGTCGGCGGCCTTGCCCAGGAGCTCCAGGCTCACGTCGGCGATCTTGCCGCCGGATTGCTCGATGAATACCCAGACTTCGTTCATATCCTGTTCCGCCTTCAGCCGATGATGTGCTCAGCCACGAGTTCCCTGACCAGGCCCTCGATGCCTTCCCTGCTGCCCTCGATGCGCTTTAACTCGCGCGCCCCCAGGACCACGCTCTCGATCTCCTTGACCTTGGTCGGCGAGCCGGCCAGGCCGCACTGGGCCGGATTGGCCCCGATGTCCTGAGCCGTCCAGAGCTTGATCAGGGGCCGATACTCGCAGGCACCGTCGCCGCAGAGGTATTCCTCCCCGGGGTTCTCCATCTCCAAGGGGGTCATGGCCCGCTTGTATGCCATCACCCTTTTGGCCGAAGGCGGGCGCGGTACGTTGGCCTCGGCGGTCAGGGTCAGGAGGACAGGCAGTTTTGTCTGGACTATCTCGTAGCCTCCCTCGATGGAGCGCTGGGCGCTTATGGTCCCGGCGTCCAGCTCGATAATCTTGGTGACGCAGGTGATCTGGTCGATACCCAGCTTCTCGGCCGTCTGCGGCCCCACCTGGGCCGTGTCCCCGTCGATGGCCTGGCGCCCACAGATGACGAGGTCGACCGGGCCGAGCTTTTTCACGGCCATGGAGAGGGCGTAGGAGGTGGCTAGGGTGTCAGCTCCGGCGAAGGCCCGGTCAGTGACAAGAATCACTTCATCCGCTCCGCGGAAGAGAGACTCGCGGAGAATCTGGGCTGCATTAGGCGGCCCCATGGTGATGACCGAGACCGTTCCCCCATGCTTCTCCTTGATGGTGATGGCTTCTTCAAGGGCGTTTAAGTCTTCGGGGTTGAAAATGGCGGGCAAGGCCTGCCGGTTGACAGTCCCGTCCTCCTTCATGGCCTGTCCCGTAATGTTATGCGTATCAGGGACTTGCTTCGCTAGCACGACGATCTTAAAAGCCACCTCTACCCCCTCTGCTGACGAATATCTTCCATAGTAAAAGGCGCCCTCGTTCGAGCCTCGACTATTCGGGCCCCGAGATCGATTATGACAATTTCATCGTATTTGTAACATTTCAGGAGGATTCTGTCAAGAAAACGCAAAATGTCAGAATCAGCCTTGTTTATCGAAAACTGTTGGGAAGGGCAGTAGGCCCCTAGCTGTTGCTATTTCCCTTCTTCGAGCCCACTCTTCCCGGGGCTCCCCATAGTCTTCGATGAACGAGCCCCTAGAAAGGTCAGGATATCGGGCCAGAAGACCCGGAGGCCCCCTTCCAAGCCCTGGCGAT
Organism: uncultured Spirochaetales bacterium; assembly: GCA_964470375.1. GTDB lineage: Bacteria > Spirochaetota > Spirochaetia > Treponematales > JBGSOB01 > CAYNQK01. The sequence continues at coordinate 12,728 of CAYYCP010000062.1, forward strand.
GCGATTCCAGGAGCTTCGCGGAACCTGCCAAGCGCATCCCATGCGGCAGACGGCGCGCCAAGCCGTCGATTACCCGCTCGATGCCCTCGACCCTCGCATAGGCTGAGAGCCAGTCCATGGAGATGAGCCAAGGCGCTATGCGAGCGAATTGCCTGCTATAGAAGGCCTTGGCGGACTCGAGCTTACGGTAGACTCCCGCCGCGAAATCCCCAAGTCCCTGGCCGCAGAGGGGGCGGCCGAATTCGTCCCATTCCGATCCCAGGATATTGTCCCAGAAGAGATCGACCAATATGGCCGCGGCGTGGGGTGGAGCATCGGAAGCGAGCTCGTCCCGGCAGGCCAGGAAGGCTCGGTGCGAATCGGTGAAGGCGTCCACGGCCCGGTGCTGCAAAATGCCCCGGACTAGGGAGTCAGTGTAATCCTCGAGCCTTTCCCCCCTGAAGTAATCCGCCATGATGGAGCCGCAGACCTCGCCGCCCCCCGTGTCGGGGAGGAAGGCGCTCGCAAGCAGGGCGTGGGCCAAGAGGTTCATGGGCTGATTCCGCGGCCCCTGGCCGCTCTCTCAGCCCGACTGTGGCGGCGGATGCGGCTGTAGCTGTTGATCAGCATGTGTCTATACGCCTCCCCGCCCAGGCTAGCCCTTCCAGGGGCCGCTGGGGAAGGTGGTACCGAGGCGTCAACCGCGGATCCTTGATCACGTCGCCAGCCGCCCGATGCGCTATGCTTGGGGCATGGGAAGAAAGAGCCTGGGCGCCTGGCTGGCCCTCCTCGTCCTCTTTTTAGGGGCCTGCGCCGACCCCGCGAACGCGGGCCTGGAACGCCTCGGAAAGGCCCAATTCGGCGGTTTCTATGGAACCTTCGCCGCGGACGCATCGGTACTGAAGGAAGCGGGCGCTTACCGCATGTACTATACGGAATACCGCCGCTATTCAGAAACCGAGGACAGCTCCGGCATCTGCATGGCCACATCGATGGCCGGAAGGACCTGGAGCATCCCGGGAGCCCAGGGAGCCGCCGCTCCCCCCTTCGTCCTGGAGGGCATCGAGGGCTCCCAGGAGGAGGACCTGGAGACATGCTTCTGCATCCTCTGGAAGGGTGAGTACCTACTCTACTACTGCGGCTACCCGCGCGAGGGAGTGGAAGTCTATCCCGGGAGCGGCCTCAAGGAAACCATGGGCTCGGCCATCTACCTGGCACGCTCGGCCGACGGCGCGCATTTCACCCGCCAGGGCGGGCCGGTCCTGGAGAGAGGCGGGGCTGGATCCTTCGACGAGGACGCCCTCTTCTCGCCCAGCGTCATACCCTATGGAGAGGGACTCTTCATGGTCTATGCCGGGCACCGCTACGATCCGAACCTGCCCTCGGGCGTCTATGTCTTGGGCGCCTACTCCGCGGACGGAATCGCCTGGACCAAGGTGGATTCCCCCCTCCTCCTCCCAGGCTCCCAGTACCCCTCCGGGGATCCGGCCTCCGCCTACGCCTGGATGCGCTCGGGGGCCGGCGAGCCCGAGATCGTCGCGGGAGCGGACGGCGCCTTCTGCCTCTTCTTTACCGGCTTGGACGATGCGCGCGGCACGCGCTCCATCGGTATGGCCAGAGCGCCCGATCCCTGGGGCCCGTATACGATCAGAGCGGAAGCCATTCTATCCGCCTCGGCATCCGGCTTCGATTCCGGTGCAGTCCTGGCTCCCAGCGTCCTCATCGAGGGCGGGCGCTTGCGCCTCTGGTACAACGGCATGGGAGAAGGGGAGTCATCCTGGCTCATCGGCTACGCCGAGGGGGCTTGGCCCCTGGAGTGAGTCCATCCCGCTTCCGCGCCATCGGCGGAGGCCATCTCCCAGAAGGCCCGGACCACCGGAGAAGCGAGGCGGCGCTTGGCCGCGCAGAGGCCTATCACGTAGGGCGCTAGACTCCCCCGCGGCTCCAGGATCCGGAGCTCCCCCGGCCGGGCGAAGCGCTCCAGCACGATCTTGGGCACGATGCCGGCCCCGCAGCCCAGGCTCACCATGGAGATGACGGCCTCGTGGCCGGAGACCTCGGCGTAGACCCGCGGCTTGACGCCGCGCCCGCGGAACCAGGCCTCCGCCCGCTTCCGCGAAAGCCCCGTCTCAGTGAGCACCATGGGCACCCTCTCCCAGGGGACGGGTTCCATGCCCGTGAGGGCCGCGGCCTCGCAGGCCATGGTCGGGGCGATGAAGACCAGGGGGGTCGTGAGAACGGTCCGGAAGAGAATGTTCCGAGGGAGTGAAGAGGGCAGGGCCGCCACCGCCACGTCAGCGCTCCCATCCATGACGCGCTCGAGAGCCTCGGCCGCGTCGCCTGTCTTCAAGCGCACGTGCACGTCCGGATGGGCCCGGCGGAAAGCCGGGAAGAGGCGATCCAGCACGGTGTAGGAGGCGGCCACGGAGGAGTAGATGCGGATCTCGCCCCGGATGATCCCCCCGGCCCCTGCCAGCTCGGCCTTGAGGGCCTCCCAGCCGCCCAGGGCCTCGCGGGCCCAGGCCAGGAGGGCCGCCCCCTCGCTCCTGAGCTCCACGCTGCGCTTGTCGCGGTCGAAGAGACACCGCCCCAGCTCCTCCTCCAGGCGCCCGATGGTTCGGCTGACCGCGGAGGGGCTGAGCCCGCATTCCTGTCCTGCCCGCCCGAAGTGCAGGGTCGAAGCCATCGCCATGAATACCCTAAGGTCCTGCTCGTCCATGCCCCCTCCGGTGAAGAGTACTGCCTTTTGTTGCGTATTACGCATCAGTGTATAGCATAAATATCACTTTACACAACACTTTCTTTTTGGCATGATCGCCCCGAGAAGGAGAACCAATATGCCCAAGATCAATTTCGGCGGCACCTGGGAAGAGGTGGTCACCCGCGACGAGTTTCCCCTGGAGAAGGCCAAGCAGGTCCTCAAGGACGAGACCATAGCCATCATCGGCTACGGCGTCCAGGGCCCGGCCCAGTCCCTCAACATGCGCGACCAGGGCTTCAAGGTCATCATCGGCTCGGACCCCAAGTTCAAGCGCGAGTGGGACAAGGCCATCAGGGACGGCTGGGTCCCCGGTACAACCCTCTTCCCCATCGACGAGGCGGTCAAGAAGGCCACCGTCATCCAGTACCTGCTCTCGGACGCGGCCCAGAAGATCGTCTGGCCGACCGTCAAGGCCAACCTGAAGAAGGGCGACGCCCTGTACTTCTCGCACGGCTTCTCCATCGTCTATAAGGACCAGACCGGGGTCATCCCGCCCGCCGACATCGACGTCATCCTGGTGGCCCCCAAGGGCTCAGGCGCCAGCGTACGCGCCAACTTCCTCGCCAAGAGCGGCATCAACTCCAGCTACGCGGTCTTCCAGGACGCCACCGGCCGGGCTAAGGATCGCTGCCTGGCCATCGGCATCGGCATAGGCTCGGGGTATCTCTTCCCGACCACCTTCGAGCAGGAAGTCTATTCCGACCTCACCGGCGAGCGCGGCGTCCTCATGGGCGCGCTGGCCGGCATCATGGAGGCCCAGTACGAGGTGCTGCGCTCCCATGGCCACAGCCCCTCGGAGGCCTTCAATGAGACCGTCGAGGAGCTGACCCAGAGCCTCATCCGCCTGGTGGGCGAGAACGGCATGGATTGGATGTATTCAAACTGCTCCTTCACCGCCCAGCGCGGGGCCCTGGACTGGAAGCCGCGCTTCAAGAAAGCCGTCATGCCTGTGTTCAAGAAGCTCTACAAGAGCGTCAAGTCCGGCAAGGAGACCGCCATCGTCATCAAGGCCGGCTCCCAGCCCGATTACCAAGAGAAGCTGACAGCCGAGCTCAACGAGATGAAGAATTCCGAGATGTGGCAGGCCGGCGCCGCAGTGCGCTCACTGCGCCCCGAGAACTGGAAGAAATAAGCGTTTCCGCGGAAACGGGGAGGGCGCGCCGCCCTCCCCGCCCCTTCCCGCCTGTCCGCTGAGGAGGAAAACCATGGCAATCCCGCTCAGGAGTTCCATCACCTTCGAGGGCCGTCGCATGGCCGGGGCCCGCGCCCTCTGGCGCGCCAACGGCATGCGCGAAGAGCAGTTCGGCAAACCGGTCATCGCGGTCGTGAATTCGTTCACCCAGTTCGTGCCCGGCCACGTCCACCTCCACGAGATCGGCCAGCGCGTTAAGGAGATGATAGAAGCGCGCGGCTGTTTCGCCGCCGAGTTCAACACCATCGCCATAGACGACGGCATCGCCATGGGCCACGACGGGATGCTGTACTCCCTGCCCTCGCGCGAGCTGATCGCCGATTCGTTGGAATACATGGCCAATGCTCACAAGGTAGACGCCATGGTATGCATCGCAAACTGCGACAAGATCATCCCAGGCATGCTGATGGCCGCCATGCGCCTGAATATTCCGGCGATCTATGTCTCCGGCGGTCCCATGGAGGCCGGCGTGCTCGGGGACAAGCGCCTGGACCTGATCGACGCCATGGTCCAATCGGCCGATCCTGCCGTTTCCGACGCGGAGGTGGCGGCGATCGAGGCGGCCGCCTGTCCCACTTGCGGCTCCTGCTCGGGGATGTTCACGGCCAACTCCATGAACTGCCTGGCCGAGGCCCTGGGCATGGCCCTGCCCGGCAACGGCACCATCGTGGCCACCCACGCCAACCGCATCCGGCTCTTCGATCGGGCCGCCGCGCGCATCGTGGAGATGGTGGAGGCCTACTACGGCAGGGCTGACGCATCGGTCCTGCCGCGGTCCATCGCAACGAAGGCGGCCTTCGAAAACGCCATGGCCCTGGACATAGCCATGGGCGGCTCCACCAACACCGTCCTCCACCTCCTGGCGGTGGCCCGCGAGGCCGGCGTGGACTTCGGCATGGCCGACATAGACCGGCTCTCGCGCAGGATCCCCTGCCTGTGCAAGGTGGCCCCATCCTCCGCCTACCACGTGGAGGACGTGAACCGGGCCGGCGGCATCCACGGCATCATGGCCGAGCTGGCCCGCGGGGGCCTCCTTGACCTGAGCGTCAAGCGCGTGGACGGCCTCAGCCTGAAGGAAGCCCTGGCGGCCTGGGATCCCCTCTCGCCGTCCTGCCTGCCTGAGGCTCGTGAGACCTATATGAGCGCCCCGGGCGGCACGCGCAACCTGGAGCTGGGCTCCCAGTCCAAGGTCTACCCGGAACTGGACCTGGATAGGCAGTCCGGTTGCATCCGCGACATAGCCCACTGCTACTACCCGGATGGGGGCCTGGCCGTCCTGTTCGGGAACATCGCCGAGCGCGGCTGCATCGTCAAGACGGCCGGCGTGGACCCCTCGATTTTCTCCTTCAGGGGGCCGGCTAAGGTGTTCTTCTCGCAAGAAGCCGCCTGCGAGGGCATCCTGGGCGGACAGGTGAAGTCCGGGGACGTGGTAGTCATCCGCTACGAGGGTCCCAAGGGCGGACCGGGCATGCAGGAGATGCTCTACCCGACCTCCTACATCAAGAGCCGCCACCTCGGGAAGGAATGCGCCCTCCTCACCGACGGTCGCTTCTCCGGGGGCACCTCGGGCCTGTCGATCGGCCACGTCTCGCCGGAGGCGGCCGAGGGCGGGACCATAGGCCTCGTGCGCGACGGAGACATGATTTCAATAGATATCAAGGCCCGCAGTATCAGGGTCGAGCTGACCGAGGCCCAGCTGGCGGAGCGGCGCAGGGAGGAAGAGGCCTTCGGGCATGAGGCCTTCAAGCCCCGCGGACGCGGGCGGGAGGTCTCGCAGGCTCTCAAGATCTACGCCCACCTGACATCCTCGGCGGACACGGGGGCGGTGCGCCGGCGCGTGGACTGAAAGCCCTTGCCTGGAGCCCTGTGGAGAGCCGGGCTCCAGGCGAAAGCCGGGCTCCCCCGGCTGTCTTTCTACTCCTCCGCCCCGGTCACTGACCGGGCCAGGCGGAATCCACTGCGGGTATTGCGCGTCTCGGGCGAGCTGCCGTCGCGGAAGGCCGAACGGACTTGGTCGCCCGGGCTGAACCAGCTTCCGCCGCGCTGGACTCGGTACTGCCCTGAGGGCGCCCCGAGCGGGTTCATTCGAACGTCCAGGGCTGACTCGAAGGGGCCGAAATACGGGCCATAGTAATCCCAACACCATTCCTTGACGTTGCCGTGCATATCGTAGAACCCCCAGGCATTAGGGGGGTAGGAGCCACCAGGGACCGGGCGTCCCAGGTTGGGCCCGGAATTCGCCCCACGATAGGGGGTCGTGCCGTCGAAGTTAGCCTGGTGCGAAGTGATAGTATCGCCGGTGGAGAAAGGCTTCGTCGATCCGGCGCGACAGGCATACTCCCATTCGGCTTCGCTGGGAAGGCGGTAGCCGTTCGCCCCGGTGACGAGCTCGGCTTGATAGCCTGAGAGCGTGTAGGCCGGGTCAAGGCCCTCCCGTAGGCTGAGCCAATTACAGAAAACCACCGCCTCATACCAGCTGACATTGATAACCGGCATGAGTCCCCTTCCCCAGCCGTTGTCCCCGGGGGGCTCGCGCCC
>CAYYCP010000063.1:0-18276 GCA_964470375.1 uncultured Spirochaetales bacterium
TCGACTACCGGGAAATCAAGTACCGCCTCGAAAGCTACGGGGTCTTCAGGATCCTGCGCAAGGAAAGCGCCGCCTTCATGCTGGGCTTCTTCCAGGAGGCCTTCAAGCGCGGCCACGCCGGAGAACGACCTCAATCCGAGCTCGCCTCTTCCCTGGCCGCCTTCCAGGAATTCGCCCGCATGGAGGAAGGAGAGGCCTTCGTGCCGCGCGATGCCCGGGCTTACCTGGACGAATGGGCCAACGAGGGCTTCCTCAGGAAATTCTACCCGCCCGATTCCGAGGAGGCGCGCTACGAGCTGACGCCGGACAGCGAGCGCGCCCTGGAATGGATCGCGGAACTCGCGCCGCGCTCCTTCGTGGGGGCGGAGTCCCGGCTCTTCTTCCTCTTCGAGGCGCTCAGGGACTTGGCCTACGGCGCGGCCGCGGATCCCGGGGAGCGCAGGGCGGCCCTCGAGCGCAAGCGGGCCGAGATTGACGCGGAGCTGGTGCGCCTCGAGCGCGGCCAGGCCCGCGGGCTGGACGATACGGGCATCCTGGAGCGCTTCTACGGCGCGGAGGACGCGGCGCGGCGCCTTATCGCGGACTTCAAGCAGATAGAACAGAATTTCCGGGACCTCGACCGGGAAACCAAGGAGAAGGTGATCGCCTCGGACAGGTCGCGCGGAAGCGTGCTCAAGGACGTCTTCGAGCATCGGGACGCCATCGTGGCCAGCGACCAGGGCAGGAGCTTCTCCTCCTTCTGGGCCTTCATCATGTCCCTGGAAAAGCGCGAGGAGCTCGCCTCGCTCATCGCGCGCGTCCTCGACATCCCCGCGGTGAAATCGGCGCGGAAGTCCTTCCCGCTCGATAGCCTGGACTCGCACCTGGTCAGCGCGGGCTCCCGCGTGCAGGCCATGACGCACCGCCTCAACGAGGAGCTCAGGCGATTTTTGGACGAAGGCGCCCGCCGGGAGAGCCTCAGGGTGGGCGGCCTGGTGGAGGAATGGAAGCGTACGGCCCTGGCACTCAAGGAGGATCCTCCCAAGGAGCGGAACTTCATGGAGATAGACGGAGACGCGGAGTACTCCCTGGTCATGGATCGTCCGCTCTTCAGCCCCGAGGAGGCGACCGTGATCGCCGAGCGCCCGGCGGAGACGGGAATGCCCTCCACGGACGCCCAGGCCCTCTACGACGTCGAAAGCGTCGACTTGGGAGCCCTGGCGGAGCGCATCGAGGCCCTCCTAGCGTCTTCCTCCCAAACCAGCCTTTCGGAGCTCGTATCCCGCTTTCCGGTCACCCAGGGCGCCGCGGAGATCCTGGGCTACCTTTCGCTGGCGGCGGAAGCCCCCTCGCGGGCGGTCTTCGACGACGCCCGCGCCAGGATAGAGGCGCGCAACGAGCGGCACGACGCGAGCTTCTCCGTAGACAGCCCCGACCCCGCCTTCCTCTCCAGGAGTTGCCCATGACGGAAAGCGCGCCCTACGCCGCCGTCCTCGTGCGCCTCCTCAAGGGACCCCTCTACGCGGACTCGGGGAACGCCTGGGACCTCCTCTTCCGCTACCGCGCCCAGGTGGAGGAATGGTTCGCCCAGGTGTCGCTCGAGCTGGTCGTGGCGGAAGCCGACGGGCTCGCTTTCGTGCGTCGCAGGCGCGACCGGGAGGAAGGCGATGACCCCGCGGAAGCCGATGCCCGCGGCGCGCCCGAGCTCGTCCCCCGCCGCCAATTGCCGTACAGGCTCTCGCTCCTCTGCGTCCTCCTCCTCGAGGAGCTGTACCGCTTCGATGCCGTCTCCTCGGGGGAGTCCCGGCTCGTGCTGGGCCGCGCGCGCATCCGCGATCTTCTCTCCCCCTACCTGCCCAAGAGCAGCAACGAGGCCAAGCAACAGGACGAGATGGACCGCCAGATCGCCAAGCTGGAGGAATACGGTTTCCTGCGCAGGCTCGGCGCGGCCTCTGAGGAGTACGAGGTGACCAGGCTCCTCAAGCACAAGATCGATGCCAAGCTCCTCGCCGAATCGCTCGAGCGGCTCAAGGCATACGCCACCCGGGGTGAGAGGGAGGGCGCGGATGAGTGAGCTCGATCTCGACTCCGGGCCGGGCGGCTTCCGCCTGGATTCCATGGAGCTCTACAACTGGGGAACCTTCGGGCGGCAGGTCTGGACCTTCCCCTTCGACGGGAAGAACGCCCTGGTAACGGGAGACATCGGCTCGGGGAAATCCACCTGGGTCGACGCCCTCACCACCCTCTTGGTTCCCCCTCAGCGCATCGTCTACAACAAGGCGGCCGGGGCCGAGCGCCGCGAGCGGACCGACAAGAGCTACCTGCTGGGCGAATACGGCAGTTCCCGGGCGGACGGGGGGTCGTTCTCGAAGGCGGTAACCCTGCGCAACGAGGGATGCTATTCCGTCCTCATCGCGGTCTTCGCCGACAGGAAGGCCGCGCGCCTTCTTTCCCTGGCCCAATTGCGCTGGCTCAGGGGCGGGGAAGTCCAGCGGCTCTACGCCGTCTCGGGACGCAGGCTCTCGGTCCTTGGGGACTTCAAGGATTTTTCTGGCGACGGCGCCGCCTTCCGCCGCGCGCTCAAGGCAAGCCCCTCCGTCGAGGTATTCGATTCCTACGCCGACTACGGCGCCAGCCTCCGCTCCGCCTTCGGGCTCAGCGAAAAGGCCTTGGATCTCTTCAACCAGACCCTTTCCATGAAAACCATCGGAGACCTGGATGACTTCATCCGCGGCCACATGCTGGAGCCGCCTCCCGTCCGGGAGCGCCTGCAGCGTATGCTCGGCAACTTCGACAACCTGCGGGCCGCCCACGACGCGGTGGAGTCCTCGCGCCGCCAGCGGGACGCCCTCGAGCCCATCGACCGCGACGCGAGGGAGCACGACATCCTCGCCGCCTCCATAGAGGAACTGCGCTCCATGTCCCAGGCCCTTCCTTTCCGCGCCATCGCCCTCGGCATCCCCCTCATGGAAAGAGAACTCGAGTCCGGGCGCCTTGACCTCGATGCCGAGCGCGGAAAGCTCGACGCCCTGCGGTCCGAGCGCGCAGAGAAGGAGGAGGCCAAGGCCGGCCTGCGTTCGGCCATCGATAGCTCGGAGGCAGGGCGGCGGATCAGGGAGATCGAGGCCGAGCTCGTCAGGCTCGAGGAAGAGCGCGATAGGCGCCGGAGCGTGGCGGAGTCCTTCGGATCGGCCCTGGGGAGGCTCGGCATCGAGGCCCCGGCTTCCGCCGAGGCATTTTCCCGCGTCCGCACACTCCTGGATGCCGAGCGCGCCCGGATCGGCGCTGAGGGGGAGCAGCTCGGCGAGGAGCGGGACGCCCGGCTCCTCGAGCGCAATCGCGCCAGGGACGAAACCCTCGCCATGGAAGCCGAGCTGGATTCCCTGAAGCGCCGCACGACCTCCATACCGGCCCATGCGGTGCGCCTGCGGCGCGAGCTGGCCGAGGCAGTGGGCGCGGACGAATCCGAGCTTCCCTTCGCGGGAGAGCTTTTCCGCGTGCGCCCGGAGGAGCGGCTCTGGGAGGCGGCTGCCGAACGCGTGCTCCGCTCCTTCGCCTTGAGCGTGCTCGTTCCGGAATCCCGCTACCGCGCCGTGAGCGAGTACGTGCGGAAGACCAGCCTGGGCGCCCGGATCGTCTACTACCGAATTCCGGAAAAAACCGCCCCGCCCGCCCGCGCTTCGGAAAAGAGCCTCGCCCGCGTCCTGGAAGTGAAACCGAACCAACCCTTTAAGCCCTGGCTGGAGGCCGAGCTTTCCCGCCGCGCCGCCTTGGCGCGCTGCCCCGACATGGAGAGCTTCTACCGGGAACCGGACGCAGTCACGCCTGAAGGACTCGTAAAAAGCGGGGCGATCCGGCACGAGAAGGACGACCGTCCCAAGGTCGCCGACCCGCGCAACTTCGTCCTTGGCTGGTCCAACGCCGAGAAGATCCGCCTCATGGAGACCGATCTCGGCCGCCTGATGGCCGAGCTCTCTTCCGCGGAACGCCGCCTCGCGGATGCCGAGACGTCCCGCGCCGCGCTCGAGCGCCGCAAGGCCGACCTGGCCGAGGCCCTACGCGCGGATTCCTTCGACGCCATGGACGTCGCTTCCTGCGTCGCGCGCTACCGCGAGCTCGGCGCCGAGCGCCAGGCCCTTGAAGCCAGCTCCGACCGGCTGGCCGAGCTCAAGGCGGCCCTCGACAAGACGATCGTCGCCCTGCGCCGCCTGGACGAGGAGATATCCAAGTCCGACCGCCGCGTCGGGGCCATCGAGTCCGAGCTCGAGCGGCTTTCTCGGGAGCTGGCCTCCTCGCGCTCGACGATGGAGTTTCCCGCGGCGAAGGACGCCCTCCCCTGGTTCCCCAAGATCGACGCCTTTTCGGGCAGGAACGTTCCCACGCTCGACGCCATGAACGAATGGCGTTCGGGGCTCCTGGCAAAGCTGGAAAGCCGGCGGAGCACGCAGGAGCGGAAGGACTCGGACGCGCGCGGCTCCCTCCTCAAGCGCATGCACGAATTCCTCGGCGCCTTCCCGGAACGCGGCGCCGAGCTCAGCGTCGGCGTGGACTTCGCCAAGGACTTCCGCGCCCTCCTCGAGAAGATCCGCCTGGACGACCTCCCGGCCTACGAGAAGCGCTTCCGCGACCTTCTCCGGGAAAGCACCCTTCGGGACATCGCCCTCTTCCATACCGAGCTCGACGAGGACGCGCGCGCGATACATCGCTCGATCGGCCTCATCGACGAATCGATCAGGGGGATCGAGTACAATCCGGGGACCTACATCTCCCTCGCCGCGGAACCGGCGGCGGACCAGGCCGTGCGCGAATTCCGGGACGAGCTCCGCCGCTGCCTCGAGGGAACGGGCTCCGAGGAGGAGTTGTACAGCGAGGATCGCTTCCTGCGCGTCAAGAACCTCCTCGGGCGGCTCTCCAGCCCGAGCCCCGCTGACCGCGCCTGGACGGAACGGGTCACCGACGCGCGCGCCTGGTTCACCTTCAACGCCTCCGAACGCTGGATCGCCGACGGGTCGGAAAAGGAATTCTACTCGAGCTCCTCGGGAAAATCCGGCGGGCAGAAGGAGAAGCTCGCCTATACGATCCTAGCCTCGGCCCTCGCCCACCAGTACCGCCAGGGGCCGCGCGGGGCCGAGGGCGGATTTAGGCTGGTCGTCATCGACGAGGCCTTCGGCCGGGGCTCGGAGGAAAGCACCCGCTACGGTCTCAGGCTTTTCGAGAGCCTGGGCCTCCAGCTTGTGCTCGTGACGCCCCTCCAAAAGATCGGCGTCATCGAGGGCAGCGTCTCCTCCATCCACTTCATCTCGAACCCCTCGGGCTCCGCCTCCGAGGTCCGTAGCCTCGGCATCGAGGACTACCGCGAGGGCAAGGCCGCGAGAGCCGCTTCGGGGGGCGGGACGTGATCGGCCCCGCCGAGATCAGGGAAAAGGCATTGAAGCGCTACGAGGACGTCCTTTCCGCGGACGCCCTGGGGGAAAACCCCTTTCCCCTGCGCTTACCCTTCGCGAAAGCCAGGAGCGGAGAGGCCGCCGCGCGCTGGGATACGCTGAGGGCGGAGCTCGCGGCGCTTAGGGAGGGCAGCGACGAATTCCTTCCGGGACGATCCTATCATGTCGAATGGGAAGATCGCCGCGACCGCCTCGCGGGGACGCAACGCTTCCCCGTCTCGATCTCCTTCCCGGATCGGGTCTCCTACCTCTCCTTCATCGGCAAAGTCCGGGAAGCCGAGCGCTTCCGATCGGACGTCGATCTAGTCGCGTCTTCCTTCCCCGCCCTTCTCCCCTGGATCGCCTCAAAGCCCCGGGCCGTCGTCGAGCGCTCGGGCGAATGGCCGCGCATCCTGGCGGTTCTCTCCTGGCTCAAGGATAATCCCGCGTCCGGCCTGTACATGCGCGAAATCCCCGCAGTGGATGACACGAAGTACGTGGAATCGCGTAAAGCCCTCATCCGCGAGCTCCTGGACCTAGTCTCCCCGAACGGCGCCATCCCCGAGATGGCCGATGTCGAGGAGCGATTCGGGCTCAGGAAGCCCCAGCCCATGGTGCGGATCCGCATCCTCGACCGCAAGACCGCCCTTTCGCGCTTCTCCGGGATCGACGACCTCAGCCTCCCCCTGGATCAGTTCGGGCTCCTCGACATGTCCGAGATCGAGCGCATCCTGGTCGTGGAAAACAAAACGACCTTCGGGCGGGCCGACGCCTTCCTTACCCTTCCCGCCATGGAGGGCACGATCGCCGTCTTCGGATCGGGCTACGCGGCCAGGAACATCCGCTCCATAGACTGGATGGCGTCCCGCCGGATCGGCTACTGGGGAGACATCGATTCTCACGGCCTGCGCATCCTCGGTGCCTTCCGCGCCCGCTTCCCCAATACCGAGGCCCTTCTCATGGACAAGGAGACCTTCGAGCGCTTCCCCGAGTACCGATCAGACGCCGCGATCGACGCCGCGCAGGAACCGACCGGATTGAGCGAATCGGAGCTTGGGCTGTTCCGCCGCCTCGCCCCCGTGGCTTCGGATAATCGCCTTGAGCAGGAACGCATCCCTCTCGGCTACGCCACCCGAGCGGTCATGGACTGGCGGAATCGATGAAGCCACTGTCCTTGGAGCGCCTTGACTCCGCGGCGCTCACAGAACAAAGGCCATCAACCGATTCATGCTATCGGCATAAAAGGGATCATGGCATGTCGTTTCTAAAAGGCCTTCTCGGTTCGGCGGTAGTGGCGTCGATATACATTATTTCATTCCCCGTGATTTCCCGCAGTACGGGGTCGGGCTTGGGCGGCCGTTAAGCTCGCGGACGTGGACGTGGACGCACACAGATGAGGAAGAGCTATGCTGATCCAAGCGAAAGAAGTTGCCATCTGGAGGACTGAGGTCGATGACAGGCCGGGCGAGATGGCCCGTGTCCTGGAATCGCTCGCGGCCTTCGACCTTGAGCTCGTCCTGGGTAACCAAGGAAAGATCGTGGATGTCAGCCCCATCAGCGGGAAAGAGGCGGAAGAGGCCGCCCTCAGGGCGGGCTTCAAGCCCCTGGACAGGCCGATGGTCCTCGTCCGCGGGGAGGACCGTCCGGGCGTCTGCCACCAGGTGACGCGGGCCCTCGGGGATGCCGGGATCAGCATGGACTCCCTCATCGGCCAGGCCATGGGCGGGTTCTTCCAGATCCTCATCGGCCTGCGCTCAAGGCAAGAAGCGGCCCGCGCCGTAGAGGCCATTAAGAAGGCGGTCTAGGCATGTCAGGGCTGAGGAGCCTGCGCTGAAGCGACGATTCTGTGCGCATCGCTCCTCCCGGCATGGAGCCTGAGCCTCTCCCCGTCCCTGCGCGCGCTTAGCCCCGGACCATGAGCTTCTTCCCCAGGGCCTCGTCCTGGCTGAAGCCGAAGTGGCGGTAGAAATCGAAGGCGTCGCGGGTGAAGAGGTAGTGCCTGAAGCCACTGAGCTCGGCATCCTCCGTGATGGCCTTCAGGAGGACGGAACCGTGGCCTTGGCCCTGGTATTCAGGGAGGACGAAGACGTCGCAGAGGTAGGCAAATGTGGCGTAGTCCGTGACCAAACGGGCGAAGCCGATGAATGTGTCCCCCAGGAGGAGGCTGTAGCACCTGGAGTGCTCGATGGACTTCTGAATGGTGTCGATGGAGCGATCCTTGGCCCAATAGGAGATATCGTTAAGGTAGCGCCGAACCGCCTCTATATCGATGTCGGCTTTATCAGTGGAAACGCGGATTCCATCGCCCATTTTCCATCCCCTCCTACACGGAACTCATCGCGCTTCATCCACGCCGCGCGCCCTCGCGCCCGGCCACCAAGGCACCTTCCCAATCGCGTTGCGCGTTCTCAAGCCCCTTCCACAGGAGGGCCTTGATGCCCGCGGCGCGCGCGCCCTCCACATTGGCCTGGACGTCGTCGAAAAAGACGATCTCCTCCGGTTCGCATCCCAGCTTCCCGACGAGGATGCGGTAGAGGGCGGGGTCGGGTTTGATCAGGCCGTGGTCGCAGGAGAAGACGGCCGCGTCGGCCTCCTTGAAGAGGCGGATTCCGGCGCCGTAGCGCTCCAGGAAATCGAAGGGCATGTTGGAGAGGACGCCAAGCTTGTACCCCGCAGCCTTGATGGAGAGAGCCCAAGCCGTGACGGGCATGGAGACGCGAGCCCAGGAGGACATATCCTCCTCCAGGAGGGCGTCGGCAAGGGCGTCCAGGCGGGCACCGTCACCGGATAGGCCCGCTTCGGCCAGGACATCCCGGTACATCTCCCGGCCCCTGATCCTGCCCGCGTCGAAGTCGGGCCGGTATTTCCAGAAGGCACGCATGAAGAAGGCCGGCTCCAGGCCGGAGAGGGCGGCCATGCGGGCGTAACAGCTCTCGTCCTGGGGCTCTGAGATAACGTTGCCGTAATCCAGGGCCAAGGCCTTTATCATAGCCGCCACGATACCGTGAAGCGGGGCCGATGTGGAAGCGCGGCGCCCTCCACCCGGCCCGGGAATCCTCGGCCTGCCTCAGCGGTTGTCGGCGAGCTTCAGCAGGGCGTCCAGCCAGGCCATGTCCGCGCGATGTTCCTCCAGAGGTCCCCACTTTTCGGCGAACTCGGCTTCGAAAGCGGCCCGGTCGATGCCATCGGACTGGTTTAAAATGCCCTTCAGGGCGAAGAGGGCGGCGGAGCGGGAGAGCCAATCGTCATGCCCCTCGGCGACCAGGCGCAGGGATCTTGCCGCGGCGGCGTTCAGCGCGGCGTCCGTCGTTCCCCGGGCAAGCAAGGCCGAGATTGCTGAGATAAATTCCATGTCCAGCGGTACCAAGGGGTCGTGGCTCCGCCCGGCCTCGACGGCCGCACGGGCTTCAGAGTAGCGCCCGGCATCGAAGCAGGCCGAGCCAAGGCTCCAGTAAAGCCAGGCGTCTTCCAGGTCGGAAGCCATGATGTCGGCCACTAGGGCATCTGCATCGGCCTCCATGCCCACCTGATAGAGGATCGGCACGAGGTGCTTCATGTGGTAGGCCCGCTGCCCGGAATTGCGCTCCTTCCCTATCAGGGCCAGGGCCTGGCGGGCGTTGTCAGCGGCCGCGGCCTTCTCGTCCCAGGCAAGACTCAGCTCGGCGCGGACGCGGTAGGCCTCAGGATCGCTCTGATCGCCCTGGAGGAGGCCCTTGAAGAGGGTTTCGATCTCGGCCCGGGCGCCCTCCTTCCATCGCAGCTGCTCGATCAGGGTGAGGACGATCTCCGCATCGGCGGGGCGCAGAGCGGCGGCGGTGCGCAGGTCGGCCATGCCGGCCTCCTCATCGGCATCGGACTCGCCCATGTCCCAGAGGCGCATCGTCCCCCTGGCGTAGAATGCCAGGGCGAAACTCGGGTCCGCGGCGATGGCCCTCTCCATGCACTCCATGGCCTTGCCCATCTGTCCGGTCCTCTTGTAGCGCAGGGCCAGGTCGTACCAGAGGTAGGGGTCAGGAGAGGGGGCCGCCAGGAGGACGCGCTCAATCTCGGCCGCGGCCTCTTCCTGGCGCTCCTCCTCCCAGATGCCCATGTTCCGGGCCAGGGAGTCCGAAAGCCCCGGAGGATACCTCTTTCCCGCGCTCTGGCAGGACTCGAGGCCGATCGCGAGAGCGCAGAGGGCGGCCAAGGCCACCGGGCCCCGCAGGAAACGGTGCGTCACATGCAAATGCGTGATGGTTTTCATGGACATCATGATACCACGCCCGGGGCCGGAAAAGCGGATACCCGGAACGGCCCCGCACCCTTCACCGGGTCATCCCGCAGAAGGCCTCCAGCGAATCAGGTACTCTCCGACATGCGCAGCCGCGAAGGCCATCGAGAGGCACAGCTCCGCGGGCGAATTCGCCATGAGGGATATTCCGAAGCTGAATGCCCTGCCTTCGTCGGCCATCGCCGTCTGCGAGAAAGCGGGGGCGGCTAATAGGAGAAAGGCGCAGAGAATAATAGCCGCCGGGTATCCTCGGCGCCTCAAGCAATCCCTTCCAGGAAGGCTTCCAGGGCGGCCATGAAGTCCTTGAAGGCGTCGAAGCGGATGAGGTGGCCGGCCGAGGGCACGTTGACAACCCGGGCGCGGGGGTTGAGCCGGGTGATTTGATCCGCCACCTCGGGGCTGACGATGCCGCCCAGAGCGGGATTCCCCGTGATCACCAGGAGAGGGCAGGCGAGCGAGCCTATCGTCCGGGTCCAATGACCCTCAGCCTTGTTCATCTTCGGGGCCATGATGTCGATGATGCCCTGATCCATGGACTTCTTGGACTCGCACATGGCCTGGATGAGGTCATCGGGCCACGTGGGATGATCCTTGCGGTAGCCCTCCAGGAGGGACTCTAGGCTGATGTCCGGTAGGCTCCTGGCCCAGGCCACGAAGGGATTATCCGTCAAGGCGGGGCTATCGGCCGGCCAGGGCTCCATCCACCAGGGCGGATCTTCCAGGACAACAGCCCGCGCCAGCTCCGGATAGCGGAGGACGGCCTGATAGGTGGTCATGGCTCCCATGGAGTGCCCGCACAGGATAGGCTCGCGGAGGCCCAGGGCGCGGATTATGCCGGCCAGGTCCTCGGCCATGTCCACCCTGTCCCCGGGCCTTACCCTAGCCGAGCGCCCGTGCCCGCGCATGTCGGGCATGACGACATCGTAGCGGCCCTCCAGGGCCTTGGCCACGGGGCTCCAGCACAGGCCGTCGTCGGTGAAGCCGTGGGTCAGCACCAGGCAGCGCGGCTTACCCAGCCCAGCGCGATGGTAGTGGAAGCGAAGTCCCCCTACCTCGACATCAGCGTGGATCCACTGGTTGGGCATCGTCTCACCTCTTGTCTATTCCGCTCAGGCAGCGGAGCTTCTCAATATACCTGGCGCGGTTCTCCGGCTCGAAATCCGATTCTGAGAAGCCGGCGTAGGCGAAGGGCTGACGCTTGGCCAGCTTGGCCATGGCCGCCACGATCTTCTCCGGCTCGGTATCGCCGGAGATGGTGCCGTAAGCGGCCTCGGGCAGGGATCCCGCATGGGCCTTGAGCCAGGACCGCACCGGAGGGGCCATACGCCAGGCCCAGACGGGACTGAGGACGAAGACCCGCCCATAATCCGCCGGATCGTGGACGTCGGGCTCCAGCTTCACCGAGGTCCCGAAGATGGCCGCGGCTCCCCCGCTGAAGAAGCTCCACTTCCTGGGCCGGCTCTCGATTATCCTCTCCAGGTCGGCGCCGAAAATGGCGGCGATGTCCGCGGCCACGCGCTCGCTGGCGTTCCCCGAGGTGTAGTAGACCACCAGGGTCCTCACCCCGTCGCTGACGGGTTCGAGGGCCTCCTTGATGTCTTCCTGCCCTTCGGGAACCAGGCTGGCCGCCGCAACACTGTCCACCCGGTCCTCGGCCTCGGGCGAGCCGGCACAGGCTACCACGACCAAAGCTGCCAGGACGAGGCCCGCCAGGCTCAGGTTCCAGGCTCTCCGGCTCCTCGGCGTCTTCCTCACGCTTCCCATGGCTTCCTCCAATCGCGCGTCCCGGCGGCCGAAAGCAACTCCGCGCCTTGCCGTAAGACGCCTCCAGATAGCGAGCAAGATAGCCCCGTGATACGCGCCGCGTCAACGTCGGGCGAGATTCCCGGCCCGTGTATGCATTAACGGTTCCTCACGCCGACGTTGACGGCCAGGGACGATAGCCGCCCGGCCGCGATGCCGGGGAGGGGATCCCCGACGAGGATATTGTACCCGAGGCCCGCGTAGGCGCCGAACGCCCGCGTGAGGTTCAAGGCGATGGAGGCGTATTGGGGTCCGCCCCAGGCCTCCGCCGCGGGCAAGAGGGCTCCGCTCTCAGCGGCCATTCGGCCGAGGGCAAGGATGGCCGTCAAGGCCGCGACGGCGGCGTTCTTTCTTCGCATGGCCATGAGGGTACCGCCGGGGGCCAGCCCGGGGAATGGGGAATGTCCCCGGTTTTCCTAGGGGATCCTCCCTATTTCGAGGCCGCGTTGCTGCGGACCAGGTTGAGGAGCTGGATGCGGCTCCTGACCTTGGTCTTCTGGTAGATGCTCTGGACGTGGTTGTCGACGGTCTTGAAGGAGATGAAGAGGGCCTCGGAAATCTCCTTGTAGCTCTTGCCCTGCACTAGCCATTCGACGATCTCCGATTCGCGCTTGGTGAGCGCGAATTCCGCCAGGAAGGCCGGTGTGAGCCTGCCGCCCTGGAAGTAGGCCGGGCGGTTGAAATAGGTCAGGGCGAAGAGGACCGAGAGGCCGTTCAGGACGAGGAAGTAGAGGGGAGTCGAGAAGAGCTCGAAGGCGTCGAGATCCTTGAGGAAGGGGATGCGGGAGCGGTACAGCTCGACAAGGATCACGGGCCCGAAGGGGATGGTGACGAAGAAAAAGACCTTGAGCGCGGTCCTGAGCCCGCGCAGAGCGATCCCGCGCCAATTGGCCAGGATGAGGGCGAGCGAGTAGAGCACGCTCATGAAGAGGACGGGGGTGAGGACGTAATCGTAGATGGCCTGTACGCGGAAGACCATGCCGTAGATGCCCAGGAGGGCTTCCAGGAAGACAGCTCCCAGGAGGGCGGGCTTCAAGGCCCGCGGCGGGCCGCTGGCCAGGGCCGAATGCGCGAATACCGGCATGGAATAGACGAGAAGGCAGGGACCGGCGATGTTCAGCGCGCCCTCGGCGAGCGAGAAGAATGCCCCGGGCTCTTGGCCGCTGAGGCTGAAGAAGCGCTGGATGGCGAGCATCAGGACGATCATCCAGAGGGACAGGAGTACGGGGATGAAGCGTCGCACCGCATCCTGCCTGAAGCTCAGGTAGAGCCCCCCGGAGATGCCCATGGCTAGGCACCCGGAGAGGAGCGACGCGAGGTAGAAGAAGAAAACCAGGTTTCCTATCATCTCCCCGTAATGATAATGCCGGGCCGGAGGGAGTCCAAGCCCCGCCGCCTGCGCCGCGCAGAGGGTGGGGGAGGCGCGAGGGGGGCCGAATCGTGGTATTATCCCGTCCATGGCCATCAGGAATCCGCTACTCACGGATCCCGGCAGGCTGGCCATGACCGTGGCGGTCGTGGGCGTCTGCACCCTCCTCATGCTCTTCCTCTGGTCGGTCTACCAGGGGGTGAACGAGGGTGCGGTCGACTACATCCGCAAGACGGACGCGGACGCCTGGGCCCTGCAGCGCAGCTCAACGAACATCATCAGGGGATCCTCCATCATGAGCCTCAAGGATTACGCGTCCATCCGCGATGATCCCTCCGTCTCATCGGCCTCACCGGTCCTCCTCATCCTGGCCTCGGTGAGCCTGGACGGGCGCGACTACACGCTCTTCCTGGCCGGCTACCGCCCGGGCGAGAGCATGGGCGGACCGCCTGCCTTGGTCCAGGGCCGCCAGCCGGAGGGCATGGACGAGATAGTCCTGGACCGGGTATTCGCCCGTAAGCATCGTCTGGGGATAGGCGACCGCATCAGGATCCAGGACGCCGACCTCGAGATAGTCGGCCTGTCGGACAACACCAACGCCATGGTCATCCAATACGCCTTCGTCAGCCTGCCCCGGGCCCAGTACTTCATCGGCATGCCCGGCCTCATCAGCTTCGTGCCCATACGCTTCAAGGAAGGCATCGATGCGCGGGCGGCCCTG
This sequence comes from uncultured Spirochaetales bacterium, assembly GCA_964470375.1. Lineage (GTDB taxonomy): Bacteria > Spirochaetota > Spirochaetia > Treponematales > JBGSOB01 > CAYNQK01. The sequence continues at coordinate 13,566 of CAYYCP010000063.1, forward strand.
GAAGGACTGCGCGCGGACCATCCGCACCTCAACATCCTGGATGCCCCGGCCTTCCTGCGCAATAACGTCCTGGAGATGCAGAACGGCTTCCTGGCTTTCCTCCTCATCATAGCCGTGATGGGGGCCAGCGTCCTGTCCGTGATCCTCGTGCTGCTCTTCTCGCTCTCGATCCTGGAGAGGCGCAGGGAATTCGTCATCATGAAGGCCCTGGGGGCGCCGCCCGCCTTCGTCCCTTCGCTGGTGCTGGGCCAGGCCGCCCTCCTGGGCGCGGGCGGGGCCTGTCTGGGGACGGCCCTTTTCTTCCCCGTAAAGCTGGCCGTGCGGGCCTTCAGCCCGGAGCTCGAGACCGCCTTCTATCCCCAGCACGCCATCCTGGTGGCCGGAGCGGTGCTGTGCATCTCCATGCTGAGTTCAGCCCTGTCCGCCCGCAGGCTCTCGCGCTTCTACGCCCTGGAAGCCTTTCGCGGCAGGGAGGGCTGAAATGAATGTTGTTGAGCTTATGGGAGTCGGCAAAAGGATCGAAGAGGGCGGGGAAGCGCGTTGGATACTTGAGAACATCGATCTGAGCGCTGAGAGGGGCGAGCTCGTCCTCATCATGGGCCCGAGCGGCAGCGGCAAGACCAGCCTGCTGACCTTGATGGCCGGCTTCATCAGGCCGAGCGCTGGTAGGGTCGCGCTTTTCGGTGCGGATCTGTCCGGCATGGACGACGCCTCCCTGCAGGCCCTGCGCGCGCGCAGGATAGGCTTCGTCTTCCAAAACTTCCTCCTGATAGATTCGTTCACCGGCTACCAGAACGCCGAGCTGCCCCTGCGCTTCGCCGGGCACGGGCGGCGGGAGGCCGAGCGGATCGCCAGGGAATCCTTCGCCAACCTCGGAATCCAGGCCCTCGGGGAAAGGCGGGCCTCGGGGATGAGCCATGGCGAGCGTCAGCGGGTGGCCCTGGCGCGGGCCCTCTGCGGCGGGCCACAGCTGGTCCTGGCCGACGAGCCCACGGCCAACCTACGCAGCGACCAGGGCATGCTGGTCATAGAGACCCTGCACGCCTACGTCCGCGAGCGCGGCGCCACCGCCATCGTGGCCACCCACGACGCCAGGCTGGAGGCCCTGGCGGACCGGTGCGTGTGCCTGAAAGACGGACGCCTTGCCGGCTGAAGCTCTTCAGCCCCCGCGGCCCAGGATGCGCGCCTCTCCAGTGGCCCCGTCCATCTCGACCGTGTCGCCGGTCCTGAAGGCCTCCAAGACCCCTTCCGCCCCGACGATGGTGGGCAGGCCCAGTTCGCGGCCGACAATGGCGCTGTGAGAGAGAAGGCTGCCCTTTTCTACGATAAGCCCTGCGGCTTCTGCCATGATGAATATCCAGCCGGGATCGGTGGAGCGGGCGACCAGGATCCTACCCTTCGCGTCGAGGACAGTCTCCGGGTCGCTCACGACCAGGACCATTCCCCTGGCCCGGCCGGGGGAGCAGCCGAGGCCGCGCACGGCATCGGAATCGGAAGGCAGCCGCCCGGGCATGCCCTTATCGGATACAGATAAGAACCAGGCCTGAGCATCCTCCAAGTCGCCCTTCCACAGAACGCGTTCGGGAGCCTCTATACCGTGGAAGGGTTTGTCGGCATCCCTGCGCCGGGCGATCATCGTCCTCAGGTCCGCGGTGCGCGGATCCAGGTCAAGGGCATCCAGGACCTCATCCTCCTCGAGATAGAATACATCCTCAGCCTGATCCAGGCGGCCGGCCTCGGCCAGGCGTCTGCCGGCCGCAATGAAAACCATCCTGGCCATCCTGAAGAAGCGTCCCCTGGCCATCCGGCTGGCCTCGCGGAAAGCTATGGCTCTGCCCGCCATGCGTATCGCGGCCCGCACGATGGGTTTGAGAAGGAAGGCCTTCCAGCCAGGATTCAGGGAGGCCTCCACGCGGACGCGGACCGCGCGTTCCCGCTCCTGCATATCCTCCGCGATCAGGCCCGCGGCCGCGTAGGCTCCGACACGGCCTATCAAGATCCAAGGGGCCTCGGCGTAACTGGGCGTCTCCAGCTTGAGCTCTTCGGGGGAGCGCGCGCCGTAGCGCGCCAGGTAGGTTTCCAGGGCCGCGTTGAAGTCGTCAGCCGCGGACAGCTCCCGTGTCCCGCAGTCGGGCGGGACCTCCAGGCGGACCGCCTTCTCGCCGGGGGCGGCCAGCGCCCTCGCGGTCAGGGCGGGCGAGAAGGAGATGATCCCGGCCATCCTGAGGACTCCGCGGAGAGGCTCCATGCTCTCCACCCCCTTGAAGCCGCAGAGGAGTCCGTTGAAGACCTCGGAGGCCCGCACACCCCCGACCACCGCGCGGATGGCCTTGCGGGCGAGGGCCGCGCCGATGAAGGCGTAGCCGTCGTTGAGCAGGGTGAGCTCCCAGCCGTCGAGCATGCGCCGGCAGAGTTCGAGGTAGGCGCTTTTCAGCTTCGCCGAATCCATGTCCCGGGAAAAGGCCTTGAGGAAGGCGGCCTCCGTGCGGTCGAAACGGGCCAGGAGGGCCGCCGCTGATGAAGGCATGCGGGCGAACTCGATCAATGTCCTGGTCAGGATGAGGAGGCTCCGCTCCAGCTCGGCCAGGCGCCCCGCCGGAGAGGTGCGCTCGGCGGGGCGGGAGAACGTGGGCGGTATGCCCATCATTTTCTCCCACAGGGGAATGAAGCGCGATGCCAGGGGCAAACGCGAGTACATATCGTACCAAGCCTGCAAGTCATAATAGATCCTGCCCATGAAACGTTCGATCATGGGCCGAGGAGACTCTCCTCGGCGGGCCGACACTCCCCTCCCCAGGCCGATGCGCCGCGTCAGGTTGGCGAAGATGGCTGAATAGGCGTGCCGGGCGAAGCTGAAGCTGAGCGGCGAGGAGATGCCCGGATAGCTCTCTACGATGTTGCCGTTATCGAGCATCCGCAGCGGCCCGCGCGGGAGGGCCGTGATCGGCCTGGCCTGGAGGGCCCGGAATTCACCATCATAGGCCCATTCGAAATCCACCCAGGTTCCCAGGGCCCCCTCGGCCCGCAGGCACAACCGGGCCAGCCTGGCGGCCAGCCTATCGTCGAGGACCCTCCCTTCGGCCCGGGCCTGCTCCAGCCTGGCGCGCAGACTGCGCCTTTCGACCGACCATCGCTCCGGAGCGGTCTCACCGCGCATCAGGTTCTCTGACCTTCCCGGCACGGCGTCGATGAGAATGGAACCCATGTCGCCGCGCGGGTCCACGGAAAAGGCCACGCCCGAGAAGGATGGCCGCACCATTTCTTGAAGGAGGACTGCCATTCCGCGCCCGCCCGGGCCTCCTTGTCCCAAGCGGTAGCGCGCAAGTCCAGGCTTGAAGTAGGCCAGCCAGCACCGGGCGACCGCTTCTCCGGCATTCCTAGGGTCCACATCAAGGATAGACTCGAATTGGCCGGCGTAGCTCGAGTCTCGGCCGTCCTCGGACAGGGCTGATGACCTCGCCGCCAGGAGAGGCGCATTCAGCCGGCGCACGGCATCCCGGGCGACGCACGCGAGCGATCCGGCCTTGCCCCTGGCCACGTCCGCCTCTATCGCCCGGCGGGCTGCCTCCTCGGATTCCTGGCAGAGGGCGCGGATGGTTTCTTCCTCTTCCGCACGCAGCCCGGCCAGGCCTCGGTGGTAGAGGTCGATAGCCTTCCCGGCCACGGCTTCGAAGATGCCGGCCGGCACGCAGATCCACGGCGGGACGCTCAAGCCCGCAGCCCGCATGAGCCGAAGCCCTTCTGCCTTGCCGCCGCACGCATTGCGCGGGGCGGAGCCTGCCTGCATACGCATGGCCGCCATCGACTAGAGCCAGATCTTGGCGGCCATGTCCGCGCCGACGATGCCGTAGAAGGCCAGGCCCCAGGCTTGGGCGGTCTTGCCTATGGTCGGCAGGGGCAGCTCGGGACGTGCCATGAACACGACTATCCTGGCGGCGTAGATCGATAAGGCAACAACGATGGCGTACAGTGCCCAGGATGAAAGGCCAAGGCAAGGCGCCATGATGAAGGCCAAGAGAGAGATCAGGCCGGCCGGGATGAAGGCGGCGGCGGCCGCTGTCTTGAAGCCGAAGATTGACGAATAGGTCTGGTATTCGGTCTCGCGCGAAGGCGCGCGCACCTTGCGTGAGAGCTCCCACAGGAGGGAGGGCAGGTAGAAGAGGAGGCAGACCAGGAAATCGTAGGGCCGGGGCGGCCGGCGCGGGGAAATGAAGCCGAGGGCGCAAAGCTGGAGGATGTACATGCTAGGGTTATGGGTTGCCAAGGCCAGAAGAAGGTTGCCGGAGATGGCTTTGGGGAAGAAAAAGTATTTATACATAAGCAATGAATAGGCTATCAGCCCGATGGCCCAGGGCGAGGGAGGCCAGATGAAGGACACCGAGGCGGCCAGGGCAGCCAGGGCGGTCCACCATAGGCAGCGCAGGTCCTGGATAAGTATTTTACCTGAGGGGAACAACCTGTCCGGGAAGAGGCGCTTGTCCGTCTCGGCGTCCTTGATCTCGTCCGAGACACGAAGGAAGAGGAGAAAGAAGAACGTGGTCAGGGTTCCGGCCAGGCTGCCGATCCCGAGCGAGGGCGTTTCGCTCCTGGAGGCGCTCAGGGACCAGGAAAGGCAAGCGTAACTCAGGAAAGTGTAGGGCAGTGTCACCCAGGGCGGGTAGCTGCGCGCCAGGTACAGCCCCATTCGCCTGAAGGATATTTTCATCGCGCG
>CAYYCP010000064.1:0-18138 GCA_964470375.1 uncultured Spirochaetales bacterium
CCCGGCCCCCGACCCCAACCCGGTCAATCCCAAGTGCATCATAACCGCCCCGGAGGGTGAGCCCGAAGACTTCACCGAGATTCCCGATGACTTTCAACCCGGCTTCGTCCCGCACAGCCCCAAGTCCTACGGTCTCGAGGTGGACGCCCAAGCCTTTCCGGCCGGTGACGTCATCCTGCGCATACCCTCCAAGGTCCTAGCCGGGGCCAAGATCATCGGCTTCGAGGAGCTGGAAGCCATCCCCATCGACATGGAAACGGGCCAGCCCCTCCCCGGGAAGCCCGTGAAGCCGAGCCCCAGAATCCCGGGCATCCTGGCTGCACCTGCCCCACAGCCTCTCCCTCCCGGCCTCGGGGGAAAAGCCTCCATCGTCACGGGGCCGGAGCGCTACCTGCGCCTCAAGGGCGGCCGGGTTGGCAAGATCAAGGGCGTCGTCCTGGATCGGAAGGTTCTGGGAATCAAGCAGGGGGAGAGGCTCAAGAACCTCAAGCTCTATTTCCAGATCTATCCGGACGCGAAGCCGGGCGTCTATCCGGTCTACATGCGCCAGACCAGGGGCGATGAGCGACTGGGCGAATACCGCAACGTCGTGATCGTGCCCAAGAAAAATGACCTGCGCTACGTGGCCGACCGGCGCACCGGCATCGTCTATGACATCAAGCGTTATCCAGGAGCCTTGAAGGCTATCCCCTTCGAGAAGCAGCGCGCCTACACCGATCCGGGCCTGGCCGTCCAGGACCGCTTCCGCCTGGCACCCTCGGACGCGGCCGACTTCCTCATGGGCAAGCTCAAGACCGGGACGATCAACAAGCCCAAGGGCGAGCGCTACGCCAAGGTTATTCCTGATTCCATCGTCCTGCCCGGCGGCCTCCTGGGAGCCGTCGTGGGCGTCCTCCAGGACAAGAGCGGCAAACCCATCGCAGGCATGGAGCTGGAGATGGGCGATCCCAAAGAGGGTTCGGCCATGGCCAAGTGCAAGACCGATTACCGGGGCAGGTTCCTCCTGGTGGTCCAGTCAGGCGGAGAGGAGAAAAAGAGGGCTCGGCCGCGGCCGCCCGCCGGGACGAAGCTGTCTATCAGTTGCATGGCAGGCTCGGGAAAGCGCAGGCGGAAACAGGTCCTGGCGAGCTTCGCCTGCCGCGACCTCTGCATCGCCCTCAAGCCCATCCGCGCGGACCTGAAGCGCTTAAAGTCCTGACAGGCTCATGACAAAGGCGAAAGCGCCTTTGTCATGAGCTTCCATAGCCTGCTAAGCCCCCCTTCTTCCGCCCCGCGAATGAATATATACTGGCCCCCATGCCCGAGCATGGGAGCCAGCGCCTTTTCCCGCCACCCGCGCCTGAGCTGCCCCAGCTCATGCAGGCCCTCTTGGACTCGATCAAGCGTGTCCGGCCCCTTGACAGGCGCCGCGAGCGTGAGCTGCCCGGGGACGTGCGCGATCTCTGGGCCGGCCTTACCCGCGAGCGCGACTACCGCCGCCCGGCCTACCTCTCATCGCCGGCGGCCCTCAGCGCCTATCTACGCTACTTTCTGCCCTGGAACGTCTACCGCTACCTGCGCCTCCTCCCCCAGCTTGACCTGGGCTTCTTGGAAACCCAACCCTCCATGGCGGACTTCGGCGCCGGCCCCCTGAGCCTGGGCATAGCCCTCTGGCTGGCCTTCCCCGGATTGCGAGGGCGGCCCCTGGAGCTGCGCGCCCTGGACCGCGTCCCCTCCGCCCTGGACGCCGGGCAAGAGATCCTGGCTGACCTGGCCATGAATATTGAGGGTAAATTACCATCTTGGAAAATAGTTCCCCTGCGCCAGGGGGCCGACCGGCCCCTGCGCGGCCTGCACGCCCTCTCGGCGGCGGCCTACTTTCTGAGCGAGCTGGACCAGGGCCGGCCCCTGCCGGCCCGCGAGCGGGCCGCCCACGCCGCTCGCATCCTCTCGTCGCCCCTAAGCCCGAGGGGACGCCTTCTTGTGATAGACTCCGGGGACGCCCGAGCCGCCAGCATGCTCTCCGCCCTGCGCGCCGAGCTCATCGCCCAGGGCTGGTCCATCCTATCGCCCTGCCCCCACCATGAGCCCTGCCCCATGCCCGGCCACTTCATCCAGGACAAAGCCGGCGGGCGTGACGGCCAGGCCCTGGTGCGTTCGAGTGACGGGAGGGCCATGACCCTGGCCCGGGGCAAGCGCCCCTGGTGCCACTTCGCCTTCGAGCCCCTGGGCGTCCCCGCAGGGCTGGAGACCCTCTCGGCAAGGGCCGGCCTACCCAAGGCCCGCGCCAGCCTCTCCTTCATCTTCGCCCGCAAGCCCGGCCCCGGCGCTGAAGCCATCGACAAGCCCGAGGACGCCGAGGGCCAGGCCGAGACCCTGCGCATCGTATCGGAATCCATGCCTGATCCTGAGGGGGGGAGGATGCACTACTGCTGCGGCCGTAAGGGCTATTCCCTTCTGCGCGGCCTGGCCCTTCCCCATGAGCCCGGGGACCTCATCAGAAACGCTCGGGAGACCCGGGATTCGGCCGGGAAGCCTCAGCATGATGGGAAGACCGGGGCCCTGGAATATCGATTAACCGGGGCTACAGTACCCTACCTCGGCATCGATGCCCAGGCTCCCTCTCCAGCTCCCCGCGCGATGCCCCGGACCCCGAAGCCCTCAGCCCCGGTTAAAAGAAAAACGCTTACTAAAGGAAGAAAACCGCCCAAACAGGGCGGAAAGGGATGATCGAGCCAAGGGGAAAGAGCTCCCGCCCTTTTCCCCTACTTGAATATTTCTAATCAATAGAAAGCTTTATCCCTACCCCTTATCCCGGCAGCGATATGCATGCCCATCCTGTGACAGGTCTCGAGGGACAGAGCCTCAACCCGCTCAGCCCTCCATGGACTGAGGTTAAGTCCGAGCTGCCCGGGGACAGAGCTGTTTGCCTCTTGACAGAAGAAGAAAAACTTATAATATTATAAACAGGTTTATCTTATAAACCAGTTTACGGAGGATGTGATGGATGACAGGGAAAAGATCGAAGCCCTCATCAGCGACATGCGCACCCTGAAGGCATCGATCCGGAAAAACCACAGCGCCATCAGGGAGATGATGGTGGGTCGGCAGCTCGGCACCATCTCCCTCATCATGGGCATAGCCCTCACGGGCTTCTCGCTCACGGCCCACTTCCTCAGCCTCTCCTTCGGCTCCTACAGAGACATACCTGGGAGCATTCAAACCGTTCTCATAGCTACGGTCCTCCTCCTGATACTGACCGGCGCTGTCCTGAAATTCATATCGATGAAGGCGCGTGTCCGCGAGATGTCCAGCGTCTCCAGCCTGGGAGAATTCCTGGCCCTCTACTACTCCTCAGGCTCGATGGTCCACAACACCATCGGGGCCGTCGTCGTCATCCTTGGGGGCTGCGTCATCGCTGCGGTTTCCGGCCACCCCTGGCTTGGGATTTCCATCGTCTCCTGCGCCATGGCCTTCCCCATGAACGACATCGCCGCGGCTTCCGGCCTCAAGGAATTCTATTTCCTAGGCTACTGGGGCATGGCCACGGGCCTTAGCGCCATCTTCTATGTGGAAGCTGCGCCCTTCCTGGCCCTGGCCATCTGCATGGGCGGCATCTTCCTGGCCTTCGCCGTCCTTTCCTTTGTCTCCATAGGAAGGAAGCGCGGGAAATGAGTCCATCCGCCCCCGTCCCGGAGGCTGTGGACAGACTCGTCCACGAACCGGCGCGTCTTGCCATCCTGAGCCGCCTGGCCTCCTCCGAGGCGGGCCGGGCATCCTTCACCGAGCTGCGCGACGAGTTGGGCCTGAGCGCCGGCAATCTTTCGGTCCAGCTCAGGAACCTCGAGGAGGCCGGCTACCTGCGGGTGGAGAAGAGCTTCCGCGGGAAGAAGCCCTACACCGAGGTGGCCCTTGAAGCCAGAGGAGAGGAGGCCCTGGCGGCCTACATTTCCCGGATGGAATCCATACTGGCCTCCCTGAAGGCTGGTCTGGCCGAGCCTGCGGGCGACGGCCGGGGCATTGGAGATATTTCATAATAGATCATTTTTGCCAATAGAGTATTTTAAGCGATGCCGAGGCCGGGGCGCTCCTGCGGGCGCGCCGTCGGCCCCTCGCCGCCTTGCAGCGGCGGAAAGGAAGCGATGATGAGCGTACTGGAGCTAGCGGGGCTGCGCAAGACCTACCGCGCCGGAACCCAGGCCGTGGAAGCCCTGAGGGGCGTGGACCTCAGCGTCGAGAAGGGCGAGTTCCTAGCCATCGTCGGGCCCTCGGGCTCGGGCAAGACCACCCTCCTCAACATCGTGGGCTGCCTTGACCTGCCTACGTCCGGCAAAGTGGTCTACGAGGGCAAGGAGCTGCACGCCCTCAAGGAGAACGAGCTGGCCGAATACCGCAAGAGCCGCATCTCCTTCATCTTCCAGTCCTACAACCTCATCCCCGTCCTCACCATACAGGAGAACGTGGAGCTTCCCATCGTCATCGAGCGCAAGCTCTCCAGAGCGGAGACCGCGGCTAAGGCCCGCGAGATGATCCAGGCAGTTGGCCTGGGCGGGATGGAGAAGCGCTACCCGCGCGAGATCTCGGGCGGCCAGGAGCAGCGGGTGGCCATCGCCCGGGCCCTGGTGAAAGACCCCATCCTGGTCCTGGCGGACGAGCCCACCGCCAACCTGGACTCCGTGACAGCCACCGAGATCGTCTCCATCATGCAAGACATCAACGCCAAGCGCGGCGTCACCTTCATCTTTTCCACCCACGACAGGCTGGTCCAGGAGAAGGCCCGCCGCATCGTGACCATCCGCGACGGCCAGGTCCACGCGGACGAGAGGAAGGCCTAGCATGGGCCCCATACCTCGCATCGCCCTGCGCAACGTCCTCAGGAACAAGCGCCGGACCCTCCTGACCGTCCTCACTATGGCCATCTCCATCGGCTTCTTCATCTGGATGGACTGCATCATGGGCGGCTTCGACACCGGCGCCGTGGACTCCATCGCCCGCTTCTCAGAGTCGAGCGAGCGGATCGCCACGACGGCCTACGCCGAGCGGCGCCTGTCCGCACCCCTGGTGGACGGCATCCCCGATCCCGCCGCTGCCATCGCCGCCGCGGAGCGGGTGAGGGGCGTCACGGCCGTAACCCCGCGCACCCGCTTTATCGGCCAGGTCCAGGGCCCCCTGGGCGACATGCCCGTCCTCCTGGCCGCCATAGACCCGGCCAAAGACCCGCGGGTATTCACCCTCAAGGAAGCCGTGGAGGGCGCTTGGCTCCCGGCCTCCGCTACAGATGAACCCTGCATCATCCTGGGCTCGGACCTGGCTTCCGCTACCGGCCTGGGCATAGGCGACTACGCCAACGTCTTCGCCACTTCCCGCTACGGGACTCAGCGGGGGGCGGAATTCAAGGTGATCGGGCTGGCTGTCACCCCCGATCCCAACATCAATTCGGGCAACGCCTATATCTCCTACGCGGACGCGGAGCCCTTCCTGGACCTGGAGGGCCTGGTCACCGAGCTCTACACGGCCATCAAGCGGCCCGCCACCCTCAAGGGCTTCCTCAGGGAGGGGGACAGGATAGCCGCCGAGCTGCGCAAAGCCCTGCCCGGCATGAGCGTCTCTTCCATAAACGAGACAAGCGCGGACATCCTGGCCGTGTCCAAGACCAAGCGGGGCTTCAGCTACGTCCTGGTGGCCGTCCTCCTCTTCATCTCCGGCATCGGCATCGTCAACACCATCCTGATGGCGGTCTACGCCAGGGTGAGGGAGATAGGCGTCCTGGGGGCCTTCGGCATGAAGCGACGGGAGATCACCTCCCTCTTCCTGGCCGAGGGGGCCATGATCGGCCTCGTCGGGAGCTTCCTGGGAGTCGCCTTCGGATTCTGCCTGGACCTCCTGGCGGTCTACGTGGGCATGGACGTGGCCAGCATGGCCAAGGGCATGGACACGGGCGGCATCCCGGTCTGGGGCATCCTGTACGGGGAGTGGAACCCGGGTGCCATGGCCTTCGGATTCTTCTTCTCCTTCGCCATGGCCCTCATCGCCAGCTGGATTCCCGCGCGTAAAGCGGGGAGGATGACTATCACCCGCGCCCTGCGCTTCGTCTGAGCGGAAGGGGGAAAGCATGTGGCTCTTGATCAAGATGGCTTTCCGCAACGTGCTGCGGAACCGCCTCAGAACGGCCTTAGCGGTCGTATGCGTCTTCGCCGCCGTCTTCACCAACATGGTCGTGGGCGGCCTCATGAACGGCATGATCGGATCGATCATACGGAATTACACCCGGACTCAGACCGGCCACCTCCGCATCGCCGCGGAAGTCTTCATGAAAAGGGAGCGCTTCCTGCCCCTGGACGAGCTGATCGCGGAACCCGCCGCCGTGGAGGCGGCGCTGCGCGCTGATGCCTATATCGGTCCGCGGATAGAGACCATAGCCGAGCGCATCTCCTTCCCGGTCATCCTGTCCGAGGGCTCGGCTGCGCGCCCGGCCCTGGCCATGGCCGGCGACCCAGAGAAGGAGAAGACTCTCCTCATGCTTCAGAAGTCCGTGGCCCCGGGAGGTTCCTACCTGTCCGCCCCCGGCCAAATCCTGATTGGGGCCAAGCTCGCCAAGGCCCTCGGTCTGGGCCTGGGCTCTCCTCTCAGAGTCATGACGCAGAAATCGGATTCTGGGCTCAGGATGAAGAAATTCACCATTGCCGGAATCCTGGAGACAGGCGTCACCTCCATGGACGACACCCTCCTCTTCATCTCCTTGAACGACGCCAAGTCCCTCCTCCACACAGGCGGGGCCACCCAGCAGATCCTCGTCATGCTCAAGGACTATAGGGACTCAGGCAAGGCCGCCGCGGCCGCCCGCGACGCCTTAGCGGCCACGGGGATAGGGACCGGGCTCGCGGTCACGCCCTGGACCGATATGGGGGTCTACGCCTCCTACGAGACCCTCATGTCTACCGCTTACGGAGTCCTCCTCATCGGCCTATCCCTCCTGGGCGCGGTCATCATCACCAACATCATGATGATGGTCATCCTGGAGCGAAAGCGGGAGATCGGGGTCATGAAGGCCATGGGCTTCAAGCCCCGCGAGATCCTCGGGCTCTTCGTGGCCGAGGGCTCGGTGATCGGCCTGGCAGGCTCTCTCCTGGGAGTCCTGGCCGGCCTCGGCTACCACGCCGCCGTCCTAGGCGCGGGGGGCTACGACTTCAGTAGCATGCTCTCGTCCATCCAAATCCCCCTGGACTCGGTCGTAAAACCCTCCCTCGGGGCGGGCCGGGTGATCCTTGTCCTCCTCGCGGGGGTCCTGGTCTCGGCCTTCGTTTCCATATCGCCCTCGCGCCGCGCCGCGAGGATGAACGCCATCGAAGCCATACGGTCCGTATGAAGGAGTCCGCCATGCTATTCATGAAGGGAAAATCCGTGAGCGCGGCCCTTGCCGCGGCGCGCTTCGCCCTGATCGCGGCAGCCATCGCCCTCTTCCCCGCCGTCCTGCCGGCCCAGGCTCCGGACGGGAAGGACATCCTCAAGCGCATGGACCAGAACGGACTGTACAAGAGCCTCTCCTATGAGGCCACCCTCACCATCACCAGCGGGAAAAAGGTCCGCGTGAAGTCCATGCGATCGATCGCGTCCGGAGACTCGGGCCTGGTGGAATTCACCAACCCGGAGGATCGCGGGGTGAAGTACCTCAAAATCAAGGACGAGCTCTGGATCTACTTCCCCGAGGAGGACGACACCGTCCGCATATCCGGGACCCAGCTCAAGGAAGGCTTCATGGGCTCGGACATCTCCTACGGGGACGTCATGGACGTCGAGTCCCTCCTGGCCTCCTACGCCGTGACGGTGGAGGGGAGCGAAGTCGTGGATGGCCGGGACTGCTGGGTCCTGTCCCTCACAGCCACCGCCAAGACCGCCCCCTACGACAGGCGCAAGATGTGGGTCGACGCGGAGCGCTATATCGCCCTCAGGGAGGAGATGTCGTCCAAGACAGGGGTCCTCCTCAAGTCCTACGCGGTCTCCGACATCGCCTCCTCGGGCGGGCGCTGGTACGCCCGGCGCTTCGAGATGCGCGACGCCAGGAAGAAAGATTCGCTCAGCGTCTTCGAGATGTCCAAGGTGGCCTTCGATGTCCCGGTGGACGAGTCCCTCTTCTCCCTGAAGGGGCTGCGCAAGTGAGGCCGGCCCGCGAGACCGCGGATATGGCTCCGCAGGCCCTGGCGGTCGCCGTCCTCGGACTCCTCCTGGCCCTGTCCGCCCTCCCCTCCGCCATGTCCCAGGAAGGCGGTCCCCTCCTCCTCTCGGGCAGGGCCTGGGCGAACACTGGAGCCATGTCGTCATGGACGGAGGGCGCTGCCGCGGAGGACGCGTCCTTGGACTACGCGGCGGAAACCGGGCTGCGCTTCGCTGTCGTGAATGCGGACCGATCCGTCATGCGCTTCGACGCGATGGCCGAGGCAAGCCTCCTCTCCGGCGCGGCAGCCGAGCCGGCCCTAGCGGCCATGGAGACCCTCTCGGGCGCCCTCGTATCGGCCCTCGGCATTCCTCCGGGCGTTTTACTGCCCCTCGCGGAGGGAAGCGCGGAGAGCTTCCTGTCCCTGTCGCTCAAGAAGTTTTCCCTCCGCTACGACGCTGACTTCCTGGCCATTTCAGTCGGGAGGCAGATCGTCAACTTCGGCAAGGGCCTCCTCTTCTCGCCGGTGGACATCTTCTCGCCGCCCAGCCTCTCGGGAGTCGAGGCGGGGCGGAACGGCACGGACTCCCTGCGGCTCTCCCTCCCACTCGGAAATCTCGCAATGGCGGACGCGGTCGCCCGCCCGGGGCGCGCGGCCGAGGACGGCGACTATGGTCTGCGCGCCGCCGCCTCCCTGGGTATCCTGGACATCGCCCTATCAGGCGCGTATCGTGGCAGGCCCGGGGAATGGCTGGCCGGCGCCGAGGCCCAGACGGGCTTCGCCATCGGCGCCCTCTCCCTGACCCTCTACGGGGAGACAGCCCTGACCATCCCCGCGGACGGCCCCGGAGCGGACGGGCGCTGGCGGGCGACAGCCGGCCTCTCCATCGTTCCCCTCCAGGAGCTCATGATACGCGGCGAGTACTACTTCAACGGGAAGTCGCCGGAATACGGCTACGCCTCTTCGGGAGCTCAGGACCACCTCCTGGCCTATCCCCTCCCCCACTACGCCTTCCTCATGGCCTCATGGGCCCCCAGCGATTTCTGGTCCATCGCGCTCACCTGCCTCCAGGGCTTCTCCGAGACGGCCGCGGATCCCCCCGGCCTAGCGGCCTTCCGATGGACCTACTCGGGCTATCCGGGGACATCGATAGGCGCGCAGGCCGGCGCCGCCTGGGGCGGCCCTATCGGGCTCAGGGCGAGCCTCGGACTCTCCACGGAGTTGAGGTTCTGAAGCCGCCTTCCGGGGCTCGGCATCACGGCGGGAGAACGGTATTTCAGGAAAGGAGCTCTATGATGGACAAGGGCAAGGATTCAAGCGGCCTCCTCCGCGCGCTCGCCGGCCCCGCGGTCTTCGTCCTCCTCTACTCCGCCACCTTCGTCCCCGCGGCCATCGCCGGCATCTCCATCACGGAATGGGTATCCATCCTCGGCTCGCGGAACGCCTTCCTTTTCGAGGCCTACTACGGGACCTTGGCCGAACGGGGAACCGCGGGCGCCTTCGGCTGGGTCCTTGCCCTGGAGATCGCCTCATCCCTCGCCTTCGGCGCGGGCTTCTCCGCCCTCCTCCTTCACCTCGCCCGCCGCGCCGGAGAAAACCGGATGCTGGCCTTGGGGCATCGGCTCGTCGCGGGCTTCGCCGTCCTCGCCGCCGCCATCGACGTCGCGGGCACATCCTTCCTCATCGCCGCCCTCGCCATGGGAGGACCTTTCCCCGCCTGGATCGCCCTCTGGGCAGGCATCGCCTATCTCGCCCGCTTGCCCCTCGCCTACATCACGATCCTCTGGGTCATCGGCATCGCCATGGTCGCCCTCATGGGCAAGCTCCTCAGGCGCCGACAGGGATCGATGCCCGCCGAGCCGAAAGCCCCCTGAGCCGCCGGATCGCGGGACCGATGGCGGCGCTCAGCCCTTTATGCCGCTCGACATCGTGCCTTGCACGAAATGCTTCTGGGCCAGGGCGAAGATGATCAGGACGGGGATGATCGAAATGAATGAAGCCGCCATCTGGGGCCCGTACTCGATGTCGTACTGGGAGGCGAAGTCCGCCATGCCCAGGGGGAGGGTCTTGAGCTCGGGGCTGGAGAGGAAGATGAGGGGCGTGAAAAAATCGTTCCAGAAAAACCGGAAGCTGAAGATCACCAGGGTGGCGATGACGGGCCTGGAGAGCGGTAGCATCACCTTCCAGAAGATTTGGAACTCGGTCGCTCCGTCGATCCTGGCCGCCTCCACGAAGCTCTGCGGGATAGTCATGAAGAACTGCTTGACCAGGAAGGTCCCGAAGGCCGTGAAGATGGACACGAGAATCACCGCCCAGTGGGTGTCGTACAGGCCCAGGACCCTCACCACCACGAACTGGGGGATGATGATGGCCTGGACGGGCACCATGACCGAGGCCACGTAGATCATGAAGAGGACGTCCCGGCCTTTGAAGTTGAGCTTGGAGAAGGCATAGGCGCCGGTGCTGGCAGTGAACAGCTGGAGGAGGACGATGATGCCGGTCAGTTTCACGGAATTGAGGATGTAGAGCGGAAAATTCTCGAGGAGGGCTTGGTAGTTCCCGATAATCGGCGCCTTGGGCAGGAAGCGGAAGGGCACCTCGAAGATCTCCGCCTCGCTCTTGAGCGAGTTCCCGGCGACGATGAGGAGGGGGACGATAACCGCCCCGGCCGTCGCCAGGAGGAGAATGAGGCGCGCCAGCTTCCATATCGAGGCGCCGACTCCCGGAAATCTTTCAGACGATGTCATAGCTCACCCACTTCCTCTGTCCGCGGTTCTGCGCGATGGTCACAGAGAGCACGATGGCGAGGAGCACGACCGATTCGGCTGACGAATAGCCGAAGCGCAGGTGCGTGAAAGCGTTGACGTAGATGTCGAAGACCAAGACGTTGGTCGCGCCTGCGGGGCCGCCCCCCAGCTGGCCGCCCGTCATGGTGTATACCTGGTCGAAGACCTTGAAGGCGTTGATGACCGCGATGGTCACGGCGAAGAACATGACCGGGGTGAGCCCCGGCAGGGTGACTGAGAAGAACTTCCGTATCGCCCCGGCCCCGTCGATGTCGGCAGCCTCGTACAGGCCCTTGTCGATGGACATGAGGCCGCCCAGGAAGAGGACCATGTAGTATCCGAAGCTCTGCCAGACCGTGACCATGATGATGCTGGCCAGGGCGGACCTGTCCGACGTCAGCCATAATGGAGGATCCAGGCCCAGGGCCCTGAGGGCCTGGTTCAGCGGGCCGGTCTTGGGGTTCAGAATCATGACGAAGGACAGCCCGACCGCCACGGACGACAGCACGTTGGGGAGGAAAAAAATCGAGCGGAAGACGTTCCTCCCCGGAAAGGCCTCGTTCAGGGCCAGGGCGAAGAGAAGCCCAAGGACGATTTGGGAGGCTACCGTCCCGAGGGTGAACTTGAAGGTGACGAGGAGGCTGTTGATGAAATCCGGGTTCTTGAAGGCCCTGAGGTAGTTGGTAAGCCCGATGAAGCGGAAGCGGGGCCCCCCGGAATAATTTGTGAAGGACAGCCCGGCCGCCATAAGGATAGGCAGGGCCGTGAATACGATGAAGCCCGCGAGTCCGGGCAGAAGGAAGGCCAAGACCGTCGTCCATGGCGTCCTCGTGATGCTTTTCCTCATGCCTCAACGTCCTCCCCTCCCCGGAAGGCGGGGCGCTTACGGCTGATACCTCGGCCGCGCCCCGCCTCATCTGGGGAACAGCCTTTTACTTGAGGTCGGCCACGACCTGCTCGAGGGCCTGGCGGAGCCTGGCCTCCAGGCCGGCATCATCAACCTTGCCGGCCAGGTATTCCTGGGTGACCTTGATCACGGCCTGCTCCTGCATGGACCCGTACTTGCTGAAGTTGAAGGGCAGGATCCTCACGGGTTCGGTGTAGTAAGCCAGCGAGCTCACGTCCGGTATCACCTCGGTGAAGATCTGCATGACCTCCTTGGTGATGAGGGCGGGGTAAAGGCCTTGCCTGGCCAATATCTTGGCGCCCTCGGGGCCGCCCAGCCACTGGGCGAAGGTGAAGGCCGCGTTCTTGTGCTTGGAGCGCTTGGCCACGCAGGTGAAGGTCGGGACGCCTATAGTCGCATAGTCCTTCGAGTCGCAGGGCAGGCGGGTGAGGCCCCAATCCTCGTAATTGAAAGCCGTCAGCGTTCCCTTGTCCCTGGCGGCTATGATCTGGCCCGGGAACCACTCGCCGATGGGCAGCATGCCCACGTTCCCCGCGAAGAAGCCCGTCGAATAGTGGGTCTTGGTGGTGAGGAGGTCCGCCAAGGTCCAGATGGCCTTGGACTCCTCGAGGTCCTTGCGCATCCTGATGGCATTGATCACGGATTCGTCGATGTCGACCTTGCCGTCCTTGGTGATGAGCTGCCGGCCCTGCTGGAGGGCGCTCATGACCATGTGTTGGCCCCAGGTGTACTGGAGGGCTCCGAATACCTTGCCGTCGCCAGAGGCGAGCTGCTTGGCGACCTCAGCGTACTTGGCCCAGGTCCACTCGCCCTTCTTCACGTAGACATCGGGCGTGGGAATGCCGGCGGCCTTGAAGACCTTCTTGTTGAAATAGAGGAAGTAGGCGCCGCCACGGTAGGGGATGCCCAGGATCTTGCCCCCCTGGATGACGGTGTCCTTGTAGGCGTCCACCATGGACCGATCGGCCTTGGTCTTCTTGAAGTAGGCGTCCAGGGGCTCGATGAAGCCGTTGTCGTTCTGGGAGAACACGTCGGCTTGGCGCTTTTCGATGTAGACGTCCATCGCCGAGCCTCCGGCGAGGAGAGTGGTCAGCTTGGTCTCGTACTCGCTGGCGGGCAGATACTTGGCGTCCACCCAGATCTTGGTCTGCGAGGCGTTGAAGGCTTCCACCGCCTTCATGACCGCCGCGTCATTGTCGTAGGCGTAGAAGATAATCTTCTCGGCCCCCTTGGGCGCCTGAGCGACCAGGGAGGGCCCGATGACCGCAGCCAGAGCCGCGATCGCCAAAATGGCCAATCTGCCGATTTTCATGCGATTCCTCCTTTTCATCGACGCCGGGCTCCTGCCTCGGCATCGTCCATCGCCGGCCCCGGAGGGCCGGTCCCTCAAAAACCTGGCCCTATGGAAACGGGGATGATCCGGATTCTCCCCGCCGCCATCAAGCCGCGGTGTATGACGGCCGTCACAATCGGCCCCCGAGGCCGGGCAGTCCTGTCTCTACCTCAACAATGGCTCTTCCACGCGCCGCCTTCACACAGCCGCTCTCCGGGTCGTAGACAGCCGAGGGCGGATCAGCCCAGGCTTCGCGCCCGCCATCCCCCGGCGCGCCCAGGACCGCGCAGGCCAGAATGGCCGATCCCGGCCCCAGCTCGCCCCGGAGGAGGGGCACAAATATTTTCTGGTGGAGAACATTGAGGTTCGGCTCCGGTTTATGGAGCTCTGCCCGCCTGGCATCGGCCTGTCCGAGGGCGAGGAGGCCGAGTATCCCGCCCGAGGCGCCCTCAACAGCGGCATAGATGCCAGCTGAGCTCGCTTCCACGAGGGGAATCCGCGGTCCCCGGAAGCGGTTCTCGACGGGGAGGGAGAAGCCCCCCTCCGCGGACAAGAGTCTCCTCCCCGACTCGATCGCGTGGATCCTGATGTGCCAGGGCCCGAAGGGGATGAGCCAGGTCCTGACGCGGACGTCAGGCCAGGGCGACCAGGCGGAGTAGACATAGTCCAGGCAGGAGCGGCGCTCATCGCTGCGGCGCCGCTCGCGCCAGTAGCCGTCGCCCTCGGAGAGGAGGAGGCTCGAGTCGCAGCCCGTCTTGGGGAGATCGTAGGAGGAGTGGGAGACACAGAAGCCGAAGCGGTTCGAGTAGGCGAACTTCGCGTACTTGGCCGCGGCGTTCTCCGATTCCCAGCAGGGATATTGCCCGGCGTTGAGGGCGTAGACGTGCTCGGAGCCGCCAGTCCCCTCCCTGGTGATGAGGAGCCCGGGAGGGCCCAGGAGTGTCTTCTCGGGCCTGGCCGGGAGGGGTTCCTCCTCAGAGCGCCAGAAGGGATGATCCTCAGGCATGGCCAGGGGCAGGTAGGCCTTGAGGGCCCAGTAGGGGGAGCCGGGAGCGTTGTACTGTTCGGCCATGAGGAGGTTGGGATAGGCGTAGCCTATCGTCAGGACGCCCTCGTGGTCGAAGATAGGCCGCGCAAACCAAGTCCGCAGGTCACGGAGGACAAGACCCTTGAGCACGCCCCAGCCGAGACCGTCCTCACCCGCGTAGGCCAGGGCGGCGAAGAAGGAAGCGGTGGCGAAGCGATAGCACAGGGAGCGCCCGAAGGGCAGGGATGTCCCGTCCCCGGCGAACCAGGGCAGGAACTGGGCGGTGAAGAGCCGTGCGCGCTCCCTGAAGCGCGCGCAGCGCTCCCCGTCCTCGCTCTCCATCGCGGTCGCGTAGAGGAGGCCGTAGAAATGGAAGGCGAAGGGATTGTAGAGATCGTAATTCGTCTCGTCGATGTACCAGCCATCCTGGCGATACAGGGCGTCGATGGCCTCCAGCCCGGTAGCCAGGCGCTCAGGGCTGTAGGGCATGCCGGCCTTCATGAGGGCGATGTTGACGAAGACCCGGAAGAACTCCCAGTTCGTCGGGGGCAGCTCCACGGTGTTGATGGTGGAAAGCCAGGCGGACAAGTGGAGCCGATCCTCCTCCGGAAGGGGATCCCAGAATTCCCGCGGGGCGATGAGGATGGCGAAGGCAATGGCGGCCATCTCCACGAAGCGCTGGTCCCGGTCCCCGCCTATCCCCCAGTAGCCCGGCCCGGCGGGGTCTGTCCCAGCCGCGATGCCCTTCCGCAAAGCGCTGAAGAAGACGGATGTTCCGCCGCCGGCTGCGAGCGGCACCAGTCCCCACAGGAGGCGGCACTCGCCCTCGAGGAGAGCCGCGGTCTCATCGTAGTGCGCGGCCGTGTTCCCCACGTGGAGGCCCGCGCCCGAGCGGACGAACCTGTCCTGGAGGGGGGCGAGCAGCTGGGACAGGCTGAGCGCCATATCCTCCCTGGTTTTCAGGGGATTAGCCCGCACGGGCAGGTTCCAGGCTTCCATCTACCGCCTCACCAATACGGCGCGCGCGGCAGGGCCAGCCGCGCGAGCAGTTCCATGTAGAAGTAGTCGCCCCAGACGCAGGACTCGTCCACGCCCTTGCCCGAGGGCTTGTCGTACACCGCGTGGAGGAGGATGCCGTTCGTGCCGCGGCTTCCCGCCGCGACGTATCCCCGGACGAGGCTGAGCGCCATGGCCAGGGCGGCCTCCTCGTACCGCCGCCGCCGCCCGTCCGATACCGCCAGGCAGGCGGCGAGCTCCAGGAGCCCGGAAGCCGCTATCGCGGCCGCCGAAGAGTCCCGCTCCTCCCCGGGGTCCTGGATCGATAAGTCCCAATAGGGCACCAGGTCGTCCGGAAGCCGCTCGAGGTAGTAGTCGGCCAGGCGCGCTGCGGCTTCCAGGAGACTGGGGTCACGGAGATAATGGAAATTGAGGCACAGGCCGTAGATCCCCCAGGCCTGGCCGCGGGCCCAGCAGGAAGTGTCCGAGTAACCTTGGGCTGTAGAGCCGCGCAGGGGACGGCCGGTCTCAACATCGAAATGGAAGGTGTGGTAGGTGGAACCGTCATCCCTGAGGAGATACTTGGAAGTGGCTTGGAGGTGGCGCACGGCCGCCTCGCGGAATCCAGCCTCTCCGGTCGCCTCCCCGGCCCACAGGAGGAGGGGCAGGTTCATCACGCAATCGATGATGATGCGCCCCCTCTGGACGGGATCGTCCAGGTTACCCCAGGCCTGGATGATGCCGGCCTTTGGGTGGTAGCGCTCCATAAGGAGCTTGGCCGCCTCCAGGGCGCAGTCTCTCCCCCGCCGCGAGCCTTCGATGCGGTAGGCCGCCAGCGTGGAGAGGGTGTAGAGGAAGCCGAGGTCGTGGGTCTCGACATTAACCCTCTCCCTGAGCCGTCGCTCGAAATCGGGCAGGGTCGCCAGGGCGGCATCCCTGAACGCGGGGTTCCTGCCAGCCTCCCAGGAGATCCAGAGCATGCCGACCCAGAAGCCGGAGGTCCAATCCACATTGGGCACGGGAGGATAGATGCCGCCCGCGCTCGCGGCCGCCGGATAGGAGCCTGGAGGGAAGGCGGCCAGATTCTCCCTGCACCTATCTATCGCGGAGGCGAGGGCCGCGTCCCAGTATTCCTTCCCGACCGCAGGAGAAGGCTGAGACCCGCAATGCCGACCAGAGGCGCCGAGTTCGCTCATTCGTCGCCCCTCTCCGATACCGCGGAGCCGCCGCTCGACTCGCGGACGATGAGGTGGTGCGCCAGCGTCACGCGTATCACCGATTCGTAGGAGCGGGTCGCCAGCCTAACGAGTACGTCTATGGCCGAGCGCCCTGCCTCGTAGAAGGGCAGGCTCACGCTTGATATGGAGGGATGCGAGAATGAGGCGGGCTCGATGTCGTTCATGCCGACGACGGCCAGATCCTCGGGGATCCTGAGGCCGCGGTTCCGGGCGACGCGGATGACTCTCATGGCCGCGTGGTCGTCCATGCTGAACCAGGCGTCAGGGCGATCTTTCGATGAAAGGAGGCGCGCGGCGACCGCCTCCAGGGGCTCGGAGCCCCTGGCGACCACGAGGGAGCGGTCGATCTCGAGCCCGGCCCGCTCGTGGGCGTCGAAGTAGCCCGCCAGCTTGTCGCGCTGCATCCTGTAGCTGTCCGAGCCGTCGTCCCAGAGAGCCACTCTCCGCCTCCCGATTGACAGGAGGTGAGCGACGGCCTCCCGGGCGGCCTCGCGGAAGTCAGGCGAAACGTAGCTGATGCCCTCCTCGTTCATGACCCGATTGATGAGGACGAAGGGGATGCCCCGCTTCCTCAGGGCCCGGACATCGGCCTCCTCCTCGGAGATGGTCGTGCCCAGGATGATGACCCCGTTGGTGCCGGCGGCTTCGCCGAGGAGCTCGGCCACGAGGCCGGGGAGCCCGTCCGGCTTGCCCGGCCTCCGGCTGGATATGCGTACGCGGATGCCCCTTTCGGAGGCCCTCGCCATGATCCCGTCAACGTGGTCTGCGTAGCCCCGAAAGCCTCCGGCCACCGAGGGGGCGGATATCAGGATTTCCTGGGCGGATTCGCTCGAATCAGGTTCGATGGCGTATCCCGTATGGCGCAAGGCGAGCTTGACCGCCTCCTGGAGGGCTGGTTTCAGGCTCTTCCCGTTGAGATAGCGGAACACGGAGCTCCGGGACACTCCGGAGAGTCGGACGACATCGTCGATCGTAGCCCTTTTCTTGCTGGATACAGCTTCCATGAAGCCATAGTTACATGGAATCCGGCTAGTGTCAAAGAAAGAACCAAAATTCCTACTTTTTTAATACTTATAGTGTCAATAATATCTATTTTTGATACTTTTTATCTCATTTTTACCTGAATTTCGATAAAACTGTATCTTTTAAGACTCAAAGCTCCCATGTGGGATCGCCAGCGAGGAGGCAGGGGAAAGAGAAAGAACAAATGGTTTCCAGCAGCCCTGAAGACGCCGTGTATAGGCAGCCCAGGCTTCCTCGTCGCCCTCTCCCCCACCCTGGCCGTCCCGACTCCACAGTTCTCTCCGCCGGCGGTTACGCCCAGATTCCCTCTTCCCGCGACGCATTCCCTCCCCACGAAAATTCAGCTCCACGTCAACGCGAAGGCTCAGCCATGGAATTCTTCCATTCCGTCCTGATGTATAGAAGCCGGCCTGTGACCACGCTTAGGACTCAGCTTCCTGAACCGGTCCGCCCTCGCGCCCCTCATAGCCGGCATAACCCTCCAACCACACCTGCCCCTGGCCCATATCCTCTTCCTTTGGGCCTTGGCGTAGACCATTGGTCTCGTCACCGCAGTCTTGCGCCGGAATGCCGCCTCCGTGGGTCGGCAGAAAGGCGCGCCTTGACATGGTAACGGGCGATCCGCTATAGTCGCCAAGCGAAAACGGGGGCGTAGCGAAGCTGGTTTATCGCGCTGGCCTGTCAAGCCGGAGATCG
>CAYYCP010000065.1:0-18066 GCA_964470375.1 uncultured Spirochaetales bacterium
GCGCCACGTGGCGCGCCGCTCCTTCTCTCCTGTCCTCAGCCTGCCCTCCAGCCTAGTCGCCCGCAAGCCCAAATGCCGCTGCGGCTTGACAGCCCGCCGGCCCTTCCGCAGAATGGGCCCATGCCCATACCCGGCCCGCAATCACGCTTGATGGATCTCGGCCTCTCCGAGTACGAGGCCAAGGCCTACCTGGCCCTCCTTGCCCACAATCCGGCCACGGCCTACGAGACGGCCAAGGCCTCGGGCATCCCCACATCCAAAATCTACGAGGTCATGGAAAAGATGCGGGCGCGCGGGCTTGTCCTGCAGGCCGAGGAAAACGAGGACCGCAAGCGCTACCTGCCACAGGATCCGCGCGAATTCCTGGCCGGCCAGCGCAGCCGCCTTACCGACACCATCAGCGGCTTGGACGAGGAGCTCAAGGCATATTCCAGCGCCTTGGACGCCTCGTATCTCTGGAACATACGCGACCGCGCGGCCCTCATAGACAAAGCCCGTACGACCATCTCGCAGGCCGGGTCCGAGCTCCTCATCTCGGCCTGCAATGAGGAGCTCCAGGAGCTTTCGCGCGCCCTGGAGGAATGCAGCCAGCGCGGGGTGCGCATGGCCACGGTCTATTTCGGCGAGCAGCGCATGTCCCTGCCGGGCCGGGTCTACCCCCACCCCATCGCCGACACCCTCCAGCAGGAAAAGGGCGGGCGGGGCTTCGCCCTGGTGGCGGACTCCAGCGAGGCCCTCATCGGCACTATCGCGCCCGACGGGCGCACGGAGGGAGCCTACAGCCGCAACCGCGGCTTTGTTGTCCTGGCCGAGGACTACATCAAACACGACGTCTACATAATGAAAATCGTCAGCCGCTACGACGGCGAGCTCATCCGCCGCTTCGGCGAGCGCTATGCCCTGCTGCGGGATGTATTCGCCGACAATGAACAGGATGACTGATGTATCGTCCACTTGAAGCCCGGCGACGGAATGCGGCGATGGGGCGGCATGGGTATGACGAGAGAACTCCGCCCGGGAGCGCGCTACCATGTGACCCTTCAGGCGGATGAGCGGCTCCTCAACGGGAAAAACGTACTGGCCAGGGAGATATTCCTGAACTCCCTTGAGCGTGCACGGACTCGATACGCTTTCAGGGTGGACATATTCTGCATGCTGGGAAACCGCTTCCACTTGGTGTTGCGCCCGGCTGAGGGCGAGTCCCTCTCGCGCATCATGCAGTGGATCATGGCCGTCTACGCCCAGGCCTTCCACCGCGCCTGCGGCTCCTGCGGCCATGTCTGGGACAGGCGCTTCGAATCCAAGATCATCGCCTGACATGGTATAATCGCGCCATGGACCTGGTCTGGAGCGTCAGGCTCACCGGCAACCCGCGTTTCCCGGCCAGAGTGGCCATCGAGCGAGCAGGCGCGCCCATCTTCGCGGTTCGGGCCCAGGACGCCTGGCCCGGGAGCAAGGGCAACGTCTTCTGCGTGAGGGATTCATCGGAACGGGAGGACTGGAAGGACCTGCCCGAGACTGAGCGGGTGCCCGTCTTGGCCTATGAGAGTCTGGGGCGCAGGATTGCCGTAGTGCTTGACCGCCCCACGCGCAAGCGCTGCGAATTCCTTATCCTGGAGAGAGCCTATAAGGGCCGCCCCGGCTCCTATGAGCAAATTTTCTTCAAGACTCAGGCCGCCAGCGAGTCCCACAAGTCCAGGTCGCGTGTCGGCCTCCCGGTCCTGGCCGGCCCCATGCGCGTTGTCATCGATACAGCCGAGCGCTACCCCTGGAAGTTCCCCAAAGCTGATTCCGAGAGGCGCAAGCTCCCGGCCGGGGACTACGCCCTGCTCGAGGGCGAATCCATCCTGGCCGTGGTCGAGCGCAAGACCTTCGACAACATCCTCTCGGACTTCGGCCGCATCGGCCCCCTCCACCAGACTCTGCGCGAGCTGGAGGCTATGGCCCATCCGGCCCTGGTCATAGTGGCCTATTACGGTGACTTCATGAACCAGAAACGCCTGAAAGGGCGCTGGCCGCCGTCCCATGGTTACCGTCTCATGGCGGAGCTCCAAGCCCTCCATCCGGCCCTGCCTATCGTCTTCGCCGGCACGCGCAAGGAGGCCAACCTGTGGACCTTCGGCTATTTCAGGGCCATCCTGAAACGCCGGA
Source organism: uncultured Spirochaetales bacterium (assembly GCA_964470375.1). Lineage (GTDB taxonomy): Bacteria > Spirochaetota > Spirochaetia > Treponematales > JBGSOB01 > CAYNQK01. Next base: position 2,152 of record CAYYCP010000065.1, read on the forward strand.
ACCTCGAGCGCGAAGGATCCGGCGCCGCCGCCGAGGCCCTCCCGCCCTATGGGCCGAAGCCCAGAGAGGAGGGGGGATCCCGCCTCAAGCGCCTTGAGGAGGCCGTCCTGGAGGCCCTGGCATCGACCCCGGATGGCTTGGGGATAAGCAAGCTTGGCGGTCTCTTTCCCGACGCGGACAGGAAACGCCTCCTCAGTGCCCTGGGCGCCCTCAAGGCCCATGGCCTGGCTGACTGCGTCGGCAAGGGCCGAGCAGCGTGCTGGCGCAGGGCCTGAACCATCACCCTCGCCCAGGGCTTCGGCATGTCCAAGCTCTATATGGTGCCTCAGAAAGCCCGCTGAGCCGGGGTGGAGGGGCTGGAGCGGTTCAGGGCACCTCGGCTACCAGGACGGTGATGTCGTCGGCCTGGGGAGCCTCGCCCACGAAAGCATCCAGTTCCGCAGTCAGCTCCTCCAGGATCTGAGCCGCCGGCTTCTGCGACCTTGGCAGGAGGAAGGTCTTGAGGCCCTCCTCGCCGAAGCGGTTGCCGCGTCCGTCCAGGGCGTCGGTCAAGCCGTCCGAGTACATGAAGAAGCGGAACTTATAGTGCAGGGGCACAGCCGCCCCGCGCACCCCGGCGTATTCGTTGATGCCCATGGGCCAGAGGTTGGAGTTGACCATGCGCGCCTTGGGCTTGCCGGTCTCCGGATCCGCATAAAAGACGTAGATGGGTTGGAAGCCGCAATTATAGAAGACCGCCTCGCGTTTGCTCGAATCCACGAAGGCCAGGGCCGCCGCCACGAAGCCCTCCTCGGTGGTCTGGTCCATGAGCATGCGGTTGAGGGCCGCCACCAAGGCGGGCGGCTGAAGCGATGCCAGGGCTCCGCCTGTCTTGAGGGTTGAGAAGAAGGCGCTGATGGCCCCAGTGAGAATGGCCGCGGCCGTGCCCTTGCCGCAGACATCGAAGCAGGCCAGCATGGATAGGCCATCGCGCAGATCCATGGTCATGAGGAGGTCGCCGCCGATCTCATGGGCCATGCGTACCATGCTGGAGTACTTCACGCCCGAGCTCTCGGCTCTGTTGCGGGCCATCAAATGCTCCTGCATGGCCTTGGCCTTGGCGAGGTCCAATGCCCGTATGGCGGCGATAGCGCGTGAAAGCTCCGAGAAAGTGCCTATGCCGAAGTAGCGCCCGCGCTCGTATATCATGAAGTCGTCGTAGAGGGCAGCCCCTCCGCGGGCCAGGACCCTTGTCATGGCCTTCTCGCAATTCTCCGAGGCGTCCACGAAGAAGCCGCTCGCATCCATGAAGCGTTCCACGGGCGGATTGGTCATGGCCGTGATGGCGCTCTTTTTCCCCATTAGCTGGGTCTTGTGCACGATCCCTATCACGCCGGTATCGCCCTCCACCGGCAAAGATGTGAGCTCTGGATGCTCGGCGAAGATGGCCAGGGCATCCGAGATCCCCAGCTGTCGGTTGACCGGGTCTACGAACTGGGTGATGTGGCCGACGTTGAGGATGGAGTACGAGTCCAGAAAGGCCTTGAGCCGGGATTCCACGAAACCGCGGATATCCTGCCCGTCTTGGGTATCGATGGTTTCCATGCCGCCTCCGAGCGTGGGCTACCCCGCCGGATTGCGGTATAACCCGGATATCGCTCCAGGTCAAGCGAAAAAAATCTTACCGAACCGGAGCCGCCCCGCCTTCGGGCGGCTCCGCGGGCGTTCGCTGCGGAATGCTGTCTTCACCGGCCGGGGCTCCTGGGCTGTTCCGTTCGGGTGCCCCCGCCCGGCCTAGTGCTATCTATCCTGTTTGCCTCTTGCCAGCCAGACCGGCAAGGGAACCTTGAAGCTTCCCTTCCTGCGCAGCCACAAGACCACACTCTGTAGGATGATGAAGATGCAGAGGAGCAGCCCACTGGCGATGGATTGGAAGTTTGAGTTGACCCCGGCCGCGCGGATGAGCTCGTTGATGGTGAGCAGGGTCAAGGCGCCCACCGGCGAGCCTATCAGGTTCCCCACACCCCCCGAAAGCATCGTGCCGCCGATGATGGATCCGGCTATCGCCTTCATCTCGAATCCGGCCGCGTTGCCGACGTTTCCGGCGCCGGTAGTCATTATGAACACGAAGCCGGCTATCCCGGTGAGCAGTCCGCACAGAACATAGGAGTAGAATTTTGTCCTCTTCACGTTAATGCCGAGCATGAGGGCGCTCTGGCTGTTGCCGCCCACGGCATAGAGGTTCCGGCCGAAACGCGACCAGCGCATGATGACGGCCAGTACGGCGATGAGCAGCATGGCCACGAAGGCTCCCGGCTTGACCGCCAGGGGTATGAAAATCCCTAGGCGATTGGTGGTGCCGAGCCAGGGCACGACGATCTCGAAATCCCTGAGCCTCACGAAGGCTTCCATGGTCACGTTGAGAGGCTCCTTATGGATAGTCGTCAGGAGTCCATTGGCCAGGAACATCCCGGCCAGGGTGATGATGAAGGGCTGGATCTCCAGGTAGGCGATGAGGAAGCCCTGCAGGAGGCCGAAGGCGAGGCCTATACCCAGAGCCAGGAACATCGAGCCCAGGACACTGCCCTTGCCCGACTCGAGTAGGACCGCGCAGCACATGGTCACCAGCCCGGTCACCGCCCCCACCGAGATGTCTATGCCGCCCCCGATCATGACGATGCTCAGTCCGCAAGTCAGTATGATGAGGGGGGCGTTCAGGCTGAAGAGGTCGAAGAAGGTCTGGTATTGCAGGAAGCTGCGCGGGTAGCGCAGTATGGCTATCCCGTACATCAGCACGAAGATGACAGTGGCGATGATGAAGAGGAGGTTCGAGTTAGATATGGCTTCTTTGCGCTTCAAGGTTTTCATCGTTTCCACTCTACACTTCTTTCTTCGCCGAATTTTCCGCTTCAGGTGAAGCGCCGGCCGTGGCCGGAGTCGGGACGGCCCCGCTGAGCCTGGCTCGCATCCATTTCGCGGCCTTAGCCGCGTATTCTCTTACCACAGGCGAGGCGACAGCCATCAGGATGATGATGAACACCGCCTTAAAAGCCTTTATGGTCTCGGTGCTCACTTCGAGCCTGAGCAATGTCCGATTCAACACTTCTATCGTATACGCGCCTATGATGGAACCGGTGATGCTGAACTTCCCGCCGCCTAGGGCGTTCCCGCCTATGGCCACTGCCAGGATGGCGTCCATCTCCACGAATTTGAGAAGGTTGACGCTGTCATGGCGGCCGGCCTTGGTTACGGCTATGAAGCCCGCCACTGCGGAGCAGATGCCTAGGATCATGTAGGTCAGGAACTTTATCCGCACTGGATTTATGCCATTGAGGCGGGCGGCCTTCTGGTTGATGCCCACGGACTGGGAATACAGCTTGAGGTTCGTGGTCTTGAGCAAGACCGCGAACAGGGCGATGAAGACGGCCGTTAGGATGATGGGCGTTTGTATCGGGACGCCCGGTATCACGCTTCCTATCTGGCTGGTGAGATCGTTTGCCAGGATAGGGGACAGCTTGCCATCCACCAGGAAGGCTATGGATCTGCCGGCGGTGAACAGGATAAGGGTCGCCACCATCGGCTGGACGTTGAAGATGGCTATCAGGGTACCGTTGAAGGCGCCAATGAGCACGCCGACCGCGCAGCTGGCCAGGAAGGAGAGCAGGATGGACATCCAAGTGATGTCATCGGCCTTCAGGACCAGTCTGACGAATACGCTCGAGGTGATCGTGGCGGCCACGCCTACGCTGATATCCTGGCCGCCCGAGGATGAGGTGACCAAGGTCATGCCTATCGCCAGGATCACCAGCTCCGAGGCGCCGAAAAGGATGTTCGGTATGTTCCCGTACAGCGCGCCGTTGATGATGGATAAGCTGAAGTAGTCTGCGCCCTTTATCAGGTTTATAAGGATCAGGATAGCCAGGACCGATAGGGGCAGAAACAGCTGGAATCCGCGGGACTTCGTCCTTCTCATGGTCATTTCCCCCCGCCGGCGATCGCGTGCATGACATCCCTCTCCGTCAAGTTTTCGCCGGCCAATTCGCCGACGATAGCCCTGTCCTTCATCACTATCAGGCGGGAACAGGTGCGCAACATCTCCTCGATCTCAGAGGATATGAAGGTCACGCTGACCCCGTCCTCAGCGAGCATGAGCACGAGCTTCTGTATCTCCACCTTGGTGCCCACGTCGATTCCCCGGGTGGGCTCGTCAAGGATCAGATACTTAGGATGGGTGAGAAGCCAGCGGGCCAGAATCACCTTCTGCTGGTTGCCGCCTGAGAGCGATTTAACAGGCGTGTGGATGGAGGCTGTCCTGATATTCAACGCCTTGATGTACTTGTCGGCGAAGGCCTCCGCCTGTTTCCGCGAGAAGGGCTTGAAGAAGCCCTTCATGACCTGCAGGGCCAGGATGATGTTGTCCCTTACCGAGAGGTCGGCGATGATGCCGTCGCCTTTGCGGTCCTCCGGGAGATAACCGATCCCCAACTTCATGGCGTGAATCGGCTCACCGATCCTGACCTTCTTCCCTTCCACCTTCACGCTGCCGCCGGTCACCTTATCAGCTGCGTAGATAGCCCTGACGCTCTCGCTGCGCCCTGAGCCAAGCAGCCCGGTGAAGCCGTTCACCTCGCCTTTGCGGATGGTGAAGTCGAAGGGCTTCACTCCTGCCGCGCTCGAGAGTCCGACCGCCTCGAACACGGGCTGGCGGCTATCGCTTGCGAGAGTCTCGTGCTTCTTGATCTTCGATACGTCGTCAAGGGCCTTGCCCATCATCTTCGCGACCAGCTCAACCTGGGGCAATGCGGCGGCCTCGTAGTCGCCGATGAACTCGCCGTTGCGCAGCACCGTGATCCGGTCGCTGATCTCATACACCTGATCCAGGAAATGGGTCACGAAAACGATGCCCACGCCCCGCGACTTCAGCTCGCGCATAAGGGCGAAGAGCTTCTGCACTTCATCCTCGTCCAGGGAGGACGTCGGCTCGTCTAGGATGAGGATTTTGCACTCCATGTCAACAGCCCGGGCGATGGCGATCATCTGCTGGACCGCCAGGGAGCAGCTGGACAGCTGCTGGGTCGGCCTGGCCGGTATGCCAAGGGACTCCAGGAGCCGGGCCGCCTTTTCCTTCATCTTCCGCCAATTGACGAAGGCGTAGCGGCCCCGGCCTATGAACATGTTCTCGGCGACCGTGAGGTTAGGGCAGAGCGTAATCTCCTGGTAGACGGTGCCGACACCATAATCCTGGGCGTCCTGGGGAGACCTGAAATGCATGGGCTTCCCCTCCACCATCATCTGGCCGGCGTCTTTCTCGTAGACCCCGGTCATCACCTTGATCAAGGTGGATTTTCCCGCGCCGTTCTCGCCCATGAGGGCGTGGACCTCGCCCTTCCTGAGCATGAAGCTCACGTTGTGCAGGGCTCTGACCCCTGGGAAGGATTTGCATATCCCATGCATCTCCAGCACATTCTGCGCGCTCAACTGCCCCTCCTGACGCGTCCCTGACAAGAAGCACGGTGCGACGCCCGTGATTCCCCGGACGCCGCACCGTATTGTAACTCAAAGGGTCACATGATGGAACGATGTTATTTCGTTATCACTCCGAAGCCCGGATCATCGTTGATGCCCATCTTCTCAATGAGCTCATTGGTCGTCGAAGCGGTATCGGCGATGATTTCCTTCTGGTAGACCACGCCCTTGGGGGCCTTCTTGCCGAGCTTGATCCAGCTGGCTATCTCGGCAGCCTGGCGGGGGCTGCACTGAACGTCGCAGTCCCAGTAGCCGGCCTGCACATTGCGCAGGGCGAAGCGGTTGAAGTCGAAGCCGATGATCTTGACCTTGCCGCCCTTTCCATGGCTGATGCCGGCCGCGTCGAGGGCCTGGACGGCGCCCTGGGCCATGCCGTCGTTCTCTGCGTAAATGACGTTGAAATCCTTGCCTGCGGCGATGGCGGCCTCAACGACCTTGCGGGCTTCCTCCAGGCTCCAGCTGTCGCCGCCGGTGCCGTCAGCCACGATCTTGAGCTTGCCGGCCTTCTCGGCCTTGAGCAGGGCGCCGGAGCGGCCGATCTCGGCGGGAGAGCCCAGCTGGCCGCGGATAAGGATGACGTTGTACTGCGGCAGCTTCTGGCTTAGGAGCCAATTCACGGCGTTCTCGCCCTCGGCGGCCATGTCGGAGACAAGAGCGGCCTGATAATTGGAAGCGGCCGTGGTGATGAGGCGGTCGAAGAGGAACACGGTCACGCCGGCCTTCTTGGCGGCCTGCAGGACGTTGTCCCAACCAGTGGCATTAGCGCAGGCGATCAGGAGATAGTCCACGCCGTCACGGATATAGCCCTGGGCTGCGGCGATCTGCTCGCTGTTATCAGCGGTGTTGGTCTGCTTAGCATCGAAGCCGTTAGCCTTCGAGAAGACATTGTTCATGTCCTCGACATTGGCCTGCCGATAGCCGGATTCTTCGGGCGGCAGGTTCACGATGCCGACCTTGATCAGGGGGGCCGCTACCGCGACGCCGACCATGGCCAGCAGCATAATGAGAACCGTCAGTACTCTCTTCGCCATTCTGCACCTCCATCGATACGGAACCGATCCACATTTTAAGGCGGCAACGCCGCCCACTGAACGAACCGCCGACTAGCCGGAAAGAATCCGGCCGGGGATCGCCCGGGGCCGTCCCGCCTCGAGGCATGGAGAGATCGGCCCCGGCCCCTTGATCGGTGTGAGGATATCAGGCTGTCGGCTGGCTGTATTTGGACTGGTCGGCTATTTTGTGCACTTTTCCGCAGGGCCGGACATCGTTCCGGCCCTCAAGCCCAGGCCTTGGCTAGTATTTGCGCTTTGGCAATACTTCTTTGGCGATCTCCGCCGGAAAGACGGCCTCATCGGTTATGATGCGGATAGGCATGCTCTTGCCGGCCATGTAGTCCTGGACGGCCTTGACCAGCTGGGGGCCAAGGAGGGGCGTGCATTCGACGGTGCAGTTGAGCTTGCCGGCGATCATGGCCTCGAAGGCCTTCCTCCCGGCGTCCACGGATACGATGATGACTTCTTTGCCGGGCTTGAGTCCGGCCTCCTCCAGGGCTTCGATGGCCCCGAAAGCCATCTCGTCATTGTGGGCGAAGACGGCGTGGATGGGACCGAACACGCTGGAGAGGATGCGCTGCATGGCCGCCTTGCCCCCCTCGGGAGTGAAGTCCGACACTACGGAGCTGATCAGGGTCAGGTTGGGGTGCTGGGCGAGTATCTCCTCGAAACCCTCCTTGCGGTCAAGGGCCGGGGCCGATCCGAGGGTACCCTGGATTTCCACAATCCTGGCCGGGCGCTCCCCAAGACGCTCGGCCAGCCAGCGTCCGGCCCGGCGCCCCTCTTCGAGGAAATCCGAGCCTACGAAGGTCACCCACAGCGAGTCGTCTTTGGTGTCCACGGCCCGGTCAATCAAGACCACCGGTATGCCGGCTGCCTTGGCCCGCCTGAGCACGGGCTCCATGCCCGACTCCACGATAGGCGAAAAGGCTATCACGTCCACACGGTCGCGGATAAAGGAGTCGATGGCCTCCACCTGCTTTTCCACCAGGTTCTCGCAGTCTACGAAGCGCAACTCGAAGCCGGCCTTAGCCACGGCCTCCTTCACGGAGGCGGTATTGGTCATGCGCCAATGGCTTTCATGGCCCACCTGAGCGAAGCCCAGCACCAGGCGCCGGCCGGTCGGCTTGGAAGAGGCCTGTACATAGGGCGCGGTGACGCCCGAGGGCTCCAGGTCGGCGGTGGTGACCTTGCGGGTCCGCAATAGAATCTTCTTCGGTATGCCCTCGCGACGATCCAGGATATCGATGCCGTACTCTATGGCCGCAGTGCCCCCGGTGGGGCAGATGAAGGTAGCCGCCAGCATGCCGCGCCGCAGCAGGTCCAGGCCGCCGTTCGGCCCGGGAAAACCGTCTGTGCCGATGATCTTGATCCCCTGCATGCCGACGCGCTGGGCGGCCAGGGCGGCTCCGTAGGCCATTGAGTCGTTTTGGGCGAAGACAACGTCTATCCTGGGGTAATCCGAGGCGCGCTTGAGGAATTCATCCTCGGCCCGGTCGCGCAGCCAATCGGCGGCCACTGGCTCGAGCAGCCTGATGCCGGGACGGCCGGACAGGACCTCCCTGAAGCCGTTACTGCGGTCCAGGGCCGGGGGCGAGCCCGAGCGCCCCTGGATCTCCAGCACGCTGCCGCCGCGCTCGCCCAGGAGCTCGGCTACGTAGCGCCCGGCCTCGCGACCTATCTGCTCGTTGTCAGGGCCTATGAAAAGGGTGTAGTCGTAACCCTCCACGGCCCGATCCAGGAGGATGACGGGTATGGAGCGGTAAGCCTGCTCCACTACCGGGGTCAGGGCCGTCGAATCGATCTCCGATATGATCAGCAGATCAACCCCGTAGTCCATCAATCGCCGCACGTCTTGGATTTGCTTCTCGGCCGAGTCGGCGGCGTCGGCGAAGATAACCCTGAGGTCGGGGTGCTTGGCGGCCTCGGCCTTGATGTCGTCGCACATGGCTATGCGCCACGGCTCGCTTAGGTTGGCCTGAGAGACTCCAATGAGGTAGCGCACCTCGGCTGGCCCGGATTCCGTGCGCGCGCAGGCCGCCATGGCCAGTCCGCAGATCAGGACAAGCACTTCGGCCAGGGCCGGTCTACCGGCCTTGACGGGTACGGCCTGCCTCATTTGGCCCCCCGGCGGTACTCGACCGGCGAGACTCCCATGACGCGCTTGAAGGCCCGGGAGAAATAGTGCTGGTCCCGATAGCCCACCATTTCGGCGGCCTCGAAGACCTTAAGGGCCGGGTCGCGCATCAGTTGGGCGGCCTTATGGATGCGGAAGCGCTGCAGCCAGTCCACGAAGCCCAGACCGGTCTCCATCTTCATGAGCCGGCTCAGATAGCCCGAACTGAGCTCCAGCTCGGCGGCCACCCGCTCGAGGGATAGTGAGGGCTCGCGGTAGTGCTTTTCTATGTATGCCTGGGCCATCAACACAAAGGCCTGGTAATTGCCCTTCTCGTTGAGGCGCTCGGAGAGCTCGCCGTAGAGCTCGGGCAGGGCGGCCGAGTCCTTGACAGCTTGGCGGGCGATGTGCGGGGTAGCGTGCAGGGTGGACTCTATGCGCGATCCGATCGAGGCGGCCAAGGACTCCGCCTCCTCCTCGCCGCCCATGGGGGCTATGGCCACCAAGCCGTCTGTCTCGTCCTCGAATACCATGGCCCCCTCGCGTCCTGCCAGGGCGGCCTCAAGGATTGAGCGCGCCGACAGGGCCAGGAGGCGCCGGTATTCCTCGCCCATGCCCGATACGGGCGCCACACGCTCCGAGAAGCGTAAGAGCAGCATGCTCGAGCCCGGAGCCAGGGCCAGGCCCAGGAAGCGCGCGGATTCCTCAATCTCCGAGCTGGACATGCCCCCGGCCACCCAGGCTCGGAGGAAGCGCTCGCGCAGGGCCGGCATGCTGCGCTCAAGCTCCCGGCGGGCCCAGGCGGTGTACTGGTCGGAGGCCCGCCTGAGGGCCAGTTCGGTCTTGGCCTTGGCCACGGCCGCCTCAAGGGCTGCCGCAGCCACAGGCTTGAGCAGGTAGTCGAAGACCCGCAGGCGCACGGCCCTTTGGGCGTACTCGATCTCGTCGTGGCCGGTCACTACGATTACCACCCAGTCGCGCCCGAGGGCGTTGAGGCGCTCGATCAGCTCCAGCCCGCCGAGGCGCGGCATGCGTACGTCTATCAGCAGTATGTCGGGCGAGAGGGCCATGGCCTTCTCCAGGGCCTCCTCTCCGTCCTCGGCCTCGCCGGCCACTTCTATCCCGGGCAGACGCGACAGGGCCGAGCGCAGTCCGCGGCGGATCTTAGGCTCGTCGTCGGCCACCAGCACCTTCCACATCTCATGCCCCCTTTCCCGTGCAAGGGCAGCGGATGGTCGCCACCGTGCCGCCGCCCTCGCGCGCGGACATCCGCAGGCCGTACTCGGGTCCGTAGGTGAGGCGGATACGCTCGTTGACGCTGTATAGCCCGAATCCGGACTCGGCTAGGTCGCGCGAGGACAGTATGCGCTCCAACTCCTCCAGGCGCTCCGGGGACATACCCACCCCGTCGTCCTCCACCCGCATGACCAGGAGGCCGTTCTCCATGCGTGCGTCCACGGAGATGAAGCCCTTGCCGCGGCGCTGCTTGATGCCGTGGTAGATGGAATTCTCTGCCAAGGGCTGGAGGATCAGCTTGATCACGTAGAGCTGGGCCAGGGTCTCATCGTACTCCACGCGGTAGTCGAATTTGTCCTCGTAGCGCACCTTCTCTATGTACAGGTAATTGCGCACGTGCTCGATCTCGTCGGCCAGGGTGATCATCTCGCGCCCGCGCGACAGGCCTATGCGGAAGATGCGGGTGATGGCCTCCACCATGTCGGCCACATCGTCGGCCCCGCGTTCCTGGGCCATCCACTTGACCGTGTCCAGGGTATTATAGAAGAAATGCGGCTTGATCTGTTCGTGCAGGGCGCGCAGCTCGGCCTCGCGCTTCTTGCGCTGCTCCTCATAGACTTGGCCGATCAGGTTGCGGATCTCCTCTATCATGACATTGAAGCTGCGGCCCAGCTGACCCACCTCGTCATAGCGCTCGGGCGTGCAGCTCACGCTGAGGTCACCGCCCTCCACCCGCTTCATGAGGCTGCGCAGCTCCACCACCGGCCGGGCGATGGAAGATGCCAGGAACAGGGCCACCATGACAGCTATGGCCATGGTCACGGCGGCTATCAGGATCGAGATGAACCTGAGGAAATCGATCTCCTTGAGCAACTCGTTGATGGAGAACACCCCCACTGTGCGCCAGCCGGTGTAGATCGAGTCGCGCGAGAGGATCTGATAACGCGACCCCAGCACGCGCCGCACCCCGGCGCCGTCGCCCTCCTGGAGCCAGCCGGCCGGGATACGGTAGATCACCTTGTTGACCGGGGCGTAGACGATGCCGCCTTCGCGGTCGGTGATGAAGAAGAAGCCGTTGCGGCCCAGGCTGGTGCCGTGGAATACCCCCTCGACGGCCTTGAGCTTGAGATCGATCAGGATGGCCCCGGCCGGCCGGCCCTGACCGGCGTCCACCGCCTTGACCACCGAGACCACATCGTCGGCGCTCAGGGCGGGATCCCCGCGCACGTTGCGCCCGATGGGCTTGGGATAGAGGGCCACCCGCCCCGGATTTTCCACGGCTCGCAAGTACCAGGGCTCCACGGTCAGGGGATCGCGGGTGATACGGCGCAGGTCGTTGCTGAGGACCTGATCGCGCGAGCTGACCAGGAGGATGCCGGCGATCTCCTCCGAGTGCGAGGCGCGCACGTTCTCCAGGCTGCGCAGGATCTGCTCCTCTCCGGCCGCGTCCAGGCCGCCTTGGGCGAAGAAGCGCCGCACCAGCGGGTCGGATCAAAGGAAATTGATGAGCTTCTCGGTCTCCTGGACGTAGAATTCGATGTTGAGGTTGAGCTGCCCTATCATCTGGGTGGCGTGGGCGGTGGTCTCGTTGGCGATAGTGCGCGAATAGATGAGGGGTCCGAGTATGCCCAGGGTTCCCACGGGCAGGAGAATGACAGTGAGGAAATAGAGTATGAGCTTGTCGCGGATGCGCCACACCCGCGCCGTCCCGCGGCCAGCGGCCTTCTCCATGGACGCCATCCCTCCCGGCGATGAGCGGGGCGAGTATAGCACGGGGCAGCCGCCAGCGCCAGGAGAGCCGCGGCGGACCTTGCGCACGCGCCGGGCATGCGCGAGAATGGGGGCGATGGCGCAGACGCTTTCCTCATTCCAGCAGCTCGTGGACTTCCTCGGCAGCCAGGGGATCGAGACGGAGAAAGCCGTGCCCATCGCGGAACGCTTCATGGGCGAAGTCAACGTGGACTTCGACGCCGACGGGAATTTCGCGCCTATGTCGGTGGATTTCGACGCGTCCGCCGGGGTCCTCAAGCGGGCCTGAGCCGTCCGCGCATGAGCTCAGGCGCTTCCAAGAAAGGAAACCAGCACGGCCTCATAATCGTCCATATCCTTAGAGCGCCTCAATCGGACTAGGAATTCATCGCCGCCGGGCAGTGCACGGGCCATCAGGGCCCAGAGAGCCTTCAGCAGGTCCAGGAGCTGGCGTGTGCGTCCCAGGCGGGCCACCTTAACCCTGAGGTACTCCGCATGGAAACCGGCCAGGGCGGACCGGCGGGCCTCAGGCTGAGGCGGCTGCGAGCGCAGCTCGAGCGGTAAAAAGGGATTCCCCAGGGCTCCCCGCCCGATCATCCAGTGCCTGAGCCCGGGGAAGCGTCGCGCCAGGGCTAGGACGTCTTCGGCACGCAGGATGTCCCCATTGTACGCCACGGGATGGCGCGAGGCCGCCCGGAAGGCGGCGAAGGCATCCAGGTCCGGTGAGCCTGAGTACATCTGGATACCCGTGCGCGGATGGAGGATGAGCTCCTTGATGGGATAGCGGTTGAGGACCTCCAGGACGGACCCGGCCTCCTCCGGGCTTTCCCGCCCCAGGCGCAGCTTGATGGAAATGTCCAAGCGGCAGCGCGGCAGGCCCTCGCCCAAGAGGCGGTCTATCAGCTCCGGATGGGGCAAGATGCCCGAGCCCCGGCGCTTGCGCGCCACCATGGGAAAGGGGCAGCCGAAATTGAGATTGAGTTCGCTGAAGCCCATATTGGCCAGCCGAGCAGCCGTATCGGCCAGCTCGCCGGGGCGGTTGCAGACGATCTGCGGGATCACCACGAAGGGAGCTTGGGCCTGGCCGCTTAGGTCGCGGAAGTGGGAGGCGGCGCAGGGCCCCTCCACGCCCTTGATGAAGGGGGCGTAGCAGCGCCCCCAGCCCGGGAAGCGCCCCATGAAGATGCGCCGGAAGGCCGCGTCCGTCAGCCCCTGGAGGGGAGCCAGGGAGAGCAAGGCCTCATTCGGGAGAGAGGGCATGACCCCGGGCCGCCCCGGCCCAACGCTCAAGGAATTCCGTACGCGGGAGTATCCGCGCGCCCATGTCGATCTTGTACCGCATGTAGGGATGCCCCAGGTTCCAGAAGGCGAAGCCGCGGTCGCGCAGGCGCTGCGCCAGGAGGTGGAGCTGCACGATGCCCAGGCCGCTCCATTCCGGGCGCTCGCGCCTGAAAAAGCCGGACAGGCTGGTATAGGTCCGCCCGATGACATAGCCCAGCTCCCCCGCCACAGGCTCAGGGCTCCCCTTCACCATGAGCTCCGCCCCCCAGAGGCGGAAATCGGGAGATGACTCAGCGGCCAGAGCCAGCATCAGGCCACGGTATTCGGGGGTGAGCCAGCTGCCCTCCCCCCAGCGCTCGTCCAAGGCACGCAGGACAGGCCCTGGATCCGAATTCAGGCGCAAACGGGCCTCAATGGCCTCCAGGCGGCCGGAGCGGAAAAGGCGCTTCAGGCTCCGGGACTGGTGAAGGTTGTCCCAGTCCAAGACAGCGTAGGCCGCTTGGAGCTCCGGCAGGAGGAGGGCCCGCCCGCCAAGGCGGGCGGCCACGGCGATACAGCCGGCCCTTGCCTGGGCCCGGTAGTACTCCGGCTCGAAGCGATCGGACCAGTAGTACGTATGTTCCGTGTCGGCTACGATGGCGGGCCAGGCCGGGCCCTCGAAGTCGCCCAGTCTGAGCTCGTGGATCTGATCATCCAAGCCTGGGATCCTCCGGCGGAAATGGCTGCGGCCGGGCGCATGATAGCACGCGGCTCCAGCCCGGGGGAACCCGCTCACCACGCGCGGCGACGATGCGGATCGAGGCGGCTATGCAGCCCGGGGTGGACGGCATAGAATGGGGACATGTTCGGATTGCTGATCGCCGGGGCGGCCCTGGCCGGCCTGGCTTCGGTGCTGGCCTTCTATTATACCTACATCGCCTCATTTCACCGGGTCCAGGTCTTCGGCGACCGGATCCGCAAGCCCGCCGCGGAGAAGGGCGTCATCCCGGTATTCGACCTCCCCGATCTCCTCATCGACAAGGACGAGTACCGCCTGATGCGCCTAGTCAAGCTGCGCAAACTGCCGGTGGTCGTGTGCCTAGGCGACAGCATCACCCAGGGGGTTGTCAGCGTGGACTACGTGGCGGCCCTCCAGGAGACATTCAAGGGACGCCTCATCCTTGTGAATTCCGGGGTCAACGGGAACTTAGCCTTCAATCTCCTCCAACGCCTGCACCAGGACTGCCTGGAGTACGATCCGGATTTCATCACCATCCTGATAGGTACCAATGATGTCAACGCGGCCACGGGGGGGCCCAAGGCCCTGCGCAGCTACCAGCGCTTCCAAGGCCTTGCGGCGATGCCTGATGAGGCCTTCTACCTGGAGAACCTACGGGCCGTGCTGGAGGGCATCGAGAAGGGCACGCGGGCCCGCGTGGCCCTCCTCTCGCTTCCGGTCATCGGCGAGGATCCCGCCTCCCCGGCTAACGCGCTGGCTCGGCGCTACTCAGCCCGAATCAAGGAGCTGGCCGCCGAGCATGGTTTTGCCTACTTGCCCCTGAACGAGACCCAGAATGCCTACCTGGCCGCCCGCCCGGCCCCGCCCCGCCCCAGCCGGGCAGCCTTCCTCCTCACGCCCTCCCTCATGCTCAGCAAGGGTTTCGACCGCATCGCACGCTTGCGCGGCCGTGAGCTCACCTACGACGGCCTCCACGAGACCACCAAGGGGGCGGACATGATATTGTCCCTGATATGGGCCTGGCTGGAGAAGGAGCTGGCGGCCAGCTTCCCCGCCCCCAGGCCCCCCGAGCCGATCCGCGCCTCGATCATCGCCAAGGCATCGCGCACGTAACCCGCTCCTGTCATACCCTGCCCCCGCCCTCCTTGTCGATCGCGGATGGATTCATGGCCAAGGTCCTAGTATGGCTCCTCCGCCGGGTTTGCGCCAGGCGAGCCTTGATTCGCGCTACCGGAAGCGTGATCTTCCAATTATAAGGAGATCGCCATGGAAGAAAGTGAGGACCTTTACGCCTTCAGCGCCAAGAAAAACGACGGCTCCGACTTCAGCTTCGCCGAGCTGCGCGGGAAGCCCGTGCTGATCGTGAATACGGCCAGCAAATGCGGCTTCACCCCCCAGTACAAGGGCCTCCAGGAGCTCCACGAGCGCTTCGGCCCCGAGGGCCTGGCCGTGATCGGCTTCCCCTGCGACCAATTCGCCCACCAGGAGCCCGGGAGCGACGCCGAGATTAAGGAATTCTGCTCCCTCAACTACGGCGTGAGCTTCCCCCTGATGGCCAAGATAAAGGTCAACGGTCCGGAGGCCCACCCCCTCTACGTCTGGCTGAGGAAGCGTGCCCCCGGGGCCATCGGCACGGCCGTCAAGTGGAACTTCACCAAGTTCCTCGTCTTCCCCGACGGCAAGACGGTCAAGCGCTTCGCCTCCGCAGAGACTCCTGAGAAGTTCGTGCCCGATATCCGCGCCGCCCTGGCCGTCATGCCACGCTAGAGGGCAAGCGCCGCCCTCTCCGGGCGTGACAAGCCTTCTCATTCAAGCAGCACTGTCCGGGGCTCACGATCCGGACAGTGCAGACCTCTATTCCCTCATGAACTCGTAGACATTGTCCGTCAAGATCACATTCTCGTTCCAATTCCGGTCGATATCGTTTGGCCCCGTCGCGGTGGCGTTGTTGCCGCTGAAGGTACAGTTGCTGATGGTGGTGGTGGCGTCGGCAATCGTAGCCCGGATGCCGCCCGATGCATTGTCCTGGAAGACGCAGTGGTCGACTGTTGCGAAGCCCTCCGCATTGCTCCAGTCGTTGAAGACCAGGGGGGTTCTGCCAAAGTGGAAGTCGCAGTATTCCAGGCGATTGGACTTGCTCATGAGGTTGATGGCCTCCCAGTCACCCGGCGCGCCGACAGTGGCCGGATTGCCGCCCCTGGAGTTGGACTTCCCCCGATTTAGTGGACATAAGGTTAAGCCTCTCCCAGAATAGAGGA
>CAYYCP010000066.1:0-17626 GCA_964470375.1 uncultured Spirochaetales bacterium
GCGATTGACATATTGCCTTCGATCACCTAAGCTCGATCCCCATGAAGCAGCTCTTCCTCTTCCCCGGCCAGGGAACCCAGGTTCCCGGGATGGGCCGGGATTTCTACGATGCCTCAGCCGGGGTGCGGGCCCTTTTCCAAATGGCCTCGGATGCGGTCAAGATGGACCTGGCCAAGCTCATCTTCGAGGGCAGCGAGGATGAGTTGAGAAAGACGGTCAACACCCAGGTGTCGGTGGCCCTCATAGACCGGGCGGCCTCCCTGGTCCTGGGCGAACAGGGCATCCATGCCGATGGGGCGGGGGGCTTCTCCCTGGGCGAGTGGCCGGCCATGGCCGAGGCGGGTATCTTGAGCGAGGCGGAGATGTTCCGCCTCCTCAAGCTGCGCGGGGAATTGATGGATGCGGCGGTGGCCCGGCTGGGGCGTCCCTGCGGGATGTCGGCCGTCCTTTTCCTGGATCCGGCCGAGGTGGTCAAGACGATAGAGGAGTCCGGGCTGCCGGACATCTACGCCGTGAATTTCAACAGCCCGGTCCAGGTGGTCATCTCCGGGACGGAGGAATCCCTCGCCAAGGCCGAGGAGCTCCTCAAGGCTAAGGGGGCCAAGAAAGTAGTGCGCCTGCGGGTCTCCGGCCCCTTCCACAGTCCAATGATCGAATATGCCCGGACCGGTCTGGCCGAGGCCCTGGCCGACGTGCGCTTCGCGGATCCGCGGATAGCCTTCTACGCCAACGTCAGCGGAATGCGGGTGGCCTCCGGGGCGGAGGCTAAGCGCCTGGCGGTGGAGCAGGTGACGGGGGCGGTGCGCTGGACGGATCAGGAGGCCAGCATGGCCGCCGACGGCTACGGGCGGGCCATAGAGGCCGGACCGGGGAATGTCCTCCAGGGTCTGTGGAAGGCGGCGGTTAAGGATATCCCCTGCTTGGGCGCATCCAGCCTTGACCTTGCGCGCATGATCGGGCAACTGGGCCCGGGCTGATGGAAGCGGATGGTATCGAGATCAGGGAAGTCCTCGACCCCGATGAGAAGTCGCGCCTGATCCTGGAGACGCTCAAGAGGCTGCCCGAGTGGTTCGGCATCCCGGCTTCCATCGCGGAATACGCGCACGGGGTGCGCGATGAGCCCTTCTACGCAGCCTTCCAGGGCCCGGTCTGCCTGGGCTTCTTCGCGGGGAAGATCCATTACGGCCATACCGGCGAGATCTACGTCTGCGCCATCCTCAAGGAATGGCATCGGCGCGGCCTGGGCAAGCGCCTTTACGCCCGGCTGGAGGAGCTTTTCAGGAGCCGGGGTTGCGAGTTCGCCATGGTCAAGACGCTCAGCGACAAGGCCGATTACGCGCCCTACCGCGCCACCCATGCCTTCTACCGCGGCCGGGGCTTCAAGGAGCTCCTCACCCTCACCGAGATGTGGGACGCGGAAAACCCCTGCCTCATCATGGTGAAGGTCCTGACCTAGGGCGGAGCTTGCTGGCGGCGGCCGAGCGCCAGGGAGCGCAGCGGCAATCCCGCAGGCGCGGCGGGCGCGGAGCGGGCGCCGCGACGAGGAATTGGAGCGGAGCGCCCGGTCCCGTGCGCGCGAGCGGACGGGAGGCGCCCTGGATGCGGGCAAAAACGGCTTACCGCCCTTCGTGGTATAATCCGCGCCGTGAACGGCGATCGGGAATATGCCACGTCACCGGGCCGGCCCCTCCCCCTCGGGGCGCAGGCTGACGCGGGGGGGGTGAACTTTTCTCTCTTCTCACGCAATGGGACGGCGGTGAGCCTCCTCCTCTTCCGCTTCCCCGAGGACGGGAGCCCGATGGCGGAGTTCCGCCTGGACCCGCGCCTCAACCGGACGGGAGACCTCTGGCACATCTACGTGCATGACCTGGCCCCCGGAGCCCTCTACCTCTACCGCGTGGACGGTCCCTACCTGCCGGAGCAGGGACTGCGCTTTAACGTCAACAAGTGCCTGATAGACCCCTACGCCAAGGCCCTCTCGGGAGACTTCATCTGGAACACCCGCCACGCCCTGGGCTACGACCCGGCCTCGCCGGCCGGGGACCTGTCCTTCAATACGGAGCCGGACGCGGCCTTTACGCCCAAATGCATCGTCATAGACGACGGAGAATTCGACTGGCAGGGAGACCGGCCGCTCAATTACCACCTGCGTAAGACGGTCATCTACGAGACCCACGTGCGCGGGCTGACGATGGGGCGGGGATCGGGCGTAGAGCACCCGGGGACCTACCGCGGGGTTGTGGAGAAAATCCCCTACTTCCAGGACCTGGGCGTCACCAGCCTGGAGTTCCTGCCTTTGCACGAGTTCGACGAGCTGGACAATCCCCATCGCAACCCGCGTACGGGCGAGCGCCTGCACAATTATTGGGGCTACTCGACGATAGCCTTCTTCGCCCCTAAGGCCTCCTACTCCTCCACGGGCGGGGGCGGCGAGCAGGTGACCGAGTTCAAGGAAATGGTGCGCGAGCTGCACAAGGCCGGGCTGGAGGTGATCCTGGACATCGTCTTCAACCATACGGCCGAGGGCGACGAGCGCGGCCCGACCCTGTCCTTCCGGGGTCTTGATAATCCGGTCTACTACATGCTGGACCCGGAGCACCCTAGGCGTTACCGCAACTATTCGGGCTGCGGCAACACCCTCAACTGCAATCACCCGGTGGTGCGCAGCCTGATCCTCGACTGCCTGCGCTACTGGGTGGTGGATATGCACGTGGACGGTTTCCGCTTCGACCTGGGTTCCATCCTGGGACGGGACCAGCGCGGGCGGTTGATGGAGAATCCGCCCATCCTGGAGCGCATAGCCGAGGACCCGGTCCTGCGCAACACGAAGATCATAGCCGAGGCCTGGGACTCCGGAGGGGCCTACCAGGTGGGCGCCTTCCCGGGCGGGCGCTGGGCCGAGTGGAACGACCGGTTCCGCGACGACGTGCGGCGCTTCTGGCGAGGGGACGAAAGGGCGGTCCAGGGCCTGGCCACGCGCCTGACGGGTTCCAGCGACCTGTATAAGCACGGTGGGCGCAAGCCCTTCCATTCAGTGAACTACGTCACTTGCCACGACGGCTTCACCCTGGCCGACCTGGTGTCGTACAACGGCAAGCATAACGAGGAGAACGGCGAGAATAACCGTGACGGGCATGATTCCAACTTCAGCTATAATTACGGGTTCGAGGGACCGGTTGAGAATCCGGTCATACAGGCCGTGCGCGGGCGCCAAATCAGGAATTTTCTGGCTACCCTGATCCTGTCCTGCGGCACGCCCATGCTCCTGGGCGGGGACGAATTCCAACGCAGCCAAGGTGGCAACAACAACGCCTATTGCCAGAACAACGAAGTGTCCTGGTACGACTGGACCCTCCTGCAGAAGCACGCCGGGACGCATCGCTTCCTCAAGGCACTGCTGGCATGGCGCCGGGCTCACCCGGTCTTCACCCGCTCGGAGTTCTTCTCCGGCCCGGTCGGCCAGGGCGGCCAGGGGCAGGCCGATATCACTTGGCATGACGAGGACGGGGAAGCCCCGGATTGGGCGGTCCAGGAGCGGTTCCTGGCCTGTCGGCTCCACGGCCAGGCCCATGATCCGGGCTCCGAGCCGGACGACGATTTCTTCCTGGCCTTCAACGCCCGGCCGGAGAGTGTGGACATTGTCCTGCCGGAACCGGGGCCGGGCGGGCCCTGGCTCCTGGTGGCGGATACGGGGCGGGCCTCGCCGGATGACATCGTCTTCCCGGGGGAGGCGGCCGAGGAGATAGGGGGCGGTCGCCATCGGGCCGGCCCACGGACGACTATCATATTGACATCGCGCAAGGGGCTCCGGGGATGAACAGGGACATAGACGACCTCAAGGCCGATTTCGTGCTCTCGGTCTACGACCAGATCACTAAGCAGATCCAGCAGACCGACCTCAAGACCAGCATCATCATCAGCTGGGACTCGGTGATAGCCATCATGCTGGGGCGCGAGCTGGGGCAGATGGTGTCCGGGCGCTTCGTCAATCCCTTCACCATCGCGGTGGCCTCCCTGTGCGCGGTCTTCCTGGCGGTGTCCGGGGTCTTCATCTTCTGGACCCTCAAGCCGCGCACCAAGGTCACCAAGCGCCCGGGTTTCACCGGCCTCCTCTACACAGGGGACATCCTCAGGCTGGGCCATAAGGCCAGCGAGCGCGTTCCAGCATACCTCGAGGCCCTCTCGGCCATACGCGAGCCTCCCGGGATCTACGAGCAGTTCGCCAATTCCATCGTCCTCATCTCGGACATCATGCGCCGCAAGAACCGCAGCTTCATGCGCGCCCTGGGCGCAACGGCCATCAGCTTCGGCTTCCTGGTGGTGCTGATAGGGGTGGTGGCCATCAGGCTGGGTCTGCTCGACAAGTCTTGACCCGCTCCGGCCTTACCGGCCATCCTCGGCGCATGCGCTACTATTCCACCCGCGAACGCGGGATACTGGTCGGTTTCGGCCAAGCCGTCATGGGGGGCATGAATTCCTCAGGCGGGCTCTTCATGCCGGAATCTGTCCCGGCCTTCGGCCCGGAAGAGATCGAATCCATGGCGGGCCTGGATTTTCCGGCCCTGGCGGCCAATGTCATAGCGCCATACGCCGGCGACGAGATACCCGCCGGCGCCCTGAAGGCCCTGGCCCGCGAGGCCTTCGACTTCCCCGCGCCCCTGGTTGACATCGGGGGCGACCTCTCGATCCTGGAGCTCTTTCACGGGCCCACCTGCGCCTTCAAGGACTTCGGGGCCCGCTTCATGGCCCGGGCCATGGCCTACCTCAGGGGCGGGCACGGGCCGGACATCCACATCCTGGTGGCCACCTCCGGCGACACGGGCTCGGCCGTGGGCAGCGCCTTCCGCGGCCTTCCGGGCTTCCGCGCGACTATCCTCTTCCCCAAGGGGCGCATTTCGCCCCTGCAGGAGAAGCAGCTGTCCACCTTCGACGGCAACGTGCGCTCCCTGGCGGTGGCGGGGAGCTTTGACGATTGCCAGCGCCTGGTGAAACAGGCCTTCACAGACGAGGCCCTGCGGGCGCGGACGACCCTGAGCTCGGCCAACTCCATCAACATCGCCCGCCTCATCCCCCAGGCTTCCTATTACGCGTGGGCGGCCCTGCGCCTGGCCGGGGGGAGGCCGGCGGGACGCGCGGGGACTGAGCGGCCCTTCTGCCTGGCCGTGGTGCCCTCTGGCAACTTCGGCAACCTGACCGCCGGTCTCCTGGCCGCCCGCATGGGCTTCCCCATCGACCATTTCCTCGCGGCCACAAACGTCAACCGTACTGTCCCGGACTACCTGGAGTCCGGGGAGTACCGCCCGCGCGATTCACTGGCCACCATCTCCAGCGCCATGGACGTGGGCGCGCCCTCGAACTTTGAACGCATGCGGGAACTCTTCGGGCTCGAGGAGATGCGCGCGACCATCTCGGCCGTATCGGTGAGCGATCCCGAGACTAGGGCGGCCATAAGGGCCTGTAAGGCTGAGACCGGCTACCTCCTGGAGCCGCACGGCGCGGTGGGCTACAAGGCTTGGAAGGATTCGGAAGCGCGCCTCAGGGCCATGGCCGACGAGGCCGGCCGGGCCGGGCTGCGGGCCTTCATACTGGAAACGGCCCATCCGGCCAAGTTCTCGGAGACTGTCCGCGAGGAGCTGGGCATCGATTCCGAGATGCCGGAACGCCTCAGGGCGGTCATGGACCTGCCGGACCGCTCCATCCCCATGCAGGCCGACTACGCGGCCCTCAGGGATTACCTCCTTTCGGGGCTGCCTTGATCCGATAGCCGGCCATGAGGGGGTCGCTGGGCTTGAGGCGGAGGCTGAAAGGCTCCAGCCCGCCCTGGGCTTCAAGGGCTGCCCGGGTGGCCTCCGGCAGGGCCTCCCAGTAGGCCGCCCCCAGGGCTATCTCCCCCGGGGCGGCCGCCGAGCACATGCGCGAAGCGGCGTTCACCGGCTCGCCGATCATGGTGTAATCGAGCCTCTCCTCATCGCCCACGTCGCCCATGACCACGTCGCCGTAATCGATCCCCAGGCCCATGGGCAGGAGGCGCTCGACTGAGGCGGCGGCCTGGATACGCTTGGCGGCCAGCAGGGCTTCCTGGGCGCGGTTATCCGGGAAGAAAGCCAGGAGGCCGTCCCCCATGATCTTGTTGACCCTGCCGCCCAGGGCCTGGACGATGCGCGACACCGTTCCGTGTTGCTTGTTGAGGGCGCCTATGACCTCGTCCGGGGGCTTGCCGGCGCACCAGGCGGTGAAGCCGCGGGCGTCCGCGAACAAGACCGCCGCCCGGGCCTGGACAGCCTGGAAGCGCTTCTGGATGAGCTGGTCCAGGGATTCCTCATTGCCGTAGTTCATGCTGAACTGGCTGGTGAGGAGGAGGCGGTGGGCGCGGTCCGCCCATAAGTCCGAGCGCAGGGCCTCTTCCTGTCCGCGCCGGTGCGTGCGCCCGTAGCCCAGGGGGTTGGCGACCCCCATGTCGCGGGCCTCCTTGGCGGTTATGTCGTGGAGCATGCCCAGGGCGGCCGGGCCGTGGGCGCGGGTGAATGACTCGAGCTCGGCGAAGGAAGTCGAGGGGGGCGTCTGGCCGGGCAGCCAGGCCGAGAGGGCCAGGGCCGCGCGCCTTGCCAGCTCGCGGAGCTGGTCGCTATCGGGCTTGGAGCGCAGCTCGCGCAGGAGGGCTCCAGGGTGGGCCTCGCGAAGGACCTTGATGTAGTCGGGGATGCCGGACTCGATGATGCCGCCGTGCTGGGGCAGGATGCGCTTGATGGGCAGGCGCTCCAGGACCTCGGCCGCGTAGGCCAGGGATTCGTGGTCGCCTACGTAGTGGTCAAGGAAGGCTCGGGCCAGGGCCGGGTAGCCGGGGCCGGCGCGCAGGCGCCAGTCCTTGTCGAAGACCGCGAAGATGTCCGAGGAGAGAAGTGTCTGCCGGGAGGGCAGGTAGCTCACCATGGAGCCGGCGAAGTGCACGTAGGGGGTGTGGTAGAACTCGATCCGCGCCCCGGACTTGAGCTCCAGGGCGTCCGCGTCGCCAACGGGCAGAACCGGACGGCGTATGCCGTAGTAGGGCAGGAAGAGCGCCGAGCGGGGATGGGCGACGATGAGGGCCTCCGGGCTGATGTAGGGCTCGATCAGGGGCAGCATGCCGCACAGGTCGGGATCGGCGTGGTGGACCACCACGTAGCGGATAGCCGAGGGCGGGAGGATTTCCTGGATCTTGCGCATGGCCATGTCGCGGAAGAGGGGATGGCCCGGGCCTGGATCGAAGAGGACGGCCTCGTCCTCGTCCAGGAGGAGGTAGGGATTGTTGGAAAAGCCGGCCTCGTAGTCGGCGAAGCCAATCCAGAAGAGTCCGTGCTCTATTTCCACCGGCCCCGCGTCGTCCAGCCTCTCCATGGGCCCTCCACCAACAAGCTTAATGCGCGCGGGCAGGCCTCGCCAGGCCGGGGAGCCCCAGGCGGGCGGGGGCCTGAAGGCTCTCAGCGGAGGGGGCTGTGCGGGTGGTATCCGGTCAGGTTTCCGCCCTAGCCCTTAACGACGATGTTGACCAGCTTATCCGGCACCACGATCATCTTGACGATCTCCCCACCGCCGATGAACTCGGCGGCCTTTGGGCAGGCAAGGGCCAGGCGCTTGAGCTCGGCCGACGCGGTTCCGGGTGCGCACTCGAACTTGTCGCGCAGCTTGCCGTTGACCTGGACCACCACCGTGAGGCTCTCCTCGGCGCACAGGGCCT
Organism: uncultured Spirochaetales bacterium; assembly: GCA_964470375.1. Lineage (GTDB taxonomy): Bacteria > Spirochaetota > Spirochaetia > Treponematales > JBGSOB01 > CAYNQK01. The sequence goes on from CAYYCP010000066.1 coordinate 7,715, forward strand.
CGTCCCAGGCGGGCCACTCCGCCCGCGAGACCGAGCCTGAGTGACCCAGGCGGGACCAGAGTTCCTCACCCAGATGGGGCGCGTAGACCGAGAGCATGCGCACGAAAGGATCCCAGAGGGAGCGGGGCATGCGCTCCAGCTTGGCCAGCTCGGAGCTGTAGACCATCATCTGGGAGATAGCGGTGTTGTAATTGAGAGTCTCCGTGTCCCGGGTGACTTTCTTGACGCAGCGGTGCAGGGCCCGCAGGAGCTCCTGGGGAGGCTCCTCCTCTGAGAGAGGCTTCTCCGATATGGCGTAACAGCGCTCCAGGAAGCGCTCCACGCCGGTCAGGCCGGCGGTGGACCAGGGCTTGATGGCCTCTATGGGGCCCATGAACATGATGAAGACGCGCAGGGCGTCAGCCCCGTTGGCGGCCACGTACTCGTCAGGGTTGACCACGTTGCCGCGGGACTTGGACATACGCTGTCCGTCAGGGCCCAGGATTTGACCCTGGTTGATCAAGCGGGAAAACGGCTCATCCGTGTTGACCAGGCCCAGGTCATAGAGGACCTTATGCCAGAAGCGGGCGTACAGGAGGTGGAGGACGGCGTGCTCGGCCCCGCCTACATAGACGTCCACCGGCATCCAGTAGTCTATGGCCGCCTTTGAGGCGAAGGCCGCGGGGTTCTTGGGATCCAGATAGCGCAGGTAGTACCAGCAGGAGCCGGCCCATTGGGGCATGGTGTTGGTCTCGCGCTTGGCCGGGCCTCCGCAGGCCGGGCAGCTCGTGGCCACCCAATCGGGGATGTTGGCCAGGGGACTCTCGCCGGTGCCGGAGGGCTCATAGCTCCTCACCTCCGGGAGTACCAAGGGCAGGTCTTTCTCCGGCAGGGGGACGATGCCGCATGTGGGGCAGTGGACGAGGGGCATAGGCTCGCCCCAATAGCGCTGGCGGCTGAAGAGCCAATCGCGCAGCTTGTAATTGACAGCCGGCTTGCCCAGTCCGCGCTGCTCCAGCCATTCGGCGATCTTTTTCTTGAACTCGGGCGTGGGCATGCCTGTGAAGGGGCCGGAATTGACCGCGTAGCCATCCTCTATGTTGCACTTCTCGGGCGGGGCCGAGAAGTCCTTGCCGGAGCGGTACTCCTCCTCCGAGGCCACCACCTGGATAATGGGCAGGCCGAACTGCTTGGCGAAGGCCCAGTCGCGCTCGTCGTGGGCCGGGACGGCCATAATGGCCCCGAAGCCGTAGGAGATGAGGACGTAGTCTGAAATCCAGATGGGCACGCGCCTCCCGTCAACCGGGCTCAGGGCGTAGGAGCCGGTGAAGACGCCCGTCTTTTCTTTGGCCAAGTCGGTGCGCTCCAGATCCGACTTGGCGGCTGCCTGGGCTACGTAGGCTTCCACGGCCGGACGCTGCTCCTGAGTGGTCAGGCTCTGGACTAGGGGGTGCTCGGGGGCCAGGACCATGTAGGTCACGCCGAAGAGGGTGTCCGGGCGGGTGGTGAAAATCTCGATCTTCTCCGGGCGGCCCTCCACCTGGAAGACCACGTCGGCCCCCTCGGAGCGGCCGATCCAATTGCGCTGCATCTGCTTGATGGGCTCGGGCCAATCCACGCGCTCAAGCCCCTCCAGGAGGCGGTCGGCATAGGCGGTGATCTTGAGCACCCACTGCCTGAGGCGCTTGCGGGTTACCTTGGAATGGCAGCGCTCGCATTCTCCGTCCACCACCTCCTCGTTGGCCAGGCCGGTCTTGCAGGAGGGGCACCAATTGATCGGCATATCGGCCTCGTAGGCTAGGCCGCGCTTGAAGAGCTGGAGAAATATCCACTGGGTCCACTTGTAGTATTCCACGTCTGTGGTGGATACCTCGCGCTCCCAATCATAGAGAAAACCCAGGCTCTTGATTTGCGCGCGGAAGCGATCCACGTTTCGCTTAGTGGTCTCGGCGGGGTGAGTGCCGGTCTTGATGGCGTAATTCTCCGCCGGAAGGCCGAAGGCGTCGAAGCCCATGGGATGGAGGACGTTGTAGCCGCGCATCTTGAGGAAGCGGCAGTACATGTCGGTGATGGTGTAGTTCTCCACATGCCCGGCGTGCAGGCCGGCCCCTGAGGGATAGGGGAACATGTCAAGGACATAGCGCCGCTTGTCCTTGGGGAAGGCCGGATCCTCCATCGCCTTGAAGGTGCGGTCGCGCTCCCAGAAGGCCTGCCACTTGGGCTCTATCTCGGCGAATGGGTATTTTCCCATGGTACGGGCTCCTCGTCGTCGTAGTGGGTTCGGCGCGATGATATATCGGATGGGACGGTAGAGTGAAGGGCCCGAGGGTTCAGACCCTGGGACCGGGGGGATCAATCCGCAAGGGCCGGCCCCAATTCCAGGTCGTCCACCAGACAAGCCAAGACCCTGCCGACGGCTGGCAGGCGACGCTGTGCCAGGATGGGCTTCAGCTCCAGGGCCCAGCGGCGTATGGCATTGAGCTGGAATGCGGAGGGATTGCGGTGGTAGGAGCAGATATTATAGACAAACATGCGTACCTTGCCCGCCAACTGGTCAAGGATGGCGTTGGAGTAGAGCCGCTCCAGCTCGCGTTCGAGGTCCAGGAAGAGTTCCTCGCCCCCGGGAACGATGCATGAGAAGCCACGTATGGTCCGTGCTCTCAGGTTGCGGTAGCCCCGGCTCTCAGCCTTGACGAGGCTGTCTGCCGGGAAGCCCGATGCCACCAGGTTGCAGAAGTCGGCGTAAAAGTCCGGGCGCTCGATGCGGCTTTCACCACCCTTTTGGGCCGCCTCAGCCCGGCATTCTGACCTTCGCGGAGAGCCCCCGGCATGAGCGGAGGCCCCGGAGTACGCGGCCCGGGCGCCGCGGGCCGGCCCTGTCCGCCCCGCTTTCCCCCGTCCTCCCGTTCCGGTCTTGGTGGCCCGCTTTGCCTCGGTCCGCCCAGGCGGAGACCCGCCATCCCGGCCCTTTCCTCGGTTCGCCAAGGCTTCCCCCTGGTACCTCAGGGCTTCCTCGTATTCTGTCCTAAGGCGAAGGAAGGCGGCGCCGTCCCTGCCCCCGCCCAGGTCGGGGTGGCAGGCCTTGGCCAAGAGGCGGAAGCGGCTCTTGAGCTCAGCGGCGTCGTGGATCTCGCCGCGCTTGATGAGGATTATGAAGCGGTTTGCGATGGATGCTCCCCTCCCGGGCGGTATTCTAGCATGCCCGGGAGGGGCAAGAAAGCGCGGCCCGGGCTCAGCCCTTGAGTGCGCCTCCCGTCAAGCCAGCCACGATGTAGCGTTGGGCGAATATGAAGAGTATAACAGCCGGAACCATGGACAGGGTCAGGTAGGCGAGGATCTGGTTCCAGAAGGTGGCGTGCTGGCCCTGGAAGTTCATCACTCCCATGGGCAGGGTATATAGCTTCTCGCTGTTGAAGACCAGGAGGGGGAAGAAGAAGTTGTTCCAGCTGGCCACCAGGGTCAGGATCGATGTGGTAGCCAGGATGGGTGTGGACAGGGGCAGCACTATCCAGAAGAGGAAACCCAGGGGACCATGGCCGTCTATGGTGCAGGCGTCCTCGATCTCGTCCGGGATGGCCTTGAAGAAGCCGCGCAGGAGCATGACCTGGGTGGGGATCTGGAAGGCCACCTGGGGCAGGATCACCCCCAGGAAGGTGTCGATCAGCTTCATGTTGCGGATTTGGATGTAGATGGGCAGGATGGCCACCGTGAGCGGGAACAGCAGGCCCAGGATGAAGTAGGCGTTGATGAACTTGCTGATGCGGGTCTTGATGCGGGCGAGGGCGAAGGCGGAGGCGCAGCAAAGAACCAGGGTCATGGCCACGGTCAGACCGGAGACTATCAGGGAGTTGCGCATCAGCTGCCAGAAAATGCCCAACTTGCCGGTCAGCATGTCCGTATACTGGTTGAAGAAGAAGGGTGCCGGGAGGCTGAGGGGGCTCAGCATGAGCTGGCCCATGCTCTTGAAGCCGCCCATCACGGCGATGTAGAGGGGCACCAAGACGGCCAGGGCCATCAGGCCACAGACCATATAGGCGAAAATGTACCAGAGGCTGCGCCCTATGTAGACGCGCCCGGGGCGGGGCTCGTTCATTTGGACTCCTTCACTATCGCCTTCTGGTAAATGATGCTGAAGGCCAGGCAGATAAGGAAGATCACTACGGCCACGGCGGCGCCGTAGCCTAGATTGAAGCGCTGCAGCCCGAATTTATAGAGGAAGGTCACCAGGGTCTCGGCGGAGTTGACCGGATCGCCCTTGCCCATGGCCCAGACCACGTCGAAGATCTGGATGGAGCCGACGATGGAGAAGAACACCGAGATCTCGATGATGGTCCGGAGGAGGGGCAGGGTGATGTGGCGGAAGACTTGCCAGGCGTTGGCCCCGTCGATGCGGGCGGCTTCCTTGAGTTCGGCCGGGATGTCCTGCATGCCGGCTATGTAGAGGGTCATGTGCAACCCGAAGTATTTCCAGATGATGACGCCCATGATGGCCCACAGGACGGTGTCCGGGTTTGCCAGCAGGGCTGGGGCCTGGGCCCCCGGGGCCAGGAGCCCCATGACCGCCTTCACCAGGCCGTATTGGGGATGGTAGACGAATTGCCAAAGGATGCCGGTGATCACCTCCGACACCACGTAGGGCAGGAAGAAAACGGTGCGCAGGAATACCGCGCCCTTGAACTTCGAATTGGCCACGATCAGCGCGAAGCCCATGGAGATCGGAAGCTCCACGACCAAGGACACGCCTACCACCGCGAAAGTGTGCCAGAGCGCCTTGTGGAAGATGGGATCCTTGAAGAGGGTCCTGAAGTTGCCTAGGCCCTTGAAATTCCTGAGGGGGCCCATGCCGTTCCATTTATAGAGGCTGAAGACCGCCAGCTGGGCGACCGGCATGATGATGAATAGGGTGAAGAAGACGAGGGCGGGGCCGACGAGGAAAAAATAGATGGCCATGCGCTTGGCCCTCGCTGCGCGCGCTGCGGCATTGATCATGGCATTCCTTTCCACGGCGCGGGCGAAACCCGCCCGGGCCGGGCCCGGGCGGGTTGCAGCCGCGTTTTTTCTTTACTTGCTGGCCTCGTAGGCGGCCTGGATGGCCGCGCAGGCCTGCTCGGGGGTGGCGGTTCCGGCGAGCATGGTCTGAACCGCGTCGTTGACCGCTCCGCCGGCGGAGGGGGCCAGGAACTGGTCCAAGTAGAGCTGGTAGAAGGTGCACTTGTCGACGATGGCCTTGACCAGCTTGGCGTTGGCGTCGGTGATACCGACTTCGGCGCCCTTGACCGTCGGGATGATGCCGGCCACGGTGGCGTACTTGGCGTTGTTCTCCTTGTTGTCAAGGAACTTGAGGAACTCGATCGCCGCGTCCGGGGCGTTCTTGCCGATGGCGAAGCCGTTGCCGCCGCCGATCACCTCGGTGATCTTGCCCTTGCCGTCCTTGATCGCCGGGAAGGGGGCCGCGGCGAGCTTGTCGCCGATGCCCTTCTTGTCGGCCGAGGCGTCCTTCTGGACGTTGGGGGCCCACTGTCCCATCAGCTCCATGGCGGCCTGGCCGTTACCCATGAGCGCGCCCTCGTCGGAGTAGGTGGCAGCCAGGAAGCCCTCCTGGAAGGCGCCCATCTTGGCCAGGTCGGCGATCATCTGTCCGGCCTTGACGAAGGTGGGATCGGAGAAGCCCTTCTTGTTCTTGCCGGAGAAGGTGTCCTGGAAGAGCTGCGGGCCGCCCAGGCGCAGGGCCAGGTAGGACCACATGTGCATGGCCGGCCACTTGTCGCCGCCGCCCAGGGCGATGGGGGTGATGCCGGCGGCCTTGAGCTTCTTGACCAGATCCAGGAAGGCGCTGTACTCGAAGGGGAAGGTCTTGTAGCCGACCTTGGCCAGGAGATCTTTGTTGTACCAGAAGGTGATGGCCCCCATATCATGGGGAGCGCCGTACTGCTTGCCGTTCGCGGCATAGACGCCCCAGACGCCGGCGGCCATCGAATCGCCGAAGGGCGTGCCCTTGACGAACTTGGTGATGTCGCGCAGGAGCCCGGCATTGGCGTACTCGGCCAGGACACCGCCGCCCCAGCTATGGAAGATGTCGGGCGGGTTACCGGACTGCATGACCGTGGTCAGCTTGGTCTTGAAGGCCTCGTTCTCCAGGATGGTCACCTCAATGGTCACCTTCGGGTTCTTCTTCATGAACTCGTCGACCACGCCCTGATAGAAGGCCTTGTCCGTGTCGGCCGTGCCGATGTGCCAGAAGCTGACCTTCTGGGCGCCCAGCGAGGCCGCGACGGTCATCAGGATGAGGAGAATTCCCAGGATGCGCGCGCTTTTTCGCATGTCGGGGTCCTTTCCGCTGCCCTAGGCAGCATGTTAGGCGATTCACGGAGCTGAAACGCTCCGCTCGGAGGCAATGCCTCAGGCGGCAGTGTAAGGTCGATTTGCTGATTCTGTCAAATTCATTCTTGATATATAAACCCGAAAGGCGATTAGCTAATGTACTTAACCGATATCGCGTTTAGGTAAATTTGCCTATATCTTGTTAAACAAGGGCTGTATATCAATAATAATAAGTGAATATCGAACTTTTTTTAGAATTCTTTTCCAATATTTTATTGCGATGTATCAGGTTTTATGATACGAATGAAAGGGCGGGTAAGGAGATGGACAACCAAGTCATCCATACTATCGATGCACTCGAAGACCTAGATACCCTGAAAAGTCTTGCTTCTGAGCAGAGGATCCGTATTCTGGCCGCCCTGAGGGCCGGCAGCGCCAATGTCAACGAGCTGGCCCTCGAGCTGGGTCTGCCCCAGTCTACGGTGGCCACGAATGTCCTCATCCTGGAAAGGGCTGGCCTTATCAGGACTGAAACCCTGCCGGCCAAGAAAGGAAGCCAGAAAGTGTGCCACGGGCTCTACCAGGAGGTGGTGGTGCGCATTCCCGGCGCCCGCCCCACGGAGGAGGAGCTGGCCGAGGTGGAGATGCCCATCGGCCTCTACACGGCCTTCGAGGCCTCGCCGCCCTGCGGATTGTGCTCGCCGGAATCGATTATCGGTTTCATGGACAGCTCGGACGCTTTCCTGGCCCCTGAGCGCATGAAGGCAGGCCTGCTCTGGCTGGAGAGGGGCTGGATCGAGTACCAGTTCCCGAACAAGGGCCTTTATCGCCCGCGGCCCGCGGAACGCCTTGAACTCCGGGCTGAGCTCTCGGCCAATGCCGGATTCTCGGAAATCTGTGTTTGGGTGAACAATGTGGAGCTGGGGGCTTGGACCTCGGTGGCCGGTGACGAAAACGGGCCTGGTAAACTGACCCCCTCCTGGCTTGGGCTTGAGGGACCCCGGCATGGCTCCCTAAAAAGCTGGATCGTCAGCTCCGAGGCCTCATTCGTGGACGGGGTCAGGGTTTCCGGGGCGCGCATCGGGGACTTGGGCCTGGATCAACGTCAACCCATCAAGGTGCGCATCGGCCTGAGGGAAGGACAGGCCTCGGGCGGTCTTAGGATATTCGGTCGGGGCTTCGGCAATTACGACTCAGGAATAGTGCTCCGGCTGGGTTTTTGATGATCCGCGCTCCCCGCGGAGCGGCTTCCCTAGATCGTCACTATCCTGTCAGGATCGACTTCCTTCACGTAGATATGGGCGTAGCGCCCGGAGGGCTGGACGGCCGTCTGGCCCGGAGAGTAGGTCTGCATGAAGAAGAATAGGATGTCGTTCATGTCGTCCAGGGACTCGGTGAGGGAGTAACGGTAGTAAATGTTGTCCGGGTGCCGGAGAAGGATGCGCAGCCGTTCGGGATCCTTCTCGCAGAGGGGGTCGGTGAGCTCGCGCAGGTTGGAGCGCAGGCCGCCGTACCAGGAGCGCGACACGCAGAAGAGGTTCAACTTCCCGTACTCATCCTTATAATACAGCTCGCAGATCCCGCCCATGGCCGGGACGACCTTGTGGATGTCGTACTTGTCGGCCTTGCGCAGCCGGGACCAAGTCACCGTGAAATAGACGGCCGGCCCGTCCTCCTCCTTGCGGATAACCGCGTTCGCGTCCACTCCACTACCTCCGGGCTGGGCTATTCTGCCTTTTCCACTGGAAAAGGGCAAGGCGCGCCCTTATCCTATAGGCATGCCTTCAGGCTCGAGGAGAGAACGATGAAGAGGATCGTCACGCTCTGCGCCTGCGTCCTGGCCCTGACGGCCTGCGTGGGCGCCCCCAAGGGCGGGCAGGCCCCCGCCGCTCCTGGAAGCGGTCAGGCTGGCGCGGGCGCCCCCCCCGAGGCCTTCCGCCTGGCCCGAGAGGCCAGGTACTTCCCGGACGGGACCCTGGACCAGTTCGTAGTCCTGGAATGGTCAGCCGATGAGTCCCGCCTCCTGGCCCGCGTCACCTACGAGGCTTCGCGCCCCGACCCGGTGTCCCGGGTAGATTACCAGTACGAGGGTGGGCGCCTGGTGTCCGAGACGGCCAGCGACGGCCAGGGCGCGGTCGAGTCCCAGGTGGTCTACCGTTACGACGAGGGCGGCCTCCTCCTGGAGGAAAGGCGCGTGGACGCCCAGGGCCGGGATCTGCTCGGCTCCCTCTACGAGTACGACGGCAAGGGCCGCCGGACGGCCTGGACGGTCTCCCATGGGAGCGAGAAAGTGGCCTGCACGGAGTATGAGTATGGCCCGAGCGGCTTGGTCCGCGTGTTGATGAAGGACGCCTCCGGGGCCCTGGAAGGCAGCGTCGATGTGGAATTGGATCCCTCCGGGCGGGAAGTCAAGCGTGTCCATAGGGACGGTTCCGGGAAGATATCTTCCATTGAAACGATCCGCTGGGAGGGCACACGCATGGCCGAGGAGCGAAGCCTCTCCGCCGACGGCAAGGCCTATATGGTGACGAGCTACGACTATGGGGCCGGGGACAGGCTCCTGCGCAAGGTGGTCAAGGACGGGGCCGGCGAGACGCGCTCCATCGTTTCTTATGAATACCTGAGCGGGAAGGAGGCTGGGAATGCGCGCTAGCACCCTCCGCGCCGCGGCAGCAGCGGCCCTCATGGCGGTCCTGGCCCCCCTGGCGGCCGACGTCTCCATGGACGTCTACGGCATGCTCTATCGGAGTTCGGCCAACTGGGCCCGCAAGTACTCCATCCTGGAGGAGGTGGCGGCTTCCGAGAACCCGGCTTCCGGGGACATCCTGGCCTCAGCCCTGCACGAGGCGGTCGGGATGGAGCGCGAGTCACTGACGCCCATCGAGCGAGAGTATTACGACCGCATCCTGCGCTTGGCCTGCGCGGGCTTGGGCGTCCTAAGGCGCGCGGAGTCCGCCCCGGACGTGTTCGCGGTGGCCAGGTCAAAACTGGACGCCCTGGTGCGCGCCGAGGCGGTGATCGCCCTTGGGCGCATGCGTTCTCTGGCTCACCTGGAGGAGATCACCCGCATGCTGGCCACGGCCAACCTGCGCGCCGGCGAAGACCGCGAGGCCGAGGAGAAGCTTGCCTACGCCTGCATCGTGGCCCTGGGCAAGATGGGCGACCTGCGCGGCTGGCGCGATGTTTTCGTGGCCTCACGCGGCTGGTACTCCCAGCGGACTCGCGACGCGGCCGAGCAGAGCCTCATCTCCATGGTGCCCGACCCTGCGCCGGCCATACGCTCCATCATCGAGCTGGAGGAGCCTGTCTTGGGCGAGCAGGCCCTCAAGTACCACATGGCCTCGCGGGCCATGGACGCCAGCAAGGCCGATATGGCGGCCTACGCCTTCTGGAGCGGCTTCAACAAGGCTGCCCGCGACCAGCGCGAGAAGGCCGCCGCCAAGTCCCTGCGCATGAGCGCCCTCGGCTACCTGGCCTCCTTGGGAGACCAGGAGGCTAAGCGCGTCCCGGACTACCGGGCAGCCTGGCCGACAGTGGACGGCGACGAGCGCATCCTCATCCTGAACGCCCTGGGCGTGAACGCCACGGACGCCGCGGCCGGCCTTCTCTACG
>CAYYCP010000067.1:0-17061 GCA_964470375.1 uncultured Spirochaetales bacterium
TTCGTGGAATGGATCCACTTCGAATCAAGGACAGCCCTGATGATCGACCACCCCGGCGGGGGCCAGAGCCTGGCCGGGCGCTACCGCGTCTCCGACCTGTCCAAACTCTGGCAGGTGCAGCGCCCCGCTGATTGAGACCGCGCCCGACACCGGCTGCGTTTTACGCTTGCGCATTCGCCGGAGCGATGGTACACTGCGTCTATAATCCAAGAACAGCCTTTCATGCGGTTTGAGGCCGGACTCTGGCGGGGACGGACGCGGAAAAAGCGTATCGCCGGCGGTCAAGCCATGCCCGCGCGGACAGGCTGGACACCGGGACGGGGGCATGGGAAACGACGGTCGACTGCTGATAATTGATAACAACATCGAGAGCGCCCGCGCCCTCGCAGGGACCCTGGCCGAGCTGGGCTACGGCGTGGACACGGCCGAGACCGGCAGGGCCGGCCTACGAGCCCTTTCCGCCGGAGCCCATGACCTGGTGCTGCTGGACCTGTCCCTGCCGGATATGAGCGGTCTGGATGTCCTAGGCTCTGTGCGCGGGCAACGCGGCATGGTGGAGCTGCCGGTCATCATGCTCACCGCCAAGCCACGCGACCAGGACGTGGTGGAGGCCCTCTCGCGCGGGGCCAACGACATCATCACTAAACCGGCCAACCTGCCGGTCATCCACACGCGCATCCGCACTCAGATCAACCTGAGCCGCGCCGAGCGGGCCCTAAAGCTCAGCGAGGAGCGTTACGCCCTTGCGGCCGCGGCCACCCGCGACGGCCTATGGGACTGGAAGCTGGCCGAGGAGCGTATCTTCGTCTCCGCCAACTGGCGCCTGATCGCCAACCTCTCGGACGGACAAGAGTCGGTGTCCTTCGAGGATTGGCTCAGCCTCCTCCATCCCGCCGACCACGAGACCTTCTCAGCCGCCATGCTCCAACTCAGGGGCGGCCAACGCGAGCGCATGGAGCTGGAATGCCGTTTGCGCCGCCCGGACGGCTCACTGCGCTGGGTGAGCGTGCGCGGCATCCTTGTGCTCGGCCAAGACGGACGGCCTCAGCGTTTAGCCGGGGCCATGAGCGACGTGACCGATTCGCGCCTATACCACTCCCTGACCAAGCTCCCGGCGGTCCCCCTCCTCCAGGAGGCCATGGACCGCCTCCTGGAAAACCGCCAGCCGGGCAGCCGGCCGCCCGGCTCCCTCGCCTTCATAGATCTGGACGGCTTCCGCTTCCTCAACCAGGCTTATGGCCACGCCAACGGCGACCTGGCCATCCAGACCATCGCCCGCCGCATCAAATCCGCCCTCGGCCCGCGCGACATCCTAGCCCACTACGGGCGCGACGAGTTCCTAGCCTTCTTCGAGGGACTTGACGACCCGGCGGCCATCCTGGATCGGGTCGGCCGCCTCCTGGACCGCATCCAGGCCCCCATCGCCCGCGAGGACGGCGAGGCCGAGATGGTCATCACCGCATGCGCCGGCATCGCCATCCTGGACTCGGACTACCGCTCTGCGGCTCGGGCCGTCCAGGACGCCGAGTCGGCCATGCACATGGCCAAGCGCGAGGGGGCCAACCGCTGCCGCTTCTTCCGCAAGGATTACTATGAGCGTATCCGCGAGCGCCTGGAGCGCGAAAAGGACCTGCGGGCGGCCTTACGCGAGAGCCAGTTCGTCCTTGTCTACCAGCCCTTGGTGCGTGTGGCTGACGGGGCTCTGGCGGGCTTCGAAGCCCTTATCCGGCGCATCGAGCCGGACGGCAACCTGGTCATGCCCGACCGCCTCATCCCCCTGGCCGAGGAGAACGGCATGATCGGCAAGCTGGGGGAATGGATCCTCAGGACCGCCTGCGCCCAGATCAAGGAATGGGAGCGCCGCGGAACTCGCCCGCCGCGGGTGGCTGTCAACCTCTCGCCCATCCAGTTCAGCGACGAGGATCTGGCATCCACCTTGACGGACATCATCCGCTCCACGGACATAGACCCGGGTCTCCTGGAGCTGGAGATCACCGAGAGCAAGGCCATGGAAAACCCGGTCGAGACCATCCGCATCATGCAGCGCCTCCGGGACATCGGCGTGTCCTTCTCCATCGACGACTTCGGCACGGGCTATTCATCGCTGTCCATGCTGCAGCGCTTTCCGCTCTCAACCCTCAAGATAGACAAGACCTTCATAAGCGAGGTGCCGGCCTCGGCCGGGGCGATGTCCATCGTGGAGGCCATCATCGCCATGGCCCGAAGCATGCACTTTTCCACCATCGCCGAGGGCGTGGAGACGCGCGCGCAGCTGGATTTCCTCAAGCAAGCCGGCTGCGACTGCTACCAGGGCTACTATATGAGCGGCCCCGTGGGCGCTGCCGAGGCCGGGGCCTTCCTGCGCAAGCACGCGCGTGCCTGATCGCGGGCCTTCCCTTCTCAGAGGAAGCCGAACACCTCCTCCACCGGGATGAGGCCGCGGCGCGGGCTGGCCGCCAGCCACTCGGCGGCCATGACGGCCCCGCGGGCGAAGCCCTCGCGGGTGCGGGCCGTATGCGTCAGCTCTATGCTGTCGTAGGGCGAATCGAAGATGACCGAGTGGGTCCCCGGCACGGAACCCGCGCGCAGGCTGGTAAAGTGCAGCTCCTCGGGGGCCGGACGCCTATCGGCCAGGGTCTCGGACAAAAGGACGCGCTTACGCTTGACACGCTCCATGACGATGGCCGCCAGGGCCTTCGCCGTGCCGGAGGGCGAATCGGCCTTTTGGGCGTGGTGGACCTCGAAGCCGGCCACGTCGTACTGGGGGAAACCGTCCATCAAGCGTGCCGCCTCGGCGACAATAGCATAGAAGAGGTTGACCCCTATGGAGAAGTTGGAGCCGTAAACCAGGCGCCCATCAGCGGCCTTAACCAAGCCCCGCACTTCCTCCAGACGGCCATGCCAGCCCGTGGTGCCTATCACCCCCGGGAGACCCACGCCCAGGATGGCCCGGATGTTATCGACGGCCTGGGAGGGCATGGTGAATTCGATGGCCATATCGGCCTTGGCGGCAGCCTCGGGACAGAAGGCCGGATAGTCCGCGTCCGACGCTTGGGGATCAACAATGGCCGCCACCTCATGGCCCCTATCCCTGGCCGCAGCCGCGATCATCCGCCCCATCTTACCGTAACCGAGTAGTAAGAGCTTCATGCACGCCTCCTCCACTTCCCGCTGCGGAGCATAGCCCGGGGACGGTGATTTGGGAAAGCTCCGCGGCCCGGGCCCTTCCTCAGCCCTTGAGCCAGTAAGCCGAGCAGTCCGGCTCGCGCTCCATGAATCCGTACTCGATCAGGTAGCGCCTGAGGGTGGCGTAATCCGCGAAGACATCCCCCAGGATGGCGTTGACCTCTTTCTCCGTATAGCGCCGCCCGGGCTGGAAGAGGGAGGCCAGGCGCCTCAGGATTGGCAGCTTCTGCTTTTCCTTAGCGGGGAAGCGCTCCAGCCTGCCCGAGGGCATGAACTTGGCTAGGATGGCCTGGCTCTCCGCTTGGGTTATGGCGTAGCGCTCGTCGACAGCGGTGCCCCCCCCGTGGGCGGGGACAAAGGCGTCGCAGGAGGGCCGGGCTGCCTCGGCCAGCTCCTGGATAGCCAGAAAAACACGGGCCTGCCTGGCCTTCTCGCGTAGGGCGAAGCGGTGGTTGCGCACGGTGGAGACCGAGAGCCCTCCTAGGCGCCTGGCTATCTCCGCGTCCTGGACCCCTGATCGAAAGAGGGCTGCCAGCTCCAGTTGCCGCTCCGTCATCCCGGAGAGGCGGCGGTCGAGGCCGCAGAGATGGGCGAACATCCCCCCGTGGGCCGCCTCAACGTGGCGGGCGGCCATGGCCTTGGCGTCGAACCAGGCATCTCCCTCCTGGTAGACCCGTCCGGGTTGGAATGTCGCCCCGCAGGCTAAGCAGACGAAATCGCCCGAATCGGGATCCCTCGTGAGGCCGGCCTTGAAGTCCGAGAAATCGCATTGCCAGAAGAGCTGTGAATATTCCATGGGGCACCCCTAGGCTAGATTATTAGAATGGTAGATTATTTGTCAATACATCTATTATATAGTAGATCAACTTTTACAATGCCTATAGGTAAAGAGAATAGGGCACTATTCATTCCTGAGGGCGCAATCCCTCCTGGGGGAAAGAGTTCCCACCCTTTCCCCCGCCTCTGATCGAGGCAAAGCCATAGCTAGTCCATACAAGGCCCCCTAACCCGGATGCCCCATGGCGGGAATAGGATCTGTAGAAGCGATGCATCCATCGCGCAGAAAAGCCTTGATCCCCCTTGAAAAAGGACAGGAGCTGCTATATACTTTGTTTTTAAGAGTGCTTTGTATCCATAGCACGAGGAGGCGACATGGCAGAGGCCACGGATGCCGCGAGGAAGGACATCGAATACATCAAGTCCCTGATCGATGAAAGCCGGACCGTTCTCATCGAAAACGGCTCATCCTTCATCATCTGGGGGGCCCTCATCCCCCTGGGAACCCTAGCGTCCTACATCATCCCGACCCTCACGACCTCGTTCGTCCCCATCCTCGCTGTATGGGCCCTCATCTACGTCCTGGGCTTCGGCATCTTCTTGATCAAGAATAGGGGACGCAAGGGGAAAAAGACCGGTTCATCCTATGCCGGGAGAATCTACGGCTCAGTCTGGATAGGGGCTGCGGCAACTATGCTCGTCGCCATCGGCGCCGGCGGGGCGGCACGATCCCTGGATCTGAATGCCTGTATGGCCGTAGTGTGCTGCCTCTTGGGCGGGGCCTACTTCGTCTCAGGGACTATCACCCGCTATCGCTGGCTCACGGCCCTGGCCTTCCCCTGGTGGACGGGCGGGGCGGTCATCTTCTTCCTGCCTGCCTATTGGGGACCTGCCATGACGGCCGGTCTGGTGGTCCTCCTGGAATTCCTTCCCGGACTCATAGCCCTGACCAGGGCCAAAAGGATCGGCCGTGCCGCCTGACTTCGACTACCGCGAGATAGACGAGCTCTTCCACTCGCGCATACGCCTGGCCATCGCATCCGTCCTGGTGAGCGCCGTGGAGGCGGATTTCACCTATATCCGGGACGCCATCGGCGCCACGGACGGGAACCTGGCCACCCACATGAGGAAACTGGAGGAGGCGGGCTACGTGGAGGTGAAAAAGGGCTACCAGGGCCGACGCCCACTCAGCAGTTACCGTCTCACACAGGCGGGGCGGAGGGCATTCGCGGCCTATGTGGAGGGGCTCGGGAAATTCCTCTCGCCCTGAATCAAGGGAAGCAAGCCTGGGGGGCGCGTCCCTTCCATGCTTTGTTTTTAAGAGTTCTTTGCTAGAAGGAAGTTCGAAATGAAGAAACACATCGGGATGATTGCCTTGGTGGTTCTGGCCACCCTAGTCACAGGAGGGGCCTTCGCCCAATCAGGCGCCTCGCGGGCTACCTATGATGGAGTCTTCGACGATTTGTCGGTAGCCATGAGCATCGGCGGCCACGCCGATGACTTCGCCATCAGCGCCCGTATTCTGAGCCCCTACTTCCTCTGGGACGTAGTGGCCGTCTCGGCGGGGGCGGATTGCCTCTGGAGAGCGGGGATCCTCGAAGGCTCCAGCACCGGAGAGACTTGGATTCCCTATTGGGCGTTCAGGCTCGGGGTCGTGTCGGGCAGCTTGCCCATGGCGAACGGCCTCAGACTCTACGGCTACGGGGGCGCCCTCCTGGTCCTGCCGGACGCCGCCTTTGACGAAGACACCTGGGGCCTGGGCGGCTACGGGGGCTTCGGCTTCGAGTTCTTCCTCGGCGAGGGAGGTCCTATCGGCTCGAGCTACTTCATCGAGCTGGGCAGCGACGGCACGGGCATGCGCGCCGAAGGCATGCAAGGGAATCCCATCTATCTGAACGGCTTCAGCGCCTCGGCCGGCTATCGCCTCTACTTCTGACCCATGCGGGCCGGTCTCTTCCCAAGACCGGCCCCACCCTCTCAACCCCATCCCCTCTCCCCCTTCGCCCCTTCGCGCCTTCGCGTGAGCTCCCTTATCCCCTTCGCGTCAACGCGTGAGCTCCCTTATCCCCTTCGCGCCTTCGCGTCATCGCGTGAGCTCCCTATTATCTATTTCTTTTCAAAATAGCTTTTCCGTGGAGAATCGATGCACGCGAAGCCGCGAAGCCGCGAAGTCAGTGTGACTGTTAACTACACGATGCAGGCCATCCTTGAGCAATGCAGAACCAAAATTGATCAAAATCCCGAGGGGCATTTTCATCAGACGCAGATAGGTCAGAAGCTGTTTGGAATGGACAGGGTGCAAATTCTCAACGGATTTCAATTCCACGACAAGTTGATGTTCAACAAACAGATCCATGCGGAAACATTCGTCAAGCACGATATCCCGGAAGTGGATCGGAACCGCTTTCTGCCTCTCGACAATCAACCCACGCTGGACCAGCATGCGAGCGAGAATAGCCTCATACGCGGATTCCAAGAGCCCCGGCCCCAGATCTCTATGCAGTTCCAGCGCCGCATCGACCACGGCCCCCGCGACCTCTTCGATCTTTCTACGCGCCTTCGCCCC
Source organism: uncultured Spirochaetales bacterium (assembly GCA_964470375.1). Taxonomy (GTDB): domain Bacteria; phylum Spirochaetota; class Spirochaetia; order Treponematales; family JBGSOB01; genus CAYNQK01. The sequence continues at coordinate 6,530 of CAYYCP010000067.1, forward strand.
TTCGTTTGTGCCATCCATGACCTTAACGACTCTCCTCTTACATTCTCCCCATCCCAATCCCCTTCGCCCCTTCGCGTGAACTCCCCTCTCCCCCTTCGCGCCTTCGCGTCATCGCGTGAGCTCCCTTATCCCCTTCGCGCCTTCGCGTCATCGCGTGAGCTCTCTTATCCCCTTCGCGCCTTCGCGTCATCGCGTGAGCTCCCTTATCCCCTTCGCGCCTTCGCGTCATCGCGTGCGATCTCCCCCCCATCGCCCCTTTACATCTTTTTGCTTCATCACATTACTTTACTATTGACCTTCTCCTTCTCACTACGGCAGGGCCAGCTATCAATACTTCATTCAAGAGAGGCCAAGAAAAACCTATCCCAATGCCCGCCATGACGCCCCCGAGATAGGGGGCATAGGATGCACTTACTGGGAATGAGGACCGTATGAGGGGGAAAGGGCGGGAGCTCTTTCCCCCTATGGGATCGGCTCGGCACGCGGCGGTCTACTTGTTCGCTCGCAACATCTTGTAATGGGCGTCGAAGTAGGCCACATAGGATATCTCTCCGCGCGGGCCTATGACGACGATATCGGGCAAGACCTCGCCGCTGGGGTCCTCATCGAAGCCGGCGTAGGACCTGAGGTTGATGCCGAGTCGGCGCAAGCTTTCCTCGGGGACGGAACCTGACTGAGGCAGGTCTATCAGGCCCAGAAGCTGTGAGGGACGCCCGGGATAAGCGCAGACTAGGAGGATGCCGGATTTGGGGAAGACCCGGCCGGCACAGTGAATGGCGGAGCCGATGCGGGAGCCGGGCAGCTCGGCGGCTAGGGGGGCTAGGGCCAGGTTCTCCGCGGGAGAGCCCACGAAGAGAGCCGAGGCGTCGATGGATCCCAGGGAGAGGTACTCCTTGTCGGAGAGAACGCGCGGGCTTCCTGAACGGGCGCCGGACATAGTCTCGTTAGCTGTAATATCCAGAGCCATGCGGGCCTGGAGCTCCAGGGCAGCTCGCCGGTCTGACTTGGCCTTTGTACCGTAGACTATAAAAAGGGGCTTAGCCATGAGATCGGCGAAGGAACCGCCCAGGTTGACCGGGACGCCCTCCGGCGGCTCGTAGGCCTGGTAGGCCCCATTTTTGCCTTTGCGCAAAGAAACGACTCGTCCGGCGTCCATGGCCAGGGCGGCGCCATCCGCCCATAAGACAACCCGGCCGGATTGGGCCAAGCCGGGATGCCGAAGATCCACGGAGAATGCGGCCACCCCGCTTGTCTGCACGCTTAGATGTCGGTTGTCGTCTATCGACGCATCCAGGTAGGCCGTATCCTGGCCCTCCTCGAGGTCGAGAACCCTCACCCAATAATGGGAGCCGTATCGCAGACGCGAGAGGCTCAGGCTCAGCTTGGCGGGCCAGGAATCGCGCTTGAGGGGCCTGAGCCAGTCCAGGAGGCGGCCGGCCCCCGCCGATGCGGTCCAGGCGCTGAAGGCCGAATGACCGGCGCCGGGAAGGAATGAAGCGGAGACCGGAAAGCCCGAGTCCTTGAGGCTGGCTAAAAGGCCGCGGGCCAGGCTCGAGGGGATCTGGGGATCGTCCTCACCATGCACGATCAGGGTGGGCAGAGAGCGCAGATTGGAGAGGAGCTGGGAGCCCGACCATCCGGCGAATGCGGCTACCCCGGCGAAGCGGTCGGTATAGAGCTGGGCAAGACGCAAAGCCCCATAGCCGCCCATTGATGAGCCGGCTATAGAGACCCGGTCAGGATCCACGAGATACCGCCCCATCACCGCGTCCATGGCCTCCAAGACATCGCTCTCGCCCATGCCCTGGTAGCCCAGGTCGCCCCGCCCGAAGGGGGCCAGGACGATGAATCCGGGAACGCCTGTCTTGGCAAAGGGCTCCAGGGCGCCCCAGTCGTCGCCGCTCATCCCGTGGAGGAAGACCAGGAGGGGATAGGAGGCCTCGGGCTTGAGGCCGGGCGGAACATAGAGTGAATAGGGCTGTAGGCTTCCGTCAAGGACGGATCGATAGGCCAGGCGCAGGGCTCCGGAGGGCATAGCCCCGACCTCGGGAGACGTGGCCATGAGACGCTTAAGGACAATCAATGCGCTGAGCTTGCGTTCCATGCCAGCGAGTGAGGGATGGCAACGCCCGTCCAGGAGATCGGCCAGGAATTCCAGGCTGGCAGCCCTATCGTACCAGGGGCTTTCGGGAGATCTTGCGAGGGTAGCACGGGCCGAGGCCGCAGCTTCCTTAAAGATGAGGGCCGCTTGGCCGATGATGAGGGGCTCGGCATCCGAGACGGCGCCGGCCCAGGCTCCCGCGCCTCTGGCTTGGAGGATATAGGCCCCGGTCTCCACATCTTTCGGTATGCGCACCTCCAGGGGGCGAGAGGCCTTGGCGGGGGCACGGAGGACGATGGCGCCGGATGGTGAACTGAGCTCGATATCCACGGGGCCCTCAGCGGAATCGGCTGGGTAAGCCATGGCGCTCACGAGAACGCTCTCACCGGGCTGGATCACCCAGGAAGAAGAGACGACCTTGAGGGCGGCCGGCTTACGCCGCGGTAGATTGGAGCCGGCCAGTGGGATTGCCTCAAGGCTGAAACCCCAGGAGCCGTCGCCCTGGTCCACCTTGACCATGAGGGCGTTGGAGCCCGGCTCCATGGGAGCGATGATGAGGTCCTCCCCGCGACTGAGGGCCCGATGGCTGTGGTTGGCGTGGATGAGGCGGCCGTTGAGCCATACCTTGATGCCGTCGTCCGAGCCTATCTTAAAGACGTAGTCCCCGCCCGCGACGGTCTCGATAGTCCTGAAAGCATAGGCCACGCTGCGGTTCACATTCCCGTACTGGGCGATGAAGTCTACCTCACTGCCATCGGCCGGCGCGAGGGGGCGCCTCCACTTGAGGCCACGCATAGCCTGCCCATGGATCGGCCTGGCGACGGCTTCCCCGCCCGAGTCTTCCAGGAAGTCGCGCTGGAAACCCTCGCAGACATCCTCCACGAGGGGATTGTCCAATGGGCCTAAACAGATCCAAGGGCTTACGGGGATTCCGGATTGATCGGCCTTCGTCTCTGTCCTTTCCTCGCCCTCTTCCTCCCACCTGAGAGGGATAGAGCCGAGGACGGCCGTTGCCAGGAGGCCCAGAACCAAAGCGAGGGCCCGCTGCTCCCTCATCGATTTTGGGAGAAAGGCAAGACTCACCGCGCGGCCTCCTTGCGGGACCTCTGCAGGGAGCGCTCGGCCAGGCGTCGATATGCGTCCATCACCTTGGCTGTGTCGTCCTTGGCCGGGGGCGGAGTCGGCCGTTTCTCGTCCAGGAGGCCGTCCAGCCGGTCGGCCAGAAGCTTCTGGATCTTCCACCATGCCTGCAGGGTGGCCCTGGCCATCTTGAGCTGCCCGAAGAGGGTGCTGCGCCCGTAGAGTTCGATGACGAAGAGTATGAGGCCGACCAGGAGGAGGACCCAGCCCAGGCGGATCGGTCGCCAGGACACGCGTTCCGGGCGTGGGAAGGGCCCCTGGTCCAGGTAGACACTTCCGCCGGTTTCCTCGGCCGCCCGGGCCAGAGCCGGTAAGTCGGGGCCGAGCTGGTCGGTCTCGGAATTGCTGGGACGCCAGATCCAGGCCTCACACCAGGTGCCCTCGCGCGAGTCACGGATCTCGAAGCGCTGGAGGCCTGAGGCTAGGACATTCGCGTCCGAAACCAGGGCCTCGTAGCGCCCGGGGGCGGTCTCACGCAGCGAGAAGGGCGCCGATCCGGCCGTAGTCGATCTTCCCTGGAGGTCAAGGCCGCTAGCTGCCCGGCGATCGGCGTGGACGGCCTCCACTACCAGACGGATCGCCCCGTGCTCGGCGTAGGCCCGTGCCAACATGCCGGAATCGGGATTTCCGCGCTCGATTTCACGCAGGACCTGGGACCAGAGGCGCGAGTAAACCGGCCTGCCGGTCCATTCCGCGAGCCAGCGCTCGCCCGAGTCCGAGGCGAAGACAGCCACCTTGCCGGAGCCATAGCGCCAGCTGGCCAGGAGGGGGTCGCGGTCCTGTCCCTGTCCCACCGCAAGGTGCACGCGTGCCAGGGGCTTGGCCGTGGTGACCAGGTAGCCCTTTACGGGCGGAGCCTGGCCGGCGATGCCGCGCGAGGCGGGCGAGGGATCCACCTCGACCTGGGCGAAGGAGCCCTCCTGAATAAGGTCGCGGGTGACCCGCACGGTCTCCTTGTTGACGACCCGGGGGATCTGGTCCGTCTCGGCGCGGTAGAAAGCCCCGCCGTTCCACTCGGCCAGCTCGCGCAGGAGCTGCTCGTTGATGTCCTCCCCCACGCCGATGGTGGTCACGGTCACGCCCACCCCGTTGAGTGAGCGTGAGAGGGACTGGAAGTCAGCGTCCAGGGTATGGCCGTCCGAGATGATGATAGCGTGGCGGCGCATCGGCCCGGCAGCGCCGAAACCCCTGATGATCTCTTGGATGGCCTCAGCCAGGTCCGTGCCTCCGCCTTCCTTCATCCGGGTCATGGACTCCAAGATTGTCTCGCGCTTATCGGCGCGGGTGAAGGGCAGGACCCAGGTGGGCGTATCGTCGAAGCTGAGGATGCCGACCTCATCCTGCGGCGATAGATCCGGTATGGAGTCGGCCACTCCGCGCATCGCCGCCGACTGCTTGGATATCCCGTTCACGAGCTCCGACATGGAGCCGGAGTTGTCGATCACGAAGAGGATCTTAGCCCGGGTGAAAAAGAGCCGTCGGCGGGTGTCCGTCTCCACCGGCAGCAAGTCCTCTATGGGAGTGGCGTAATACTCCCCGCGTCCGAGTGACTCTTCGCCGCCAATGACTAGGAGCCCGCCTCCCCCGGAAACAAAGGCCAGGAGGCGTGACTGTTGGGCCTCGGACATGTACAGAGCGTTGACATCGTCCAGGACAGCCGCCTGTATACCGGCCCAGCCGGAATCCGTCGAGGGCATCTCCTCAACGCTGGCGTAGCGGGCGGCCATACCCTGGGCCCTCAGGGCGGCCGCCACCGGCGAGGCTTCATGACCGCCCCCTATCACCAAGACCTGGGCCGGTCCGCTCACCGCCAGGAGCCCGCCTGCCGTGGCGGCCGGTATGGATCGGCCGTCCGCTCCGCGGGCTTCCAGGGTCACGGCGTGGGAACCCGGCTGGGCGGCCGGAACACGCACGCTCAGGGAGCTCGTCCCGGCCGGAAGGAGGGCACGGCCGCGCGCGGCTTCCAGCCCATCCATAGAGAGAATCCATTCGATCTCGGTCTCTTGGTCCGAGCCCAGGCTCCAGGAGGCCAGGGTCTCCTCACCCACCCGGGCCACGGCCGGCAACTCCAGTCCGTCCGAGCGCACCCCCGATGGGGACGAGCCCACGGGATAGGCGTGGAGGGTTATGCCGGAGCGGGTGAAACGCGCGGGCAGTATACCCTCGCCGGTACTATCCCGCCCGTCGGAGAAGAGATAGATATCTCGGCTCCCGCCCAGACCGGATATGAGGGCGGCTGCGGCTGACACAGCCAAGGCCGGATCAGACGCCGTCGGATCCTTGGCTGTCAGGGAGGCCGAGCGCAGGAAGAGAACAGCCTCGGCCGGGCTGGAGGGTTGGAGAAGCACTGATGGTGAGGCTCCGAAACTGAGCACCGCCACGCGGTCGCCTTTATCCAGGTGCCCTAGGAAGCCCAGGGCGGCCGAGCGGGCCGCTTCCAATCCCTCGCTTCCAACGGAATCCGAGGCGTCGAAGACCAGGGCGCAGGTGCGCCCACGGGTGGGCAGGGGCAGACGCGGATCCATTGCAGCCAGGGCCACCAGGCACACCGAAGCGATCCTGAGCCCGGCCAGCGGGGCCAACAGTCCCATGCCGGTCTTCATCTTCCCTCCTTTGCTCTCTGGGCCTTTCCAGCCTTGCCGACCCCGCGCCAGAGCAACCACTCCAGGGCCAAACATGCCAGCAGGGCCAGGGCCGCTAAGGGGGCCAGTGCGGAGGAGCGCCGGCCGATGGAAGCCGCCAGAGCGACAGCCGTTCGGGGCAGAACCAGGGGTCGGGGCTCCAAATCCAGCTCGGACAGGGGCAGGTTGGCCGCCGCCACAACCCTGGCCCCGCCTGACAGGCTGGCTGGGAAGATGCCCTTTTTTTTCATAGTCAAATATTGATAGTCGCCCTGATACAGACCCTCGGCGGCCGAGGCATCGTCCGCCTTGAGGGCCGCACGCAGGGGACGGGCCACGCGCCAGCCTACGGTGAAGGTGTAGGCGTCGCGCTGGCCCGAGCCCGGGGCGCACCATTCCACCAGATTGCGCACCAGGAGGGGGAAGACCGGAGAGAGACCTATCCCAGGTTCGGCGGGCGAGAGACCCAGGGCTATGCGCTTGAAGCCTCCGCGCTCCCAGCCCGCCATGACGGGCTGCCCGGCCACGAAGGCTAGGGGCTCGGCCTCGGCCTTGAGCTCCAGGGCGCGGGCGGAGGAGGCCCAAGCCGACTCCCAGCGGGTGAAGCGGGTGAGTAAATGGGCTCCATCCTGCCCGTTCGCCGAACCGCTGACGGAGCCGCTCACGATTGCGCCGGGCAGGGCTGCCCGATCCGGGGGAATGGAGCCGATGAAAAGGGCATCGCAGGCTATCTCCGAGCCGGGCTCGGAATCGACGCTGTAAAGGATGGCTAGGTCGAAGCCCCCGCCGGCTGCCGTCCCGGGGCTGGATCGGACGACCTCTGCGCCCAGGCTCGCCAGGGCCGCGCCCAGGTAGGGGTCACCGGTCCCTGAAAGGAGGACGCGCGGACTCAGGGCGGGGTTGAGGGCCAAGTAAGCTGAGTCGTCCGCCGGATAAGCGTCCTCCGCCCCAATCAGGGCGATCTCATAGCCACCCGATACGGCTCCTCCGGACAGGCTTATTCTGACAGATCCCTGGCCGGGGCGGGCCAGCCCCTGGGCCGACCCTAGTTCGGCCCCGTCCATGCGCAGGATGGCGCGGTAGGGCGCGTCGTCTTTGAAGGAACTGGAAAGGCCGAAGCTAGCCACAGCCCCGCCCTGCCCGTCCTCTTGGATGCGCAGTCCATGCACCCCCAGGTCCTCGATGGGCTGACCGACGATGTATGCGGAGATAGCATCGGAGAAGATGGCCCGCAGGCGCTGCCCCCCAAGGGACCAGCCGCCGTCGGTATAGACCCGGGCCTCCCAGGCCTCGCCTCGGCCGGCCAGCCAGGCAGCCAAATCCTCGGACACAGCCGCTTCGTCCACGGCCCCGTCACCTGGATCCAGGTTCGCGATGCGAGACAGAAAGGCAGCCGGGTCGCGTGTAGGCTGGCCTAGGGGTCGGGCCGCTTGGGCGCAGGTGAAGGCCATCAGCGGGCCGGCCGGGGGATCATCCTGGAGATCCTGACGGATGAGGCGAACGGCCGAATCCAGGCGGGTCTCCCGCCCTCCTCCCGGCGCGGCTTGGGCGCCCATGCTGGCGGATACATCGATGAGATAAAGCCGGCCCGGCGGCGATGCCCGGTCGGCGCTGTACGAGGGCGCGGCCAGGGCCAGGGCGGCCAGGACCACCGCAAGGAGCTGGAGGACCAGAAGCCAGGCCGACCTACGCCGGACCTTGCGGCCGCCCTCGTTCTTGTCGATGAATGAGCGCCAGATGAAGGCCGATCCCACAGGCTGACGCCTGAAGCGCATCCTGAGGAAGTACAGCACGGCCACCGGCACGACCAAGAGTCCGAAGAGCAGAGCCAGGGGAATGCCGAAGCTCAGCATACCAGGCCGCTCCCGGCCAGGTCGCGCCTGAAGACGCGTTCCATGGCCTCGGCCGAGGATACCCGCGAGCGGCCTATGCCCAGGCGGGCGGCCTGTCGCCGCACGGCCTCGGAGTGGGTCTCCAGGGCCCGGGCATAGGCGGAGACCAGGGGCGCATCGATGATGAGCGGAACCTCCTCATCGTTCTCGGAATCCACCAGGGTGATCTCTCCCAGGAGGGGCGGGCTTTCCTCCTCGGGCGAGTACACCTGCATGATGTGGGACTCACAGCCGCTGGCGGCCAGGGCCGCTATTGTCTCGGCCCACTCGGGGTAGAGAAAATCCGATATGAGGAGGGCCAGGCATTTGCGTCCGTAGCGCGAGGCGAACTGGCGCATAGCCGCGGCTGGGGCGAAGGAATCGCGCGCCCGGACGCGGGCCAGGGCTGACTGGACCTCCCCCAGGCCGACCCGGTTTCGCTCCGGGCGCAGGGGCTCCAGGAGGGATCCGGCCAGCTCGCATACGCCCACCCGGTTGCCAGAGCGCATGGCGATCCCGGCCAGTACGGCCGCGACACGTCGGGCGAAGGCCAGCTTATTGGGCCGACCCGAATCCATGGAGCGGCTGGAATCCAGGACCAGGGCCAGAGTCAACTCCTTCTCCTCGGCGCACAGCCGCACCATGAGCTTGCGCATGCGCAAATATACCGACCAGTCCACGAGGCGCACGTCATCCCCGGCCTGGTACTCACGGTAATCGGCGAACTCGATGCCGCCGCCTCGGGCCGGGCTGCGCTGCTCGCCGGCGGCGAAGCCGGATACGCGTCTGCGGGCCGACAGCGACATGGCCTTGATGAGCTCGTAGTCGCCGGCCCGCAGGATGGCGTTATGCACGGGCCGCTCCGGCCGTCTCGGCCACAGCCTCCAAGGCCTTCTGCAGCACGTCCTCCACGCGCAAGCCCTCTGAAAGCCCGTCGAAGTTGAGCGCCAGCCTATGACGCACCGCCGGCACGGCGCAGCTGAGCAGGTCTTCCATGGAAGCGTTGAACCGGCCGGCCAGGAGGGCCCGGGCCTTGGCGGCCATAACCATGGCTTGAGCCGCCCGCGGGCCGGCGCCGTAGCGCACGTAGCGCTTGACCGCCTCGGGAGCCTCGGGACACTCCGGGCGGGTCGTCAGCACGATATCGGCGGCCGCCGAGAGGACCTGTGGCGGCACCACCACGTCGCGCACAGCGGCCTGCAGGGCCATGATGTCCTCTTGGCGCATGACCGGGGCGGCCTGGGGGCGGGCCTGCCCGACGGTGCGCTCGACGATGCGCTCAAGATCCTGCTTGCCGGGGTGCTCGATGATCACCTTGAAAAGGAAGCGGTCTATCTGAGCCTCGGGCAAGGGATAGGTGCCCTCCATCTCCAGGGGATTCTGGGTGGCCAGGACAAGGAAGGGCCGCGGCAGGGGGTAGGCCCGCCCGCGCACGGTCACCGCCCGCTCCTGCATGGCCTCCAGGAGGGCCGACTGGGTCTTGGGCGATGCTCGGTTGATCTCGTCCGCCAGGATCAGGTTGGCGAAGATCGGGCCGGGCTCGAAGGCCAGCCCCAGGTCGCCGCGCTCGGAGCGCTCGATTAAGGTAGTGCCGGCGACATCAGAGGGCATCAGGTCCGGAGTGAACTGGATGCGCGAGAAGCTCAGCTTCATGGTGTCGCCAAGGGCCTTCACCAGACTAGTCTTGCCCAGGCCGGGCACCCCCTCGTAGAGCACGTGCCCCTCGCACAGGAGGGCCAGCAGGGTGAATTCGACGGCCTCGGCCTGGCCCACGATCACGTTACCGATCTCGGAGCGCGCCCGGGCCACACCGTCCACGCAGGCCGCGATCGACATGGCGTCATCGTTCATTTGTCTTCTCCTTCATCCAGTTCGCTGATTGCGAGGTAGTAGGACCTCACGTATTCCTCGTATTCCATAGGCACGCGCTCGCGCGCCAAAGCCGCTTCGGCCCCGGCCGCAGCCTCCTTCGGGGAAACCGCCCGGGTCATCGGCCCGTCCCCGGGCAGGACAAGCTCCATCATGCCCCGCTCGTCCTGTCCCAATTCGGCTTTCTTGCCGTTTTCGACCGCCCTCGGCTCCAGCCTGTCGAAGCTGCGCAGGCTGCCCTCGCCCGTGCCGGCCTTGAGGGCGCCCCTGCCGCCTAACGGCGGGGCCCCCTCATCAGACCCCCCTGGTGTCCGCTCGGCCTGATCGTCCGTATCCTCCTGTCCACCCTGTCCGGGAATGTCGAGGCTCCCCGAACGCCCTGGATTGTCGCGTCGGCGGGCCTCGAGCTCCCGCGGATCCTGGGAGCCAGGCGGAGGCTGGGGTCCCTGACCGTCGCCCTCCCCAGGCTGGCCGCGTTGGCCGGCGCCCGCCGCCTGCTGGGGCTCCTGTCCAGCCTCGCCTTCTTTGCCCTGACCGGTCCCAGGCTTGTTTTGCGACATGCGCTCCATGGCCGCTTGGGCGGATTCGCGAAGCGCCTGTCGCTCGCGCTCAAGGCGCTCGCGTTCGAGGGCGCTTGAGCTTCGTGCGATCCGGCGCGCCAGATCGGCATCGGCCCGCTCCAAGAGGCGGGAGAGGTCATCGACCTTGCCGGCGGCCAAGGCCCGCTCGGCGGCCATCGCCAGGCGCGGGTCGTCGGGGAAGAGACTGCGCGCGACCGACCTGGGCGTCTCGCCCTTCCCCAGGGCTGCCTGGCTGGCCTCGCTCCCGGACGGATCGGCCCCATCCTCGGCGGCCTTGGTTATGGCGCGGGAACCGCCCGCCAGGGGGCCGGCGAAGGCGGCCATGGCCGTACCGAGACAGAGGGCTCCC
>CAYYCP010000068.1:0-10075 GCA_964470375.1 uncultured Spirochaetales bacterium
TTGGATCCGCGGGGGCGGCCGTGGGATGACTGCCCGCGGGTTGAAACCGGGCGGCCGGGCATCGCCCGGCGGCCCTACTGTTTTCTCGAGAGCCGGTCTGGGGGCCCTACTCGCAGGGTCTGAGGCTTCCTATTCCGCCCGGCCCTGCTGGCAGCCCTGGCAGCCGACGCAGTCCTGGGTCGGGGCGGATGAGGCGGTCCCGCCGACTGGGGCGGATTCTTCTATCAGAAGGTCCATGTCGCCCTTGCCTCCGAAGCGCAGCACGTTGACCATGAAGATATTGAGCTTATTGACGATGGAGGGCGGCAGGAGGTTGCCGTCGATCTCAACCGAGATGACCGGGTAGTTGCGTTCGCGCGCCCAGGGGGTGAAGAGTCCCTCGATGACCCGCCCGATCAGGCAGGCGAAGGGGCTGATATTGACGATGCCGGAGTAACCTTCCTCCATGGCGGTGGCCGCGGCTGCGCTGGAGATGACGATCTCTGAGTTGAGCTCATGGTTGATGAAGTGGCGCTCGGCGTTGGCCATGATCTTCTTCATGTCGTGGGGGCTATGGGGGATGAGCCTTGTGGAGCTCAGGCTGGCCTTGATGCCGTTCTCCACCCAGGCCTTCCAAAGTTTCTCGAGGCGCAGGCGGCGCAGTTTCTTAGCCTCGGTACAGGCGGCGCGCTTGTACCAAGGCTGGAGGCGTATGCGCTTCTTGAGATCGTATTCGCGCACGAAGTCCAGGTAGTGTATCCATTCGCCTATGCCCGAAACCTTGGCGATGATGCGCTTGCTGGAGAAGAGTTCCACGAGCTCGTCCACGGCGAAGTCGTCTCGGCGCACGTAGATTTCGCCCACGATCAGCACCTTGGGGACCTGGTGGATGGTGCTGGCCAGGGGGATGGTCGCGATCTCCTTTGAGATGCGCCTGAGGGTGGGCTTAATCTGGGAGATGTCGCGCTCGGCCACCGCCAAGGTCTGGCGCCACAGCCCGTCGAACTTGACCATGGCCGAGGCCGGGTCGGCGGCGCAGGCGCGCAGGGAGGACTGCACGTCCTTCATGTAGTCGGAGACCATCAGGGTGTACCACATGCTTTGGCTGAACTTGGGCCCCAGCTCATTGTAGGAGTTGTCCGCGGAAAGGGTGATCACCACCACGTTCTCCAGACGCAGGTCCTTAAACAGGTTTTCGTAGAAGACGAAGTACTGGCCGGTGCGGCAGGGCCCGGTGGTTATGGGCACGAACAGGAGATAGATCTCGTCCTTCCGGTACTTCTCGCTGGCGAAATACTGGAGGGCCGAGCCCAGGACCAGGTGGGAGGGCACACATTCCTTGCCGGAGGCGTGCGCCCTGGCCACCTGGATAGTCTTCTGGGTGGCTCGCGGGAAGGCCTCCGCGTTCACGCCGATGCCGCGCAGTACGGCCCCCATCAGCTCGGTGGCCATCTCGCCCATGTTGGAGAGGAGGATCTTGACCTTCTTATTGTTAAACAGGGGGTGCTTGGTGCCGGTGCGGGTGTCCAGGACGTGGATGTCCTGGCCGCGCTCGTTAACGAAGCGCAGGCCGTTGTCGTAGCGCTCGCCGTCCAGCTCGCCCAGCTTGGATCGGTAGCCCTCGATGATATCCAGGAAGGCCTCCACGCGCGTGTCTATGCCGGCGTCGGCCGAGTGGCTGTCCAGTTCCAGGATCAGGAAGGGCTTCTGACCCATCATCCACTTGACGTAATGCAGGATGAAGGAATCCGGGGCGCAGGAGAAGTTGGATATGAAGGTGATGTAGACGTTGGGCTCGTTGCGCAGGAGGCTGGCGGCCTTGAGGTCCTGCTGCCCGTAGTACCAATACATGTTGGAGAAGATGGTCTCGTCCTCGAAGGGCAGGAAGTCGAAGGGGATAACCGTGTAGCCGCGGGTGGTGAACTTGCGCGGGATGCCCATGTTGGCCTCGGCGGTGAAGGCGTTATAGGGCCGGCCCAGCAGGGCTATCACCGGCCGGTCGGACTTGCGGGCTTCCTCCAAGGCCCGGTTGCCCAGCTCGGCGGCGCGTTTGAAGTAGGCGTCCTGCTTGGCGCTGGCCAGGTCGAAGGCCCGCTCGGTCTCCTCAGCGCTTATGCCCAGGCGCTCGCCTAGGCGGATGAAGTGCTCCAGGGCCTTCTCGCGCCCGAACTTGAAGGACACCACCACGTCCAGGAACTTCTCCGGGGGGATGTCCGGGAAGGCCTTCTTGATGTAGTAGGGCAGGGATTGGGTGATGGGGCAGAAGTTGGCGTGTACGTCGGACTGATAGCTGGGCATGTCGCGGAAGTGCGGCAGGAAGATGTAGTCGGCGCCCTTCTTCCAGACGTTCTCCACCGCCCCATGGGCTATCTCGGCCGGGAAGCAGTAGGTGCTCTCGGCGCGGGCCACGCCCTCGTGGTCCACGTCGTCGGACAGGAAGGTGCGGATGCCCAGGCTGTGGAAGAACCAGGCATAGAAGGGGTAGAGGGTGTGAACGGAGAAGCAGCGCGGGATGCCGACGACGAAATCGCGCTTCTGCTGGAAGGCCAAAGGATCCGGGGCCGAGCGGATGAACATCTCCTGGCTGCGCTCGTGGACCCAGTCCGTGACGGCGATGTCTTTAACGGCCTTGCGCATGTTGGCGTACTTGTTGCAGCGTCCGCCGAACATGTACTTGTGCCCGTTCACCACCAGCACCTGGATGGGGCAGAGGTTCTCGCAGGCTTTGCACTTGAAGACCGAGTCGTAGACGATCTCGGTGCTGATGATGGCGTCTAGGTCGTATGAGCCCTTTTCCAGGAGGCCGTCGCGCTGCTTCTGCCTGGCCAGAAGGCCCACTCCGAAGCAGCCCATGAGCTCGGGCGAGGGCGGCACCAGTATGGGCTTGCCCAGGAGCATGGCGAAGGCCATCGGTATGGCCTTGTTCTTGGCCACACCGCCCTGGAGGAAGACCTTCTGGCCGATAGTGCGGTTGCCCACCACCCGGTTCAGGTAGTTGGCCACGATGGAACAGACGATGCCGGCGGTGATGTCCTCGCGGCTGGCGCCCTGCTGGATGGCCTTGCGTATGTCGGAGTTGATGAAGGCCGAGCAGTGCTCGCCGAACTTGAGGGGGGCTCGGGCGGCTAGGGCGATGTCGCCGATTTCGCTGGCCTGACGGATGTTCAGATCGCCGGAGGCGGATTCCTCCAGGAAGGAGCCGGTGCCGGCCGAGCAGGCCTCGTTCATGGCGTAGTCGATGGGAACGCCGTTCTTGAGGAGTACGTACTTGGCGTCCTGGCCGCCGATCTCGAATATGGTGTCCACGTCCTTGGCGAAGTGGGTGGTGCCGACCGAGTGGGCGATGATCTCGTTGTAGACCCCGCGGGTCTCCAGGAAGACTCCCAGGATTTCGCGCGAGGAGCCGGTGGTGGCGGCCAGGCTGATGTGGATCTTCTCTTGGCCGATCTGCGCGCGGACCTGCTTCTGGATCTCTTCCAGGCAGAGCTTGAGGGCCTTGACCGGGTCGCCGTGGGTGCGCCCGTAGTGGCTGGCCACGATCTCGTCCGTCTCGATGTCGATCAGGCAGGCCTTGGTGGTGGTGGAGCCGCCGTCCACTCCCAGGATGTACTCGCGCCCGGCTTGGATCCGGCCTTCCTTGGCCTGGAAGTAGGAGACCTTGTCGCGGGCGGTGTTCAGGTCGTCCAGGCTCTGGAAGCGGGCCCGGTTGACGCGCAGAAGTCCATCCGGCCCGGGGAAGGCCGAGCCGGACTCTCGCGCGATGATGGCCGCCCCCAGGGCCTCGAAGTAGGAGGCGCTGGGAGGCACGATGAACTCGATCTCCGGGCATTGCTCGCGGATGAAGCGCAGGATGTGTGGGTTCTGTGTAGTTCCGCCGGTCAGCATGACCCGCCCGGAGGTGATCTTGGCGCGCTTGAGGAAGTCCACCACCTTGGTGGCCATGACCATGGACAGGGACAGGACGATGTCGTCCTTGGTGGCTTCGCGCTTGTTCAGGCGGTGCGTGCAGTCGGACTTCATGAAGACCGAGCAGCGCGTGGACAGGGGGTGGACCTTGGCGTCCGGGGCCACGCGGGTGATGTCCTCCAGGCGCATGTCCATGCGCGCCAGCTGCTGCTTGAAGAACTCGCCCGTGCCGGAAGCGCACTTGTTGCCGGAAAAATTATTGACGATGGTGCCGGATGGGTTGACGGTGTAGACGATGAGGTCCTCGCCGCCCATGGTCACAACCGCGTTCACCCGTTCACCCGTCGCCCGCAGGGCGGCCTCGATGCACAGGGGCTCGATGGTGTTGTTGAGGTTGAAGAGGCCGCGGCCCTCGTTGCCGGTCACAAGGGCCGGGATGCCCTTGTCGACCGGGTGGGTCGCGAGGGCGGATCGCACGGCCGCCAGGAAGTCGCCCTCGTGAGGGGCCACCGAGCTCCAGACGATTGAATCGCCGTCAAGCATGACCATCTTCAGGCTCGATGAGCCGACATTGATGCCCAGAGTCCTCATGTTCACCTCGTGGCTTTTTGATAAAGACGTCAAGCGGCGCGCCATACCGCGCGCCGGAACGGGGCGCAAAGCCCCGGAACCATCCGCGTATTGAGCGATGGAAGCGCGGTCAATCTACCATTTTAGGCGCGATCAGGGCAAGAACCGCTTCGCGCTGCGTTTTGAGGCGGGTAAGCGCGTTTTCACGACGGGCAGGCATTCCCCTAGCGGCGTCCGTTCTTTCTCATGCGATCTATAGCCGCCGCCTCGGCGGCGCTGACTAGTGCGCGCATCGCGGCATTGAGGGGGACGGCCAGGCCCGAGGCCTGGCCACGCGCGGCCACAGCCCCGTTGAGGGCATCGATCTCTGTGCGCCGACCGGCCTCGATGTCCTGGAGCATTGAGGAGCGATTGACCGATGTCAATTCGCATGTGGCGCGTACGCGGTCGATGATATCCTCGGCCTTCAAGGCCCAGCCCTCGGCCCTGGCCACGTCGCAGGCCTCAGTAACCAGGGCGGACTGGAGGGATGCCAGGTCCGGATTGCGGGCGATTTCCCCGTTCCTGAGGCCTAGGAGGGCGCCCAGAGGGTTGATGGCGCAGTTGACCGCGACCTTCTGCCAAACCTCACGCGCAGGTTCAGCGCATATTCTCAGGGGCAGGCCGGCCCGCGAAATGGCGCCGGCCGCTGCGTCCAGGGCCTTCGGGTCAGCCGAGCCTATCACCGTCTCCCCGATGCCTCCCAGGACCAGGCGGTTCGATCCATCGAAGCAGGCTCCTATGGATGTTGAACCGTACACCAGGGCCTGGCCGGGCAGCCTGCGGGCTATGGCCTCGGCGTTGCCCAGGCCGTTCTGCAGGCTGACGATGATAGTCTCTTTCCCAATACGCCCGCAGAGGGAGGCGGCCGCGGCCTCTGTGTCGTAAGCCTTCACGAAGATGAAGACGATCTCGCAGGCTGATAGGCTGTCCGGCTCCGTGAAAACATCGAAGGAGCGCAATTCCCCCTGATCTTGATCGGACTGTGCGGATCCTCCGAAGCCCAGGAGGCGAAGGCCAGTGCGCAGGGCGGCCGCCCGCTCTGGATCCCGTCCCAGAAGGAGTACGGGTGGGAGGCCGGGATCGCGGCCGAGGAGGCTGGCAAGGGCTAGGCCCATGGCCCCCGGGCCGACGATGCCTATGCGCATCGGCCTGCCCGGGCGGACGCGGGCCGCCGTGAAAGGCGCCGCCCTATGTAGTGCTGACTCACACGGCCCCTCCCCCCGGATGGGCCTTGACGGGGCGGGGGCGGTTAGCCTTGTCCACCAGAACAAGCCTGGGCCTGTGGGCGGCGGCCTCGGCTTCATCCATCTGGCAGTAGGCTGCGATGATCACCAGGTCTCCCCTCTGGACAAGGCGGGCGGCCGCCCCGTTCAGGCAGATCTGGCCGCTTTCGCCTACGATGACATAGGTGGAGAAGCGCGCCCCGTTGGTGATGTCGTAGATGTCCACCCGCTCCCAGGGGAGGAGGCCGGCGGCCTGGATGAGCTCCGGCGAGATGGAGATGGAGCCCTCGTAGTCCAGGTCGGCTCCGGTCACGGTAGCGCGGTGGATCTTGGATTTGAGCATGGTCAGGGTCATGCCGGACCTCCCTTGGAGCGGGCCCCGGCCTCGCTCCCGTTCATGAGCATGGCTTCGCGCAGGCCCTCCAGGACAAGGTCCGGGAGGATGGCGTCGAAGAGGCCCGAATCTGCGAAGAGCTGGGAGAGGCCCCCGGTGGCCAGGAGGAGGGGCTTTGTCTGGCCGAAGCACTCTGCGCCTATGCGCGCCGAGAGCTCCTTGATCGCCCCCAGGTGCTCGAAGTAGAGGCCGGCCTGGATGCTTTCGGCGGTGCTGCGGCCGCAGGCCCGCTCGGGTTTGACGATCTCCACGGCCGGCAGCTTGGCGGTGCGCTTCTCCAGTGACTCCATGGCGATGCGCAGGCCGGGGATGATGGCGCCGCCCAGGTAGCGACGGTCGGCCGAGACCGCGTCCACGGTGGTGGCCGTGCCCATGTCGGCGATGAGGCAGTCGCGGCCGGGATAGCGCTTGACCGCCGCTATGGCATTGGCGATGCGGTCGGCGCCCACCTCAAGGGGGTTGCGATAGGCTATCTGCAGGCCGGTGCGCGCCCCGGCTTGCAGGAAAAAGGGCTCCAGGCCGAAGTACTTCTGGCAGGCCCGCCGCACCGAGTAGACCGCGTCGGGCACCACCGAGCAGACTCCGATGCGGTCCACCTCGGAGGGGTCGAAGCCGTTCTCCCGCAGCACGGAGCGCAGGAAGATCCCGTGCTCGTCCGCGCTTGCCTGGGCCGAGCTTGTCTTGCGGAAGCGCAGGAGGATGTCTCCGCCGGGGCTGAAGAGGCCGGCGTAGATGTTGGTGTTGCCTAGGTCCATGCAGAGGCTGTTCATTCCTTATCCTTTTCCCGCTCCGGGGCGGAGATTAGGCATGTCGACTCTCCGATGAAGGTATGAGTATGCCGGCCAGGGCGGCGGCCAGCCCGGAATCGCTGTCGCCGCGGGCCAGGACCTGCGGATCCCCGTCCGGGCCGCGCCCGAAGACCACGAAGGCGTGGCGCCTCTCGGCCCCAGGCCCGCTCCCCAGGCCGTCCGCGGCGTTCCAGACAACATAGTCCGAGGATCCAGGGGAGTCGGGGCCTCCCAGGGCCGCGGCGGCCCGGCGGGCCCCGGAGGCCTCGTCCTCCCCGACGGTGAGCTTGAAGGATACTACAGCAGGCCTGCCCCTGGCCCAAGAGCGGATGAGGGGGAGGAGCTTAGGCCTGGGTTCCAATCGGAGCTCCACATCCGACCCGGACTCAAGCTTGGATCCGGGGTCTACGCAGCCCGCGCCGCGCTTGAGGCCGTAATCGCTCACGGCGGCGGCATGGACGACGGCTATGTAGTCGCGCCCGCGCAGGAGCTCCTCGAGGGCGGCGCTGAAATCCGGGAAGCCGTCGTAACGGCGGATCTCGGCCCCGGCGGCGACCTCGACATCCGTGCTGGAATGGGCCAGATAGTCCACGCGGCAGCCCCTGCCCAGAAGGGCCCGGACGATGGAAGAGGCGGTGCGCCCACTCGAGCTGTTGATGATGGAGCGCACAGCGTCTATCGGCTCGCGCATGGCCCCGCCGGTCACCAGAACCTGCCCCGGCCCGCCGCCCAGTCTCTCGCGTGCGACACGGGCCGATTCGGCCTGGATCATGGAGAAGACATCCATCGGCTCGGCCAGGCGCCCCGGCCCCGAATCCCCGCAAGCAAGGCGACCGGACTGCCCGAGGATGAGGCGGCAGCCCCAGGATTCCAGGCGCTCCAGGGCCGCCCGTGTGGCCGGATGCTCCATCATGCCCGTGTTCATGGCCGGGGCTATCCAGAAGGGCTTCTTGAAGTTGTTGGCCAGGAAGGTCGCGCCCAGGAGGTCGGGGGCCAGCCCGGCGGCCAGGGCGTTGATGCGGTTGGCCGTAGCCGGGTAGAAGAGGAAGAGGTCGCTCCAGCGCCTGAGTTCGATGTGGGCCATGTTTTTGCGGCGGGCCCAGAGGTCGTGGTAGATCGGGCGTCCGCTCAGGCCCTCCATGCTGGCGGCTCCCACGAAGCGCAGGGCCGACTCGGTGGCCAGAAATTGAACCTGGTGCCCGGCTTTCGCGAGGAGGCCGGCCAGCTCCAGGGCCTTGTAGGCCGCTATAGAGCCGGAGACTATCAGGCAGACATTGAGGGAGCCTGGCTCCCTGCGTTGTGTCATGGCCGGGCCGCCTTCCCGCCCTCGAGGGGGATGTTGTCTATCAGGCGCACCCCCTCCAGCCAGGCCGCCAGGAGGCGGCGCTCGGCGCCCGTGCGGGGATCGCGCAGATCCTCGACGTACTCCACTCTGAAGCCGGCCGCCTCCAGGCTGGCCCGCACGGAGGCCGGGTCGGGCTCCCGGGACAGGACCGCGTAGATGAGGGCGGCCTTGTCCCGGCCGGCCGGGGAGAGGCGCGCGTTGCGCGAGCTCATAGCCAGGCCGGAGGTCTCCCGGACGATGGGGCAGGGGATGATTTCAGTATCCAGGAAGAAGTCCTCGGCCATGCCGCGCACCAGGAGGTATTGCTGGTAATCCTTCTCGCCGAAGTAAGCTCGCTGGGGGCGTGTGAGCTCAAGGAGCTTGAGCACCACCGTGAGGACGCCGTCGAAATGGCCGGGGCGGTGGGCACCGCAGAGGCGCAGGCTGAGATCGGACTCGCTGACCCTGTAGAGATAGCCGCACGGGTACATGCTGGCCGGCTCCGGGAAGAAGACCGCGTCCACGCCGGACTCGGCCAGCTTCTCCAGGTCACCTTCCATGTCGCGCGGGTAGGTCTCCAGGTCCTTAGGCTCGTTGAATTGGGTCGGATTGACGAAGACGCTGGCCGCGGTGGCTGCGTTTTCGGCCGCGCTGCGGACAACCAGGCTCTGGTGGCCGGCATGGAGGGCCCCCATGGTAGGCACGAAGCCCAGGCTGCCGCGCCGCCTCAGGTCGGCGCAAGTAACCTTCCATTCCCGGGCGTCCTTGACGATTTTCGGAGTCCGCTTCATGGGGCGGCGCCTCCCCGGGGCAACGCGCCGCTCTCCGCGGCCGCTTGCGCGGAGCTCCCGTAGCTTTCGGCCTCGGAGGGGAAGGCGCCCGAGCGCACGTCCTCGGCGAAGGCAGCGGCCGCTGAGCGCATGGCCGTGCCCAAGTCGGCGTATCGGCGCACGAAACGCGGCAGCTTCCTGCTGGTGAGTCCCAGGATGTCATGGAGGACCAGGATCTGGCCGTCGGTCCCGGAGCCCGCCCCTATGCCTATGACGGGGATTGAGAGGGAGGCCGACAGGGATGCGCCCAGCGGAGCCGGCACGCACTCCAGGACGATGGCGAAGCAGCCGAGGGCCTCCAGGGCCCTGGCGTCGGCGGCCAGTGAGTCGGCGGCGGCCTGGTCGCGGCCCTGGACCTTGTAGCCGCCGAAGATGTTCACCGATTGGGGCGTAAGGCCCAGGTGGCCCATCACCGGGATGCCCGCGGCCACGAGGGCCGGAATGAGCTCCTCGTGGCCGCGCAGGCCCTCCAGCTTGACGCCGTTGGCCCCGGCGCGCATGAAGCGGGCCGCGGCCTCTATCCCGGCGGCGGTGCCCAGGCGGGTTGAGACGAAGGGCATGTCGGCGATCACGCAGAGGTCCGCAGACCCCGCGCGCACGGCCCGGACATGGGGCTCCAGGAGCTCCAGGGTGGCCGGGATGGTGGAGTCCATCCCGTGCACGGCCATGGCCGCGCTGTCGCCCACCAGGACGGCGTCAATGCCGGCCTGGGCCAGGATGGCGGCTGTGGGGGCGTCGTAGCAGGTGAGCATGCTGATTCGTCTGCCGGAGGATTTCGAGGCGATGAAGTCGGGGATGCCGAACATGCCGTCTCCCTTCGCCCAGAAAGGGTGGGCGGAGGGACGGAGTGTGCGTCCCCTGCCTGCCGGTGTCCGTCCTGTCGAGGATCGGACCCTTCCTGGAAGCGGAGCGCCCCGCCCTCATCCCGCCCTTCCGCCCTCAAGGGTGCGCTGGGCAGGCAACGAAGCGTCCACATCAAATGTACCCCTGCGGAATGACTGTGTCAATGCGAGGGCCGC
>CAYYCP010000068.1:10175-11951 GCA_964470375.1 uncultured Spirochaetales bacterium
CCTCCTGATTACGTATACCGCATGTTCACAGACGTAGGCCTCATCACCGAGCTCTACCCCGACTGCCGGGATGCCAGGGCCAGGCGCCGGGACGAGGGCGGGGCCCTGATCGACTATCGGGTCAATATCCTCCTCAAGGATTACCGCTACAGCCTGGAGATGAGCTTCGATCCGGCCCAGCGCCTGATCGAGTGGGTCGAGGCCGGGGGCGACTTCCCCTATGTGCGCGGCTACTGGCGCATCCTGGATTCAGGTCGCCCCGGAACAAGCCTCATGCTGGGCGAGAGCTATCTGGACGCCGGCTTTCCCCTGCCGCGCTGGATCGAGGAATGGATCATGAGGGTCAAATCCAAGGAGATGGTCAGGGATTTTCGCCGTTGGATCGCGGCCCATCCCCTCAGCGAGGCCTCCCGCGCTCGGACCGGCGCATGTCGACTTTCCGGAGAAGGTGCCGGTATACTTACCCCATGCGCTATGAGATCGAGCTCAAGGCCCACGCCGCTGATCCTGAGGCGGTCCAGCGCGCCCTCGACGGCCTCGTGCGCTCGGGGCGGGCCGGGTTCGTCAGGGAATTCGATAAGTTCGACCGCTACTTTCTCCTGCCGGGGGCCGAGCCCGGCCAGGGGCGTAATTTCCGCCTGCGCATGGACGGATCCGGCGCCATCCTGACCTGGAAACAGCGCAGCCGGAGGGGCGCCCTTGAGGTCAACCTTGAACGCGAATGCCGGGTGGACGATCCCGAGCCCCTCCTCGAGCTCTTCCTATCCCTGGGCGCCAGGCCGTATTTCACCAAGAGGAAGATCGGCCGCGAGTACGCCCTGGACGGACTCTGCCTGGAGTTCTGCGAGGTCCCGCCCCTGGGGCACTTCATCGAGCTGGAGTGCCTGATCGATGAGCCGGTGACGGCCGCAGCCCCCGCGGGTACAGCGGCCGGCCCGGGGGAGATGCACGCCATGAGCCCCGGGTCCGCTTCGGGAAGCCAGGACCTCATCGAGGCCATCCGCGGAAGGGAGATGGCCGTCCTGGCCCTCCTGGGCATCGACGCCGCGGCCGTGGAAGCGAGGCCCTACTCGGCTATGCTGGCGGGCCTTGGCGACAGCTGAACCGCCTCCGGGCGCCGACGGGAACCTCGCCCAGGCTCACTTTTTCACTCGATACCTGATGATGGTGAGGTAGTCCTCGGGCTTGGCCCCGTGGCCCTCGCCGCCGCGCAGGTACTCCTCCTCGTGCTGTCCTATGGGCTGCCAGCCCTGGGCCTTGATGAAGTCTTCCAGCCTCTGGATGGTGGGCGGCTCGGACTCGTAGGAGCCCAGGTGGAGGATCTCGGCCACCTGGCCGTATTCCCAGCGCGCCAGACGGGCTCCGGCCGCCCGGGCCGCTGCGCTCAGGCTCGTGCCCTCGGGCAGGGGGATGGCCACCGCGCCGCTCCAATCTTGACTGGACACCGCCTTGAGGCGCTCCTCGGCCGGCATGGATAGATCCAAGGGGAAGCTGAAACGGGCCTTGGGGGCCTTGAAGGAGGGCCCGCCCTTGGGCACGCCCTTGAGGGAGTAGTAGGCCTTGAAGAGCTTCCCGAAGGCCTCCCCGATGACCTCGCCCCGATTGCCAGAGAAGGGCACCTCAAGGACGAGCTCGTCGGGCTTGGGAGATATCCTGGGTTCCTTCAGGGGCATATAGGCGCTGAAGTCGGGCTTTCGCCCGAAGACCAGGAAGAGGGCCAGGGCGGTTAGGGCAAGGCCGCCCAGGACGATAAGGTCGATGACGATCGGTTTCATG
>CAYYCP010000068.1:12051-15679 GCA_964470375.1 uncultured Spirochaetales bacterium
AACCACTCCTCCACCTCGGCGGCCCGGCCCGCGTCGAAGCGCAGCTTGATGGTGAGGGGTCGTCCGGTAGCGGCCGGCAACGTGGGGCTGTAGGAGCCGGGGCGGCGCTTGAAGTGCTCCAGGGATGTCCTCAGGGAGCGCATGCGGCTCAGCTTGAAGAGGCGGAAGTCCCCGCGCAGGCGGCACCAGCCCCAGAGGTACCAGGCGTAGGACTTGAAGACCAGGGTCATGGGCTCCACCGTCCGCTCCTCAGGCTCGCGGCCGTAGGAGGCGTAGTCGAAGCGCAGGACGCGCCGCTCGGAGATGGCGGCCTCCACCTGCCTGGCCAGGGCGCGCTCTTCCCGGCGCTTGCCCCAGGGGAAGAGGTCCACGACCACGTGCTCCTCGGGGGCGGCGTTCCCTCGCCTGAGGAGGCCGCCCAGCTTCTCCATGGCCTTCTCCAGTGATGTGTCGCCTATGGCGGCGTTGACTCCCTTGAGGGCCCCCAGCATGGCCGAGATTTCCTCCGAGCCCACCAGGCTGCGGTCGATGCAGTAGTCCGGGTCTATGCCATAGCCCCCGCCCGGACCGCCCCGGGCGATGATCGGTATGCCGGCCGCATCGATGGCCTCGAGGTCCCTGTAGATCGTGCGCAGGGTGACCCCGAAGCGCCCGGCCAGCTCCTTGGCGGAGACGCGCTCGCGGTTGAGGAGGAGGATGACGATGCCTAGGAGGCGGTCCAGCTTCATGGCCCGGTGATTGTATCATGCTGAAAAAGGTCGGTTCCTGCCGAATGATTGGGCAGCGGCCTGCCCGCATCATGGGCGGGCTTGCCGGGATATCGGGCAGAGCCGGGATATCGGGCAGATCCCCCTTGTCCCGGGCGCCGGGCCCGGGTAGGATACGCCACTATGTCCAGCACTGAAACCAAATCCGTCCTCATCATCGGCTCGGGGCCCATTGTCATCGGACAGGCCTGCGAATTCGACTACTCCGGCACCCAGGCCTGCAAGGCCCTGCGAGCGGCCGGCTACCGTATCGTCCTGGTCAACTCGAACCCGGCCACTATCATGACCGACCCTGGCATGGCGGACGCCACCTACATCGAGCCCCTCAACGTACACCGAATTGAGCAGATCATCGCCAAGGAGAGGCCCCAGGCCCTCCTGCCCAACCTGGGCGGCCAGACCGGCCTCAACCTGGCCAGCGAGCTGGCTAAGGCGGGGATCCTGGAGAAGTACGGGGTCAAGGTGATCGGGGTCAATCTCGACGCCATCGAGCGAGGTGAGGATCGCCTGGTCTTCAAGGAGACCATGAAGTCCCTTGGCATCGAGATGCCCAGGAGCGAGCTGGCCTACAGCGTCGCCCAGGCCGAGGAGATCGCCGCGCGCCTGGGCTATCCGGTGGTGCTCCGGCCGGCCTACACCTTGGGCGGCACGGGCGGCGGCCTGGTCTACAACGTCGAGGAATTGAGGACCGTGGCCTCGCGCGGGCTCCAGGCCTCCATGATCCACCAAGTCCTGGTGGAGGAGTCCGTCCTGGGCTGGGAGGAGCTGGAGGTGGAGGTCGTGCGGGACGCCTCCGGGAAGATGATCACGGTATGCTTCATCGAGAACATCGATCCCATGGGCGTGCACACCGGCGATTCCTTCTGCGCCGCCCCCATGGTGGATGTGCCCCAGGACGTACAGCGGCGCCTTCAGGACTACTCTTACCGGATCGTCGAGTCGATAGGGGTCATAGGCGGAACGAACGTGCAGTTCGCTTATAATAGGAAGGAAGACCGCATCGTCATCATCGAGATCAACCCGCGCACCTCGCGCTCCTCGGCCCTGGCCTCCAAGGCCACCGGCTTCCCCATCGCATTGGTCTCGGCCAAGCTGGCGGCCGGCCTGAACCTGCGCGACATCCCCTATTGGCGCGACGGCACCTTGGATAAGTACTCGCCCTCGGGCGACTACGTGGTCATCAAGTTCTCGCGCTGGGCCTTCGAGAAGTACAGGGGGGCCCAGGACAAGCTGGGGACCCAGATGAAGGCCGTCGGCGAGGTGATGAGCATAGGCGCCACCTACAAGGAGGCCTTCCAGAAGGCCATACGTTCCCTGGAGATCGGGCGCTACGGCCTGGGCTTCGCCAAGGACTTCAACGCGAAATCCAAGGAAGAGCTCCTGGACATGCTCAGGGAGCCCTCCAGCGAGCGCCAATTCATCATGTACGAGGCCCTGCGCAAGGGCGCAACGGTAGAGGAGCTCTATGCCCTGACCTTCATCAAGCCCTGGTTCATCAGCCAGATGCGGGAGCTGGTAGAGCTCGAGGAGGAGATCCTCAGGTACGCCGGGCGCCTGCCCCCCGACGATCTCCTCAAGCGGGCCAAGCGCGACGGCTTCTCCGACAAGTACCTGGCCAAGCTCCTGGGCGTGAAGGAAAAGGCCCTGCGCGAGCGGAGGATTGAGCTGGGAATCCGCCAGGCTTGGAGGGCCGTGCCGGTCAGCGGGGCCGAGGACGCTTCCTACTATTACTCCACGTATAACCAGCCCGACGCCGCCCCTGCCACCCAGAACCCCCGGAAGGTGATGATCCTGGGCGGTGGTCCCAACCGGGTGGGCCAGGGCATAGAATTCGACTATTGCTGCGTGCATGCGGCCCTGGCCCTGCGCGAGCTGGGCTACGAGACCATCATGGTCAACTGCAACCCTGAGACCGTGTCCACCGACTACGACACCTCGGACAAGCTCTACTTCGAGCCCCTAACCGTGGAGGACGTCCTGTCCATCTGGGAGAAGGAGAGGCCCATGGGGGCCATCGTCCAGTTCGGCGGCCAAACCCCCCTCAACATCGCCCGCGAGCTGGCCGAGAGCGGCGTGCGCATCCTGGGCACCAGCATTGACTCGATAGACGCGGCCGAGGACCGCGACCTCTTCCGGCGCATGATGGACAGCCTGGGCATTCCCATGCCGGAGTCGGGCATGGCCGCCACGGTGGAGGAGGCCCTTGCCGTGGCCGGGCGTATCGGATATCCCCTCATGGTCAGGCCCTCCTTCGTCCTGGGCGGGCGGGGCATGGAAGTGGTCCAGGACGAGGCCGACCTGCGCGAGTACGTCTCCAAGGCCAGCGGGGTGACGCCCGACCGCCCCCTCCTCATCGACCGCTTCCTCCAGGAGGCCCTGGAGTGCGAGGCCGACGCCCTGGCCGACGGCGCCGAGGTCTACATCCCCTCGGTCATGGAGCACATCGAGCTGGCCGGCATCCACTCGGGCGACTCAGCCTGCGTCATCCCCCCGGTGGGCATTCTGGAGGAGGCCCTGGAGCTGATCCAGGACTACACCCGCAGGATCGCCAAGGCACTGGGGGTGGTGGGGCTGATGAACATGCAGTACGCCATCGAGAAGGGCAAGGTCTTCGTCCTGGAAGCCAATCCGCGGGCATCCCGCACGGTGCCCCTGGTGTCCAAGGTCTGCGGCATCCAGATGGCCCGCATCGCCACCGCCCTCATGACCGGCGGGAGCCTGGCGGCCATGGGCCTGGCCGGAAAGCCGGCCGCCCGCGACCTGGGCCACTACGGAGTCAAGGAATCGGTCTTCCCCTTCGAGAAATTCCCTGAGGTGGATCCCGTCCTTGGCCCCGAGATGCGCTCCACCGGCGAGGTCCT
>CAYYCP010000069.1:0-14540 GCA_964470375.1 uncultured Spirochaetales bacterium
TGATGGTCGGTAGCACATCTCAAGAAGCCCGAACGGGGAGAATTGAGCGGTTACGTTGCTAGGGGGTAATTCTATACTTGATTCACATAAACATGGCTCATTTAAGCTGAATAAGCACATAACGTGAATTAACGGTACAATCCAACATGGTATCATGATGGAGGCGTAGGGGTAGCGGAATGAACCGTAACCGCTCAATTCACCCCGTTGCCGTAGGACCTGGCCCGTAGGGCATGAGGGCTTCCCAATCCGCATCCGTCTGGGCCAAGGGTAAGGCATCAAAAAGCCATTCGAAGTACTTTTGCGGATCCAGCCCGTTGGCCTTGGCCGTCTCGATAATGCTGTAGATGCCCGCGCTCGCATGAGCACCACGCGGCGTGTCCGAAAAGAGCCAATTCTTTCGCTCCACCACAAAGGGCCGGATCGCGTTCTCTACCGCGTTCGTGCTCGGCATCAGCAGCACGTGCTCGACGAAGCTGTATTTGCCCCGCTTTCGCGGAGGCTTGATTTCGCCACTCCCTTATGGACCGCCGCGGGTGGCAGGAAGCCATTCCAAAGCGGAATATCGAGGAACAGTACTGTATCCCTCGATCAGAACGGAACACGAGGTGCCCCTCAAGCCGCCGTCGCATCATGGCCATGTTGAAGGCATCGATGACCATGGCGGCCGTCATGTCCGTCCGCATTGACCACCCCACAACCATACGGTCAAAGAGATCGATGATCACGCAAAGAGAGAGCCAGCCCTCCGAGGTCGGCAAGTAGGTGATATCTGAATCAATATCAAATCGAAAGCCGTCGCCCTTTCCATACGGAATAGCTGAGCTCCAAGGCATTGCGCTTCAGCTCCTCCGGGTACGTCTTTCGCTTTTCTCCTATATTCTCTCCCTCCTCTATTCGGGGAGAGGCTAACCGTATGGCTACTGAAGTGGGGGAGGTCCAGAGTGTTAGGACAGAGTGAACGCGCTACATTCCCTCCCGCCCGCCTCTGACACAGATGCGCGCTCAGTTTATCCCTCAAGCATCGTCAGTCGCTCAGCCCATCACACGTCCCATATCTCCTCGTATCCGTGTTCCCTCTCGCAGTAGAGGCAGACGAAGCGGTCGCCGCGGCGGATGAACTCGGGGACGATGGACTCCATGGCCGCGGGGTGGGATATGCAAGCTTCGTTCTTGCAGGATGTCTCTTGGAAGTTATAGATACGCGGGGGCATGCCCATGCGGTACTTCTTCACCACATCGGCGTCCTTTATGATGTTGAGGGTGCAGCCGGGGCAGGCCGCGCCCAGCTTCTTGAGGTCGCTCTCGCCCAGGTCCAAGATGTCGGGCAGGGAGATGATGCCCTTGTACTTGCCCTGGTTGTTGTGGTAGACGCCGTGGCTGGAGCGCACGTTCAGCCTGAGGAGCTTGCGCACCTTGTCGATGCGGTCCCAGATGGCCTCGATGTCGGCCCCGGCCCCTATGTGGTCTATGACGATGCCGTTCTCCACGGGCTTGATGCCTATCTTATAGGTGGGCTTGGGCTTGTTGAGGACCGGCACTTCCTTTACGAAATCATCGGCGTACTCGATTGCCTGGCGCTCCTGGCCCTGGAAGTCATCGCCGATGGCGCCCCCCAACATGCCTATCTCTATGACCCGGGTGAAGTAGCCGTTGACGGACTGACCGTCCCAGCCATTGAGGGGCGTGGCGTCCAGCCAGGTGGGTAAGGTCTGGTTGACCCGGTCGCGCGGCAGGGGGTGGTAGAAGCGGGTCCCCTCCAGCAGGCGCTCGACCATGTCGCGGCGGAAAGTGACGGCGGCGCGCAGGGAGTCGGCCCGCTCCAGGATGGCGTCGCCCATGCGCTCCAGCTGCAAGCGGGTGAAGTACCAGATGGGGGCGGTGTCGCCGGACTCCAGGTACTCGTCTATGGAGGCGAAGGTCCTGAGCTTGAAGCCGTTGTCCTTCATCTTGCGGGCGTATGCCTCCGGCATGCCTATATCCTTGGGGGCTACCAAGTCCACCCGGGCTTGCTTGAAGATGCGCAGGCCGTCGGCCTTGGAGTGCACGGTCCGGCCGTGGTAGAGATCCCCCACCAGGGCTATATGGATGGCCGAGCGGTCCCAAGCGTTGTGCTCCAGGAAGGAGAACTCGTCCAAGAACTCCTGGGTAGGGTGCTCGTGCTTGCCGTCACCGGCGTTGATGAAGCCCGGGCGCGGGAAACCGGAGGCCTCGGCGTACTGGCCTATAGCCCTCTCCAGCCATCGGCACACGCCCTCCTGGGCGGAGCGGATGACAAAGATGCTCTCGCCCATGTAGCCTGAGAGCATCTTGACCGTGTCGGTGATGCTCTCGTTCTTGTTGATGCTGGAGGCCTGGGCGTTGAAGTCGTTGACCCGTATGCCGTGGAAGAGGGCCGCGTTGCGGAAGCTCTCCTTGGTGCGGGTGGAGCTCTCCAGGAACATGAGGTACAGCCCCAGGTCGCCCGGGCCGATGCGGAAGCGCGACACGTCCCGGCCCGCCCGCAGGTCCTGCTTGAGCTGGCGCGCCTTGTCGTAGAGATACCACTGCTCGTCCAGCGAAAGGTCGTTGACCACCTGGATGCTGCGCCCAGAGAACCGCCCCGGCTTCCTCATGTCTCCTCCTGGGTGTCCGCGTAACCGCGGCCGCGTCTGCGCGGCCTGAAGGCCGCGATCCTCAAAAAAAAGCCGCCCCGCGGGGGGCGGCTGCCGCTCACTTGAGCGTCTTCTTGCTCTTCAGGCCGGCGGGATCGAGTATGGCGAAGCCTCCCTGCGCCAGCTGGACAACCACGCCCTCGTCCTTGAAGGTGATGGCGGTGTAGGGATGGACCGCCTCGGCGGACTGGGCCTGCAGGGCCAGGTCCTTCCCAAACTTGCCCAGGTAGTAGCGCCCGTCCTTGGACAGCACGGCATAAAGGGCTCCGTCTCGGGCGATGAGGGGGCTGTCCGGGAAAAGATCGTCCTTGCCCTCGGCCTTGAGGGCCAGACTGGCGGCGTCCAGGGAGGTCAGGCGCACGGCCCGGATCCCGTCCTGGGTGCCGGCCACGCAGTAGTAGGCGCCCTCCAGCTCCAAGAGGCTGCGGGCGTGGATGGTGTTGAGCTCGCTCTGCTTGAGGGTGGCGCCCTTATCCATATCCAGGGACACCAGGCGGGCCAGGGGCAGGGAGAGGCTGAGGGCCTCAGGGAAGGTTCCGGTCTTGACAGGGGCCTGGACGTCCTTCGTAGCCCCGCTCGTCTCTTCGCGTATGGCAGCCTGCTGGTCGGCGGCTATGGAGGCACGGTCGGCGGCCACCTCGTCGCGCTTGGCGTCCAGGGCGGCCTGCTCGCGCTCAGCCTCGGCCCTAGCCCTGTCGGCCTCGGCCTGGGCCTTGTCGGCCTCCTCCTTGCGAGCCGCCAGGGCCGCCTCGCGCTCGGCCAGGGCGGCCTCGTCGCGGGCCTTCTCCTCTACGCCGGCCTTCACGGCCGGGCCTCCTTCCAGGCGAGCCCTCTCCTCGGCCAGGGCCTTCTCCTCGGCGGCGATGGCTTCGCGCTCCGCGGCCCGGCGCTCCTCCTCGGCGGCCAGCCTGGCCTTCTCGCGGTCCAGGGCGGCCTGGTCCTGCTCTATGGCGCGCTCCTTGAGGTCGACCATGTCCTTGCGAGTCTCGACCCCCTTGTCGTCGGCCTCGCGCACCTTCTCGGTCACCTTCTGCTCGGTCAGGGGGCCGGTGTCCACGGAGGAGAGCTTGCCCGGGCCGGCCCCGGCGCCCAGGGGTATGACAATGCGGGTTCGACCGGGCCACTCGTCCCAGCGCAGGGCCAGGCCGGTGTTGTCCTTGGAGAGCTTGTCCATAACAACCGGCTTGTAGCGGGTCCGGAAGTAGTCCAGGTTCCCGCGGTAGACGGCGTTGTAGATAGTTACGTACTCGGCCAGGAGGTCGGCGTCCGCCCTGGAGTATGCGTAGGCCGAGGAAAGGTAGCCCGATATGATCCAGCGCAGGTTGCGGATATGATCCACGCCCGCCTGGCGCCCCAGCACGATGATGTCGGCGTCGAAGCCGGTTTTAAGGGAGGGGTCGATGGCGTGGATGACTCCATAGCGCTCCAGGCTGCCCGCCTGCGCCTGCCCGCCCGCCACGGCCTTGCCGATAGCCTCGCCGATCCCGTAGATCTGGGCCTTGGTGTCCACCACTGCGTGGGGCCCGACGTAGCTGATGAATTCAATCTTTCGGTCCTTGACGGACTCGATCTCGGCCCGCTGCACCGGCTGGGCCGCCAGGGGCCCGAGGGCCGCCCCCAGGGCGAGAAGGGAAAGTAGGCGTAGGCGCATCGCGTTTCCTCCTCTTTTCACTCTATCTTATCCCGCCTCGGCCTCCAGCGCCATACCCCGGGGCGAGAAAGCTCAGCGGTTCATAGCTGATCGCAGGGCCTCCAAGGCCCGGGCGCGCACGAAGGGCGGGGCCGGGTACTCGGAAATCCTGATGAGGGTGGCTAGGCCGTCGTCCGATACGGGGAAACCCTCGTAGGCCAGGATGCGCCTGATGGCGCCGGCGGCCGCCGCCAAGAGGCGCTCGGAGCCGGGTTGGTAGCCCAGCCCGCAGCTGGCCCTGATGGACGCCAGGGAAAAGCCGTCCCCGTCCCAGCCGATATCCCCCAGGGCCTCGGCGGCGGCGGCGCGCACGGCGTCCTCTCCATCGCGGGCCATGACCAGGGCCAGGACCTGGCGGCTCTCGCGCGATCCAAGGGCGCCCAGGAGTGCGCAGGCGCGGGCCCTCTCCTGGGGATAGTTGGCCCGCGCGCGAGGAGCGTAGCCGGCCTCGGCGTCAATCCTGGACAGGGCTATGGCGGCCAATGCCGAGGCGATGCGGGGCTCCTCCGGTCCTATGAGGGCCGAAGCCAGCTTGGCTTGGATGCTGTCCAGGAGGGCCGCCTGGCTCAGGCCGTCCTGAATGCCCAGCTCCCATTCCAAGGCCTCCCTGTCATAGGCCATCAGGCCGTAGGTGCCTGCCGAGGGCGCGGGCGCCCTCCCATAGTCCAGAGGCCGGTCGGTATCGAAGCGGTAGGCATAGACAATCCAGTCCAAACCGCAGGCGTAAACGATGCCGCCCTCGGAGAGCTCGGGGGCTACGGCATTGTTGCGCACGTGCATCTCCTTGAGGAGGACGCCGGATTCGGTGAAGGAGGCCAGGTCGTGGGGCCCAAGGAGGTAGACTCGGCCCGGGTAGGCCTTGATTCTGTCGTAGACGCGGCCGGCGCTGACTGACCAGGCGGTCAGGCCGTCTGCTCCTAAGCGCCTCAGGACCCCATCCTCCCCGAGGATGATCCAGCCGCCATCCCGGGCGGGGCAGAAGGCCCGGGCTCCCGCGGCTAGGCACCGCGCGCTCCCATCCGGCAGGGCCAGTCCCAGGGATCCGTCGGCCCGCAGGACGGCCACCCCGCCCTCCCCCGCCGCCAGGGCCCTTACCCGGGCCCCGCCCCCGCGCGGGTAGCCCATCTCCCGCGAATAGGGATCGAAGACGCGCAGGCTCCCGTCCGCGAAACCGACAGCCACGGATCCATCCCCCAGGAGGACCGGGCCTGCGCTGACCGGGACATCCAGGCCTATTCTCCAGCGGACCGCCCCGGTCACGGAGACGCATGCCAACCCACCCCCCTGGAGGATGAAGAGGCGTCCATCCCAGCCCTCCACCGGAGCCCCGGTGACATCATCCACGCCTGAGACCATGGCTTCCCCTATAGGAATGGAATCAGCGGTCCCCTTGGCGGGACTTGTCGCATCGATCCCAGCCTGGAATTCGACGATGAAGCCGGGTTTTCCCGCGCGGTTGAGGCGGATGAGGCGATTCCCGTCCGCGATGAGGAGGGCGCCCGCCTCCGCGGGTGCCATGAGGGCCCGCTTGGAGAGGCGAAAATCCGAGCGGAAGAGGATGCGTCCCTCCTCGTCCAGGGCGCTCACGCTGCGATCCTCGGATACACAGTAAACCAGGCCCCCTGAGGCTAAGGGGGGACGGACCAGGATTCCGCCGGCGGCCCAGCGGAAGTGTACAGGGGCGTCAGCGACCGGGGACTGGGGCGCCAGGGCGCGCGAGAGGATGCACAGGATGGGGATGAGGGGGGCGGGCCGCTTCACAGGCATCGCTCCAGGATGGCCAGGCATTCCAGGCGCACAGTCTGGGGGTAGAAGTCGTA
Source organism: uncultured Spirochaetales bacterium (assembly GCA_964470375.1). Classification (GTDB taxonomy): domain Bacteria; phylum Spirochaetota; class Spirochaetia; order Treponematales; family JBGSOB01; genus CAYNQK01. The sequence goes on from CAYYCP010000069.1 coordinate 6,165, forward strand.
GGCCCCTAGGAAGGACAGGCGGTAGGCCGCCTGGCAAAGAGAGGCTACATCGCGGGCTAGGCTAGTCGTGTCGCAGGACACGTATGCCAGGAGGGGAGCGCTGCGCTCGATCAGCCATCGTCTCACGGGGCGCGATAGTCCCGTCCGAGGGGGATCGACGAGGATGGCGTCGAAGGGCCGTGCGGCCGCCGGAAGCTTGATCCAGTCCTCCACGCGCATGGCGGCCACGTCCAGGCGAGCCGGACCGGGAACGTTGGCGCGGGCGGCCGCGGCTGATGCCGGATCTTCCTCCACGAGCTGGATAGATGAAGCCTTTGAGGAGAGGAAGGCCGAGAAAACCCCCGCGCCCCCATAGAGGTCGGCGAGCCTGTCTCCGCCCAGGCCTCGGTCGAGGTCGGAGACCAGGGCGCCCAGGACAGCCAGGTTGCTCTGGAAGAAGCCCCCCGCTGGGAAGGCGAAATCGCGCTCCAAGACCCGGGCCCTGGCGAGGCTATCCCGGCCCTCGATGAAGAGGCCCATCTGGCTCCCGAATACAAGGCGGCGCTGCCCGGGCCCAATGGCGCCCTCGCCGCCGCCGGCCTCGCGGCCCAGGAAGGCTTCCACCTCTGGAACCGCCACCGGACAAGAGGGCAGGCTGATCACCCTGGAGCTCGAGGCCATGAGGAGGCCCGGGCCGCTCGGGGTTCCGCTGAAGCGGAAGCGGTTACGGTAGCCCAGGCCGGGGCCGGGGCGGAAAGCGGGCTCGGGCGCATCGGCCAGGCCGGATCGAGCCAAGGCCTCGCGCAGAAGGCCCAAGCGGACTTCGCGTTGCGCGACATCGTTGAGGTGCTGGAGGCTGCAGCCCCCGCAGGAGCCGTACAGGGGGCAGGCCGGTGAGACGCGCGCGGGCGAGGGCTCCAGGACCTCCAGGAGTTCGGCCCGGGCATAGCCGCCCCGGGGAGGGCCTAGGCGGACGCGCACCAGCTCGCCGGGGGCGCAGCCGTGGATGAAGACGCGCTGGTCCTTCCAGGTCGCCGCGGCCTCCCCGAGGGCGGCGATCTTTTCGATCCTGAGCTCCACGGGCCCGTCCATGGGCCGGGATTCTAGCACGCGTCGCCGGCCGGCCTCAACCGCGCCCGGCCCTCGAGCACATCGTCCCCAAGCGGGTCGCTCCGGACGGCGCTTTCCTCACCCCTCCGGCGCGGGTATGATGGTCTCATGGCGCCTTCCGCGGGGGAGACCGAGGGCGACGGGAACGGCATATCCGCGGTCCCACCCCTCCCTGATCAATTCGACGAAGAACTCGAGGACCGGGCAGAAGGGACAGCCGCGGCCGGGGAAAGCCCTCATCCGGAGGATTGGCCCTGGGCCGAGGACGGGAACGGGAACGCGGCCGAAGCAGGTGTACAAGCCGGGGAAGGTCCGCCGCGCTGGCTGAGGGAATTGCGCCGGGCGGCCCGGGCCTCGGCCCTCAGGCCGGGCCAGGCCTCAACATTCCTGGCGGCCGTTGAGCTGGACGAGGCCCGTCCCCGCGAGCGGCGCCTTGGCTGGAAATCCCTCTTCATCGAGTACTGCGCCCACGGACAGGCGCACTGGTTGGATCCGGCCCGGGCCATGGCCCACCTGGCCGAAATCCTGGAACGTTTCCATGGCGAGACCGCACGCCTGCGCTTCATCATGCTGGAACTCCTCAAGCTGGCGCGCTCGGGCCTCAGCCCGGACGCCTTCCTGCGCCACGTGGTCCTGCCGCGCATGGCCGGCGACATGGATTGGCGGCGCTGGCGCTTGCGCCACGGCGAGGCCCTGTCCGACCTGTCCGACATGCTGGCGCGCATGCGCCGCGAGCCGCCCTTCGACAGCCAGCGCCTGGGCGACACCGGGGTGGTCACGGACATCGCCCTATGCAAGTACGCCGGGCGGCCCCTGGCCCGTCTGGGTCGCGAGCAGTGGGCATCCCTGGCCCCGGAGCGCTCGGCCTACGAAGAGGCCTGGAAGCGTTTCAGCTTCCGCAGCCGGCCCTACCTCCTCTTCCTCAGGCGCAACGTTTTCCCCCTCCTCTACGGCCTTTCGGGGCTGATAGACCCGCAGCAGCTGGTGCCCATCCTGGAGGCGGCGGCTGACCTGGAGGCCCCCTTCGCCCGGCGCATCGGGGCCCTTCCGCCCAGGCTGGCCGAGCTGGCCCTGGAGTCCTCCGACCTGCACTCCGACCTGGGCGCCTTCCTGGCTTCCCGGCGCGAGCAGGGCCAGAGCTGGATCTCTTTCGCGCGCTCCCTCCGCGACTACCTGCGGGTGGCCCGGGCCCTGCTGTCGGCCAACGCGGGCCTTACCCTGCTGGGCTGGGCCGCCCGCTTCCTTCGCTCCGCCCGCGACGAAAGCCTGGCCGGCGACCTGGCAGAGATGATTCCCCGCCTGCGCGACTCCGGGGGCGTGGCCGCCCTGACCTGGCACGCCCGCCGCCTGCGCTCCCTGCCGCCCGCGGCCCGGGCGGCCTTCATCGAGGGCATCGAGCGGGCCGGCGGCCTGGACCTCGCCTATCCCTATCGGGGCATCCTCATCCCCCAGGAGGACGAGGGCGATCTGCGGGCCGAGGCGGCCGTCCGTCTGGCCCGTTCCCTGGACTTGCCCGGGCCGCCTGAGGGGGCTGAGCGCGGCTACTCCATCAAAGCCGCCTTCCGCGAGTTCATGGAGTCATCTGAAGAGCGCCGGGCCGCGGCGGAGGCCTTCTTCCAAGGCGCCCTGGCCGGTGCCGAGCGCGATTGGAGCGATGCAGACCTGGCCTTCATGGATGCCCCTGGCCCGGCTGGACACGAGCTTATGATGCGCCGCCTCATCCCCGGCCTGGGATCCGGCTTCTCCCTCTTCGGACTGAAGTCCCCCGACCTAACCGGCCTGAGGCGCCTGTACCGCCAGGCCGACTCCCTCAGCCTGTTGGCGGCACGCTTCGACTTCAGCCTGCGCGAGGGCCGCGACTCCAGCGAGTCCCGCCTGGACGCCCTCTCGCGCGACGAGCTCAGGAAGCGAATCAACATGGACCTCATCTCGCGGGCCGCCCGGGCCGCCGCGGAGGCGCGCGCGGGCGACGACCCGGAACTGCAGCGCCAGTCCGAGGCCTTCGCCGCCCTGGCGTCCCTCCAGCGCGACGCACGCAAGGGTCTGGACTCCCTATCCCAGCGCTTGGCGCGGGCGGATTCCGAAGCCGCCCGCGAGGGGGTCGGGGAAGCCGAGCGCGAGGCGGCCCGCAGGCGGGCGGCCAAGCTAAAGGCCCAGGCCGCCTCGGCCCGGGCCCGGCTAGAACTCATGGATAGGGTCTTCGCCCTTCGTGAAGACCCGGCCACCGTCCCGGAAGCCCGCTTCGCCCTCTGCGCCCACCTGGCCGCCTTCGCCGGCAAGCCCCTGGACGAGGCCTGCGCCCCAGTCCTGGGCTGGGCCGTGGCGCGCTGGGCCGGGCCGGAGGCCAGGCGCCGCATCGCCTTCCTCAAGGAGGACATGAGCCCGGGCTTCGTGACCCTGGAGCAGCTCTCCCTCCTGATCGGGGCCCTGGACTCTGTCTGCCGGGCCATGATCGCGGACAGGCGCCTGGAGGAGGCAATGGCATCGGCCGACCCAGCCCTGCGCGGGCTCCTGGCCGAGACCAGCCCCCTGGCCGGACGCGGGGTTGGTCCGGAATCCCTGGACGCCGCCCTCAGGCGCTGCGCGGGATTGCCCCGCCTGGAGGCGGAGCGGGTGAAGTGGAAGGAATTCGTGGACCGGCTTTCGCGCGACGAGCGGCAGGAGCGGCACTACGCGGTACGCTCCTCCAAGTGCTTTTTGGACGCCTATTATGGCGACATGGGCGGGACCTGCCTATCGAGCCTGCCGGACGCCGTGCTACGCCCGGGCCTCCTCACCCTGCGGCTCTTGGACATGGATGAGGGACAGATAATCGGCTCGGCCCTGGCGGCCTACGTGGCCGGCCGACCGCGTTCCTTCGGCGCCGGGCGCTATTGGCTGGCCTTCGCCTTCAATCCTCTGCATTCGGCGGCCACGCGCTGGAACTCCCGCCAGCTCCTTATGGTCTACCTGGCCTTCCGTCGCGTGCTGGAACGCTTATGCGCGGAATCCGGCATGCCGGTCCTGATCGCCGGGACATCCACCAATGGGATCGTCTCCAACAACATGACCCTGCAGAACCTCATCCTGAACTACGAGCTCTCGGGCGGGGCAAGGCCGGTACGCGACGCAGGCGGCTTCAGCCTCCTCTACCACGAGGCAGCCTACGCCCGGGCCTGCCTGGCCATCGATCCGGACAATCCCTTGAGCTTCAGGAGCGAGCGCGACCTACCCCGCCTCCTGGCTGCCGAGGCGGCCGTCCCGACGGTAGCCCGAGACGCCCTGGAGGCGGACGCGGGCGGGCGATGAGAGGCCTCAGGATCACCAGGGCCACGATGGCCGCACCGCCCGTGATGGCCCAGGGCCCGGGGATCTCGCCCGCCCACAGAAAGACCCATACCGGATTGAGGACTGGCTCCAGGCATGAAACCAAGACGGCCTCCAAGGCGCCCACTCGGCGCAAGCCGTAGGAGAAGAGCATCGATGCCAGGCCGATCTGGAAGAGGCCCATGGCGGCTATTGCCAGCCAGTTGGAAGCCCCGGTGGGCGGGGCGGCCAGGGCCATGAAGGGGATAGAAACCGCGAAGGTCAGGGCGTGACTCAGGATCATGGTCTCTTCCTGGGTCCCCTCCTGGCCCCGGGCGAAGACGAACGACAGCCCGAAGCAGACCCCGCTCAAGATGGCTAGGAGGTTGCCCAGGCCCCCGCCAGGACGCAGCTTATCCATGAAGAAGAGGACCATGGCCGACAGGGTCAGGGCGGCGAAGCCCAGGTCAAGGGGGCGCGGGCGCTCCTTCAGGATGAGGGTGGCCCCCAGGGCGGTCCAGGCCGGGCAGGAGTATTGGAGGAGGATGGCGTTGGCCGATGAGGTCAGCTTGTTGGCGGCCACGAAGAGGATCATGGTGGCCGAGTAGCAGGCCGCCCCCAGGAGGAGGCGCGGCTCCAGGGAAAAGCGCGGGCGCCGCCCCAGGCAGACCAGCATGAGGAGGGCGGCGATCACGCTGCGCCCCCCGGCAATGGCTAGGGGGTGCCAGTCGGAGAACCTTATAAGTATGCCCGAGCTGGACCAGAGGACGGCGCAGGCGGCCATGGCCGCTAGGCCGGCGGCCCGCCCACCCGCGCCCAAGCCCCGCATAGGGGTTAACCGTCTATGCGCAGATCCTCCCAGGCGTCCGAATAGAGCTGCAGGGCCTGGCCCACGTCAACCTTGAGCTCGCACTTGAGCACCTGCTCAAGCGTGTAGTTGGGCTTGGCGGTCACGAGCGGCCGGGCCTTCAGGTTGATACAGGGATAGCGGGTGAAGTCGGCGATGCGGGCGTTCACCTTGGGATCGTGGATATAGTTGATGAAGGCGTGGGCCAATTTTTTGTTCTTGGAGTCCTTGAGGATGGCCATGGTGTCCATGAAGGCCACGTTGCCCTCATCGGGGATGAAGAACTCGTACTTGTCGGCGTACTTCTCGTTGTCCACCTGGCCCTCGGAGAGGATCAGGTAGATGACCTCGGCGTAGGCGTGCACGACCCACAGGTCCCCGGCCACGAAGCTCTCGCCGTAAGTGGTTGAATCGAAGTTAACGATATTCTTCTTCCAGACCTTGAGGATCTCGGAGGCCTTGGCCAGGTCGGCCGGCGAGGTGGCGTTGCCGGAAAGGCCGGCGTATTTGAGGGCCGCCCCGAAGGTCTCGCGGATGTCGTCCTGGAGGGTCATCTTGCCCTTCAGGTCTTCACGCTCGAAGATGGACCAGCTGCGCTTGTAGTCCTTGACCTTCTCCTTGTTGACCATGATGCCGGCCGCGCCCATGAAGTAGGGCACGCACCACTTGTTGTCTGGGTCAAAGGTTTTCTTGGCAGATATGCCCGGATCGATGTTAGCGATGTTCGGCAGCTTGGAGTGGTCGAGCGGTTCGAGCATGCCGTTCTGGGCCAGGAGCTGGGCGTAGTCGGCGCCCGGGTAGACCACGTCGTAGCCGGAGCCGCCCGCGGATATCTTCTGGTACATGGCCTCGTTGGAGTCGAACTCCTCGTACACCACCTTGCAGTTGAACTTCTTCTCGAAGGAGCGCAACACGTCGTCGGGGATGTAGTAGGTCCAGTTGTAGATGTACAGGCTGGGAGTCTTGCCGCAGGAAGCCAGCATCAGGGCGGCCATCGCCAGGACCGCGGTCAGCACGCTTTTCTTCTTCATGTCGTCCTCCTGGATATTGGGGTTGGGGCGTCGCCTCATTGGGCGGCGATGTACTTGAGGAAATTCTTGGCCAGCAGGGACAGGCTCACGGTCCCCAGGATCAGGATGGCGGACAGGGCGTTGATGACCGGCGATATACCGCCGCGCATCATCTCCCCGTAGACCTTGATGGGCAGGGTGGCCGAGCCCGCCCCGGACACGAAGAAGGTTATGACGAAGTCTTCAAGCGACAGGGTCAGGGCGGTCAGGAAGCCGGAGATGATGCCGGGCAGGATCATGGGGATGATGACCCTGAACAGGGTCTGAGACTCGGTGGCCCCGCAGTCGTAGGCCGCCTCTATCACCGAGTAGTCGAACTCCTCCAGGCGGGCCTGGACCATGAGGAAGGTGAAGGGCAGGCAGAAGGTCGTATGGGCGATGAAGATGGACCACCAGCCCAGCTGCATCCGCAGGCTGGTGAAGAACACCAACAACGACACGCCCAGGACGATCTCGGGCATAATAAGGGGCATGAAGCTGATGAGGCGCACGTAGGCCTTCAGGCGGAACTTGTACCATGCCACACCGATGGCCCCCAGGGTGCCGATGGCGGTGGCGCATAGGGCGCTGGACAGGGCTATGGACATGGAGTTGTTGAAGGCCCTCCATATCTCGCGCGAGCCCGTGAAGAGCTGGGCGTACCACCTGAGACTGAAGCCGGTCCACAGAGCCGACTTGCCCTCGTTGAAGGAATAGGCGATCAGCACCAGCAGGGGCAGGAAGAGAAAGGCCGCGCAGAAGACGAAGACGCTCAGCGAGAAGGAGAAGCGCTTGCGGGCGGCCCTCACTTGGGGCCTCCCTGGCCGGCCGGCGCGATGGGCGCGGAGAAGGGATTGGACTTGATGCCCTGGTCGGAGAGGCTGTCAGCCACCATGGATCGGGGCTGGCGCCGATTGGCGGCCAGGATGGCATAGATGCCCACGGTGGTGAAAAGCATGATGAAGATAGAGATGGCGCTGGCCAGGGGCATGTTGCGGTTCTTGACACGGTCCTGGATGATGTTACCCAGCATGTACATGTCCTTGTTCCCGGCCAACTGCTGCACCACGAAGGAGCCCAACAGGGGTATGAAGGTGAAAAACACCGCAGTGGTGATGCCCCCGGAGACGTTGGGCAGGAGGACCCGCAGCATGGCCTGGGGCTTGCTGGCCCCCAGGTCGCGGGCCGCGTCCAGTAGGGTGAAATCAAATTTTTCCATGGAGGAGAAAAGCGGTAGGATGGCGTAGGGCAGGTAGGTGTAGACGTTGATGACGATGATGGAGATCCAGTTGCGCATGAGCGGCAGGGGCTCTTCGACAAGGTTTAGCCACAGCAGCAGCTGGTTTATGAAGCCCGAGCTGTCAAGAAGGCGCTTCCAGGCGAAGATGCGGATGATGTAGTTGGTCCAGAAGGGGATGATCACCAGGATCAGGAGGATGTTCTTGGCCTTAGAGCGGGCCATGCAGTAGCCACAAGGCAGAGCCAGGAGGATGACCGCCAGGGTGGAGACCAGGGCTACCCACAGGGTGCGCAGGCCCACCCTGCCCAGGGCCGGGCGGAACATGGAGATGTAGGAATCCAGGTTGGGCTCAAGCAGTATGCGCCCGTCGGGCGCGGCGCGCAGGAAGCTGTAGAAAAACACGATCAGCAGGGGGGCCAGGAAAAAGAGGCTGAACCAGGCGCCGATGGGGCCGGCGTAGGCCAGCCCCTGGCCGGGGCGCTTGGGCCCCTCCTCGGCCGGTGCCGCCCTCAAAAGGTGTAGCCCTCGACTATGTAGGCGTCATGGGCGGACCAGAAAACGTGGACTTCGTCCTTCCAGTGGATGTCCGGCCCCTCTTCGGAATAGGTCTTGTGCTGCTTGAAGACCTTGAATGAGGCCCCGCCCTCCACCCGCACGTAAAACTTGGACTGGAAGCCGGAATAGATCGGCTCATCCACCACGCCCTTGTGGATGTTGAGATCCTCCAGGTCCCGGGTAGGCCGTTCCTTGAGGATGCGTACCTTCTCCGGGCGCACGGTGAAGGAGACGCGCGCGCCCAGCTCCACCTTCTGGTCGGTCTGCACGCGGCAGGTACCCAACTCCGGGGACTCGATGGTCATGTAATC
>CAYYCP010000070.1:0-14379 GCA_964470375.1 uncultured Spirochaetales bacterium
CGAGATGAAGCGCGCCTCACCCTCAAAGGGCGATATCCAGCCCGGCATCGATGCCGCGGCGCAGGCCGCGCTTTACGCCGCCGGCGGCGCCACTAATGTCTCAGTGCTCACCGAGCAGGACCGCTTCCACGGATCCCTCAAGGACCTCATGGAGGCCAAGCGCGCCTGCCCCGGGCTGTCCTTCCTGCGCAAGGACTTCCTCCTGGACCGGGCCGACGTGGAGGCGTCCTGGTTGTGCGGGGCGGACGCCGTCCTCCTCATCGCCTCCATGCTGGAGGCTGATGTCCTGGCCGACCTGGCCGCCTACGCAGCCTCCCTGGGCATGGCGGCCCTGGTGGAGCTGCACGACGCGGCGGACGCGGCCAAGGCCCGGAGATTCAAGCCCACCCTGGTCGGCATCAACTCGCGAGACCTGATCAGCTTCCGCATCGATCCCCTCCTGCCCCTGCGCGTTCGCGCCCTGGTGGACTGGCCGGCTCGGGTTGTCTACGAATCCGGGATCAGGGACGCCGTGGACGCGGCCTTCCCGGGATCCTGCGGCTTCGAGGGCATCCTGGTGGGCGAAGCCCTGAGCAGGGACCCGGGAGCTGTCGGTGCCATGCGGGCGGCCTTTTCCGGGGCGAGGCCCTCGGCCTTCTGGAACCGCCTGGTAGCGGCCGGCGGACGTACCTTGGCGAAGGTCTGCGGCCTGCGCGACATGGAGGGCTGCCAGGCGGCCCTTCGCGCCGGGGCTGATCTCATAGGCTTCGTTTTCGCGCCCTCGCCTCGCCGGGCCGATGCGAGCTTCGTCCGCGGCCTGGGCCGAACCACGGAGGGCGCCCCCCTGCGGGTGGGCGTCCTCGCCTGCGGGCCCTCCGAGGTTCCGGAGGAACTCCTGGACTTGGCGGCCGACGGCTATCTGGATGCCTTCCAATTCCACGCCGACGCCGATCCGGCCGCCTTCAAGGCCGCCTTGGCGGATTCCGCCCTCTTCCGTGAAGGCATTCCTTTCTACAAGGCCGAGCGCCCGGCCCGGCCCGGGGACGTGGCGCCTTCCTTCGCCTTCGGCTGCCCGCGCTGCCTCCTGGACGCGCGCTCGGCGAAGGGCCTGGGCGGCACGGGCGAGCGCCTGGACGATGAAGTCCTGGACGCGGCCGCCGCGGCCCTGCCCGGGCTCTGGCTGGCCGGGGGTTTGACGTCGGCCAACGTGGGGGAGCTGGTGCGCTCCCGCCGCCCCGAGCTGGTGGACGCCTCCAGCGGCCTAGAGCGGGCCCCGGGCGTGAAAGACCCTGAGCTTGTGCAATCATTCGTGTCGGAGGTGAGGAATGCCGCGATCGCAATACAATGAGCGCTTCGGGCCCTACGGCGGGCGTTACGTCCCGGAGGTTCTCAGGACGGCCCTGAGCGAGCTGGAAGAGGCCTACGCGGCCCTCATCCGCGATCCCGGCTTCCTGGCCGAGCTGGACGAGGCCTTCCGCACCTACGTCGGCCGACCCACGCCCCTCTACTTCGCGGCCAATGCCAGCCGGGCCCTGGGGGGCGCGGACATCTACGTGAAGATGGAGGGCCTGGCCCACACCGGGGCCCACAAGATCAATAACGCCATCGGCCAGGCCCTGATCGCCAAGCGCATGGGCAAGCGCCGGATCATCGCCGAGACGGGGGCCGGTCAGCACGGCCTGGCCGCGGCGGCCGCCTGCGCCAAGCTGGGCCTGGCCTGCGACGTGTACATGGGTGAGGTGGACATAGCCCGCCAGCGCCCCAACGTCTTCGGCATGGAGCTCTTCGGGGCCAGGGTCCTGCCCGTGTCCTCGGGCTCGCGCACCCTCAAGGACGCCATCAACGAAGCCATGCGCGACTGGGCCGGCAGTTTCGCCGACACCCACTACATGATCGGCTCGGCCCTGGGACCCTCGCCCTACCCGGACATGGTCCGCGAATTTCAGTCCGTGATCGGGCGCGAGGCCGGAGCCCAGGCGGCCGAGCGGGGCCTGGACCTGGCTGCCATGGTGGCCTGCGTGGGCGGCGGCTCCAACGCCATCGGCTTCTTCTCCCAGGTCCTGGAAGCCGAAGCCCCACGCTTGGTCGGGGCCGAGGCCGGCGGGCGCGGCCCGGGGCGGGGTAACAACGCCGCGCGGATGCAGGGCGACGGCAAGGTGGGTGTCGTCCACGGCTATAAGAGCCGTTTCCTCCTGGACGGGGACGGACAAGTCCAGGAGACCCATTCCATTTCGGCCGGCCTGGACTACCCAGGCATAGGCCCGGAGCTGGCCTACCAGGGCGAGCGCGGGCGCATAGAGTTCACGGCCGTCACCGACGCCGAGGCGGTGGAGGCGCTCAAATTCTTCGCCCGCCACGAGGGCATCATCTTCGCCTTGGAGTCGGCCCACGCCGGGGCCGCGGCCATGCGCATAGCCGCGGAGACCCCGCGCGGCAAGGCCGTCATGGTCAACATGTCCGGGCGCGGGGACAAGGACATTTTCATCACCGCCAAGGCCGTGGCGCCCGGGCCCTGGATGGAATTCCTCAAGCGGGAGGTGGCTGAAAATGGGAGATAATAACTTCGATCCGGCCGCGCCGCGCATCATGGCCCACCTGGTGGCGGGCTTTCCCGATATGCCGACCTCCCTGGCCGCCGCCCTCGCCCTGGCCGATGCCGGGGCGGCCTACCTTGAGATCCAATTCCCCTTCTCGGATCCCTCGGCGGACGGGCCCGTCATCCAAACGGCCTGCGCTCGCTCCCTGGCGGCCGGTTTCCGCCTCCAGGAGGGCTTCGAGCTCGTGCGGCGGGTATCCCGGGAGGTCGGCCGGCCGGTCTTTATCATGAGCTACGCCAGCCCGGTGGTGGCCCGCGGCCTGCCGGCCTTCTGCGAGGATGCGGCTCGGGCGGGCGCGGCCGGTCTCATCATCCCCGACCTGGTCCCGGACGCGGACGAGGGCCTCTACCGGGAGGGCCCGGCGCGCGGCCTGGCGGTCGTGCCCCTGGTCGCCCCGGGCATGCGCGCCGAGCGCCTGAGGCGGATCTTGTCCTTGCGATCGGAGTACATCTACGCCGCCTTGCGCCGAGGCATCACCGGCCAGGAGACGGAGATGGGTGCCGAAAACCTGGCTCTCCTTGAAGCGGCCGCTTCAGGTGGAGCCAAGGTGATGGCCGGCTTCGGCGTGCGCGTCCCCGCCCAGGTGAGGATCCTGGCCCCCCGGGTCCACGCGGCCATCGTGGGCACGGCCTTCACCGAGGTGGTCATGCAGGCGGCCCCGGGCGGACCGGCGGCCATCGCCGAGGCCCTGGCCGCGCGTTACCGGAGCTTCGCGGCTTGAGGACTCGCGGTCGATGGACAGGCCTGGATCGGCGCGCGTATACTAGCCCTTCCCGCGCCGCGCGCGGATAGGAGTTGGTCATGGCCGGGCCTGATGCACGTCAAGCATCCTTCTCGCCGTACCTTGAAGCCTCGCGGGCCGGAGCCCGGAACCTGGTAGACGCCCTGGCCGGACGCTTCGATTACGTCTCCCTCCTGGGCGAGGATTCCCGTGGGGTCTTCGCCCGCGTCGCCCCTGGGATGAACGAGTACCGGGAGAGCGATTGGGGAGCGCGGGGCTGGGTCATCAGGGTCCAGCACGCCGGGCGCGTGGCCGAGCGCTCCTTCAGCACCTTGGATGATCCGCGGGCCCTAGCCGATGATTCGGCCGGCCTCCTGGAGAGCCTCCTGGCCGAAGGGGCGGACTTCGAATACCCGCCCCTGCCCGACAGCCCCCTGAAATTGTCCTGGCGCTCCGCATTCGCGGAGGATCCCCTGGCCGCGGATCCGGCAGCCCTCCTCGATGCCCTGGCCGGGGCGCGCGTTGCCATCCAATCCGCCGGAGCCGAGATCGTCTACGCCCATGCCCACGCGGAATTCGTCGCCTCCTCCAAGCTTTTCGTCTCCAAGGCCCGCGAGCTCGACCAGGCCCTGGTCCTGGGCAATGCTTATGCCATCGCCATGGCCCGCCGCGGGGAAATCTCCACTTATTGGTACGAGTCGACGTCCGGCCTTTCGGGCGCCGAACAGCTGGCCCGGCTGGCCGGCCTGGGCCGCAAGGCCGGGGCCGCCGCCATCGAGCTCCTGGACGCCGGCAAACCGGAGCCGGGCCTGACCGATGTGATCCTGGCCCCCGACGTGGCCGGCCTCCTCGCCCACGAGGCTTTCGGGCACGGGGTCGAGACCGACATGTTGGCCAAGGGCCGGGCCAAGGCGGCCCTCTACCTCGGCAAGCCCGTGGCCAGCCCCGTGGTGACCATGTACGATGGGGCGGCCGGGGCCGCCCAGACGGGCAGCTACGCCTTCGACGACGAGGGCAACCCGGCCTCGCGCACGGCCGTCATCGAGGACGGCGTCCTCAGGGCCGGCATTTCGGACGCCCTCTCGGCGGCCGAGATGGGCATGCCCCTGACGGGCAACGGGCGCCGCCAGGATTTTTCGCGTAAGGCCTATGCCCGCATGACCAACACCTACTTCGCGCCCGGTAAGGATTCCCTTGAGGACATGATCGCCTCGGTGGAGTCGGGCTACCTCCTGGAGCGCTTCTCCTCGGGCATGGAAGATCCCAAGAACTGGGGTCTCCAGGGCATCGTCATCATGGGACGCGAGATCAAGGCCGGCCGCCTGACCGGGCGGGTGGTCTCGCCTGTGGTCATCTCGGGCTACGTGCCGGACGTGCTCTCGGCCGTCAGCATGGCCTCGACGGAGATAGAGCTGTACGGGAACGGCTTCTGCGGCAAGGGCCACAAGGAGTACGTCAGGACCTCCATGGGCGGCCCCTACCTCAAGACCAGGTTGAGGGTGGGCTGATGATAGACGTCGCGCAACGCGAAATAGAAAGACTGGCGGGAGTCTCCGCCTGGAGCCTTCGCCGGGAACGCATAACATCGCTCGAGCGCTTCTACACCGGCGCGCGCTCGCGCATGGCCCGCTCCGCAGACACCACTCTACTAAAGGCAAGCCTGTTCGTCGACTCGGGCGCGGGTGACGGGCGCCAGCGCTCATCGGCCAGCTGCGCGCTACACCCATCCATGGGCCAGGCCGAGCTGCGCGAGGCCCTTGAGCGCTGCATGGCGGCGGCCTCCCGCGCGCCCAGCCCATGGTATCCCCTGCCCGGCCCCGCCCCCGAGGAGGCCGTGGCATGGCAGGCCGGACCCCTCCTGGATGTCGATCCGTCCAGGGCCATGGCCCAGGCGGCCGAGGCCCTCCTATCGGCCAAGGCAGGAGAGGATACCCGCCTCAATTCGATGGAGCTCTTCCTGTCCAAGCGCAGCGTCGAGATCATCAATTCGGAGGGGTTACGGGCGGCCTGGGAGAACGCCGGCCTGGACATAGAATACGTGGCCGAGGCAGGCCGGAAAGCCGACTCGGTCGAAATATTCGGGATGGCATCCTTCGCCTCCGTTGAGGCCGCGGCCCTGAGGGACGAGGCCTCCTTGGCCCTCAGCCTGGCGCGCGACCGCCTGGCCGCTCGGCCGCTCGGGGGAGTCGAGGGACTGCCCGTCCTCCTGACGGGGAGCGATGCCGTCCAGGCCTGGTTCGACTACTTCCTCTGGGTCACCGAGGCGATGGCGGTCTACCAAAAGCGCTCCGAGGCCGCCCCCGGCTACCGCTTCGACTGCGGGCCTGACGGCGACCCGCTCAATATCGCCTTCGATCCAAGTCGGCCGGGCATGCCCTGGGCGCGGCCCTTCGACGACGCCGGGACCCGCCTACGCCCTCTTCAGGTCATCAGCTCAGGCGAGGTGCGGAACCTGCACGGGGGCCTTCGGGGCTGTCACTACCTGGGCCTGGCCGAGGCCGGCTCCTACGCCGCCGGCAGATTGGCCTCCATGCGCCACGCCATGGCCGAGGCCGGGCCGGGCAGCCTGGACGAGGAGGCCGCCGACTTGCCGGATTGCCTGGAGATAGCTGTATTCTCGGATTTCCAGGTGGACAACGACACCGGGGACTTCGGGGGCGAGATCAGGCTGGCCTACCTGCGCCGGGGCGGAGAGCGCGTCCCGCTCACGGGCGGGTCCTTATCGGGATCGATGCGCGAGTGCCTGCCGGGCATGCGCCTATCCAGGCACATGACGGCGGCCGGCCTGATGCGGGTCCCGCGGGCCGTACTCATCCGTGGAGCCCGCGTGAGCCCCGCCTGATACTAGAAAAAGCGACGGAGGAATTGATCGATGGAACGCACGAATGACATACGCATAGCCGCCGAGGTGCCCCTGGTCTCGCCCGCGGACCTGGCCCGGCGTATCCCCATGACGGAATCGGCCAACGCCACCGTAGTGGCCGCCCGGGCCGAGGTGCGGGCGATCCTGGACGGCCGGGACCAGCGCCTCCTGGCCGTCGTCGGGCCTTGCTCCATCCACGATCCCGAGGCGGCCGTGGACTATGCCCGCCTCCTGGCCGGCCTGAAAGAACGCGTCCGGGATCAGCTGGTCCTGGTGATGCGGGTCTACTTCGAGAAGCCGCGCACGGCTCTGGGCTGGCGCGGCCTCATCATAGACCCCACCCTGGACGGAAGCTACGACGTGGCCCGCGGCCTGGCCACCGCCCGAAAGCTCCTGGTGGCGGTCAACGAGGCCGGCGTTCCGGCCGGGACCGAAATGCTGGATCCCATCGTACCCCAGTATATCGCCGAGCTGATATCCTGGGCATCCATCGGCGCGCGCACGACCGAATCCCAGACCCACCGCGAGATGGCCTCGGGTCTGTCCATGCCGGTGGGCTTCAAGAATTCCACAGACGGCGACGTGCAGATAGCGGTCAACGCCATCCTGTCCGCGCGCCAGCCGCATTCCTTCGTCGGCATTGACCGGGGCGGCAGCACCTGCGTCCTGCGCACCCTGGGCAACCCCGACTGCCACCTCATCCTGCGCGGCGGACGGGCCGGGCCCAACTACCGCGCCCAGGACCTGGCCCGGGCCGCCGAGCTGGTGCGGGCCGCCGGCCTGGAGACCCGCATCGTCGTGGACTGCAGCCATGGCAATTCGCAGAAACGGGCGGAGAACCAGTTGCAGGTCCTGCGCAGCCTGGTAGACCAGCGCTCGCGGGCCGAGCCCGGCTCGGAGAGCGTGGCCGGCTTCATGATGGAGAGCAACCTGGAGGCCGGAAGCCAGCTCATCCCCCAGGACCGCTCCCAGCTCAAGCGCGGCGTTTCCGTGACCGACCCTTGCATCGGCTGGGCAGAGACCGAGGACATCCTCCTCGAGACCGCTGACCGCCTGAGGGCTATCCAGGGCTGAGGGCGGCGCCTCCGCCCCATGGACGATCGATCAATTCCCTCAATCGGCCTTGAGGAAGGCGCGGAAGGCGTTCAGGATATCCTTGGCGGTAAGGTCCAGGTCGCTGTTCTCCGCGAAATAGACGGCGCACAGTGCTCCCAGGACAAGGATCAGGCTCTGGGCTTTGCGCCCCTGGCGGTTCATGGAAAGGCTCCCGTACCGTTCTCCCAGGGCCTCAAGCCCGGGGCCCAGGATGTCGGCGAAGCCGTCCAGTTTGGCGTCCGCCTTCTGGATGAAGTGGGGAAAGCGCACGATCAGGGAGCAGAGGTTCGAGTCCGCGATCAGCTCGGGCATGTAGGCCCCCAGGAAACGCTCCAGGCGCTGCTTGGGCTCCCCTCCCGCGGCGGCGTCCTCGGACAGCTTATCACCCAGCCATTCCCAGCTGTCCTCCACCACCGCCTTGATAACCTCGTCCACGGAGTTGAAGTAGGTGTAAAGGCTGGAGGGCGTGATGTCCGAGAGGGCGGCCAGGCCCTTGAGGGTGGCATCCTCGCGCCCGGGGCGGGCGAAGAGGCGCTTGGCCTGGCCCATGATGCGGGCCCGCTTTTCATCATCCTTGGACCGCGGCATGGCTGCATGCTAGAGAGGATATATACACTTGTCAAGTAATAATGGAGATAGGCGAATTCCAATCGGCTTGGAATTTTTTCATTGCCGGGACTGAGGGGCCAGAGATCGACCGGCTCACGATTCATAAAGCCTTGTATGATCGGAAGAAGTCCATTGAGACCACAGTGATGGAAGCCTTGATTTTATAATCGGGATTGCGATGAATAAACGATTATTATTCAGTAAACATATACGAAGAAAAGAATTATAATTCATTTCCCCTTGACAAGTATAAAAACGCGGGTAATAATCCCTGTATCTTCCTGTAAGGAGACAAAGATGCGTAGAAGTGTATCAGCATCATTGGGGGGGCTGATTCTCCTTATCCTCCTGAGCTCCTCATGTTCGCCTCCCCTCGCTGACTCGAAACCTCTCACAATCCAGAAGATGGGATTCGCCCTTGATTCAGGGCAATACCTCCGGCCTGGTGAGGTCGTGGCAATCTTCGCTAAGGCTAATAAACCCAATGGAGTACAATATGATTGGGAGATTCCTGGATTCTACTCCATGGAGGGTCCGGGCCGTGTTAAATGGACGGTACCGTATAATCCAGGAGAATACTCCATAAAGGTGACCGCCAGGGATTCGGCAGCAGGGGCAGCGGTATCGAAAGAACTGATAGTCAAGATCGCTGATAAGAACGCATACGCAGAACCGGGCGAATACTCCTACACGGTTGCGTCCGAAGTGTCGTTCAGCAATAAATATCTTAAAGAACGCCTATCATCCGATACACTCCGTTTCGCGAAAGACACTGATGGCTCAATTAGGATTTCCGGTGGTCCTGATGAGCTGGAGATGGATTATGAATATCCAGGTTCTGCGTTGAAGTCTAATGATTTTGTTAGTGCAAGCATTCCTCCCAGCCTGGGCGGATCCGGAATTGGATATAATGATTTCTCATGCGTTGGCCTGTCGGCTTTGATTGATGCCTTTCCGGAGCATGCCGCCAATCATGGGATACATACTTTTAAAAAAGTCACCCCAGGCGGACTCCTTACCGTCAGGTATGATGAGAAAGTGAACCGAGTGACGTATTTGAGGAACGATGATGAGCTCAATGGGGAAGTATCCAGTCTTGATATCTGCTACCAGGTGATCGACGGATTTGTCTTTCCGGAGAAGGTTATATCGACCGTTTTATTTCATGTGGGCGAGATCAGTAATGTCATCGAGACTGTCCAGCAATTCCGCGATATAGAATTCGAGGTCGATGGACAGGCCGGCATGAATGATGAAGGCGATGTCGGGGAGGCTGATCTATGATGCGGAAATGTATATGGCATATTTTCCTGATTGTCGTGTCATGCGCATGTATGTATGCTGACGACAAGCTAGTGATGGTGAATACTGGGTCGGCCTCGGATTACCTCCCGACAGGGATAGACGCCGTTATCCTAAGCGATAAGGTTGATTATGACTATTTCGATCCTAATGGAATAGACCATGCAGCTCATGCGGTGCTCGACGCCTTTAAAGCGAAGGGTGGGACCATCCTTGCCGGCCATTCATTGGGAGGCACAATAGCCCGTAGGGCTGCGCAATTAGCCAAAGCAGAGGGTGTTCCGGTTAGGGGCTATATTACTTCATCTGCTCCACTTATGGGCAACCGCCTATGCGATCGAGAATGGGCGCTGACAGCCAGCGCGGCCCTGGCATGCTATCTCCTGGCCGTGGATACGACAACATATGGCACTGCTCTTATCAATGCATTTACCAATGCCCTCAGGTCAAAGGATGGTCAGGTCGCGCCGGTAGTAAGTGAGGATGCGACCATGGACGCTTCACCAGAAGTCAAGGCATTCTTCGAGAACCTATCAATAATACGCTCTCTGGGAAAGCGGATGAAATCAACGGATGACGAAGCCACATTGAGGGAGATGGGGGCCCATGCGGCATGCGCGATACTAGCGCCTGGAGAAAACGCAAGTACGAAGGGGGCACTGTTCGCTTACCTTGGCAAAGCTATTTGGGATACTCTATGTCAGAAAGGCACTATGGGCGATTTGAATCCGCTGAGCAGTTTTATGGCGGACAGCAACAGTGCAGGGGCCTTGGCTGCTGAGGCTGGATACCGCCGAGCCTTCTTGATCAGCGCGAATGGCAACATCTTCGAAACAGGGCTCTGGGGGAGCGCTTTCAAGCATGTGATAAATTTCTATAATGCGAGCATCGCCGCCAGTTTGGCTGTAGCTGTCTTATCATGTTGGAATCCGGTTAATATGGCAGCGGCTCTCCTTCGGGCGGCGACGTTCACTGCGGGAAGGGCCTTGGTCTTGCGTTTCCCCAATGCCTGGGCTTATGCCTGTTCTGGCTCCTTCGACGACCTGACCGGCCATGATGGTTTTGTGCAAAATAATGATGAATACAAAGGAAAGGTTCTACGGCAGCAATCGCCGGATTTTTCACCTGCCACACGTAAGGATTTCAGCTACTATATGACGAAGGTAAACCATTTGGATATCGCAGATGATTATAAGACTCTGTGTACGAAGGAGGGGAAGTCAGAATCAAAGCGATCAACCGCAGACCAATTCAAAGGTGCTTATAAACAAGCTGTATTATATATATTGCAGGAGTGAGTTATTAACATGTTAAGATATCCTCCAAAAAAAATGAGAATCTCACTTGGTGGAGCAAAGAAAAAATGCTGTCTTTCTCTTCTTTGCCTCCTCTGTCTGCTCGTCTCATGTCCATGGGATCCTTATCCGCCTGATCCCTTCGATAGGCCGTGGAAGCTGGAGCTTGAGAGGCTGTGGACGGCGGAATTGGGGCCTGAGAGCGTTCTGCAGCCGGGCATCCATGCCTGCGATGGAACCTATCTCTATCTTGGTGTCGATCTCTATGTCGAGAATGAAACGGCCTCGCATTTCGTGGGGAGGTTGTTCCGCGTGCGGATGGCGGACGGTGACATGTCCATATACGATCCGCGCCACATGGCTGAACAGAGAGGCTATCAGAGCACGAACGAGAGCATCCAGAATATTCTCATCGATGAGGCCTACGGGAGGGTCTATGTGGTCGGATGGAACGGCAATCCCTTCCATGGCCTGTACGAGCTCTTCTGTTTCTCGCAGGCTGATCTCTCACTGCTTTGGAAAATCGACCTCTCGTCTCCTGGATGGCGTGGTGATTTTATCGATACCGTTCCAGAGCTGTATGGAGATTATGTCATCATGCCTTTTGAAGAATATAAAGAGATGGGAAGAGGAGCTGGATCATCTTTTTGGGTGATAAAACGGGATTCGGCAGATGGCCAAGCCTTATGTATAAGGAGTTTTACATCATCGCTGCTCAATATCGTCGACCATAATTACTTAGGTGATACCTATTACCTCAGAACATGTGGGAGTTTCATCATGGGCCTCGATATGGATAGGCTGGTTAATCCCGGCTTCGCGGATACCGATTGCGTCCTTTTCGATTTTCCTTATCCTAAGGATGATCCCACGGTGGATGGGGGATTCAACAACTGCAATGTGGTTTTTACGGACGACCTCTATATCTACGTACATGATGACAGGCTAATGGCCCGCAGGATAGACGACAATACCGAGGTGTGGAGCTTCCTGGGGGATACAGTGCACGCGGACGGGGTGAACTTAGTCTACGGGGATAGGGTGATATTCCCTACACTTTACGGCATCGTGTATTGCCTGAACGCTGCTACGGGCGCCCTGCTCTGGAAGAGTGACACCACGCCTTATGATGACTTCACAATGTACAAGTATCATACGAATATCTATTCGGAACCTACTGTGATAGATGGCAAATACGTGGCTATAGCCGACGGTGCCTCGGATTCATTGACTTTTATCGATATTCAAACGGGGGAGAAGGTCTTGTGCCACCGGACGGTCTTTTCAGCGACTGCTCCGCGCCGCAGCACCTTCTACGTGGACGGCATACTGTACCAGCCTGAGATGGATTGCGTCTCCGCCTACCGGATCAGGGAAAAATGACGCAGCGCGGAGCTCTCATCATCCTCCTTGCCTTCGGCCTGTCCTCCTGCGGGCTTGCCGCTTTCCGCTCGGAGGACAGGATAGGCCCTCTCTCCAAGGCAGTACTCGTCTACATGGCCGCATGCAACAGCCTTGATCCCTATGCGTTGGAAGACCTGGACGACATCGCGGCGGGAATGAGGGCTTGCGATGCTGATTCCGGTGTCTTCGTATTGGTGAGCCGTAGGCGCTCAAACGCTTTCGAAGATTGGGATGATACGCGCCTTTTCTTCTTGCGCGGCGGCGTGGGAGAGGAGTGGCGGGAGCTGGACGCGCCTAGTATAGGATTGAGCGTTGATTACACCGACGAATACCTGGATATGTCGGATCCGAGCATTCTGAGAGCCTTCATCCGTACTATCTCTCTCAGGTTCCCCGCCAGGGAATGGTACTTGGACATTTGGAACCATGGGGGCGGCTGGAAGGGTTTGGGCGGCGCCAGGGAGATCGCTTATGACGAAATGAGCGGCTCGGCCATGTCATTGAAGGATTTACGGCGGGCCCTGCGCTTTTCCTTTCTTGACAAGCCTATCGTCCATTTCAAGATGATCCTTGCCGATGCCTGCTATATGGGATCGCTGGAGGCTGCGTCCGACATGATGGGTAATGCGGATTACTACATCGCCTCATCGGACGCGGTGCCCGCCAGCGGCTTCCCCTACGACGAATTCCTGCCTATCATCCTAGGATCTTCCGTTGCGGATGAGAAATGCAGGATGCTCTGTGAATCCTATGGGGATGAATATGGAGGCCAGGGTTCTGGCCTCTGCGCTGTGAAGATCGATGCTGATAATGCTCTGGCGAGGTTTCTAACCTATTTCAATGAGGAGATACCCCGCATAGACCGGGATGCGCTCAGGGATGCCATCGATCGCGGAGCTGTCAAGCCAGAGGGATCGCGGGATATCAAGGTTTTTGAAGTGGCTATGCCTGGATTCAGGACAGCAAAGGATGCGCTCTTCGCAGGCCTCTATAGCCCGGACGGCGAGTCCCTGAGCATATACCTCAACGCTTATCCCCTGTACGATGCGGATTGGGATTGCTTCGAAGCCGAACATGTTCATTATCTGGAACTGGATGGGGCTTACCGCGATTTCTTGAGCACATATCTCCATTCAGGTCTGTCGAACGCCGATTCGTATGAGCCCAATGGTAAGGCTGAAATCGCCGCGAGTATAGCAGGAGGATCCTTATCGGCCATGATCTGGTGCCCGGGCGATATCGACTATTACGCATATACTTTTCAGGGTTGTGACCTGAACATCACCATGAATCCACCGCTCGGTGATGATTACGATCTCCGCGTCATCCTGAGGCGCGGGAGCTCCGAGGCGAAAAGAATCACCAGCGAGGCCATGGGAGACGCAGCGGAGCGCATCCAGATAAAGGCGGATGAAGTATCTCTAGGAGAAAAAGTCTTGATAGAGGTCTACGGACCCGGAGAGGCTTATGACCAGAAGCATGCCTATCGTCTTTTGATCGAATAGGATGATGGCCTGGAAGTATGTCGTCCTGTAAACGATCTTATCAGTCCTCCGCCAGCCAGTCCTTGGCTGCCTCAAGGCTGTCGAAGGGGACCCGCGGATTCCCCGAGAAGGCGTTGACCGCCTTGAGGAGGACCTTGCGTACGCCTTCCACCCCCAGGATGGCGGCCTTCTTGGTGTAAGCCGCGCTGATCTTCGCCTTTTCCTTCGAGTGATTGACGAAGTCCTGGTCCACCACCGCGTCGCGCAGGTCGGTCAAGGTGAGATTGTCTTTCCTGCCGCTGTCGATGAGGGCCTGGACGGCTGCGTCTATCTGGGCAATGTTCTCGGTGCTGGACAGGCGGGCGTAGTTGATGTAGAGAATCCGTTTCCCTTTGTGCTCGATCCATTCCATGCTCATGCTTGGCTCCTTGGACTTGAGCTTAGTGCATAGTTTCCCGAATGCAAGCTGGGCCGCGGGCATCCAAGGATATGGTTTATAATAAGCAAATAAAAAAGCATGTCTATTCCCGAATCCTGATCGATTATCAGGGTCTTCGCGCGGCACAAGGACGGCTGGGCGGGACTCCCGGAGAGCTCTATCCTTCATAATGCGATGCAAGGATTTAGCTATTCTCCCGAGGGGGGGGCGATGCGGGGCGTATATCGGGCCGGATAGGCTTCTGATGCCGATTGGAATTCGCTAAATACATATATTACATATAGATAACACTTGATGGTGGCCCTTCTCCTCGATATTCTAGGGACATGCGCAGAACTGGAAAGAATCTGAAGCTGGTCTATCTCTTAGCCGCGGTCATGGCCTTCTCCATGTCCGCGGTCTCCGCGGAAGAGAAATTGGCGATTCGCCCCGATGTGGAGCTGGGGATGAATTGCCTCTTCGATGAGACCCTGAGCGAGCCCATCCTCATCTTCATCCTCTCCTCCGTGGACGGGATGGATCCTATCTTTGCCATCCCCCTGGCCCTCACCAGCGCCTGGAGGCTGGGCGGCTTCGCCACCATAGACTTCA
>CAYYCP010000071.1:0-13979 GCA_964470375.1 uncultured Spirochaetales bacterium
CCGCCCACCCGCCCCACCGCGTCAGTTGAGCGGAAGGACTCCACCAGGACGGATGCCAAGGCCCGCAGGGCCTCATCGCCGGCGTCGTGGCCGTGGGAGTCGTTGATCTTCTTGAGATCGTCCATGTCCATGAAGAAGAGGGCGCAGGGTTCGCCCAGGCGCTTGGCCGAGTCGATCGCCCGGGCGGCCTCCTCCATGAATCCGCGGCGGTTGAGGAGTCCGGTCAGCTCGTCCCGGCGCGCCAGACCGTAAAGGCGCCGGTTGGCCTCGTTGAGGGCCTCCAGAGCCGCGCGGCGCTCATCCTGGATGAGGATGCCCTTGAGGACCGAGCCGATCTGGCGGGCGATGGCTTCGTAGCCCAGACCCGAGGAGGGGTCGACCATCTCCAGTATGGCGAAGCCGTAGTCCTCATCGCCGTGGCGCAGGGAGAGGGCCACGAAGTCGGCCGGCTCCGTGGGCATGGGGAAGCCCGGGGGGAAGAGCTGGTCGGCTGGATAGGGCTCATGCAGCTCCGGAAGCTGGCCCTCGCGGCAATAGGCGCATAGGGGCCGCAGGGCGCCCTGGCCGCCCCCCTCAGCCCCGGGCTCGAATACGGAGACGATGGCCGAGGGTATGCCGGCCTTGGGGAGCTCGGCCGCTAGGAGGCGCCCCAGGCCCTCGAAGGACAGATCCATGAGGAGGCGGGAGAGAATGTCCTCGGTGCCTAGAAGGCCGATATCCTGCATGGCGTCCGGCGAGAAACGCTCGCGGGCGGCGGCTTCCTCCACCAGGATGCGGGCCTTCTGCAAGAGGGCCGAACGGGCGAAAGCGGCGGCTCCGTCGACAGGCGGAGGGCGGTTGTGCAGGACGTTCAGAACAGCGTGCCAGGCCGATGGGCGCCCACCGGCCTGGGTCTCCTTGGCTAAGGCCTCCTCCAGGGCTCCCAAGAAGGCCTCCTCGCGCAGGTTTTCCTCGGCGTATGCGTCCACGATGGCCGCCACGGCCCTGACCAGGGCGGTGGGGTGGAGGGCCGTGTCGGTCATGACGGTCAGGGCCCGCTCGAAGGCTTCCTGCGGCCAGGCCTTAGCCGCCTCAGGATCGGACGCCCCACCCTGGGCGTAGAGGCTGATGCCCCGCAGCCCCTCCGAGCCGCAACCGCAGGAGCGCCTGACGATCAGCCGGGTGGGGAAGAAACGGCTCTCCACCGGCCCCGTGCCTCGGGCCAGGGCGACAGCCGCCTTGACCGCCTCGGAGGCCAGGCTGGCGAAGGGCTGGCGCACAGTGGTCAGGGGCACGCGGCAGGCGCGGGCCCGGATGGCGTCATCGAAGCCCACAACGATCAGCTTCTGCGGCACGGCTATGCCGCGGGCCAGGGCGGCCTCCACCACTCCCTGGGCCATCACGTCGTTGGCGCAGAAAATGGCCCGGGGCGAGAGGCCGCGCTCGTCGAAGAGGATGCGCAGGGCCCGTTCGCCGGATTCGGCGCGGAAGTCGCCCTGGACGTAGAGCTCTTCGCGGTAGGGCTGGCCCAGCCCGGCCAGGGCGTCGCGGTAGGCGGCGAAGCGCTCATCGGCCTCCTTGTGCCCGAGGGGCCCGGAGAGGAAGGCGATGTCACGGGTGCCGTGGGTGAAGGCGATGTGGTTCATGGCGATGCCCACGCCGGTGCGGTTGTCGATCAAGAAGCAGGGGCCGTCCGAGCGCGGCGCCGAAAGATAGACACGCGGGATGGGGTCTAGGGATCGGTAGAACTCGTCCAGCTCGGCGTCCTGGCTGAAAATGGAAAGATCGCCAGCGGCGATGATGAGGGCGTCCATGTTCTTAGCCAGGTCATGGACGCGGCGTCGGGCGAAGTCCGCGAAGACCATGACGTTTACGCCGGCCGTCTTGCCGGAACGCAGGATCTCCGGCCATAAGCCGCGGGTATAGGAGCCATTGAGCCTGGATACTATGAATCCTATGAAGGGACGGTTGCCGATTATTCCCATGTCAGTAGAGCCCTGGTCCTATCCTGCAGCCCTCTGAGTCATCTTTGGCTAAGGAGGTGTATACGCCTGGAGTGCGCATCTGACAGTGATCAGGGCTGTGTACCCTCAAGAAGGCTCCTTTCCGCATGGTACCCTCGAAGAACTATAGGATATCACGAGGCAAAAAGCAAAAAAGCGCAGAATACGCTTGTACCAGCTCTCGGACATGGTCCCTCCTCCATCGATGGCACTATCGTCTCCATATCTCATGCCTGAAAGGAAGGACCGATGCAGATGCAGCTGGGAATAAGCTCAATGGTGATACTATCAGAATTGATATTTCAAAGAGGATGTGCTATCATGGATGATAGCCCCACAGGGGAAGGGAGGCGAAAGTCAATAAGGACTGATCGTGGGAGGGTATCAGTCCCAGGCTCTGTCCCTATGGAGACTCCCCTGGGAGGCGGTCCTTCCCCTTTATGAAAGGGGATACTGCCATTCTAGAGGCCCTCTTTCCATATTCAGATGATTTTCGGGGTCGAATACGAGGGATATCGGGCGGCCTGGCACGGGACCTGCATTATGTATTGGGTCGGGGGTTGGTAATGACCCTGTCATCCCTTCATAGGCAGGTCGGCCCGGCGCCGCGGTAACGGACGCCGGGCCCAGCCGCATCCCCAAGGAGGCACAGCGGATGAAACGAGTCCTTGCCCTCATCCTAGCCATTTCCCTTATCTCCTGCGCCCTGGGCGCTGAGGAGATCCAGATAGCCTTCCGCTTCCTGGACGACTACGTCCAGCAGAGGCAGGAAAAACTCAATCGCAGCATGACCACCGGGGCCACCCTCTCCATGGTCTTCGGCGGCATCCTCCTGGGCGGGGCGGCCGGGGTCTACTTCGGCGGAGACGCGATGTCCATGAACATGGCCGGCACGCCCATGGACCCTGACTTGAAGAACTCCCTCACCCTGGGCATGGGTTCTGGAGGCCTGGCCCTGATAGCCTCCGGGGCCATCATGCTGACCAGTCCGGCCCGCGACCTACGCTCCGAATACTCGAATGTCTTCCGCGAGGAGGATCCGGTCATCCAGGAGGCCATGGCCGCGGCCACCCTCAAGACCATGGCCGACAAGGCCAGGGCCGCGCGCATCGGCTCCATATCCCTACAGCTCACCGGCATCGGCCTTTTGACGGCATTCAAGATAGGGGCCAACCTCTACGAGGGCCAGCCCTGGGGCAAGGACCTAGCCTCTACCATGCAGGGCCAGGTCTGGGCCCTGGCCGGAGTGGTGCCGTCCTTCTTCAACAAGAACGAGGAAGAATTGCTCTATGACAAATACCTGGCGGCGCGCCAAGCCATCTATTCAAGCACGCGACCCAAATCGGGGGAGGCCAAGGGGACTAAGCTCAAAATAGAGGTCCAGGACGGTGAAGGGACGAGCACTCTCGAGCTGGGGCCGGCGGAGGGCGGCCGCTGACAGCCGCGCATGGACGATGCCTTCCGCTCCTTCATCCTGGCCCTGGGCATGCTCTTCGGCCTGGTCGAGGGTGGCAAGGACCCGGCCCTGGCGGCCCGGCTCTACCGGGACGCCGACCAGGTCATCCTCTCCGCCGAGGTTGCGGATTTCGTCTCGCCCTCCATGCGTAAACTAGTCGACTCGGGCAACGCTGTATCGCTCAACCTATCGGTCGAGCGCGAGGGCCGGACGATCCTCCTGGTCAAGCGCAGCCTGAGGCGCCTGGCGGATCCGCCGCGCTTCCTTGTAAGCCAGTCCGGCTCCGGGGAGCGAACCCTGGAGACGGAGAGCGAAGAAGCGGCCTATATCCTGCTGGGGCAATTCTACGGGCTGCGCGTGGATTCCGTGGCGAATCTGGCCGCTAGTCTGGGGCCGGGCAAGCAAACCCTGCGCATCCTGGTGCGGGCGGCCGTCTCGGTGGAGGGCGCTACGCCAGACGAGGCCGCCGTCCTGTGGAACTACAAGCAGCCCTCGCGGGTGTTCAGCCTGCGCTCGATGACGGAGGTGCCCTACTGAAAACCCCGGCCTACCGCCGCCACCTGGTGATGGTGTTCTCGGTCACCGCCTTCCTGTCCTTCGCCGCAGCCGCCATCTTCATATTCAGCCTGGTGGCCGACGTCTCCGAGGACCTGGCGCGCTCGGGCTCCGCCGATCCGGCTAAACGCGAGCTGGCCCGCCTGATCGCCCGCGACCGGGCAGTGGGGGCGGCCGGATCGGCCTTCGTCTTCCTCCTGGCCCAGGCGGGTCTGCAGGTCGGCGCCCTGGCGGTGTCCTCCTTCATCGCCACCCGCGGCCTGGACGCGGAATTCAAGCGCATGGCGGCCGTCATCCGCGATCAGGAGCGCAAGCTGGAAGAGGCCGCGGCCCTTTCCGGGTGGAAAGAGATCGCCTCCTTCCTCAGTCACCAGCTCAAGAATCCCCTGGCGGCCGTTGACCTCTCGGCCGCAAACGCCCGCATGGCCCTCGAACGCGCCTGCGCCGGCCTCCCCGCCTCGCAGGAGCCAGCCCCTGAGCAGGCTATCCTGGGCGAGGCCCTGTCCTCCATCCAGGAGGAGACCGCCCGGATGAAGGCCCTCATAGGCCGGCTCAAGAGCCTGACATCATTCGAGCAGGCCCGCTTCCGCCCCGAGAGCCTGGCGGCCCTGGCGGCCGAGGCGGCCTCGCGCTACCAGCCCTCCCGGGCGCGCGTGGAGATATCGGGGGACGTGCGCGTTTCGGCCGACCGCGACCTCCTCGTGCAGGCTCTTGTCAACCTGATGGACAATTCGGCCGAGGAAGCCGAGCGGGCCGGGCGGTCCCCGGTATCCATCAGTGTCGAGATCGGCGAGCGGGCCGGGCGGGCCTACATCGAATATTCAGACGACAACATCGGGCTGGATCAGGAGACAGCCGCCCGCCTGGGCAAGGAGCGCTTCACGACCAAGCGCACCGGCTCGGGCCTGGGGCTGCTCTTCGTGAACCGCATCTTAGCCATCCACGGGGGTGGCTTCGAAGCCCAGGCCGGGCCGGGCGGATGTTTCAGCGCGCACCTGGATCTAGGGCCCAAGACGGAGGAGGAGGCGCCATGAGAGCGCTGGTAGTGGACGACGAGGAGAACGTACGCAAGAGCCTGATAGCCTTTTTGACCTTGCGCGACATAGAAGCCGAGGGCGCGGCCGATTACCGCTCAGGCTTGGAGGCCATACGCAGCGGACGCTTTGACGCCGCATTAGTGGACGTGCGCCTGGGCCAAGCCGACGGGACGGAGCTGATGAAGGAGATGCTGGAGCACGATCCTGAGCTGCCGGTGATCATGATCTCCGGACATGCCGATATACGCACCGCCCTGGCGGCCGTACGCGCCGGCGCAGCGGACTTCATGGAAAAGCCCGTAGACCAGGGGCGCCTGGAAGCCGTGATGGCCAACCTGGCGCGGCGGGCGGACCTCAAGCGGCGGGTGCGCGGGCTGGAGGAGGCATGGCTGGAGGAGCACATGGCCGGCCGAGGCTCTCCGGCGATGGCCGCGGCCCTGTCCCTGGCGCGCAAGGCGGCCGGGTCGCGCCTGTCCGTCCTCATCCGCGGAGAATCGGGCTCGGGCAAGGAACTCTTCGCGCGCTATATCCACCTTTGCTCTCCGCGCTCCTCGGGGCCCCTGGTGCCGGTCAACTGCGCCGCCATCCCCCGCGAGCTCTTCGAGAGCCAGCTCTTCGGCTACCGAAAGGGCGCCTTCACCGGCGCGGCCCAGGACCGCGACGGCCTCTTCCAGGCCGCCGCCGGCGGAACCCTCTTTTTGGATGAGGTGGGCGATCTGCCCCCCGAGCTTCAGCCCAAGCTCCTCCGGGCCCTCGAATACGGGGAGATCCAGCGCGTGGGCGCCGGCCAGCCGGAACGGGCCGACGTCCGGGTGATTGCGGCCAGCAACCGTGACCTGGAGGCCGCTGCAGCCCGAGGGGCCTTCCGCGAGGATCTCTACTACCGGCTGGCCCAGGTATCCATCCGCGTGCCCTCGCTGGCCGAGCGGGCCGGAGACCTTATCCCCCTAGCCGAGCACTTCCTGCGCGAATCCTCGGGCGCCGGCCAGGGTCGGCGCGGTTTCGCCCCGGACGCCCTAGCCTACCTGGAGGGCCGCAGCTACCGCGGCAACGTGCGCGAGTTGAAGAACCTGGTCGAGCGGGCGGCCGCCCTGAGCGATGCCCGCCTCATCTGCGCGGCCGAGCTGGCGGCCCTGGAGGGCGGCGCCTCCCCAACCGAAAGCACGGCTCCCGAACCGCCCGCCTCACCCCGCCTCGTCGCCGAATTCAGGTCCGATCCATCCCAAGCCTGCCTCAAGGGCCTGCTCGACGATTTCCCCCTCCTGCGC
Organism: uncultured Spirochaetales bacterium; assembly: GCA_964470375.1. Taxonomy (GTDB): domain Bacteria; phylum Spirochaetota; class Spirochaetia; order Treponematales; family JBGSOB01; genus CAYNQK01. The sequence continues at coordinate 6,299 of CAYYCP010000071.1, forward strand.
CTCAAGGAAGCCAGGGTCGAATTCGACAGGCGCTACATCGCCATGGTGTTGGAGATGCATGGCGGCTCGGTATCAAAAGCGGCCGGCCTCCTCGGCATGCTGCCCAACAACCTGTCGCGGGAAATACGGTCCCTGGGGCTGAGGCGCAAGGCCAGCTGAGGCGCACCCCTTTACCCTGGACGTCCCCACGGTCTAGAGTGGGGGCCGGATGGGCCGTCCCCCGGCCCGAAGGGAAGGCATGCCATGGGCCTGCGCGGAGAGATCTATTCGGCAAAAGTGAGCCTGGCCAATCGTTCGTATTTTTTCAATGTCAAAGAAAATCGCATGGGCGATCTTTTCATGACCCTCGTCGAATCCAAGCCCAACGAGGGCGAGGGCTTCGAGCGCCGCGAGATCGTGGTCTTCGCGGAGGACCTGAGCGATTTCCTTAAAGGTTTCGAGGAATCCCTGCGCTTCATGGAGCGCGAGCACGGCCGGCGCATGCGTGAGGGCCGTGGACACGGCGATGGCCGGGACCACGGCGCCAAGCGCGGTCTTGAGGCCGAAGCCCGCCCGGACGCGGAGTTCCGCGCCCGTCCCAAGCCCTTCCGCGACACAAGCGCCCGCCATGGGGAGGGCGGAGCCCGAGCCGCCTACCGCGCACGCGCCAAGGAGAACCATGACCCATGGCGCAAGCAGCCTGCGACCAAGACCAAGCCATCTCAATACCGCGGGGGTTCAGCAGTCTCCGGTGGGGGCTCTGCGGATAACAGAGGCGGCTCCACCGGCTTCCGCGGCAAGCCCGCGTACGGAGGCAAGGGACAGGCCAAGGGCGGCAAGCACAGCGGCGGGGGCAAGCCCGTCCCGCAGAAGAAGGCTCAGGGCGGTAAACGCGCCCGCGTTCGGGTCATTAAGCCGCAGGAATGACAGCGCCTAGCTCGAATCCCAGCCGGCTAGGTCGATAAAGTCGCCCAGATCGCGCTCGATCTCCGATAGGCGGCGCTCGGCCCAGCCGAAGCGATCCTTGGGCAGGGCGGCCGCGGCCTTTTCGATGCCGGGTTCCGCCAGTTCGCCCAGGTCCGGCCTGGACGCATACTCGCTCCCGCAATACGGGCAATATATGAAGGCCTCAGCGCCCAGCCGCCCGCACATGCGGCACCACTTCACCCGCATCAGAGCAGCTCCGCCGCCAGCTCGGCCAGGGCCGAGCGCTCGGAGCGCTGCAGGCTCACGTGGCCGAAAAGGCGCTGCCCCTTGAAGCGGTCAACCAGGTAAGACAGGCCGTTCGAGTTGGAGTCAAGGTAGAGGTTGTCGATCTGGTAGGGATCGCCCGTGAGGACCACCTTGGAGCCCTCGCCCGCCCGCGAGACGATGGTCTTGATCTCGTGGGGCGTGAGGTTCTGGGACTCGTCGATGATGATGAATTGGCGGGGCAGGGAGCGGCCGCGGATGAAGCTTACAGCCTCGATCTCGATGAGCTTATCCTTGATGAGCTGATCCACTGTCTTGAGATTCTGGCGTTTGTAGGCCGAGAGGATGTACTCGAGGTTGTCGAAGATCGGCGCCATCCAATTGGCCATCTTGGCCGTCTTCTCCCCAGGCAGGTAGCCGATATCCTTGCCCACGGGTATGACCGGCCTTGACACCAGTAACCTGGAATAGCGCTTTTCTTCGATCACCTTACGCAGCCCTGAGGCCAGGGCCATCAGGGTCTTGCCCGTGCCGGCCTTGCCCACCAGAGTCACGAGGGGCACTGAATCGTCCATCAGTAGTTCGAATGCGGCGCGTTGGCGGGCGTTGAGCGGCTGCACCCCGCAGATGGGCGTCTCCCTAGGCTCCACCGGGATAAGCCACTCGCGCTGGGGATCCCATCGGGCCAGGTACTCGGCCCCGCCGCGCTCCCTAAAAAGTACGAATTCGTTAGGCGACAGCCTGATGCCCTGCAAGGCGTGATGCGCCATGAGTCCGGCGTTGACCTGATCGGCCTCCTCGCGCAGAGCCGCCAGGACCGGGCTGCCTCCGTTGGCGGTCTGGATGGAGCGAGCCTCCTCCTGGGCCACCTGCAGGTCGGCCAGGCGCGAGAGGGCCGCCACGGCGGACTCATCGGCGTCAGCCTCGCGCACCCCGGAGTAGAGCGTGGAGATGTCCACCTTCTGCTTCTCGTAGTCCACCGTGCGCACGCCCAAGGCAGTGGCCTTGACGCGGGCGTTAATGTCCTTGGAGACGAAGAAAACCGTCCGCCCGCTCTTCATCAGCGAGTAGGCGGTCATGATGATGAGGTTGTCTGCCTTTTCCAGGTGCATGTCCGGCGGCGGATCCTCGGCCGGCGACATGACCACGCGCAGGATCGATCCATTGGGCAGCCTGGCCCCTTCGTGCAGATTGCCCGCGCGCGTCAGGCCGGCTATGAAGCGGATGGCCTCACGGGCGCTTCGCCCGCGCTGGTCTGGATAGGCCTTGAGCGAGTCGAGCTCCTCCAGCACCTTGAGCGGCAACACGATCTCGGTGTCTCGGAAGGATAGCAGAGCCTCGGGGTTGTGGATGAGCACGTTGGTGTCTACGACGAAGGTCTTTTCCTCTGAGTTCACGCGTCCCCCCGCCACCATTGTAGCGCATGCGCGGGCGCTTGCAAGCCGCTTTTTCAAGAGAGCGCGCCGATGAGACACCTCGGAGCCGAGAGGCATTCACGCATTTACGAGTCGGCCCTATCGGCCCCCGAGATAGGCATCGGGGTCCTGTCAGGGGCGGAGGATCAGCGCTTGGAGGGCTTGAAGAAGCCGAAGAGGGAGCCGCAGAAGCCGCCGATGATGTGGGCGAACTGGCTTACCTTGTCGCGTTCGGCGATCATCTGCCAGACCTCCTGGCCCAGATAGAGCAGCATGATGAGGATGAAGGTGAGGGGTATCTCCCCCTTGCCGAAGTTGGTGAAGGAGGCTAGGAGGATCATCATGAAAACGATGCCGGAAGCGCCCATCAGCCCGGTGGGGAACAATAGGACATTGAGGACGCCGGTGACCAGGGCGGTCACGGCCATCATGGCAAGGAGGGTCAGCGAACCATAAGACTGCTCGAGGATGGGCCCCAGGAGAAGGAGGAGGGCGAGATTGCCGAAGAGATGGGCCCAGTCCGCATGCCCGATGACGTGGGTCAGGAGGCGCGGATATGCGAGGATGCTCCCGGCGTCAAAGCCCCCGCGCCCGGGGACGCTGAACCATTCGGACACCAGCCTGCCACCGGTGAACAGCCCTGACACCAGCAGCACGAGGGCGCAGACCAGGGCGAAGGTGATGGTGGTGGGGGCGTTGTACTTGATCCGCATACTAGTCCTCCAAATCGATTTCGATGCTGACCGGGCAGTGGTCCGAACCCATGACGCCGGGATGGATGGCCGAAGCACGCACGCGCTTCATGAGCGCCTCGTCCGCGCAATGGTAATCCAGGCGCCAGCCGATGTTGCGCTCGCGCGCCAGGGGTACGCGGTAGGTCCACCAGGTATACTGTCCGGGCTCTGAGCAGAAGCGTCTGAAGGTGTCCACGAAGCCGGCCTGGGTGAACTCATCCATCCAAGCGCGCTCCTCGGGCAGGTAGCCGGGGTTGCCCTGGTTAGCCTCGGGATTGGCCAGGTCGATGGGCTTGTGGGCTATGTTGTAGTCCCCAGAGAGGAGGACCATACGTCCGGCTGAAACCAGGCCGCGGCAGAAATCGAGGATGGCCCGGCAGAAGTCCAGCTTATAGGGCAGGCGTGCTCCGCCGTCCTGGGAATTGGGGAAGTAGGCGCTGATGATCGTCAGCTTGCCGAAATCTGCCCTGGTCACGCGGCCCTCGCAATCGAAGGCCGCCTGCCCCAGGCCCTCGGCCCGATCGGGCTCTCGGCGTGAAAGGATGGCCGTGCCTGCGTAGCCGCGCCGCTCAGCCGGTCTCCAGCAGGCCCGGTAGGCGTGTCCGGGAGCCCACTCCGCTCCCAGGATATCCGAGCCCAGCTGGTCGGGCGCGGCTTTGGTCTCCTGAAGGCAGATCACGTCCGGCGTAAAGGCGTTGGCCGATTCCAGGAAACCCTTCTTCCAGGCCGCCCGGATGCCGTTGACGTTCCAGGAGATGACCCTCACTCGACCTCCTCCACGCGCAGGTCCATGGACAGTGAGATGCGGTAGGTCCGGCCGCGGGCCACCATGATGCGCCGCTGCACGGCGTAGTCCCCGATGGAGAAGGAGAAGACATGCTCGCCGGGGGTCACGGCGAAGGCTTCTCCCGGGCGCGCCTCAAGGCGCTTGCCGTCCATCTCCGCCCAGGCCTTTTCAGGGTACTCCAGGATAACCCGTGGAACCACCCCCTTGAGGGCCACCCGGATGGTCAGGCGCTGTCCTTTGGCCAGATCGAAGACGATGTACTCGTCGCGCAGCTCGGGTCCGCTCACACGTAGGGCGTGGTTCCCGGAGCGAAGGTTGATCGGCTTCAGGTGGTCCTCCAGGGGATGATCGTCTATAGACGCGCTCAGCCCGGATTCGGGCGTGGCGTCCTCGGGCCAGTCGAAGACAAGACGCACCTGGCCCTCGTCGCGCAGGATGGGCTTGGCGGACAGGACGAAGGCGGCCACCTCCAATTCCTCGCTCATGCCCTTCATCGCCGGCATCAGCCTCACGATCAGGGGGAAGTCCGCCGGGGAAACCATGGGCAGATCGGCCGCGTAGGGCGAGGGTTTGATGCCGTGATCCGGGCGAAGGGGCAGGCGGTATGATTGGGAAACCTTGGAAGGCACGACCAGGGACGCCAGGCGTTGCCCCGCGTAAGCCACCCTGTCCAAGCCGGGATCCGGGGAAACGCGCTTGTAGACCATGAGGAGAAAGGCGCCCTTGATGGCCTGGGCGGCCTTGGGTATGCGCAGTTCCAGTTCGATGCCGTCCAGGAATTCGGTGTCCTCGGGGAGGCGCACGGCCACGCCGTCGGAGTAGGCCAGAGATGCCCGCGCGCCATCCTCCCCGCCGGCCCTGAGCTCGGCCGCCAGGCGCACGCGCAGATCCTCGGCGCGCATGGATCCGAGGCAGGCGAGCATGAGGAGGAGAGGGGCCTGGCGAATGCGCAGCTGTGACATCATCGTTTCACGCGGGGAATGAAGGCAGCGGGGTCCACCGCCTCCCCGCGCGAGCGTATTTCGAAATGCAGGTGGGGACCCGTGGATTTCCCGGTCGAACCCACCTTGCCGATGATAATACCGCTTTTGACCCGCTGGGACAAGGACACGCCTATGGCCGAGAGGTGTCCGTAGACCGAGGTGTAGCCGTCGCCGTGATCCAGACTCACGTATCTTCCCAGGACATCATCCCAGCCCGCGGCCGCGACGACCCCGTCCCGGGCGGCCAGGACATCAGTCCCGGCGGGGGCGGCCAGGTCCACGCCCGAGTGGTGCTTGAACTCCCCGCTGATGGGGCTGACGCGGTAGCCGAAGCCCGAGACGAGTTTGCCCGCCGGCAGGGGGAAGCGGAAGAGGCCGTTCAGGAAATAGGCCCTCTCCTCCGGCAGGAAGCGACCCGCCGGGACGAAGGCCATGCGCTCTACCTTCCCTCCCCCGCGCTCGATAGTCACCTGGATGGAGGCCTCGGGGCGCGCGGAGCGCCAGGACAGACTGAGGGCCTCCAGCTCGCTGGAGGGGGATTCGGGGAGGAAGAGGCCGGGACGCGAGGGGATGAGAATGCTCTGACCGACCGAATACGGCCCCGGATGGGCCAGGCGGTTCAGCGTGGATATGGACTCGTAAGGCAGGTTGACCTTGGCAGCCAGCGAGAAGATATCGTACTTCTCCTCGAGAATGTAGCGGTAGACGCACAGGTCGGAGACGCCGTCGATTACCGACATCTCGGCCGCGTATCCCTCGCGGATTTGGTCGGCGAGCTGGCGGAAGACGCAGTCCTCGGTGGACAGGGTGTGGATCAAGGGATGCTCGGCCCAAAGGCCGAGAGCTAAGGCCCCCATAGCCAGGGCCGCACGCGGCTTCATGCCCTGCTCCGCCCGAAGAAGAGCCAACCGGCCAGGGCCAGGCAGGCCAGGCCGGCGGTAACCGCGGCGAGGTAGGCTCCGCGCATGGACAGGACTGCACAAAGGTAACCGCTGACCAGCATGGCTAGGGCCGCCAGGACGACCAGGAGGGTCTTCCCCAGATTAGTGGCGATCTCCGAAGGCCTCCGGCCTGAGGCAATGGATCGCCTCAGGGAGAGAAAGGCCAGGGTCAGGAGGGCGGTCAGGGTCAGGCCCGTCACCAGGGCGTTATAAACGCCCCTGCGGCGCATGGCCAGTCTCCAAAGGGGCCAGACGATGGCGGCCGATGCCCCTACCGCCCCGAGTATGCCGAGGCTCCAGGCCGCGACGGCCTTGAAAAGGCGCCCGTAGCCGCCGAGAATCCTGCGCAGGATGCCGGCAGGGCGTCGCGGCCCGTCCAAATCTGGGGAAGTCATGGGGCCACCTTAACGGTGTACAGGACGAGCGTCAACGGCGCTCCGCCGCCAGGACGGATTCCACCAAGGCCGAGAAGGCCGGATCGCTCGCGGGCGGGATTGCATCCGCGTCCGTCCCCGCCCCGGCGTCCTCGATGGCGTCAAGCCCGGCGGACGGCGGGGCTCCGCGCGGCGGACGCCCCTGCTCGATGAAGAAAAGCCCATCGCTCTCGCGGATGATGCTCCCCGTTGAGACACCCTCGTCGGCTGGGGGCGAGGCGGGCTCGAGCTCCTCTAGGCGGGCCTGCCCTTCCTCGAGACGCTCGCTTTCGGGATGGTATTCGCGGCCGCGGGCGAAGAAGGGCACGTAGGATTCCACCAGCCCGCGCAGGGGTATCGCTTCAGAGGGGGCTTCGGAGGCGTGTTCATCCTCGGCCAGGGCCAGCTCCTCGACAGCTTCACGCATCTCGTCCGAGAGCATCGGGATCTCATCGCCGACCACCTCGGCCAGCTCCTCCATCTCAACGGCCTCTTCGGATGTTGAGCGCTCGGCCGCCTCCTCGAGCTCCAGGTCGACGAGGGCTCCAGGCTCCCCCTCAGACCCGGATTCCGATAGACTAAGGCCGGCCAGACTGCTCAGGTCGAGGGAGGCCAGGCTCAGCTCCCAGTCCTCCTGGAGGGCTTCCAGCTCACCATCCAGGCTCTCGTGCATAAAATCGAGATCCTCGGTGATGGACGCGCCGCGGATGAAGAAACGCTTCCTCTCCTCGGCGGGAGCCTGACCGGAAAGCGGAGCAGCGATGTAGGCCGAGGGCAGAGGGGAAATACCGGATATCGATGAAGAGGCCGGACCATCCTCCCCCTGGGGCATTGGCTCGTCCAAGCCTCCGGGGAGGTATTCGACATCCACGGCCACGTCAGAGCCGGGTTTCATCCAATCGCTCAGTATTTGGTCGGCCCTGGCGATGTCCATGCCGCCGGCTTGGTCGGATGTGACAGGAGGGCTCGCGGGTGTGCGGTCGGGATCCACATGCACAGCGATCGATCCGAGCTCCTGGCTGACCTCCTCATCGGAGAGTTCCTCGAAGATGGCGTTTAGGGAAATACCGGCCTGAGCAAGGATGTCTGGTCTGCTGAGCCTGGGTTGCTCCTCTACCAGGCCCTCCTCATCGAGCTCGAGGATGGCCTCGCCGATCTGGGCCTTGGAGATTTCCTCGACGGTCTCCGCCTCAGGAAGCTCCTCCACCGCCTCCGCCTCGGGAAGCTCCTCCACCGCC
>CAYYCP010000072.1:0-13810 GCA_964470375.1 uncultured Spirochaetales bacterium
GGGCCGATCTCTCCGCCCGGCCGGCCCCGCCAGGGATGATAGCCCTCAGCATCGTTGAGGGGCGCGGTTTCACGGAGCTCCAGGCGGCTATCCTCGAGCGCCTGGTGGTTCCCCGCAACAGCGGGGTTCCCCTCAGTAGCGGGGTGTCCCCCGGTAGCAGGGACGGGCTGGAAATAGCCTCCGCGCGCCAGAGGCGTCTCCTGGAATCGGCCAACGCGGGCATGGCCGAGAGCTTGGCCGCATGGGAGAGAGGAGAGCCTTTGGAGACGCTGGCCCCCGGCTTGGACGAGGCCCTGCGGGCCCTGGGCGAGATCCTGGGTGAGGGAGCCGCCCCTGACATACTGTCCGAGATATTCGGGCGCTTCTGCGTGGGGAAGTGAAATGGGCGATTACGATGCCCTCGTCATAGGCGGGGGCCATGCGGGCATAGAGGCCGCCCTGGCCCTGGCACGCCTGGGCAAGCGCTGCCTCCTGGTCACCCAGAATCCCGACAGGATCGGGGCCATGTCGTGCAATCCGGCCATCGGCGGCCTGTCCAAGGGCAACCTGGTCAGGGAGGTGGACGCTTTGGGCGGCGAGATGGGCCGCCTGGCCGACGCGGCCATGCTGCAGTACCGTATGCTCAACCGCTCGCGCGGTCCGGCCGTCCAGGCCCCCCGGGCCCAGGAGGACAAGGCCGCCTACGCCCGAGAGGCCCGGCGGGCCTTGGAGGCTCAGCCCGGTCTCTCCATCTTGATGGATTGCGTGGTCGACCTGATGACCGACGCGGCCGGGAAACGCGTGGAGGGTGTGCTCACCGCCCGCGGGGCGCGCATAGGGGCCGGGGCCGTGGTACTGGCATCAGGCACATTCATGGAGGGGCGCATCTTCATAGGCGATTACGCCCATCCCTCAGGGCGCCTTGGTGAGGAGGCCGCCCTGGGCCTGGGGACGGCCCTGAGGAGGAGGGGCTTCAGCCTGGGCCGCCTCAAGACCGGGACGCCCGCCCGCCTCAGGGGCTCCTCCCTGGATTATTCGCGCTTCGAACCCCAGCCCGAGGAGGAATGGCCGATCCGCCGCTTTTCCTTCTACCACGATCCCCCCGAGCGCCCGCGCAGGGCCTGCTGGACGACTTACACCAACCCGGCCTTGCATGAGGTCATCCGCGCCAACATCGGCCGCTCACCCCTCTTCGGGGGCAAAATCAAGGGGCGCGGGCCGCGCTACTGCCCCTCCATAGAGGACAAGGTGATGCGCTTCCCGGAGCGGGAACGCCACCAAGTTTTCATCGAGCCCGAGGGCTTGGATACGGACGAGGTCTACCTGAACGGCCTGTCCTCTTCCCTGCCCGAGGATGTCCAGGACGCCTTCCTCCGCAAGATACCCGGCCTGGAGGCCATGGAGATGGTGAGGCCGGGCTATGCCGTTGAGTACGATTACCTGGATCCGCGGCAACTCCGTCCCTCCCTGGAGGCCAAGGCCCTGGCGGGCTTCTTCCTGGCCGGCCAGGTCAACGGGAGCTCCGGCTACGAGGAGGCTGCCGGCCAGGGCATCATGGCCGGGATCAACGCCGCCCTCTACCTGGAAGGCCAGCCGCCCCTGATCCTGCGGCGCGACGAGGCCTACATCGGGGTGATGATAGACGACCTCACCACCCTGGGAGCAGATGAGCCCTACCGCATGTTCACCAGCCGGGCCGAGTACCGCCTGGGCCTGCGTCAGGACAGCGCCGACGCCCGTCTCTCGCCCTACGCCCTGCGCCTGGGCCTTCTGAGGACATCCGCGGCGAGGGCCTTCGAGGACAAGCGTGAACGCATGGAGAGGGCCGCCCGCTTGCTTCAGGCCAGGCATCTCAGGCCCCAGGATCTGGAGGGCCGGCCCTCCCTGGCACCCCACGCCGGTCAAAGCCTGGCCAGGGCTCTCGCTGATCCTGGTGTGGACGCCGAACAGGTCTGGTCCCTTGAGCCGGAATTGGCCTGCCTGCCCGCCGAGTGGCGCGAGACCCTGCGCGTGGACATGCGCTACCAGGGCTATCTCAAACGCCAGGCCTTGGACATCGAGCGGAGAGCGCGCATGGAAGGCCGCCTTATCCCGGAAGGCATCGACTACGCGGCTATCCCGGGCCTATCCAAGGAGGCCGCCGAGAAGCTGGCGGCGCTCAGGCCGCGCAGCCTGGGCCAGGCCGCCCGCATCCCGGGCATACGCCAATCCGACATCGCCCTCCTCATGCTCAGGCTCTAGGAGATCCCCCGCCACGGGCGGATGGCTGGAAGGCCGGGCAGAGGCGGCCTGTGGCCGAACGGACCTCCCAGCTGGGCAGGACCCGGGTCTTTATGCCGAAGACCCTGCAACCCCGCGGGAAGGCCGGATCCCAGGTTACGTAAAAGTGGGCGCACTTGAGGCAGTCCGGTGAAGCCCCTTCTTCAACCATCCAGCATCCTCCCAGGCCCATGCTACACCCTCGAGCTTCTCCGCGATAGCGGAGCCCACGATAGTGGAGCCCGCGATAGCGGCGCTTGCCTTTCCCGGGCCGAAAAGCTAGATTCGATGCATGAGCATTCTCTCCGCGATACGCAGGCCTTTCCACTACAGTTTCAACAACGTGACTCTCTACCTGGTTCTGGCCAACGTGGCGGTCTTCGGCATGCAATACCTCTTCCCGGGCACGGCCGAGGGCCTTCTGGGCCTGTACGCGCCTGACGTGGCCCGGGGCAGGGTTTGGCAGCTCTTCACCTACATGTTCCTCCATTCCACGGCATCGCCCAGCCATCTCATTTTCAACATGCTCGGCCTCTACCTCTTCGGCGTCCAGGTGGAGCGGCGCACGGGCAGCCGCGAGTTCCTCCTCTTCTACCTTCTGTGCGGAACCCTGGCCGGCCTCTTCTCCTTCATCTTCTACAGCTTTGTCGCGCCCTACGGGGTCCTCATCATAGGCGCCTCCGGGGCCATCTACGCCCTCCTCCTGGCCTTCGCCGCCTTCTATCCGGGGGAGATGATCCTCGTCTGGGGCATCTTCCCCGTACGCGCACCCATCCTGGTCCTGTCCTACGCGGCCATAGAGATTATCTCCCAGCTCTTTCCCCTGCGCTCGGGCGTGGCCCACTTGACCCACCTCTCCGGCTTCGCCGCCGCCTGGGGCTACTTCCTCCTGCGCTACGGCATCAACCCCTGGAAGCGCTTCTTCCTGAGATGAGGGCGATGCCGCGGGGCGCCGATCCATCGGCATTTCTCAATTCCGTCCGAGCCGCCGCCCTCCTCCTTGCCGTCTTCACGGCGGGTCCGCTGGGAGCCCAGGATCTGATCCTCAGGCACGAGTTCCTCTGCGAGCGCGAAACCCGCCCCGGCATAGGCGAACCGCCCGTCCTGAGCGACCAGGAGATGGGCCGCCGCCTCATGGATGAGGCTGAATGGGTCTACCTGGGGATGATTTACGGATTCAATGTGGAGTACGTCCCCCTTGACCTTGGTCGGCGGGTCAGCGAGCGTTTCAGCGTCGAGCCCGCCTGGGACAGCGCCGCCGAGAGGTCGGGCCTCTCCTTTGGAGAATACCGCTTCGAGGGCACAAGGCTTCTGGCTTACGTGGAGTACCGGGCAAACCCGGTGGAGGCGGCGCGCTACGAGGCTTGGCGGCGGAACACCGGCACCCCCTACCAGGCCGAGGGGACGGCCCCTGAGACGGACGGCCTGGAGGGCCGCTTCAAGGCCATGCGAGCGGCTATAAAAGAAGCGGTGCGCGAGTACGCCCGGGCCCTCGAGCCCAACAAGCCGCGCCTGGTCCGGGCCAGGGCGGCCTTCGAATCCCCGCCCTCAGTCTTCGTGCGCTCGGGTCTCTACGTGGCCCACGCCCGCGTGAGGATCAGCATGCAGGAGATCCGCCCCTACCCCAGCCCCATGTGAGGGCTCAGTCTTTCAGTCGCTGCTCCTCGGCGGCCTCGTGCATCTCTTCCAGGCCCTTCATGATGGCGTCGGCCACCGCCTGCTTCTTGTCCTCGCCGAAGTGGGTGATGCGCACCGACTCGCGGAACTGGGAGCATGACAGGACCGGGCTGGCGGTGAAGATAAGGCGATCCTCGCAGACCAGGTCCTCGATCATCTCGCCCTGGGGGTTGATGCGCAGGATGTTGCCATTGACCGCCACCAGGCACATGTAGTCGAAGCCCTTCACGTAGGAATCGATTTCGCGGACCCCTCGCTTGGATGAGGGATCCCAGGGCCGATAGCGCGTGCCGGCCGGGAAGACCAGGATGACCCGCTTGGATTTCTTCTTCTCGGCGATGACCCTGGAGGCGGCCCGGTTGATGGAGGTGCTCCGCAGCATCTCCTGCATGAAGGTCTTGGGATCGGAGTCTTTGATTGACTCCTGGGAGCGGCTGGGCACGATGACGATGCGCGAGTAAGCCTCGGTCGGTGCCAGTACGGCCGGATCTTCCTCGTTCAGCTTGTAGCCGGCTATGGCTATCAGGCTCTCCGCCAGCCCCTGGCCGATGGCGCCCTGTTGCCTGAGGAGGTAGTGGAAGGCCGGCAGATCCAAGTTGGAGTAATGCTCCAAGAGGAGAAGGCAGGCCTGGCCCTCCTGCGACTTGCCGAAAAGCTCCTCAAGGTTCTCGAAGCCCCTGATGCCTGAGCCGGGCTTGAGGTTCTCCTCCACCATACGATCCATGTAAGGAAGGATGTCAGGGTTGGCCTCCTGGTAGACCACATCCTCGGTCACCTTGGCCGGGGCGCGCGACTTGCTCATCATGGCGATGAAGAGATCCCGGTAGCGAGAACCTACCGGCCATAAAAGGGCACCGTCCTTGGGGTCCTTGAGAGGGTACTGGGGTTCGGTGGATGCCGGCGTGCCGACCTTGCCTGATCCGCCCGAGTAGATGTCTCGGATGACGTCTTCGGGGCTGGCCTCCCGGTTGAGGATCCTGTAGACCCCGTCGCAAATGGGCAGCTTGAGCTTCTTGTCCTCGGCGATGGCCTTGATGGCCCGGCAGGCGGCCGCGCCCTCGGGGATGTAGCCCAGCTGCTTGATGCGGGCCAGGAGGTCCTGGATGTCCTTGAAGGCCTCGTGAACGCGACGCTCGGCGATCTCGCGACCGAAGCGCCGATTGCGGCCCAGGACGGAGCGGCAGGTGACATCCAAGTCGCCCACCCCGGCTATTGAGGTGAATGTCTCCGGATGTGTGGCCCCCAGGGCCCGGCCGATGGTCTGGATCTCGTTGAGGCCGGCCGCAAGGAGGAGGCTTTCGGTGTTGTCGCCGAAGATGGGGCTGGCGGCCTTGAGGAAGTCCAGAATGCCGAAGGCGATGGCGATGACGTTCTTGGCAGCGGCGCAGGCTTGCACCCCGTTGGGGTCCAGGGAGGCATAGACCAGGAGGCGCTCCGAGGCCAGGAGATCCCGAACCATGATGGCGTTCTTGGGATTGGCGCTGGCCGCTATGAGGCCGGTCATCTTGCCCTTGGCCACCTCCTCAGCGTGTGAGGGCCCGGAGATATACACGAGATTGCCTCTATAGAAGCCGGGCAGGTAGTCCTCGAGGACATCGGTGATGAGGCGGAAACCCTTAGGCGTCTCCAGGAAGCCCTTGGTCAGGACGGCGATGACGGCCTTCCCCTCCATGACGGCCGGCAGAGTGATGAAGCGCTTGACCGTGTCCACCAGGAAGAGGGAGGGGACGGCCAGGATGATGAGCTCGCGCCCGTCCATGGCCTCGCGGATGTCCGTGCTGGCCTTGATGCCGGCAGGGAGGCTTATGCCCGGCAGGTAGAGGGGATTGACCCTGTCCTCGCGGATGCCCTTGGCGACCTCTTCCTCGAGGGCCCACATCGAAATATCGAAGCCCTTGTCCGCCAGGACCTTGGCTATGGCCGTGCCCCAGGCCCCGGCGCCCACGATGCCGATGCTGCGTTCCATGGCTGCGAGGATAGCCGATTTCCGAGTGAATGAAAAGCAGACAGAAAGCAATAAACCGTCTGATTCAGCCCTTCTCTGGTAGCTCTGTCCCCCTTCTCTGTTATGGGCTGCCCCAGGGTATGTCCCCACACTGTATCCTCCTCTCAGTTCATCGAAGATTGGGGAAACCTAGGAACTCGTTCCCGCCATGGGTCTCCCGGGTTAGGGGGTATGGAATTAATCATTACATAATATTGATTTGCTAAAATAAGGGGGAAAGGGTGGGGACTCTTTCCCCCTTCAGGGCTGGGGCTCAACAATCTTCGATGAACAAGGCAGGGCTTGACAGTTGAGGATATTATGGCTATAGTGGTACTAATTAGTACCACTAAACTGCCAAGGGAGGTTCAATGGCCTGCGAAAAGACATTCCCCCTATCCGCCCAGGAGCTCGAGGAGCTGACGAGAAGGTACCCGACTCCCTTCCACCTCTACAGCGAGGCCGCCCTGAGGGCGAACGCCCGGCGCCTCAAGGAAGCCTTCTCGGTCTGTCCCGGCTTCCGCGAGTACTACGCGGTCAAGGCCTGCCCCAACCCCTTCATCCTCAAGATCCTAGCGGACGAGGGCTTCGGGGCTGACTGCTCATCGGGGACGGAGATCCTCCTCGCCCAGCGCTCCGGGATTCAGGGCGAGATGATCATGTTCACATCCAACGATACGCCGGCCGGGGAATTCGTCCAGGCCGCCCGGGCCGGAGCGGTGATCAACTTCGACGACATAAGCCATATCGAATTCTGCGAAGCCGCCTTGCGCGCGGCCGGCCTTCCGGGGCTCCCGGTCCTGGCCTGCTGCCGCTACAATCCCGGGCCCCTCAAGCAGGGCAACGCCATCATCGGCAAGCCAGAGGAGGCCAAGTACGGCTTCACCCGCGAGCAGCTCATAGAGGGCTTCGGCATGCTGAAGGCCAAGGGGCTCAAGCGCTTCGGCCTCCACACCATGGTGGCTTCCAACGAGCTGGCCAACGACTACTTCATCGAGACGGCCCGCATCCTCTTCGAGCGCGTGCTCGAGATTTCGCGGGCGGTCGGCATCGATTTCGAGTTCGTCAACCTGGGGGGCGGCTTCGGCATACCCTACCGGCCCGAACAGACGGCCATCGACCTAGCCTATGTGGCGCGCGGTATCAAGGCGGCCTACGAGGAACTCATCCTGGGCGAGGGTCTCAAGCCCCTTTCCATCTACATGGAGAGCGGGCGGATGATATCCGGGCCGGCCGGCTGGCTGGTGACGCGGGTCCTCCACCGCAAGAGCGTCTACCGCGAGTACGTGGGAGTGGACGCCTCCATGGCCGACTTGATGCGCCCGGGCATGTACGGGGCATACCACCACATCAGCGTTCCGGGCAAGGAGGGGCTGCCGGCGGATAGGGTCTACGACGTCACCGGGAGCCTGTGCGAGAACAACGACAAGTTCGCCGTACAGCGGGCCCTACCTGAGCTTGTCCCGGGCGACCTATTGGTCATCCACGACACGGGGGCTCATGGGCGGGCCATGTGTTTCAATTATAACGGCAAGCTGCGCTCGGGCGAGCTCCTCCTCAGGGAGGATGGAACGATACTCGAGATACGCCGACGCGAGACGGTGGAGGACTACTTCGCCACCCTGGATTTCGATGCCCTGGGCCGTTTCAGCGCCCGAGGGGCGAGGAGGAGCTCATGATCCGCAGGAACCCGAATTTCGCCCATCTCAAGGCCGGCTATCTCTTTCCCGAGATCGCCAAGCGGCGGCGCGAATTCCAGGCCAGGCGCCCGGATGCCAGAATCATCTCCCTGGGCGTGGGCAACACCACCGAGCCCCTCTCGCCGACTATCAGCGCCGCCCTGGAGGCCGAGTCCAGGGCCCTGGGGACGGCCGAGGGCTATTCCGGCTACGGCGACGATTACGGCCTGGACGCCCTCAGGGCCGCCATAGCCGACAAGCTCTACAAAGGCCTGGTGGCCCAGGAGGAGGTGTTCATATCCGACGGGGCCAAGTGCGACATAGGCCGCGTGCAGGCTTTGATAGGACCGGGCCTGCCGATCGCGGTCCAGGATCCGGCCTACCCCGTCTACGTGGACGGCTCGGTGATATCAGGGGCGGCCGGGGACTGGAAGGGCCAGGGCTACGCGGGCATCTCCTACCTGCCCTGCGCGCCCGAGAACGGCTTCTTTCCCGACCTCTCCTGCCTGCCAGAGGGCGGGGTCCTGTACTTCTGCTCCCCCAACAACCCCACCGGGGCGGTGGCTACGCGGGCCCAGTTGGACAGCCTGGTGCGGGCTTGCCGTGAAAAAGGCTGCCTCCTGGTCTTCGACTCCGCCTACGCGGAGTATATCTCCGACCCGGCCCTGCCCAAGAGCATATTCGAGGCCGAGGGCGCGCGCGAGTGCGCCATCGAGATATCCTCCTTCTCCAAGCCGATAGGCTTCACCGGCGTGCGCCTGGGCTGGTCGGTATTCCCGCGGGAGCTGCGCTACGCCGACGGCAGTCCTATCATAGAGGATTGGAAGCGCCTCATGTCGACCATCTTCAACGGGGCTTCCAATATCGCCCAACGCGGCGGCCTGGCCGCCCTATCCACTGCGGGCCTGGCCGAGATGCGCGCCTCCATAGCCTTCTACATGGAGAACGCCCGCATCATCAAGGCCGCCCTGGATGGGCTGGGGGTGGAGAATTATGGCGGCCGTGACGCCCCCTACATCTGGGCGCGCTTCCCCGGCAGGAAGAGCTGGGACGTCTTCGAGGAGATCCTGGATAGGTGCGAGGTGGTGACCACGCCGGGCTCGGGCTTCGGGCCGGCGGGCGAGTCATTCATCCGCTTCTCGGCCTTCGGGCATAGGCGGGACGTGGAGGAGGCGGCCGCCCGCCTGGCCCGCCTGGGCTGAGGGGGGCGGATAGGGGCGTCCGCCGTATCGTCCTTGGCGCCTTGTCCCCAGCCGGCGATTCTAGCCGCCCGCCCAGAGGTCCTCCAGGAGTTGGAGTGCGCGCGCGTCGGCCCTGCCCTCGATGGCCAGGGACTCGAGGAGGGCGATGGCCCCCTGGGCGTCGCGCCCGGGCGGGGGGCGAAGGGCCTTGCAGGCGGCCAGGAGGTAGCGCCCGTCCACGTCCTGGGGCCAGTAGGCCAAGGCGCGAAGGAGGCAACCCTCGGCATCGTCCCAGCGGCCCTGGCGCAGGGCGGCCTGGCCCATGCCGATGAGCTCGTCCGCGGAGAGGGGCTCGGGGCCGAGGCTCCCCTCCGCCGCGCCCATATCCGGGGCTGCGGGATTCCCCCGATCCGCCGATACTTCCCGACGCAGTCCGCGATCCCCTGATGCCAAGAGAGCCTGCGCGGAACCTGCGGGTGACGGCGCCGGGCCCTCGTCCGCCCTTGCGGGTTCTCCGCGGCCCTCAGGCCCTATGTGGCCCCGCCCCGCGCTCGCGCAGGAGGGGGCTAGGGCGGCTAGGGCAGCGAGGGCGAATGTCCTCATGAGCATCCTCATTTCAGCGCGCATGCATCGGCCCTCCTCGGCGGATCTTTCTATCAGTGGACGCTTCTACCGGGTATGGGGAGGGATCGGCCTTGGATAGGGTCTTGCTTCAAGTGAGGCAGCGCTCTTGATGGGGAAAAAACGGCCGCCCCCTAGGAGGGCGGCCTAGGATCATGGTAAGCAGGGCCTAGAAGTTGAAGAGGAACGAGACGCCCAGGGAGCCGATGATGTTCTCCTTCAGGGCCTCGAAGGCCTCCTTCTCGAGGCTGGGCATGAAGGTCACGTAGTTGAGGCTGACCCCGACGCCGCCCAGGTTGAGGTCCGCGTGGGCCTTGATGTTGAAGCCCAGCTGGGCCGGGTTGGCGGCACTGTCTTCCGAGATGGGAATGATGAAGTTGGGGCCCAGGCCGATGCCCAGGCCGATGAAGTCCAGGAGACCCAGGTAGATGCCGCCGTCTGCGTAGATGCTGACCTTGGCGGGCACATTGAAGGTGTTGCTCAGGGCGTCCTGGTAGCTGGCCTCGGGGCTGTAGAGGGCTAGGCCGGATATTTCGATGATCTCCATGAGGCGCAAGCGGACGTCCGCGCCGAAGGTGAAGTCGTCGAAACCGATCTGCTTGAGGGCCTCGTTGTCGATGTCGGTGCCCACGATGGGGAGGTTCCACATCGCCGTGGGGCCGATCTGGAAGTCCTGGGCGAAGGCCGTCAAGGAGACGAGAGCGACAAGAGCGATAATCAGGATTCTGCGCATAGTGTCCTCCTTACTTGGACAGTTCGAATGTATCGCGCGGGGAAGGGGCTTTCAAGCCCGATTGTTCACGGAATGAACAAGTAGTTCCTCGAAGCTTTTTTTTCAAATTCCTTTATCTCCGGATATGGCGCTACCGGGTTAGGGGGATGGTCAAGACATACACTCACTTTTTCATTAATCCGGGAGGGGGGAAAGGGTGGGAACTCTTTCCCCCCTATAGATATAGGGCAAAAAAAGCTTCGAGGAACTACGTCTTACCCCTAGGATGCCAGGGCGGAGAGTGCGATTTCGGCCATGTCCCCCATGCTCCTCTCCCGCTCGGCGCTGGGCATGGCCTCATGGCTGATAAGGCTGTCGCTCACGGTGAGGACGCTCAGGGCCCTGGCCCCGAATTTTGCCGCCAGGGTGAAGAGCTCGGCGCTCTCCATCTCCACGGCCAGGACGCCGAAGCGGGCCCAGAGCTTCCATTGATCGGGATCCTCGGTATAGAAGGAATCGCTTGAGAGAATGGGTCCCGCTACGGCCCTGAGACCCTTGGCGGCGGCGGCCGCCTCGGCGGCCTTGAGGAGGCCGTAGTCCGCGGCGGGGGCGTAGTGCATACCGGGGAAGCGCAGGGAGTTGATGGCCGAATCCGTGGAGGCGGCCATGGCCAGGACGATGTCCCGGAGTCCCAGCTCCGGGCGCAGGGAGCCGCAGGTGCCCACGCGGATGAGCTTCTTCACCCCGTAGTCCCTCAGGAGCTCGTTGACGTAGATGGAGAGGGAGGGCTGGCCCATGCCCGTGCCCATCACCGAAACCCGCAGGCCCTTCCACGTCCCGGTGAAGCCGAGCATCCCGCGCACGCGGTTGAAGCATGCCGGGGCCTCCAGCATGGTCTCCGCGATGCGCTGGGCCCTTAGGGGATCCCCGGGAAGGAGTATGCCTTCGGCGATGTCGCCCGGCTTGGCTTCTATATGTATGCTCATGGGGCCTCCGATCAAAGGAACCTACTGCCTTAGTGTCGGCCGCGGGCGAGCGGGCTGTCAAGCGGCGGCGTCTCGGCGCTTCACCTTGCGACCCGCCCGCCCATGGTTTAACTTTACGGGATGTGGGGCGCATGAAGAGGACAATCTGGTTCGCGGCTTGTCTGGCTCTCGGATTCGCGCTCTGGGCTGAGGATCCCGTCGTTGCGCTGCGGCTCAGCCACGGGACGGATTACATCCGCTTTTCGAGGAGATCGCCGGACGGCTCGATGATGGCCTATAGCCCAGCGAGGAGGCTACAGCCAGCCAAAGGCAAAACGGAGCGAAGCGCAGTGTTAGGGGGAGCGAAGCATAGCGAACGGAGTGAACCTTAACCGCGGAGAAAAGGTCCTAAAGAATGCACCTCTTCCCGCTCGCGGCGCAGCGGATGATGAACAAGGCGTGCGGGTGGCGGGAACAAGCATGACGAACGACTCCGCACGTTCAGCCCGGACTTCCAACCCAAAAAGGAGGACTAGTGAGGCATGCTTGTCCTCGCCAGGCCTCGCGCTTGAACGTGGATTCGTCCGCTACGCCACGATGGGATACGGCGCTAACGTTTCGCTATACTCCGTTCCCCCTCAATAGCCGTCGGACATCGCGCGGTTCATGTCCTTCTGGTAGAGCTCCTGGTAGACGTAGGAGCGGGTCTTGAGCTTGTCCTTGACCGCCTGGGTGAAGGGCAGGTAGCGCCAGAAGATGCCGCGGGTGTCCTTGTCCAGCTTCTGCACGCCCTCGGATTCCTTGGTGATCCAGAGGATGTAGTCGGCAATGAAGTACTCCTTGACGTCGCCCTTGAGCTTCTTGGAGACGAAGGACTGGTAGTAGTTGCCGGTCAGGCCCTCCTCCATCCAGTAGTAGGAGGCCTTCTCCTTGGCGGCCTGCCAGCGCAGGTCGGCCACGGCGTAGAGGATGGCCAGGGGCAGGCTCTTGGCGAACATGGGCACGGCGATGCGGCCGCGGCTGGTGGCGCGGTTGAAGCGGTCGAAGGGCTCCCAGCAGATGCCGGTCTCTCCGTAGCTGGGCAGGAGGATGACGTATGGCACGATGCGGTTGACCTGGTTTTTGTAGTGGCGGCAGAAGGCTTCCTGGTCTATGGACTCTATCCAGGCCATGATCTGGATGACATTCTCTCGGGTGCCGATCTCCCTCAGGCTGCCATGGAAGTACTCCTTGGTCAGGATGGGGAAATGGTTGCCTTGGCGCCCGCAGGTCATCTTGACCATTTGGCGCACGGTTTCGAATTCCTGGGCCACCGACTGGAGATCCGCCTTTGGGTTGTCAGCCGTCCCGCTGGCACGCTCGCCTATGGACTTCATGTCCTTGTCGGCGTCCTCAAAGTCCGAGATGGCCCTGGCCAGCTCGCGGTCGGCTGCCGCCAGGCGCCGGAAGATATCGGCGATCTCCAAGAAGGCGTGCTTCTGGAGCTCGTTGTAAGGTGCCGGGATGTGGAGGAGCCCGGGATGGGTATCATGGGAACACAGAGCCTCCACCTTCTGTTTGAGGGTTTCCTCAAGGCTCCCGCGCTCCTCGGCCTTGGCCCGCAGGATTCCCTCGGCCGAGTCCTTGCGGCCCTGGGCCTTGGCCATCAGGGTTTGGAACTTGGAGCGTTCGTCCATGCGCGAGAGGCGGACTTCGTCCGTGGAAGAGGCCTTGAGCTGGCCGGAGGACACGAGCTTGATCCACTCGTCCATATAGTAGACGGGCTCGTCCAGCTCGTTCTTGAGGACGACGCGCTCCAGGATGTCGCGTTGCTCGGGGTTGAGGAGGGAGGGCAGGATGCAGCCGAAACGCATGGTCATCTGGCGGCAGAGAGGGAAGTCCTTACGCGCGCATGACAGGGAGAAGCGGCGCATTAAATTCCAGTATGCCGGGATGAGTTTCTGGCGGAGAATGGACTTGTCCTTGGGATCCTGGGCTTGGTTGTACTTCTGGATCACCTGGTGGAGGGCCTGGGCCTCCTCGCCCGCGTTGGACATGACGCTTTTGTAGAAGTCCGGATCGGCGAAGAAGCGGTTAGGAGGATCCTGTTCGAATTTCTTAATGGTCGGGAAGCGCTTCTTGGTGAGGTCTACGGACTGGGGGCCCTCGGCCTTTGCGGCCCCGGTGATGTCCATACCCTCGAAGAGATCGTCGAAGACGGGAGCCGAGGGGCCCAGGGCGCCGGCATCAGGCCGGGCGGTGGGACCGGGCTGGCCTTCCTCGAGATCCGGGTTGGGGGTGACGTCCTCGAAATTCCCGCCGATCAGGGCGGCTATATCTGGGTCGAGGTCGCCGGAAAAGATTGGTCCAGATGCCATGAGAATAGTGTAGCACTTGGGTCCGGCCGGCTCAAGCGGCGCCAAGGGCCGCTCGGGGCGGGGGGACCGAACGCGCGTACGCGCTAGGAGCCTGTCGGGCTTTGGATTTTTGCGTAGCGAAGACAGTCCGCGAGTGGAAAAGCGACGAGGATTGAGGGCCATACTTCCTGTATGGCCCGATTGACGAGGAGTTTTTACGCCGCGGAATGGCGAGATACGCGAAAAAACCCAAAGGGCTACTTTCCTATTTCAATTTCTACCTTAGGAACCTTTTTGTGGTCCAAAGCCCGACAGGCTCCCAGGTCAGGGGTCCAATTCCCCTCCCCTGGCTGAAAAGGAAAGGGGCTGCCCTTTGGAGGCAGCCCCTTCATCGAGTCGTGGAGGTGAGGGGAATTG
>CAYYCP010000073.1:0-13782 GCA_964470375.1 uncultured Spirochaetales bacterium
GCCGGGGCCGACCAGGCCGATGAAGTGAGCTCCATCTACCATATCCGGGCCGGCCGCTCCCCTGAGCGCATCCTCTCCCTCCCTAAGGACGATGCCTTCCTGCGTTTGGTCTCCTCAGGCGGGCGCATCCTGGCCTTCCAAAGCGCCCGCGAGAAGTCACCCCGCCGTGGCTATTTCGGATTGTGGGCGGGCGAGACTTTCCATCGGGCCGATATCGATGTGTGGCCGAGCGACGCCCTCTGCGCCTATGGCTATGGCTTCACCTTCGGCGGAGATTTCGTCTTGCCCCTGGCCATGGCGGACGGCAGCGTCGCCCTTGCCCGCCTTGAGGCCCCTGAGGGCGAGGGCTCGGCCGCCTCGCCCCCCGGGCTCAAGCTTGCCGGACTAGCGCGGGATTCAGGAGGCTCCTACCTGACCTTAGGACCGGATCCGAGCGCGCCGGGCTTTTGGTACCTCGCTCATGACGCCCTGGAGGATCCGCGGTCCTTCGCCTTGGGCTTCTACGACGGCGATGCCGCTCGCCTCGTGGCCGGGCTTCCATGAGCCCGGGATACGGGCGCCTGGAGCCGGCCATGCGCATTCACTTCGCGCCGCTCGTTCCGCTCAGCTCTATCCCGGGGTAGAGGCGCTTGGCGCATTCGGGGCAGAGGCTGTGGCTGAACCTCGCCTCGGAGCGGTCGCGGACGTAGCTTTCCACCTGTTGCCAATGGCCCTGGTCGTCGCGGATGCGCTTGCATGAGGCGCAGATGGGCAGGATGCCGCGAAGGGTCTTCACCTCCCGGAGGCTCACCTCGAGTTCGGCGTTCTTCCGCTCCAGAAGCTCGGTCGCCCGGGCTAGGGCCAAGTGGGCCTCGATGGCGTCCTTGAAGGCCATGAGTAAACCCTCGTCCCGTTCGCTCCACCTGCGCTCCTCCGTATCCACCGCGCAGAGCGTCCCGAACACCTGGCCGTCTGGCCACATGATGGGGTAGCCCAGATAAGCGTAGATGCCGGCCTTGGCGGTCGGGGAATCGGACCAGGCCGGATCCCGGCGCGCGTCCCGGACCATGACCCGTTCGCGGCGCTTGGCGGCCGCCTCGCAGTAGAGGCCCATCATGGGCAGGCACGTCCCGGTCGGGAGGGGGTTGTCCGGATCCGCATTTGACCGGAATACCTCCAGGTCCGGGGGTTCGAGCTTGTTGACCATGACGCTGGGCACGTCCAGGAGGGCTGCGGCCTGGTCAACCAGACGCTGCCAGATTTCGACGATATTGTCCGGGATCGCCGTTCCTTCAGCCTGCATGGGCTACCTCCAGCCGCGCCCTTGGCCGCGCCCACGTTGCCGCGCGCGAAGGGCGCGGCTGCATAGACAAGCTTAGAATATTCCAAGCCCTATTTCAAATATCCACTGACCCGGCCTAGCGCGGGAATAGTCCGGCGGGCATCGCGGGCATGGGCCGGGCCAGGGCATTTGCCAGAGCCCTGCCCATGCCAGTATATTTGCCACAATCAAGTAAATGCCCCTGACAGCGGGGCGCTAAGGAGACCAGGATGATTTCAGACAAGATGTACGAGGGGCTCAACGACCAGGTGAGAAAGGAGATGGAATCGGCCTATCTCTATATGGCCATGTCGGCCCAATGCGCCGACATGAACTGGTCTGGCTTTGAGGCCTGGTTCATGGCTCAGTACCATGAAGAGATGTTCCACGCCATGAAGATCTATCGCTATCTCCTGGACCAGGGCCGCAAGCCCAGGATACAGGCCTTCTCGGCCCCGCCGACCGAGTACCCATCGCTCAAGGCCATGTTCGAGAAGACCTACGCCCATGAGCAGGGTGTAACCGCCAGCATCAACGCCCTTATGAAGCTGGCCAAGTCCGAGTCCGACTATGCCACTGAGGGTTTCCTGGCCTGGTACGTCAAGGAACAGGTGGAGGAGGAGAAGAACGATACCGAGATCCTGGCCCAACTGACCAAGGTCGGCGAGAGCCAGAACGGCCTCTTCCAGCTCGACCACCGCTACGGCCACCGCAAGACCGGCGTGCCCACCGATTTCCTAAGCTTGGCCGGGGAGGACTGAGCCCGCGGGACGGCCGACCCGGCTCCGGGCGGCCGTCTTCTTTCGGCGGGGAATGCATGATGAGG
This sequence comes from uncultured Spirochaetales bacterium, assembly GCA_964470375.1. Classification (GTDB taxonomy): domain Bacteria; phylum Spirochaetota; class Spirochaetia; order Treponematales; family JBGSOB01; genus CAYNQK01. The sequence goes on from CAYYCP010000073.1 coordinate 2,127, forward strand.
GCGGTAGGGCTATGGGGAATGATGTGAAGCATTCCCTCGCCTGATGCCTTCATTATAGATTCAGCATGTTGGCGCGTCAAACCATCGACGAAGTCATCAGCGGGCCGTCTCTGTACCCGCTCGCATAAGGATCCTATCCATAGACATGAGCAGTGCCATGGCGGCCATGGCCGCCCCGGATACCAGGAGGAGCCATTCCACGCTGACACGTTCCGCCAAGGGGCCGTAGGCCAGCATACTCATCGGCATGACGGATGAGGAAATCATGGTGAGCACGCTCATCACCCGCCCCAGGTACTTTCCATCGACCCTCTCCTGGAGAAGGACCGTGGCCGGTGTGTTGAGGAAGGGAAGGATGAGGCCGAAGACGGCCATGCTGCCGAGGTAAGGCCAAAAACACGGCAGGAGGCCGAGGCCGATGGCGCACAGGCCCATGCCGCCGATGGAGGCCAAGATAGTGGCCATGCGGTTGCGGAAGCCGCCCCAGGCCGCCAGGATTGACCCGCCGGCCATCATGCCGCCGGAAAAGGCGATCTCGATAGCCGTCAGGCGCCATACCTCGGGACCGAAGCTGCGCGCGACTTGCAAGGGCGTCAGGAAGGCCGAGGGCGAGATGAAGACGTAGAGGACGGCCAGATAAGCGAAGAATCGCATAAGGAAGCCGTGCCCGCGTATATAGCCCAGACCCGTGCGCAGATCATTGAAGTAGCTGCTGGTGGTCGCGGCCTTGACGTTCGGCGGGATCCTGAGGAAGAGGCCGAGGACGGTGATGGCCAAGACGGCTGTGCCAACGTCTATCAGGAACACCAGCCCCAGCGGCGCCAGAGACATCAGGATCCCGCTCAGGATAGGCGACACGATCATAATGGCGGCTTGGAGGCTGCCGTTGATCCCGTTCACCCGCGTGAGTGCCTCGGCGGGCACGATCTGGGGGAGGTAAGCCCCCACCGCCGGCTGCTGCAGGGCTGATCCGGCCGCCCGGGCCGCGGCCGCCAGGAACATCAACCAGAATGCCTCCGCCCCGGAGGAGAAGGCGGCCGCCAGGGCCAGGGTCACCGCGGCGATCATGCCGTCCGCCAGCATGATGATGCGCTTGCGGTCGAAGCGGTCGGCCAGGACTCCGGCGAAGGGCGAAAGGATGAGACTGGGCAGGAAGCCGCAGATGACGAAGAGGGTCATCATCGTCCCGGACTTCGTTTTATGGGTGATGTGCCACATCAGGGCATACTGCACCAGCGAGGAGCCGAAGAGGGACAGGACTTGGCTGGAAAGGAATACGAAGGCGTCGCGTTTCCAAATCCGTGTCATCGCTCCAAGGTATCACATCTCGCGGACCGGCGGCGAGTTCGGCCTCGAAGGCCGCTACCCCGGAAGGCGTGGGTTAGTAGCCGATGTGCCCCCGCGTGGCGGCGTAGTATGCCGCCGGGCCGCCTAGGAAGAAGACCGGCATGCCGTAGCTCATGCCTTCGGATGCCTCGACCGCGGCTGAGCGGATGATGGATCGCAAGGAAGACGGATCCGATGACCAGCTTCAGGATCGCGTAAGTCAGCGAGGCGGTCCTGCCCTGCTTGTTCATCGATGCACTACTCTCCAAATGCTGTATTCCCTGTGGGAATGTGCTCATTTCGGTGAAAGTGTGCGCTTCCCGCCGCGGTGATGCGGGGATAGGGTCTGCGCATGAGAATCCGCGCCTTCGTTCGGCCGTGCGGCTCTTCACCATTTTGGGGAGGGGAGGGCTGCCCATGATCCTGTCCTCACGCCAGAGACGGCTGCGCGACAATGCCTCTTCCTACGCCTTCCTAGTCCCCTGGCTCCTAGGCTTCTTTGTCCTGACCATCTATCCAATGGGTTACTCTCTCTATCTCTCCTTCACCCAATACAACATCCTCCAGCCGCCCAAGTGGGTGGGCGCGCGTAACTTCATGGTCATGCTGGTCGGCAGCCCGGAGTTCCCGCGCGACGAGCGCTTCCTCAAGTCCCTCCTGGTGACTTTACGCTATGTCCTCATATCCGTGCCGCTTAAGCTGGCCTTCGCCCTGGCCGTGGCCATGCTGATGAACCAGAAACTCCGGCTGATTTCCTTCTACCGCACTCTTTACTACATCCCCACCCTCCTGGGCGGTTCGGTGGCTATCGCCGTGCTATGGCGCCGGCTCTTCGCAGGGGACGGGGTGATCAACATGATCCTGGAGGCCCTCTTCAAGGTCCAGCCTCCTTCATGGATCTCCAATCCGCGTTACGCCCTATACACCCTCATTCTCCTGTCGGTCTGGCAGTTCGGTTCGCCTATGATCATCTTTCTGGCCGGGCTCAAACAGATCCCCCAAGAGTACTATGACGCCTCAGCCGTGGACGGGGCGGGGAAATTCCGGCAATTCCTCCACATCACTCTGCCCTGCCTCTCGCCGGTCATCTTCTTCAATCTGGTCATGCAGATGATCGGGGCTTTCCAGTCCTTCACTCAGGCCTACATAGTCTCCAACGGCTCAGGCGGCCCCCTGGACTCCACGATGTTCTACAGCCTGTACCTCTACTTAAAGGGTTTCGGCTTTGGAGAAATGGGCTACGCCTCGGCCATGGCATGGGCTCTCCTCGTCATCATCGCCGGCCTGACCGCCCTGTCCTTCAAGCTGTCGGGGACCTTGGTCTCCTACGGGAGCGGCGAATGAAAGGGCGCGTCGGCAGGATCATCTACGCCGTATCGGCCAACTTGGTCATCATCGTCCTGGGCGTGGGCATGCTCTACCCGGTAGCCTGGCTGATCTCGGCATCATTCAAGGAGACCAGCTCCATCTTCACGGATCCCGGTCTCATCCCCCGGCCATTCACCCTGCAGAACTACGCCCAGGGCTGGAAGGGCATCGGTATCGTCGGCTTCGCCACCTTCTTCAAGAACTCCTTCATCATCTCCGGCCTGTGTGTCCTGGCCAACGTGGTGTTCTGCTCGCTGACTTCATACGCCTTCGCCCGCCTGCGTTTCAAAGGCCGGAAATTCTGGTTTGCCCTGATGATGCTGACCATGATGCTCCCCGGCCATGTCACCACCATCCCGCGTTACATCATGTTCCGCTCCTTCGGATGGATCAACACCTTCCTGCCTATGATCGTGCCGCGTCTCTTCGCCACCGACGCCTTCTTCATCTTTCTCCTGGTGCAATTCATCCGCGGCATCCCCAAGGAGCTGGATGAGTCGGCTATCATCGACGGCTGCGGCAAATTCGGCATTTACGCGCGGATCATCGTGCCCCTGGCCATGCCGGCCCTCATCACCACAGTCCTCTTCACCTTCCTGTGGACCTGGGATGACTTTCTAACCCAGCTCCTGTACCTGAACGTACCCAGGTCCTTCACCGTGCCGATGGGCCTCAGGCTCTTCCTTGACTCCTCGGGCATCTCATCGTGGGGGCCCATGTTCGCCATGTCGGTCCTGTCCCTGCTCCCTTGCCTGGTCTTGTTCTTTTCCCTGCAGAAATACTTCATCCAGGGAATTTCCACCACGGGTATCAAGGGATGATCGCATCCCTATCATTCCAAGGAGGTACGCGATGAAGAAAATCTGTATCGCGCTGCTTGTCCTGCTGACGGCCGCGGCCGTCTTCGCGGACGACGTGACGATCCGCTGGGCGTATTGGGGCGGCGAGTCCCGTGTCAAGATCAGCCAGGCGGCCATCGATCTATTCCAGAAGGCCAACCCGGGCATCAAGGTCAACGCTGAGCCTTCAGGCGGCACAGGCGATCATTTCACTAAGGTGGACACCCAGATAGCCGGCGGGGCCGGCCCGGACATCATCCAGATGGGCGGAAATATCGGAGATTACGTACGCAAAGGCGTCCTTTTGCCCCTAAACGCCTACGCCGGCAAGGAGCTCGATACGTCCGTCATCGACCCGGCCGCCATCCAACAGGGCACCTTCGACGGTAACCTCTACGGCATCTCAACGGGCGTGACCATGCCTTCCCTGGTCTACAACAAGTCCTTGCTGGAGCGAGTCAAGGCGCCCCTGCCCAAGACATCCATGACCTATGACGAATTTAGGGCTTACCTCATGAGCATCAAGAATAAACTCCCCAAGGGTGTCTATCCGATGGTGGATATCGGCGCCATGTCCTCAAATTCCACCAACTTCGGCTATTGGGCCGGCTACAATGGAACCCGCTTGTACGTCTCGGCCACCAATTCGACCCAGCTCAAGCCTGCTGATATTCAGAAATACCTCGAGCTCTTCGCCGATTACCGCAAGAACGGTCTCATCCCTCCAGCCGACGTAGCAGCCGGGTACGCCGAAGCCAACGCTGATTCATCCATGGTGATCGCCGGCAAGGCAGTCATCGGCTTCTTGTGGACCACTCAGCTCTCCGGTTACCAGGCCGCCACTAAGGACGAACTGGCTTTGATGGAGCTGCCCGGGGCCGCCGCCACCAAGGCTCTCTGGCAGAACGTCAGCCAGTACTATACTATAAACAAGGATTCCAAGAACCCTGAGGCCGCGGCCAAGTTCATAAACTTCTTGGTGAATTCCCCCGAAGCCGCCAAGATACTGGGGCTTGACCGGGGCGCCTCCGCCTCCGCAACCGCCCGCACGGCGGCCTTGAGCGGGGTGGATCAGAAGATCCTGGATTACATGAAGGAAGCCGGTCCCCATACCTCCGCGCCGGACAAGAATCTGCCCAACGATACGGAGTTCAATTCTACCTTCTACCTTCTCTACCAGCATGTCGCCTTCGGCAATTACACGCCGGCCAAGGGCGCCCAGCAGATCTACGACCTGATCGTGAGGCTGATAGGGAAGAAGTGAGCCGGGGTATTTTAGAAACCTTAAGAGGGGTCGCCCCGCGGGGCGGCCCCTCTTCATTTCTCGCTGAACGGGTAGGCGCGCAGGCACTGTCCTCCATCGGTCCATCGATCCGCAGTCTTCGATCTCCGAGCGTGCCCCCGCCCGACCCCTGGCGCAGGCGGAAGCGGAGGGCTAGAATCAGGGTAGCCGTGAGCGTTGCGGCCTGGCCGCCTCGTCCGTGCCCTGAAGGGAGGCGTCCCATGCCCGAAGACAAGGAAATCCTGGTCGAAAATGTCAGCATCCCCCGCCTGGTGGCCAAGCTGGTCACCGTCTCCGTCATCTTCCTCGGCGCCCTGGGGGGCATCCTCTTCGGCCTGGCGGGAACCTGGGACTATCCTGGAGCTTGGATCCTCCTGGGGGCCTTCATCCTCATCGTGGTATCGCTGTTCTCCTATTACCTGCGCAAGGATCCGGAATTCCTGCGCAAGCGCATGGACTATAGCGAGCGCGAGAAGCCCCAGCGCTCCATCATCGGCCTGTCCTTCTTCCCCTTCACCGCCATCTTCGTAATCCCGGCCCTGGATCGGCGCTTCGGCTGGACGCCCTTCTCCTGGCCCCTCATCATCACGGGCTTGGCGGTCTTCGCGCTGTCCTACCTGGCCCTCCTGGCGGTCTTCGCCGCCAATCGCTACGCCGCCAGGACCGTCAAGATCCAGGAGGGCCAGAAGGTGATCGACACGGGGCCCTACGCCATCGTGCGCCACCCCATGTACGCCCTCGTGCCCATCATCTACGCCGGAGTGCCCCTCATCCTCCAGTCCCCCTGGGGCCTCCTGCCCCTGCCCCTCATGGTGGCCGTCCTGGTCCCGCGCATCCTGAACGAGGAGAAGGTGCTGATCGATGGCCTCCCGGGCTACGCGGAGTACATGAAGAAGGTGAGGTGGCGCTTGCTGCCCCTGGTATGGTGAGGCGGCCCGGGCGAAGATTGTTTTCCCTAGAATAATGATATAGGATTTCAACAAATGATGCCGATCGCTTCTCGCATCGATACTCGCGACCTGGGAGCCTTCATCCGGTTCCCTTTCGAACTCTATAAGGGCGACACGCTCTGGTGCCCGGTGGGGTCGGCGGAGATCAGGTCATGGTTCCGCGGCGAGCATCCGCTTTCCCCTTCCATAGAGTTCATGCCCATTCTGGCGAGGCGGGACGGCCGCGTCACGGGGCGCTGCGCCGCCTTCGTGAACGGGCGGGCTGGACAAGATGGTCGGCCTCGCGGATGCATCGGCCTTTACGAGTGCGAGGACGACCAGGAATCATCGGCCGCCATGCTCTCGGCAGCCGTATCGCTCCTTGCCGCGCGCGGCTGCGCCTCAGCCTGTGCCCCCATGGACGGTTCCATCTGGGGCCATTACCGATTCATGATATCGGCTGAGCCTACCCGGACTTTCATGGGTGAGCCCGTGAATAAGCCCTGGTACCCCGGACAATTGGAAGCGGCGGGCTTCAAGCCCTCCAAGACATGGTCCAGCTTTTTCCTGGGAAAAAGCGGACAGGATATCCTGCTCGCGAGCATGGCGGCCAACCGCGCGAAGGCCTTGGCCGCCGGGTATTCGCTGCGCAATCCTGATCCGCGCAGGCTGGACGCCGAATTGACCTCGATCCACGGGATGGTCATGGAGGCCTACGCCGGCTTCGCGGATTTCACGCCCCTTGATGCGCGCGAGTTCAAGGCCCTTTTCAGGGACCTGTCCAGGGTGTGGGACCCGTCGCTCGCCTTCCTGGCCGTACAGCCGGATGGGCGCGATGCCGGATTCAATATCGTCCTGCCCGATCCCGGGCGTGGCCTGCGGGCCATGCGCGGCTCCTCGTCGCCCTTGGCCGCCCTACGCTTCCTGATCAGCCGCGATCCGCGCCCGGACATTATGGACCTTTATCTGGGAGCCCGGCCATCGGCCGTAAGGGCCGGTTCAGGGATCGGGGCCCTCCTGGGCTACGCTGCCTGCGAGGCCGCCCTGCGTGCGGGGCGAGGCTTCGTTATGGCTTTGGTGGCGGATGATTCCACGGTCCAGGCGAGGGTCCCGCGTGATGCCGAAGAGGTACACCGCTACGCATTATGGGAAAGGAGCATCGATGGCAGCGCATAGGAGGATCTTCAACCTCGTCTTCGATCCGGCTACCTGCCTGACCTTGCTGGGGGCTGCCCTGTCCCTCGCCTCCATGGCCTTTGCTGCCCGGGGGGCTTTTGAGGCCATGGCCCTCTGCGCCATCTGGGCGGGCATCTGCGACTTCCTCGACGGTCCACTGGCCAGGGCCCTGCCCTCCAGGGATCCCGGCCGCCCGGCTTTCGGCGCGCATCTGGATTCCCTGGTGGATATGGTCTGTTTCGGCGTCGCTCCGGTCGCGGTGGCCTGGCTGATAGGGAACCGGACCGCCCTGGACGCCGTCCTCTCCCTCTGCTACCTCGTCTGCGCGGCCCAGCGCCTGGCCTTCTTCGGAGTCCAGGAGGATAATGGCGGGGGCGGGGCAAGGAGGCATTTCACGGGCCTGCCCGTAACCTTCGCCTCCCTCTTCTTCGCCCTCGCCTATCCCCTCTCGCGCTTGGCGGACGGACGGATATTCCCATGGGCCCTGCGGGCCGTGATGGCTTCGCTGGCCCTCCTCTTCGTGGGCAATTTCAGGATGCCCAAGCCGCGCGGAGTCTTCTACCCGATCTTCATCCTGATCGCCCTCGGCTTGAGCGCGTTCTGGATCGTGGGCCTACTCGGATGAGGATCCCCTTCATGGACAGAGTCTCCGGCAAGGTCATGGAGGAGGAGGTGTTCGAATCCGGGGCCATGCGCTTCCTCTACCGCAACCCCTTTCGGCGCTTGGTGTCGGAGCTGGTGATCAAGCGCCCCTTCTTCTCCAGATTGTATGCCCGAGGCATGGACTCGGCCGCCAGCCGCGCCAGGATAAAGCCCTTCATCAAGCGTTACGGTATCGACCAATCCGAGTTCGAGCGCCCCGTGGAGTCTTTCGTCTCCTTCAACGATTTCTTCACCCGCCGTCTCCGGCCTTCCGCCCGACCTCTCGATCCCGACCCTCGTTGCCTCGTCGCCCCCGCGGATTCGAAGCTCTTGGCCTTGCGTATCGGGGAAGACTCTTCCTTCATGGTGAAGGGCCGCCGATACACCCTACGGACGCTCACGGCCGGGGCCTTGGACCCGCGGCCATGGACCGGCGGCCTCCTGCTGATATTCCGGCTATGCCCGTCCGACTGCCATCGATTCTTCTACTTCGGCGATTGCACGCATGGCCCGGTCCAGACCGTGCCAGGGTATTTCCATTCGGTCTCGCCGGTGGCCCTGGACTCCGGGGCCGACGTCTACGGCGGCAATTGGCGGCAATGGACCCTGATCGACAGCCTCGCTTTCGGAGAGGCCATCGAGGTGGATGTAGCGGCCTTGACGGTGAACGGGATCGTCCAGGCCTACCCCGGGGGAGGCGTCCTGCGGCGCGGCCAGGGAAAGGGGTTCTTTCAGTATGGTGGGTCTTCAATCGTGCTGGCATTCGAGCCCGGAGCAGTCGAACTGGATCAGGATATCGAGCGCGCGTCCGCCCGAGGCCTGGAGACGCGTGTGCTCGCTCTCAGTAGAATAGGCGTGGAGGGAGGTCGCGGGCAGTGAATCCGCAGCGCTTCGCGTCATTGCTCTACCTGATGCTGCCCATCGTTCTCGCGGGCATCTGCAACATGGTCTACGTCAAGTCTCCCGTCCACAGCCGGCTCAAGCGCCCCATGGATGGGGGTAGAAACCTGCGGGATGGGAAACGCGTCTTCGGCGACAACAAGACATGGAAGGGCTTCCTGGGCATGATCGTCTTCAGTTCCTTTTTCTTCAGCCTGCAAGCCGCGCTCTGGGCCGCCTGGCCCCGGATCAGAGCGATATCCTTGGTGCCCTTCCAGGACCTTGCCTGGCCCTTCCTGCCCCCCCTCTGCGGCGCTCTGTGGGGTCTGGGCTATGTCCTCTTCGAGCTGCCGAACAGCCTGATGAAAAGAAGGCTCGGTATAGGGCCGGGCGCTAATCTCAAGGGCTTGAAGGGTTTTTTCTTTGGTTTCATAGACCAGGTCGATTCGGTGATCGGCTGCCTGGCGGCCTTGTACGCTTTCTACCGTTTCGACGCGGCCACCGGGCTGTGGCTCCTGGGCATCGGCGCGGCGGTGCATTACCTCGTGAACATCGGGCTGTACCTGGCTAGGCTCAAGAGGCAGGCAGCCTGATGGAGGCCATAGCCATTCTGCGGCAGGAAGCCGCGCGCGAGGCGGGGATAGCGGAGATCGGCGGCAAGGCCATCGGCCTGGCAAAGCTGGGCGAATGGGGCTTGCCGGTTCCCGAATGGGCCGTCATTCCCGCTTCGGCCTTCCGCTCCTTCCTTGAGGAGTCGGGCATCTCCACAGGGATTTCCGATACCCTCTCCGCCATAAACCTTGGAGACGCTCTATCTATCGATAGGGCCGCCCGCGCATGCCGGGACCGGATTCTCGAAAGGGAGGTGCCCGCGGGATTGGCCTTGGCTCTGGAGCCTCTGATGGGGCAGGCCGCCTGGGCTTTTCGCTCCAGCGCGGTCCAGGAGGATCTCGAAGGACATTCCTTCGCCGGGCAGCATTCGAGTATCCTCAATGTGCGCGGCCCTGAACAGGGTGCTCGGGCTGTCCTGAAGTGCTGGGCCTCCCTTTACAATCCCGGCGCTATCGCCTACCGCATAGAGCGCGGTCTATCCCCCATGGGCCTGGATATGGCGGTCATCGTCCAGCGCCTGGTGCCTTCCGAAAAGAGCGGGGTCATATTCACCGTCGATCCAGTCAGCGGCTGCGATACCGTGATGCTGGTCGAGTCCTCATGGGGGCTGGGCGAGTCGGTGGTGCGGGGATCGGCCCAGCCCGATCTCTTCCGCTGGGATTGGATGGGGGAGGCGCTGGTGGAGTCCCGGGTCGGGCGCAAGGAGACCCTCATCCTGCCGCGGGACGACGGCGGCACCGAGGAGCGGCTCGTCGGAGAGGCTGCCGGGCGCCCCAGCCTCACCGAATCCGAGCTATGCGGGCTGTGCGGCCTGGCTTTGAAGGCCCAGAGAATGGCCGGCGCGCCGATCGACATCGAATGGACTATGCTCGGTGGCGAGATGCATCTCCTGCAATGCAGGCCGGCGACGGGCATCCGTACGACTTGCGCGGAGGGCGAGTGGACAAACGCCAATTTTAAGGATGGCGGTGTGGCTTCCTCAGCCTGCGCTCCCCTGATGTGGAGCCTTTACGAACTAGTCTGGGAGAACGTCATGCCGGAGTATCTGCTCTCGGCGCGCATGCTGGATTCAGCCGATGGCCTGCGATGGGGAATGATGCGCTATGGTCGGCCCTACTGGAACCTGGGCGCTGTCAAGGAATGCCTCCTACGCTTGCCGGGCTTCGTCGAACGGCGCTTCGACGAGGATTTCGGGATAGAGCCGGCCTATGAGGGAGACGGCCGCCGCTCGCGGCCTTCTCTCCGCGGGCTGCTGCGCGGAATCCGGGTCGTACAGGCCCTGTCAAGGCTCTTCAGGGAGGAGCTCGCGGCCTGTCGGGATTTCAGGGCCGCCTCCATCGCGCGCCTGGAAAGATTGGAAAGCATCGATTCAGATGCCATGGAGGCGCCCGAATTCCTGGCGTTCTACGGGCGCTTCATCAGGGAGGATTATTACCGCTCTGAGTACGGTTATTTCCACCTCATTTTCAATCACTCTAATTTCCAGAGCCTGAATCGTGGTGTCCTCAAGGGAACGGGGGCCGACCTATTAGCCCTCATGTCGGGCTTGCGCGGCATATCCCACATCAGGCCGAATCTCGCCTTATGGGACATCTCGCGCTCATTGCGCTCAGATCCCTCCGGCCTCAGGCATTGGGTTGAGACCGACGCTTCCGCCATAGCGACCGCCATACTTCGCGGCGAGGATGGGCCGGGCTACGAGGCCTTACGGACCTGTATCCGCGAGTATCGGCACCATTCCGCACGCGAACTGGATATCCTCGTGCCGCGCATCGATGAGGATCCGGCCGTAATCGTGGAGGCGCTCAAGGCCCTGTTGACGGTGGACGATTCGCGCGACCCGCGCTTGCAGGAGGCTGCCCGAGCGGCCGCCTTCGAGTCCGAGGCCGGCCGCCTGTCACGGAGCCTCCCGCCCTGGAGGCGGTGGCGGGTCGCGGCGCTGATCGCCAGGATGCGGGAATTCCTTTGGTGGCGCGAGGAATACCGCGACCTCTCCATGCGCCATTACTACCACGTCCGCCGCTTCACGCGCAGGCTGGGGATCCTGCTCCGCTCAATGGGGCGGATCGCGCGGGATGAGGACGTGTTTTTCCTGAAGATCGGGGAAATCCTGGTTCTCATCGACGGGGATGCCGCCGGGACGGATTTCGAGGCCGCCGTGGAAAAGCGCCGAGCCTATTATGAATCCTTCCGTAGCTTCAAAGCCCCCGACGAGCTCGGCCGCGGACGCGGCGAGGCGCGCTCTCTACCCGCGCGGGCCGATGGCATAGCCGCGCCGGCCAGGCTGAGGGGTGTGCCCTGCAGTCCGGGAAGGGCATCCGGCCCGGCCCGGGTCGTGGCTGGCATAGAGGGAGTCGGGGCCATCCGGGCGGGCGACATCCTTCTCACCCGCTACACCGACCCCGGCTGGGCGCCCTTCTTCGGGCTCATAGCCGGCGTGGCCACGGAGACGGGCGGGCTGCTCTCGCACGCCGCGGTCATATCGAGGGAATACGGCCTGCCGGCCATCATGGCGGTGAAGGGGCTCATGGAGGCCGCCAGCGAAGCGGATGGGGCGGTGATAGACGGTTCGCTGGGGGAAATCACGCTGTCGAGGAGGGGGG
>CAYYCP010000074.1:0-13188 GCA_964470375.1 uncultured Spirochaetales bacterium
GCGAAGAGGAGAGGTTCACGCGAAGGCGCGAAGGCGCGAAGGCGTGAAGAGGGGGCACGTGAAGGCGCGGAAGGGCGGAGGGGTCATGAGGGGGCGATCGACTGTCATACTCGGCTCGGAAGGTATCGCTTGCTACGAAAAACGATTTGTCTTGTCTTCGCGGCTTCGCGGGCATCATTATTCCTTGGAAGCATCGTAACGACTTATCAAGCCGCTTGATCTCTGTTAACCAGCGAGAAGTGTTCGAATAGATACACGCCAGAAAAATGCGCCGGGCATTTCGATAGAGTACTAGAGTTTCCTGCTATCGTAGGCCCAGTGGAGAAGGGCTTGGCGCTGGCGGCGGCGGCAGGAGAGGTCTCCGGGATCGCAGTGGGCCTTCAATTGGGCGATATGCCGGGACATCGCTTTCCAACGGTTTATTTGGCGCTCGTCGTCCGGGGAGCGCCGGCCCGAATAATAGCGGCAATACCATTGAAACCAGCCGCGCGGATCATCGGGATGGATCCATCCCTTTGCCCTCCAATAGGCCAGGGGCTTTGAGGCGTTCACTAAGAAGTAATTCAGCTCAGGTCGATGGGTCTCGTGGCAGAGTATGGCCATCTCGAACCAGGCGTCCGGGAATTCGGCGGAGCAGTCGGTCATGTACTTACCCCCGAAGACACCCAGGGCGAGGAGTTCCCGCGGGCTGAGCTGGGGGGAGAAGCCCTTGTGGAAGTTTCTCCCTTCCGGTTCCGTGCGCAGATAGACGTACCCGCGCTGCATGAGGTCGTTTACCGATACTTCCAGGGGCTTCATGGCGTATCGAATATATCGCACTATCGCGAAGGCGCGAAGAGGGGAGTCTCACGCGAAGGCGCGAAGATGTGAAGAGGGGAGGCTCACGCGAAGGCGCGAAGACGCGAAGAGGGAGGGCACGCGAAGGTGCGAAGAGGGGAGGGGAACGCGAAGGCGCTTCCGCTAATAGCGTATGCGCGGTATCATCGGCCTTATGGTCTACCTGATGCTTTTCCTCCTGACCGCTTTCTGCGCTGGGGCCGCCCTGGCCTGGCACCTGCGTCGTCGCCGCGCATCCGGGGCCCGCGCGAAGACAACCTTCTGGCTCTCGTTGGCGGGGGCCGTCCTCGCCCTGGGCGGGGCCGGCCTATGCGCCTTCAGGGACTGGGAGGCCCGCAACATGGCCACGGCCCTCATCATGCCTTCGGGACTCTTGTGGCTAGGCTTAGCCGCCCTCAGCGCGTCCCTAGCCGCCGCGCGGCGCTTGAAGCCCGCCTTGGCCGCAATCGGCATCTTCGTCTTCTATTCCCTCGCCGGCAACAGCTATCTGGGTAATGCCCTGATGGGCGCATTGGAGAACGGCATCCCTGATCCTGATATCAACGCCACGCCGGCCCTGGACGCCATCTTCTCCCTGGGCGGCGGTGTGAGCCTGACCCGCAGCGGACGGCCTATCTTGGGCATGGGCGGCGACCGCATCGCCGAGGGCGTGCGCTGGCAGAGAGCAGGGAAGACGGGCTACCTGGTATCGAGCGGGACATCGATAGAGGCCCTCTACGGAAAACGCGACTACGCCACCGAGACCAAGACCCTGTGGATGGGTCTGGGCGTGCCCGAGAGCGCCATACTGTCCGTCCCCGAGGAAGTGCGAAATACCGAAGAGGAAATCCAGGCCTATGTCAGGATGGCGGAAGCCCGCGGCTTTAAGCGCATGGGTCTCATCACATCGGCCTGGCACATGCCCCGGGCCCTGGCCCTGGCGCGACAGGCTGGCCTGGATGTCCTGCCCATCCCCGCGGACAGGCGCTGGTCCCGCATGTATTTTTCCCCTGTCTTCCTGGTGCCGGACAAGGACGGCTTCCTGGACGTCAACACCGCCCTGCGCGAGATCCTGGGGCGCCTCCTGGGAAGCTGAGGCGTGGCCCTAAGGGCTCTCCGCTGAAGTCAGGCGCACAGGGGACTCAACGCAGGGCGTATACCCTGACTTGATCGGCCTTCCCGCGCAGGCGACCGCAGGCGACCTGGACGCAGGCCAGGCGGTGTCTCACCGCGAGGTAGGTAGCCTCGTCCATGAGGATGGGCGTGGCTAGTGATTTCGTGAGGCTCTCCAAACGACTGGCCACGTTCACCGCATCGCCGAGCACGGTATACTCCTGACGGCGCACCGACCCGATCAGGCCGGCGAACACCTCCCCGGTGGCTATGCCTATCCCGGCCCTTATGTCCTTCCCGATCCCCGGGGGCCTGACGTCGTTGAAGGTGGATAGGTACTCCTGAATGCCGATGGCGGCCTCCACCGCGTTGATGGCATCATCGCCGGACGCCAAGGGGCAGCCGAAGGTGGCCATCATGCCGTCGCCTATCAGCTTGTTGACCGAACCCTTGTGGCCGTACACCAGGTCCATGATGTCCGTGAAGATGTCGTTGAGGATGGACGCGAAGGCCTCCGGCTCCAACCGTTCAGCGATGGTCGTGGAACCTCGGATATCGAAGAAGACGATAGTCACGCGACGCCTGGCGGTTTTGAGGGGATTGAGCCCGGTGCGGTCCATATAGCCCAGGACCTCCTCGGTCATGTGGTCCGTGAGCAGCGAAGGATCTTGGACGAAGGACGAACCGCGGCTGGATTTCCCCGGCTGGAGCAGGTTGACGTAACGCCGGAATGATTCGAGGATACCTTCCTTAGTCCTGACGATGCCACGATAGCCGCACATGCCCTGGCCGTCGTCCCAGGCCGTGGCGTCGATCTGGCAAAGCACGAGCCCGCCATTCTTCTTCTTCAGGGAGAGCTGGTAGCCGCGGACGGTGCCTTCCCGTTCAACTGCGGCCATGAACTCCTCCCTATCCGCCGAATGGCCGTATGTGTCCGCCACGGGGCGGCCGTCCAGCTCGCCGCTGCCATAGCCCAGCATTCTCTCGAAGCTGGCGTTGACCCGCAGGAAGTAGCCATCCCGGGTGGTGATGTACATGGCCTCGTGGCTGGCCCGGAAGAAATCCGCCAGGACGCAGGGCTCGGAGCAGGATAGGCCGCTCCTCATACGGCCCGTTCCAGGGGCATGCGAAGGCTGAACGCGCAACCGCGCCCCCTGCGGCTCGACATACCCAGACGCCAACCCTGCTTCTTAGCCAATTCGGCCACCAGGGAGAGCCCGATGCCCTTCCCCGCCGTCCGGTCGTCGCTATCGGCGGTCGAGAATCCTGGCGAAAATATGAGCCGGGCGATCATGGCCTGCCCGTGCTTCGCCGATGGATCGAGCAAGCCCTTATCGCTTGCGATACGGCCTATCTTGGCGATGTCCAGGCCGCGGCCGTCGTCCTCGAATTCCATCAAGACGGAGTTTCCGGCCATGCGGATACTCAGGCTCAGTCGTCCGGTCTCGGACTTGCCCGCCTCGCGTCGTTCGGTCGGCATCTCTATGCCATGGTATATGGCGTTGCGCGTAAGTTGGACGGCGATATCCTTGAGGGCCTTGCGCTGCAGGGGACTGAAGTCAGACAAGACTTCGGCCTCGGCTCTGAAGTCCATGGAGATCCGCTTGCCACAGCGTTGCCCGAGGCGGGCGGCCAGCGCTTCGATGGATTGACGCAGGGAAGCGCTCCAGGACGTATCGTCTTGGGCCGAGGCGGTGCCGGTCAAATAGTCCTCTGCTAAGGCTGATAGTTTTTCCAAGTTCAGCTTCAGTCCCCCGAAGGCAAGGGCCACGGCCAGGAATTCCTCGGCCGTGATGGCGGCTTTCGCCAGGGCGCTCTTGATGGCGGTTTCCATGCCTTCGGCCAGGTCAGCGATGAAATCTAAACCCAGTGTGTCTGAATCGCCCTTGATGGCATGGCTCAACCGGAATATTTCCTCGAGTTTCAGCCTGTACACGGCCGGGTCGCCCTCAGACTGCAATTCGCGGTTGATGGCCTCCGCGTCCAGACGTGCGCCCTCAATGTACTCGGCTAGGACGGCGCGGTCGGCCTTGACGATGCGATACAGCATTTCCATCTCGGAACGCGTCTGGGCCTTGGAACGCTCCATCTCATTCTCCAAGGCCCTCTTTTCCGTAGCGTCGCGCACGGTCACGAAGAGGCGGGCTACAGCCCCCGCGCGCATGACGCGCTTGAATTCGAAGCGCAGGTAGCGCCTCTCGAAGGAGGCCGCGCCGGTATCGAAATCGACCTCGATCTCGCGTAGAGGATTCAGGGCATCCAGTTTTTCCCATGGGAAGGAGGGGTCGAAGCAGAAGTCGAGGAAGTCCGGCAGGGATGCCGCAATCTGGGCCCCGTCGGCCCCTCCCGCGGCGTCGCTGGCCCGGGCTGAATCCAGCAGGGGCGCCAGCATGGCCTGCATCCCCAGCCCTGCCAGGCCGCTCCGTCTCAGGATGCGTTCCAGGGCGGCGGAATAGTAGGGCTCGACCTTGCGGTCCGTTCCCAGGAGGAACATGCCTTCGCCTATGTTCTCCAGGAGGGCCAGGTATTGGCTCTTCTCCACTGTGCTGCCCTCGAGCCTGTCCATGGCGCGGTTGTACATCCTGGCGATCTGCCCGGCTTCCGTGAAGGGTTCCTCAGGAGCGCGTAGGCTGATATCGCCCGTACGACTCTGCTCGTCCATCACCGCGAATAGATCGTGGATCTCCGTGGTGACTCCATGCTCGGCCTTGTTGAGCCCGGAGAACTCGTCTGCCGCGGATACCCTGACCCGCGATATTTTATTGAGAACCAGCATGAAGGCGAGGGCCGACCCGAAGCACCATGCGCCGCAGGCGCCGATGCCCGCCAGCTGGATGAGCACCTGGCCGCCCCTGCCCAAGCCCGTCCCGAGGGCCTCGGGCGATCCGAATAGGCCGACGCATAGGGTGCCCCAGATTCCGGCTCCCAGGTGGACCGGTATGGCGCCCACCGCGTCGTCGATGCGCAGCCTGAGGAGGAGCCGCTCTATCCCAAGGGCGGCCAGGGCCGAGCTCGCGCCGATGAGGACCGATTCGGCGTAGCTCACCGCGTGGCACGAGGCGGTGATCCCGACCAGGCCCGCCAGGGTGCCGTTGAGGACCAGGCCGACATCCGGCCTCCCCAAAAGCGGCCAGCCCGCGGCCAGGGCCGCCGCCATGCCGGCCGCGGCCGCCAGGGTCGTGCGCACCACTATGCCGGCCACTTGGCCGTTCATCGCCAGGGTCGACCCGCCGTTGAAGCCAATCCAGCCGAACCACAGGATCATCGCTCCCAGGACGGCCAAGGGAACGCTCGAGGCGTTTATGGAAGCCGGCTTCCCGTCAGGCGCGAAACGGCCGGCGCGCGGGCCTATGACAAGGAGGGCCGCCAAGGAGACCCAGCCTCCTACCGAGTGGACGACCGTGGAGCCCGCGAAATCCACGAAGCCCAGGCGGGCCAGCCATCCCGCGGCGCGTCCCTCCAGGGCGCCGCCCCAGGCCCAATGG
Organism: uncultured Spirochaetales bacterium; assembly: GCA_964470375.1. Lineage (GTDB taxonomy): Bacteria > Spirochaetota > Spirochaetia > Treponematales > JBGSOB01 > CAYNQK01. The sequence continues at coordinate 5,415 of CAYYCP010000074.1, forward strand.
CCGAATACCGGATAGACGGCGAGCGACATGAAGGCGGTGGAGATGATGTAGGAGAGGTAGCGCATGCGTTCGGCCACGGCGCCCGATACGATTGTAGCGGCAGTTGAGCAGAACATGGCCTGAAAGAGGAAGAAGACCATCGGCCACCAACCCTCAGCGGCGTTCGCCTGTGGATCGAAAGCAAATCCACCCGCACCGATCAGGCCTCCAATGCTAGGGCCGAACATCAGGGCGTATCCCGCCAGCCAGAAACAGAGAACCGAGATACCCAGGTCGGTCAGGTTCTTGATGGCGACATTGATGGAGTTCTTCGAGCGCGTGAGGCCAGATTCGAGCATGGCGAAACCGGCCTGCATGATGAAGACTAGCGATGAGGCCACCACCACCCAGGCGGCGTCCAGAAGGCTCTTGCCCATGAGAGTTACTCCAGGCCGATGGCCAGCTGACAGGGCTGGCGTTCCCATTCCAGGGGAATGATTATGACCGGGGGCTTGAGGCGCATGACGATGTCGTCGATGGCGCCCTTGACGACGATCGGCACCGAGATGTTGAAGGACGATCCAAAGGTCTCGCGCATATTCCCGGCTATGGTGTTGGTCATCTCGCCCACCAGGTCGAAGAGCATCTCCTCGTCGGCTTCCTCGCCGCCCAGGATATGGGCGGCCAATGAGCGCAGCAGCTCGGGCCCCGAAGAGAAGTAGACACCGCCGCGGCGCGATCCGGATATTCCGATCATCCCGGCGTACCCGCGCGATTCATGGCGTCCATCCTTGACGTAGGGCAGCCCCATGCGCGGGGCCTCGCCCGTCACGCCAGTGAAGTATTCCGAGATGACCCTGATGAAGGACTTGACTTCGTACTCTGTCACGGGGCGCATCCGGCGCGGCAAGCGCCCAGGCTGGCCATCTCGCGCCTGAGCTGCTCGGCGGTGAAGGGCTTGGGCAGGAAGCCCCTGGCCCCCAGCTTGTAGGCCCTGAGGGCCGTGCCCGGATCCTTGAGCGCGCTGATCACCAGCACCCGCGTGGCGGGACGGGCCTTCATCATGTACTCTATGCACGACAGCCCGTTAAGGCGCGGCATGGTGATGTCCAGTGTCACCAGATCCGGCTCGCAGGCGTCGAAGCGCGACAGGGCTTCCTCTCCGTCGCCCGCCGTCGCCACGAGCTCAAGGCCGTACCCCTCGAGGTACTTTTCGATCGCGCGGCGCATGATGTTCGAATCATCGACGATCATGAGTCTCATGGATGCCTCCGCGGATTGATTGCAATATGCGTGCCAAGCCACGAAGCGGCGGCATTCCTATATGAGAACAGTATTCGGAAAAGCCAAGCCCCGCCCCGCCGAAGGGACGGGTCAAGGCCCGCGCTTAGTTTCTCGCCAGCCGATGAAGCTCTGCCTGCCTTTTCGGCGGCACCCTCATCCCTTTCCGATCACGCTCTTGCCCATCCACCTGCCGGACTTCCATCTCCAGGCGTTGATGAGGGCGCGGACCGTCTCGTCCAGGAGGAGGCAGGCCCACACCCCCACGATGCCCAGGCCCAGCCTGACGGCCAGGAAGAGGAGGGGCACCAGGCCCCACATGAAGACCAGGCTCAGGATGACCGAGAACTTCCCGTCGCCCACCGTCTTGAGGGCCACCCCGCCCAGGATGTTGATGGAACGGATGGGCTCCATGAAGAGGGCCATGAGGAATAGCCAGAATGAGACGCCGATGATGGCAGGGTCCTTCGTGAAGAAGGAAAGGAAGAAGTCCCGGAAGATGAAGACTGCCAGCATCCACAGGAAGGCGAAAGACACGATGATGGAGGCGATCTTCCAGTAGGTCTTCCTGACGGCCTCGGTCCGGCCCGCGCCCAGGTGGTGGCTGATGATGATCTGGCCGCCCATGGTCAGGGGCCAGGAGACGGCCATGTCTAGGAAGTTGAATTTTTGGACATAGGTGTTGGCCCCCATGGCCGTGGCCCCCAGGCTGATGATGAATGCCGAGACGAAGAAGCTCTGGATCGTGTAGCTGAAGGGCTCCATGGCCGTGGGTACCCCGATCTTGAGGATGGGCATGACCGTGGCCCGGGCCCTAGCCAGGAGGCCCTTGACCGCGAAGCCGATCCTCAGGCGGAAATGGACCATCCAGAAGACGATGCCGAAGCCCGTCAGGTAGGAGATCATCGTGGCCAGGGCTATCCCGCGGATGCCCAGTTCCGGGAAGATCCAGAAGCCCGTCATCAGGGCGTAGTTCAGGGGGATGTTGAGGAGGTTGGTGACCACCGAGGCCGCCATGTTCCAGCGGGTCAGGGTCTTGGAGGCTAGGATGGAGCAATAGGACCCGCGCAGGCCTACCACGATGAAGTTGAAGGCTATCACCGAGAGGTACTCGGCCGCGTAGCCGTTTTGCGTCGGCGTCATGCCCAGCCAGAGCCCGGCATGGCGATGCAGGGCGAAGAGGAGGGCCGCCAGGACGGAGCCTATGGCCGTGCTGATGAGGATGTTGGCCGTCCAGGCCGGCAGGACGCGGTCATCGCGCCCCGCGCCCATGTACTGGGCGGCCACGCTGGTGCCGGCCGATGTGAATTGGGGCAGGATGAAGTAACCCAGCATCAGCACCGGCCCCAGCATGCCCACCGAGGCGGCCGCCTCGTCCGAGATCATGCTTATGAAGAGGGTGTCGAAGAAGCTGGTCACCCCTCCCGTGATCTCCTCTATGAACATGGGCCAGGAGAGGCGGATCAGGTTGAGGTCCGGGGCTCTGTCCTTGTCGCTCATGGGACCATGGTAGCGAGTCCCGGCCTCCCTTGTCTGCGCCCCGCGGGCCGGGACGAACCGGACCGGGCATGGCCATCCAGCGCGGGCGGGGCGCTTGACACGAGGGGCCATCCGGTCAAGGATGTTGCGCATGGAAAAGCATCAGGGGAATAGATGCGGTCCTGGCCGTCCGCTCCTCGCGCTGGCCATCGCCTGCGGGATCGGCTTGGCGGCCTCCTGCGCCTCGCGCCCGGCTTGGGTTCCCTCGGCGGAGGAGAAATATCATCCCGGCCATTACGTCTGCGTGGGGCGTCGCACAGGCCTTGAAGAGATATCGGACTTGGACGAGCCCGCCCTCCAGGGGCTGGTCAAGCGATACTTCTGGCGCGATCTCGAACCTCACCAGGGCGTTTACGATTTCACTGAGATCGAGTCCGACTTGACCGGCCTGGAAGCCCTGGGCAAGCGCCTCATCGTCTTCGCCATGGACATGTCGTATTCAGCCGAGAGCGCCCTTCCGCCCTACCTGGCCCGTCTCGAGATCCGGCCCGCCCCGAACGACCACTGCCCCGTCCGCTGGCATCCCCTCATGGTGGAACGCTTCATCGCCTTGGGAAAGGCTATCGGCGCGGCCTTCGACGATAGGTGGAATTTTGAGGGCTTGGCGATGCAGGAATCCGCCCTTAGTATCGATGAAGAAGCCATAGAGGTCTTCGGTTACAGCCCTGAGAATTACTCCCAGGCTCTCATCGATATCCTCCTGGCCTGGAAGGGAGCCCTCCCGCGGAGCCGCGTCTTCTGGTACTCGAATTTCCTCTATGGGGGCAAGCGCTACCTCTACCGCGTCGCCGATGCCCTCGTTGGAAGCGGCGTGGCCATGGGCGGGCCCGATATCCTCCCTTATAACTCATCCCTGGCTGAATGGTCCTATCCCATGTACCCAGCCTATGCCGGCCGCCTGCCCCTCTTCTGCTCGGCCCAGGGCGACTCCTATAAGCACCATAAGAATGACACGATGGTGGGCGTCATCGAGCCCGTTCACGCCGAAGGCTACCTGAGCATGGAAGATATCTTTTCTTTCGCCCGCGAAAACCTGCGCGTGGACTACATGTTCTGGGACTACGAGACCCAAGCCGACTTACCCGGACAGCACACTTACCAGGACGCTCTTGAGGTCATGAGGCGGTATCCGGATTTTTGAGCCGTGGCGGCTAGGTGGGCGGGCGGGGCGGATTTCGCCTAGCGCCTTAGAGCCTGTTCAAAAGGCGGCTGATGCTTTTCTTCTGCGATGCGGACAATGCATCATATCTCTTTTCAAGGATGCCACGGAATGCCTGCATCGTCTTGGCATCGACGAAGGGGAGAATCCTCTCCGCATGCTGGGCCAGTTCCTTCGGGCGGCAGATTGAAAGATGGTTGAGCAGCAATGGCGAGATCTTCTTGGCGTATTTACGGTTGCCCTTGGCTATTCCCGCAAGGATGCTGATGCAGTTGTCCACGGCTATGACGCTGCCATGCCGGTAGACCGATATGATTGCATCGAATTCAACGTACAGCTCGTCAGGGCACAATTCCGCTATGGTTGAAAGGGCTATGCAGGTTCCCCATACGAGGCGATTATTCCTCGATGCGAGGCCGGCGAGCAGTCTGCCGCAATAAGGCACCAGGGCTTGGGGCCTGCGGTAGCCTATCTCGTACAGCACCTTGATGCAATCGCTAACGACATCGGGATCGTCATCGGATAACCAATCGACGATCTCCGCGATCGCTCCAGCCTTCCGAGGCTGGCTCAAGAGCTCGGCGAGCTCGATATTGGGCTTATCGTCCTTCCTGCCCAGCCTGGAGGCGATGCGCTCGATCATCCAGGGCGCCTCCGCGCCGCCAGTACGTAAGCCGTCATGAGGATGGCGTAGGCGATGAGGAGGCAGTAGGGCACGGCCTCCAGTGAGAGCCGGCGGGCCAGGACGCCCATGAAGCTGGGGATGACCGCCATGCCGAATCCTGAAACCGCCATCTGCATGCCTATGGTGTTGGCCGCGTGGCGCTCGCCCACCCGGGCCCGTGTGCCCGAGGTCATGGCCGGGAAGATGGGGGCTATCGATACCCCGATCAGGGCCACTGCAATGACGTTGGCCGACATGAAGGGGTTCCAGACGAGGAGGAGGGCTCCCAGGATGGCCCCCGTCAGGCCGCCCAGGACAAGCTTGTCAGGCCCTATCCGGTGGGCCACCAGGCCGCCGCCGATGCGCCCCAGGGTGAAGGTGAGCCAATAGGAGCCGGCGAAGAAGCCGGCGATTGTCTTGTCCACGCCGCGCGCCTCCGTGAGGAGGCTGTAGGTCCAGGTCCCTAGGCCGCTCTCCGCACCCACGTAGAAGAAAAAGAGCAGCATGCTCAGCCAGGCCCTCGGCTGGCGCAGGGTCTCCAGCATGGGGGTCTTGTAGTCGGTCAGCTTCTTCTCCGCGGAGGCATCGGTACCATTCGCCCCTTTCTGCCCAGAAGCCCCATTGCGGCTCCAGAGGGATATGGTCAGGGCGAAGCATGCCGCCAGGCAGAGCTGGAAGCCCCCCACCACGCGGTAGCCGAAGCGCCATGTGCCCAGGACCGCCAGCCCGGCCGTCATGATGAAGGGCCCCGAGGTGATCCCTATGCCCCAGCTGGCGTGCAGCCATTGCATCAGCCCCTCGTTGAAGTGGGCCGCCACATAGGTGTTCAAGCCCGCGTCTATGGCCCCGGCTCCCAGCCCGGCGAAGACCCCCAGGGCCGCCATCATCCACCACTGCGGGACCAGGGTGTAGCCGATCAGGGCCATACCCGTGAGGAGGCAGGAGAAGGCCAGCATGCGCCCTACCCCCAGGCGGGCCAGGAGGAAGCCGCTCAGGAAGCTCGAAGTCATGTAGCCCGCCACCGCCGCCGCCAGAAGCATTCCGATTGCGTCCAGGGGGATTCCGAAACCGGCCCTGATGGAGGGCCAACCCACCCCCAGGAGCCCGTCCGGCATGCCCAGGGCCACGAAGGCTATATAGGCGAGGATGATGAGGGGGAGGCGGGAAGTGCTTTTCGTAGTCATATTAACTCGCATTAGGATGGCCTTTAGTTCATTCTTTATCGCCATCGATTTGGTCGATTCTCACGATTCTTGACCTGATGATGCAGGCTTCAGCCAATTTCCTTGATTGCAGCGATTGCGCCGAAGGCGCTACTCCTGAGGTGGGAACCCAAAAGTACCGACGAGCAGGCAGATCATAGCCACGGATGAGGCTCTCAAGCCAAGCCTTTTTTGATATGACATCATCCACATGACCTGTATTTGATGGATGAACCTCTATACATGGCAGAATGGGTGTGCTGCCTTCATACCAGATGATGTAATCCCACCTTTTCTCATTCTGCATCAGCGGTTTCATTGTGCGATCGACATTAACGCTGGATATAATATTTCTAGTGTTTCTCTGTTCGCATTCAATGCAGCCACGGTGGCATTTATCAAGCCCCTGCAAGCCAGGCCGCTCTCCTGCGGTAAAAGGGGTCATGGAAAAACGCGGTTTCATCCCTGGAAGTCCGCGCTAGCTTCTGCGACGATTTCGGCAAGGCGTTCGCTTTGCTCGGTAAGGCCTCCCCAGCTGGCCTCATCGATTTCAGCCCATGGACTGAGGTTGGAGATGTCAAGCGAAGTAGTCCCCATGGGCCCTGGCCTGAAATAATATACTTTTAAGGATTTCCCCATGCATTCACGCGGTAGCGGGCCTAGCGCCTTTGTATAGGTCGTTCCGAATAGTTTGCAGAAGGCCTTCTCATCTCCGCCCTTCCGTTTGAGGTTTCCGAAAGCCCAAAGGATTTCGAGGATGTTAGGTGAATGGGTCGAGAGAAGTACATGGTATCCGCGATAGAGGAGTTCCATGACCACAAAGAGAAAGTTGGAGATTGCTCGTGGATGGAGACCCATTTCCGGTTCTTCTATGATAACGGTATCGATGTCTGGATCTTTATCCCGCGCTGCCCCTGGGATCATTTTATACAATCCGAAAAGAAGAGGAGTGAATTCTCGTTGACCCGCTGACCATGCGCTCATTGGTATCTTATTCGTCGTGCCGGCGGGTATGAGGACCAACCGTTTTCTAGATCCCGATTCTTTGTCGATGCGAACCTCGCCTATAAAGACCGTCTCAGTCAGATACCTCTTGAAGACTGATTTCAGGTTCTTAGGATGGGGGAAGAGCTTGCCTTCGGTTTTCGCATATGCCCGGTCTAGGTATATGAAAAGCGACTCCGAAAATTCTCGCATAATGAAAGGAGTGGAATAGTCGTATCCATGGAAACGTTTCGGCCATCCACTTTCAAAGCTAGTCACTCGTTGAGCAGGAATATAGAAAACAGAATGACGAGCCTTCGAATATGTTGAAGATTTTATGAGCTCATATGTGACCCGTTTATTGTTGAAAATCAACTCCGTATCTTTTGTCCACATCAACCCCATGCCTTCGCCCAAGTAATCTGAGAAGAACTCATCACTGCTACGAGTTGGATCATACCCATGATCGATCAGTGTTTTTTTAATGGCTTGGTACTCGGCGGCGAGCTTGAACATCTCCAGGGCAACGCTTTTCCCGGATGCTTGTGGACCTACGAGCACGGTTAGATCCCCGATTTCAAGATCGATAGAAGCGATGGGACCAAGCCTGCTCAATTGCATCCTCATGAAGGAAGCCTCCTGAAAGAATACCATGAATCACATTGAATATGACTATTGTCAATCCGCTTCAGTGTACTGTCAAGCCAGTCAAGCTCCAAATATTTGGCGATACGGCATGAAAACTGTATCCTCCCTGCGCCGTTCGTTAGAACGGTCGCAGCTTAGTGCAGGAAAAGAAGAAAAGGCCGCCTCCTTCAGGAGGTCGGCCCTTTTCTTTCTTTTCCCTCGCCCGCTTAACCTGCTCGCGCCAGCGAGCCGGGCATCCTCCCTGTGCCGTTCGCCCGAACGGCCGCAGCGTGAACCAGGAGAAGAAGAAAAGGCCGCCTCCGTAAGGGGGTCGGCCCT
>CAYYCP010000075.1:0-13150 GCA_964470375.1 uncultured Spirochaetales bacterium
GACATCCAGATCCACAGTCTGGAACTCTACCACTGAGCTACATCCACCATGCCGTTGGCGGTGGATACCATGCCAGAGAATCATAAAATAGTCAAGAGCGCGGTATATGACGAATTCGCGTTTTATTTACTTGTATACTAAGGGAATCCTCGCTCCGCAACGGGTGCATCGGTCGCCTTCCAGCTCGCCTATCTCGATTTCGTAGCCACGCCGACGTATGAGAGTGGCGCCGCAGACGGGGCAGACGGTATCTTGGCCCAAGGCCGAGACATTGCCGGCGTAGACGAAGCGCAGGTGGCGCCGAGCCGCATCCATGCAGGCCGATAGGCTGATGAGGGACGTAGGCGGGGCCGTGTATTTCCAGGCCGGGCGATAGGCGGAAATATGGTAGGGAATGTCGCGGGATATCCCGGCCAACCAGGAGGTGAGCGCGTCGATCTCCTCAGGGTCGTCGTTCATGCCCGGGACGATGAGGGTCGTGACCTCCAGGTGTATCTGGGCGGCGGCCAGGGCGATGAATGCCTTTACCGCCTCTAGGTCGCCCCCCAAAACGCGGCGGTAGGTCTCGGCCTTGAATGCCTTCAGATCCACATTAGCCGCATCCATCAGGGGGAGGATGGTTCGGGCGGCCTCGACCGTGACATGTCCGTTGGTGACGATGACATTGCGTAAACCGGCTCGGCGGACCGCCTCGGCCGCATCCAAGACATATTCGACATGGATGAGGGGTTCGGAATAGGTGTAGGCCAGGCCGATCGAGCCGCCTGCACCCGCGCGCCCGGCCAATTCTTCAGGTGGGATGAAGCCGCTATCGGCCTCCAGGTCCTGGGAGATTGCGAAGTTTTGGCAAAAGGGACAATGTAGGTTGCAACCTAGAAAACCGGCCGAAAGGATCCTGGCGCCGGGGAGGAAGTGATACAGAGGCTTCTTCTCTATCGGATCCAGGGCAAGGGATGAGACGCGGCCGTAGAAGGGCAGGGTCGCCGCCTCCTTCGAAAGGCGCCTCACACCGCAGACACCGGTACGGCCCTCGGTTATGGTGCAAGCGTGAGGGCAGAGGGAGCAGCGCAGGCCCTGGGCATCAGGTCTGAGGAAGAGAGCCGGCCTCACGTCTTGTGCCTGAGCATGGCCTTGAGGAAACGCGCCCTGAGCTCAGGGGATTCCCTCATGAAGATGGGCCGGTCGGCGACCTCGAATGGATCGTACTGTACAGCCAGGCTGCCCTTGCGGATCCAGATCCGCATGAGGGGGATGCCCTCGCCGGACTCGCTCACCGGGGAAGGCAGATCCTCGGCCAAGACTACGTCAGCCAGGCGGAATTCCACCATGCGCGGGCTCTCTGACAGCACCTCGGTGAAGAGTATCAGCTTGCCCTCGTCGTAGGGATGCTTGCGCGGGACTCCCGTGAAAGCGCAGGCTTCCGCCCGCGAATCCTTGTGGCGCGGTACGATCTCGCGCAGGGGCTGGGACTCCAGGTAGGCATCCAGGCTCATCGGCTTTCCCTCCTCCTTCCTATAGGATGTGCCTTGAAGTGCAGTATAACTGAGGATATTACGAAAATCCAAATTACAGACAGGGCAAAGCCGTCCCCCGCGGCCATATAGGCCGTCGGCCGATCGGGCAATTCCACGGGTATCTCCAGGGCGGCCGAGGCAGGCTCGAAGAGGGGGAGGAGGTCGCGGACCCGGCCCTTGGAGTCTACCCAGCATGATGCCCCTGCGGCGGTGGAGCGGAGAAGGACCCGTCGGGTCTCGATGCTGCGGTAGCGCGCGGCCACAAGGTGCTGGATCTCGGCGGAGACGGTCTTGGACCAGGAGTCGTTGGTGAGGTTGACGAGTACCTCGGCGCCCTGGAGCGCAAAGTCGCGGCAGAGGTCGGCGAAGGCGTCCTCGAAGCAGATGGGCGCGGCGAAGCGCAGGCGGCCCCCGCCGGCCAGGGGCAGGCCGAAGAGGACCAGGCGGTCGCCGATCTCCCAGCCGGATTCCAGACCAACCGCTTTCTTCATGAAATCCCTCATCCAGGCGTATTCCCAGAAGGGGATGGCCTCGGCGAAGGGTACCGGATGGACCTTGGCGTAGTGTCCTACGACCTCGCCGTCCGGGCCGATCAAGATGACAGCGTTCTGAGCCCTGAGCTCCTTCCAGGAGATGACCTTTGGGGCACCCGTGAAGAGATGGATGCCCCTCTGGCGGATATACGAATAGAGGGGACGCGTCTTCGGCAGGCGGGCGTAATAACTCTGGGCCCACTCATCATAGGGCGCCTCCAGGGTATTCTCAGTCCAAAGGACCATGTCAGGCGGGACAGGGGAAGCGGACAGGGCTGCGTCCGTGAGATCCATGAGACGTTCGAGGCGGGCGCCCTCGCTGCCGTTGCTCCAGGCGTCCTCGCAGGGCTGGACGATGACCGCCCTAAGATTCTTAGATGGCTGGACGGGTTGGGCCAGACGCAAGGCTCCGTACCCCAGGGTCACGGCGAAGAGGCCGGCGCAGATGGCCATGCCTGAAATCCAGGCCCTCCTGGCTGGGGCTTCCGCGGCCGGCCCGAGCAGTGACTTGGATTCCAAGACGGCCTCGGCAGCCATGGCGTTGAAAAACGCCAGGATGAAGGAGGGGCCGAAGACCCCGGTGATGTCGGCGATCTGGTTAAAAGGCAGGACCGTGTTCCAGCTGTAGGCCAGGAGGCCCCAGGGATAGGCTAGGAAGCCGCGTGACTTCATGTACTCGTATGCCACCCAGCCCAGGGCCAGGAGAAGGGGGCGCCAGGGCTTAGATGCCCGGGCTGCCAAGGCGAGCCAGGCCCCCACGCCGGCGTAAACCACCATGTAGGCTAGGGATGTCGAGCCGAGCGTCCACAGGCGGAAGTCGCGGAAGAACCACAGCCAATAGCTTGAGAGGGCGTGGGCAAGGAAGCCATAGGCGCCGCCTACGACGAGGGTGAAGGCGGGGCTTATCGGTAGGCATAGGGCTACGAAGAGAGGGGCAAGGGCGAAAAGACCCAGGAGAGGGCTGCCCCAGGTGAAGAACTCATTCGGCTGGGCCAGGGCCATCATGACGGCGGACAGGATGGTCAGAAGTACGGCCTTGAGGCGGGCATGGCGCATGGGGCCATTCAAGCACAGGGTCGAGAAAAAGGAAAGCCGCCGATGGAGGCGTCGCTTGACGAAGGTCCGTCCCGGGAATAGAGTCAGCCATGGTCACAGCAGTCTTCCCGGGGACCTTCGATCCTCCTACCTACGGCCACCTCAACATCATCGAGCGGGCGCACTCAGTTTTCGAGCGCCTCTACGTGGCCATCGCGGTCAATCCGCAGAAGCGGGCCCTCTTCAGCGTGGAGGAGCGCCTGGAGCTCCTGCGCGGCCTGGTGCGGCCTCTGGCCAACGTCATCGTGGAGGCTACCGAGTCCCTGGTAGTGCAGTACGCCAAGGAGAAGGGCGCCCGGGTACTCGTGCGGGGCGTACGCTCCGTGCCGGACTTCAGCTACGAGTACGATCTCTCCATCATGAATAAGGCCTTGGACGCCGGCATCGAGACCTTCTTCCTGCCCACCGACCCAAAATACTTTGTGCTGCGCTCCTCGGCCATCAAGGAAATGGCGGCCTTCAAGGGGGACCTGTCTAACATGGTGCCGCCCGAGGTCGAGGCGGCCGTCAGGCGCAAGCTGGGCTAGCTAAATGGGAGGGTCGAAGTCGGCATAGGCGCGCACCGGACGCTTGGCTTGCTCGGATAGCCCCATGTTGTAGAGACGCTCCGCCTTGACCGTGCTCATGGGGCCGTGCCCCGGCAGGATGAGGCAGTCGTCAGGCAAGGACAGGACCTTCTGCCAGAGGTTGAGGAGGAGCTGCCGCGATCCGTAAGCCGAAAAGGTCCGCCCCACCAGCCCGGCGCTGAGGGAATCCCCGGTGAAGACGAGCTTGTCTATGCGGTAGACCACCGAGTCCGGTGTGTGGCCGGGCAGGCTGAGCACCTCCACGTCCATGCCGCAGACTTGAAGGGTCTGGCCGTCGTTGACGATGCGGCAGGGGCGGTCGAGTATCTCAACCGAGGCGGCGTACACCTCCACGTCGTATATCTTGCGGAGGGTCGACAGGCCGCGCACGTGGGTGGCGTGGTTGTGGGTCACCAGGGCTGCTCCGATGGAATAGCCGTAGCGTTCGACGAAGGACAGGAGATTGATGTCGATCATGCCCGGATCCACCAGGAGGGCCGGACCGGGGCCGTCCGGGCCGACTAGGTAAACGTTCGAAAAGCCGTGCGGGGCGTAACGGAAAAAAAGTTTCACAGTTCGGCGCCCTCCAGGCTCATGATCGCCTCCTGGGTATTCGAGGAGCGGAAAGAGACGTCTATCTGCTTAGTCCCCAGGAAGAATGCCTTCTTCAGGTTGCAGTCGGCGATCTCCACCCGCATCAGGTCGGCGTTGATGAAGCGGGAATTATAGAGATTGGAGCCGTTGAATGTGCTGTCGGTGATGCGGGCCCCGTTCCAATTGATGTGGATCAACTCACTGGCTTCGAAGCTGGAATCGATGATGGATGATCCGGCGAAGGTGCAGAACTGGATATCCGTGCGCGAGAAGTCGCAGGAGATGATTTGGGCGAAGTCGAAGAGGCACATGCGGAAGACGCAGCCCGAAAATACCACCCGCCTTAGGTCCGCCCCGGAGAAGGCGCAGGCGAAGAAGCGCTTGCCAGACAAGTCGGCGGCCTCTGCCTTGAGGCCGGAGAAATTGAGGTCCTTCAGAGTTTGTCGGGAGCTGATCAATTCGCACAGGCGCCGCGAGGTTTCCTCCGGATCCTGGAGATGAGCCGCGCAGAAGGCCTCGTCGCTGACGGCGATCTTGTCGCAGCCGGCTTGGGCGCAGCGCTTCAGGTTTATCATGTATCCAGCCTACACCATGCCCTCTGCGTTCGCAAGCGCATGCGTGCGCAGGAGCTCGGGCTGGCTCTACCCGCATGGAGTCAAAGAGGCGGATGCGCTAGACGACCGGGAGGCAGGGGGGGTAGAATCGGCCCATGTGCTGGAAGTGCGGCCGGCCGGCCGATATCGCCCCTAAGCCCGGATTCCGCGATCTCTGCCCTGCCTGCGGCAGGGAGCTGCACGTCTGCAGGAACTGCGCCTTCTATTCTCCCGGCGCCCATCACGATTGCCTCGAAACCGTCCCCGATCCGGTTTTCGACAAGGAGCGCGGCAATCTCTGTGAGTATTTCCGCCCCAACACTGCCATCTTCTCAGCGGAGGGCAGGGCTGTAAACGCGGCCGACAGCGCCTCCAGGGCCATGGCGGCCAAGGACGCCTTCGATAGGCTCTTCGGGAAGGACTGATGAGGGAGGAGGCCGGCTGCCCCCGCATCGCCTTCTATGATTCGGGGGTGGGTGGATTACCCTACTACGCCAAGGCCCGCGATCTCCTACCCGAGGCGCGCTTCGCCTACCTAGCCGACACGCGCAACTTCCCCCTCGGCACCAAGGCCGCCGGCGAAGTGGCCGGCCTGGTGATGAAGGCGGTCGACCGTATCGCGGACGCCTTCGATCCCGACATTGTGGTGATAGCCTGCAATACGGCCAGCCTAGCCGCCCTGGAGTTCCTCCGGCGCGAACGCCCTGGCATCCGCTTCGTGGGCACGGTGCCGGCCGTAAAGCCCGCCGTGGCCCTCTCCCGTAGGGGAAGCATCGCTATTCTGGCCACCCAGGGCACTGTGGAATCCCCGTATACTGCCGGACTCATCGCGGAATTCGCCAGTTCCGCGCAGGTCCGCCTGGAGCCCATGGGGGACTGGGTGGAATTCGTTGAGCGGCGATGGCTGGATTCCAGTCCTGACGAGCGCAGAGCCGCTGTCGTCCCCGCTGTGGAGAGTCTCCTGGCCGAGGGCGTGGACGTCATAGTCCTCGCCTGCACACACTTTCTCTACCTTGAGCCGGAGATCCGCGCCTGCGCTGGTTCCACTGCCTCGGTCATAGATTCCGCCGAGGGCGTGGCGCGCCGGACAGCCGCCCTGGCCCAGGAACTAGAGCAGACAAGGGGAATCCCCCGCTCCGAGCCCCAAATGAGACAAGCTGACATTCTCTGGACGAGCGCTCCCCAGCCCTTGGCGGCCGAGTTCGCCGCCCGCTTCGGCCTGGCTTTCGGGGGTATCCTTTCGTGACCGGGCTGGTGCTGATGGGCGTGAAAAACCTCTTCACCCTGGAGCTGGAGGATGGCCGGCGCGTCTTGGCCTCCCTCAAGGGCAAGGTCCTCAAGGACATCCAGGGGCATTACAATTCCCTGGCCCCCGGCGACTGGGTGGAAGCCGCCGCCGATCCCCATGATGCAGGGCGGGCCCAGATACTCGGCATGCTCCCGCGCCGAAGCGCCTTCGCGCGTTATAACGAGAAGGGCAGGGCCCCCCAGGTCCTGGCCGCCAATGTAGACCGGGTCCTCCTCGTGACCAGCCCCGATCAGCCGCCCTTCCGGCCGCGCTTCATCGACCGTGTCCAGGTGGCCTGCTCCGCCCAAGACTTGGAATTCTGCATCCTCGTCAATAAGTCTGACCTGGGAGTGGGAAGGGAAGTCCTTGATCGCCTGGAGCCCTACCGGACCATGGGTATGCGCGTGCTCAGGGCCAGCGCAGCCGAGAGGAAGGGCCTCAAGGAGCTGAGGCGGCTCCTGTCGCATGGGCTGACGGTGCTCACCGGGCAATCCGGGGTGGGTAAAAGCTCCCTATTGAACGCCATCGAGCCAAGTCTTGGACTCAGGGTCGGTGAGCTCTGCGCAAAGTATGGGCGAGGAGCCCATACCACCGTCCTCTCGATACTCTTGCGGCTGGAGGGGGACGGCATGGTCGTGGACACCCCTGGCTTCAGGCGATTCGCCCTGCGAGGCTTAGATCACGCCCGCCTCACCGCCTGCATGCCCGACCTTGCCGCGGCCGCGGCTGATTGCATCCACGGACAAGCCTGCTCCCATGCCGGGGAGGCAGGCTGCGCCGTCGTGCAGGCCGCCCGGGATGGGCTCGTCCATCCGGACCGTTACGAATCCTATCTCAGGATCCTGGAGGAACTGAGGCGCGGGGCCGTTGAGGAGGTTCTCCGACGCGATGTCCAGGCCGGAAAGCCGACTACGGGCCGTACTGCGCGTCACGGTTCCTCAGCGCACCGATTATCGGGACACCGAATCGATTGGGCGGAGGAAGGATGGGACGAGGAATGAATCATGCCGACTCGGAGAACGCCCGCGCTCACGGGATGAGGGTGCTGGAGTTCCAGCAGGTGAGGGAGGCGGTGGCGGGCTACGCCCTCTCCGAGGAGGGACGCAGCGCGGTCATGGGCGCCGAACCCCTTTGGGAGGCCGTCGCAGCCCAGACCCTCCGGGACGAAGTGAGCGAATGGGTCAGGCTCCTCGAATCCGGAGCCGTCCTGCCCCTTGAGACCCTGCCGCCCGTGCAGGCCGTCCTGCCCAAGCTGGAGAAGGAAGGGCTGGCCCTGGACATTGAGGAGCTTTTCGCCCTTGGACTTTGGTGCCGCTCCTGCTCCCAGCTCAGGGCCTTTCTGGGGCGCTGCGCCGACTATCCCGCATTAGTCGCCGCCGCCCAGGCCCTGCCCGATTCGAGCGAACCCTCCAAGATCGTTTTCGCCGTCCTGACAAAGGACGGGGAGCTGAGGGACTTGCCCGCCCTGCACGAGATCAGGCGCTCCATAGCCCGCATCCGCGCCTCCATCTCCGCCGCAGTAGCGCGATATTTAAGCGATGAGGGGCTGCGCCCGGCCCTCCAGTCAGACCTGCCCACCCAGCGCAACGGGCGTACCGTCCTGGCCGTAAAGGCAGGTTCGCGCTCTCGGATCCATGGCATCGTCCACGAATCCAGCGCCACCGGCCAAACCGTCTATGTGGAGCCTGAGGAGGTGGTCGAGGGCAACAACGCCCTTGTGGCGGAGGAGGCCCGGCTCAAAGCCGAGATCCACAAGATACTCCGCGAGACATCCGAGAGGCTGCGTCCCATGGCCGCCCTGGCCTCGGCCGCGGTGGATGCCCTTACGGCCGCGGACGCCCTGATAGCGCGGGCCCGCTACACCGCCCGCAACCATTACCAGTTCGCCGAGACCTGCACCGCGGGCATGGAGCTCTTCAAGGCAAGGCATCCCCTCTTGGGATCACGGGCCGTGCCGATTGACCTCGAGCTGCCGGCCACGGCTAGAGCCCTCATCATTTCCGGCCCGAACACAGGGGGCAAGACGGTAACCCTGAAGACGGCCGGACTCCTGGCCCTGATGAACCAGTTCGGCCTGGGCATCCCGGTGGCTCCTCGCTCGCGGCTGCCTCACTTCTCCGGTATCTACGCCGATATCGGCGACGAGCAGTCCCTGAGCCAATCACTCTCCACCTTCTCCGGCCACATGCGCAACGTCGCGGAAATCGCCCGCCAGGCCGGTCCGGAATCCCTCGTCCTCCTGGACGAGCTGGGTTCGGGCACTGACCCGGAAGAGGGCAGCGCCATCGGCATGGCCCTCCTGGACGCCTTCCTCAAGGCCGGTTCCCTCATAATGGTCACAAGCCACCACGGCCTGCTGAAGAACTACGGCTATACCCGGCCGGGCTGCCTGAACGCCTCGGTGGACTTCGACGGCCGCACCCTGGAGCCCACCTACCGCATCCTCATGGGCGTCCCGGGCGAGAGCCATGCCCTCGATATCGCCGAGCGCAACGGGCTGCCGGCGGAGCTCGTGCAGGGCGCACGCGCCTACCTGGCCGATGAGCGGGCCGACGTCTCAGCCCTCATCCGCGGACTGAAATGCAAGCATTTGGAGGCCGAGGAACTCGGGCGCAAGCGTGAGCGCGGCCTCAGGGAGGTCATGGAGGAAAGGCGCCGCGTGGATTTGAAGGAGCTCAGGCTGAAGCAGAAGGAGTTGGAGCTCAGGAAGTCAGGCGCAGCCGAGGTCCGACGCCTCCTGGAGGAATCCCGCCGGGGGTTAGAGAACCTGGTGCGAGAGCTCAAGGAGGGGCCTGTCACACGAGAGAAGACCCTCAAGGTCAAGGACTTCCTGGCCGGTTTCGAGGCCCTGGCCGAGGAGGAGTCAGGGCGCTTGGCGGCATTCGAGGCCGAGGTCAGGGCCCTGGAGGTCGATGTAGACAGTCCTCCTGTCGAGGCCGGAGGCCTCCGCATAGAGAGCGGGGCCGATGTACTGGTGGGCAAGGCCAGGCGCCGCGGGCGGGTTCTAAGGCCGGCTAAGGCAGGCTTCTGGGTGGTTGAGACCGATACCGCCCGCCTTACCCTTCCCGAGAGCGAACTCAGGCCCGTGCCGCCCTCAGCCCCTGCAAGGCCTACGGTCATGCTCTCGGTGGAGACGAGCAGCCCCAGCCAGGCGGTCTACGAGCTGGATCTTCGGGGGATGCGCCGCGAGGAAGCTATCAAGGCTCTGGAGCGTCAGATAGACGCCGCCAGCCTCACGAATCTCAGGGAATTCGGGGTTATCCACGGCACGGGCGAGGGTGTCCTGAAGGATGGCGTCCGGGAATACCTGCGTTCCTGCCCGGCTGTTGCGGATTTCGCCTTCGCCCGTCCCGAGGACGGGGGTTTCGGCAAAACCATCGTCCGGCTCCGCTGATCCTCTCCGGTTGGCCCGGCGCGGGAGAAGCCCTAGGCCCTTCCTCCCACGTCCTCCCATCCGAGGCCCTGTCCGTCTTCAACATCCCTGGCCGCCAATCGCCCAAGAACCAGGGGCATGAACGCGGGAGCCAAACCAGGTCTCAGGACCTTCTCAGTCCTGAGGATGCCGAGATTCTCCCGGCTGAGGATCTCGCCGGTCCGGATAGGCTTGAGGGCGTGGATGCTGCGGTTCGTCCGACCATAGTTTTCCCTTTCCGATGGAGCGAGGCGCTTCACGCCATCCCCTAGGACGGCTTCAACCCTCCTGGTTCCGTATAGAGCCGAAGCCCTGGCGATGATCTCGTCCCTTCCAAGGCCTGCGGCTGAGCGCAGCTCTCCGGCCATGCGGGAAAAATCCCCGGGGCTGAGGGCGATGGGATCGTCCAGGCCTCCGCCCGAGCGGTCCAGGGTAAAGTGCTTCTCTACCGCGCAGGCCCCGCAGGCCAGGGCCAGGAGGGGAACGAGGACGGGATCCTCCGAATGGTCCGAGACGCCCATCGGCAGGCCGAGAATGGAACCCAGGTTCGCCATGGCCCTGAGGTTGTAGTCCTCGCAGGGGGCGGGGTAGGCGGTTACGCAGTGAAGGAGGAGGAGGGAGGACGCCGCCCTCTTTCCGGGATACCCGACCATCTCAAGGGCTGCCTCGATATCGGCGAGGAGGGAGACACCAGTGGAGAGAATGAGGGGCAAGCCGGTCTTGGCCAGGGCGTCAAGGAGAGGTAGGTGGTTGAGCTCGGGACTGGCTGATTTCATGGCCATGACGCCCAGGGATGCCAGCTCGGCTGCGCTCCGCAGTCCGAAGGGCGTGCAGAGGAAGAGGAGGCCCAGGGCCTCGGCCTCGGCCTTTAGCATCTGGAAGAAGGATAAGGGCTGTTCGAGCTCTCTGAAGCGGTCATAGAGCCTGACCTTTCCCCCGGGGAGGGGCACTAACCCGGTGGCAGGGTGGATGATCTCATCGGCATAGACGAGCTGGAACTTGGCGCAGTCCGCCCCGGCGTCACGGGCGGCCCTGAGGAGGCTTCGGGCCTGGGCCGGATCCCCTGCGTGGGATGTGCCGATTTCGGCGATGATGAGGGGATTCCGCGGGCTGAAGGCCTTGTCGCCGATGCAAAATGCGGGCCTGTCCTGGGTGGATGCGGGCACAGTATAGGTCTCCTTCCTTAATATAGCGGATATACCGGCCATCCGCTGTGCCGTCCATGACACCCTCCGGTCCTGAGGCGTTTTTTCAAGAAACGCCTCGACAAGGGCGGGAACTTGGGGATAGAATAGCATAGGCAGCGAAAAGAAGAGGAGAGCTAACATGAAGGCACTATTCTGCGACGTTTGCAAGAAAACCATCGAGAGCCCCATCAAGGAACGCAATCTCTTCCACCACGCTCACATAGACATATGCGGCACCTGCCAGGATGAGCTTGACTGGTACTCCCGACGCTACCTGCGTCAGACCGAAGCCGAACATCGGCCCTTCGATTACCAGTGGTACAACGACTTCATTATCGATACGCTACAGAAGGCCATCCAGCGCGGACGCATCGAGCCCCGCTGAGGAGGGCTGCCCGGGGCGCGCGGGGGATCGCCTAGTGTCCTGCCCCGGGCTCGGACGCCGCGCGAGGATGGGTATGAGTTTTCCGCGGCTTTTTCGCGTATACCGCAATGATTTCATCCCATTGACAGCATTTTTAGCCTCATGTTAATTTTCTGGCGGTTATAAGGCTAGAATCAAGGAGTTCGATATGTCCGGTCATAGCAAATGGGCGACCATCAAGCACAAGAAGGGCGCTCTTGACGCCAAGCGCGGTCAGATGTTCACCAAGCTCATCAAGGAAATCTCCATAGCCGCGCGTATGGGTGGGGGGGATCCAGAGGGAAATCCCCGCCTCAGGACGGCCGTCCTCAAGGCTCGCGCCGCCAATATGCCCCGCGACAATATCGAACGCGCCATAAAGAAGGGCACCGGAGAGCTGGAGGGCGTCAACTACGAAGAGCTCATCTACGAAGCCTACGGACCAGGCGGCGTGGCCATCTTCATCGAGGTCCTGACTGACAACAAAAACAGGGCCGCCGCCGATATCCGCAACATCCTCACCCGGGCGGGAGGATCCCTGGCCACCTCAGGGGCCGTGTCACGTCTCTTCACACGCAAAGGCGTCATATCCCTGGACGGAGAGAAGTACAGCGAAGATAAGGTCATGGAAGTGGCCCTGGATGCCGGCGCGGACGACATCATCAACGAGGATGGTGAATTAGTCATCTACACCCAGCCTGAATCCTTCGAGACTGTCCTTAACGCCCTCAATGCCGCCCAGATGGAAACCGACGGGGCGGAGATATCCATGATCGCCGAATCGAACGTGGACCTCAACGCCGAAAACGGCGGTAAGATCCAGAGGCTCATCGACCGCCTCGAGGAGAATGACGACGTTCAGAACGTCTACCACAACGCCAACATCCCCGAGGACGCCGCTGAGGCCTGAGGGATCGGAAGCGAGGGCGGTCGGAACGGGTGCTGCATCCACAGCGCGCAAGGCCGCCCCTTCCGCACGGAGAACGGCCGGATCAGCCTCAGGCGCTCCGGCCGTTCGCGTTTTGGGGATAGATCCAGGCCTGGCTTCCACGGGCTGGGGCGTCATCGAATGCCGAGGCGGCGCTCTCAGGCACCTAGCCCACGGATGCATCGATACGCAGGCCGGTGAGGATCTCGGGGCGCGGATAATGGTCATAGCCGCCCGCGTGGAATCCCTGGCGGATGCATGGAAGCCCGTCCGGGCAGGCATGGAAAGCCTATACTTCTGGCGCAACGTGACATCGGCCCTGCCGGTGGCGGAGGTGCGCGGGGCCATACGCCTGGTCCTCCAACGGCGCGGCCTGCACATCCTGGATTTCAGCCCAACCGCCATCAAGCAATCTGTAGTGGGAAACGCCCGGGCAGAGAAAGAGCAGGTCCAGGCCATGGTCAAGCTCCTCCTAGGACTCAAGGATGTTCCCCGGCCCGACCATGCCTCAGACGCCCTGGCCGCGGCCATCTGCCGCTGGCACCATGAGACTGACCCGTCCTTGCGCCTCCACGCGGACTGAGCCTATACTCCCCCCATGTTCAACAGCATCAGGGGCGTCCTGACGGAGAAGCATGCTGACTCAGTGTGCATCGATGCCAACGGGGTGGAATTCGAGCTCAGCGCCCCCTCTCGCTCTATAGACGCCTTCGGGAACCTAGGCGATATGGCGCGGGCCTTCACCTGGCTTCACCACTACGAGGATGGCATGCGCCTCTACGGCTTCCCCAGCCGTGAGGAGAGGACGGTCTTCCTTGAGCTGATGCGGGTGGAGGGCATCGGCCCCAAGCAGGGGCTGCGCATCCTCTCCGGAATAGCCCCCCAGGCCCTGGACGCGGCCCTAGCCGCTGACGACCTGGCTGCCCTGCAGCGGGTGCCGGGAGTAGGCCCCAAGCTCGCCCAGAAGATACTCCTGGCCCTCAAGGGCAAACTCGTCCTCTCGACGGCGGACCAGGCTAGTGGCAGGGCGGGCGGGC
>CAYYCP010000076.1:0-1849 GCA_964470375.1 uncultured Spirochaetales bacterium
TGGCCTTGGCCAGGGCGCGGATGCCCAGGCCGGAGGCGTTCTCCGAGCGGAAGTCCTCGTCGATAATGATGACCGGGAAATGGAAACGCATGGCGCCTCCGCAGCGGAGGGATGCCGGTCCGGACAGCGCACGACGGCGCCGCCACCCGGTGGCGGAGAGACGACTATACGGCCGCTCCGGCCGGAGACGCAAGGGGGTTCTCGAAACCCCGCCTGATCCCTCAGCCCGGCGCTTCGAGCCCGGTTAGGGCCGCCTCCAGGTCGGCTCCCTCGGGCAGGGCCTCCAGAGCTGCGACGGTGGAGAGGAAGCGGTTCATGAGCATGGCCCGCTCAGTCTCCAGGCGCTTACAGCGCTCATGCGCCTCCTCGATCTCGAGTTTGTCGCGGATGAGCTCCTCGGAGGCCCCGGCCTCGGCCGAATCGGCGATCAGCTCCTCCAGGCGCTGGCGTTGGGCGTAGAGGGCCCCCAGGGATACCTGTTCCAGTTCGGCGTCGATGGACTGGATCCGCCGTCTCAGGGCCGCTGCTGCGGAGAGGGCGTCCAGGAGGGCCCTGGAGAGGGAGGCCGGGTCCGAGCCGGATGAGACCCGGTCCTGGAAGCCGAGTCTCAAGCGGCTGGCCAGGGCAGAGCTGTCCCAGCCCGCCGGCAAGGACGAACCGGCGGCCGCTCCGGCGGGTTCCATGCCGGCCAGGGCTTGCAGCTCGAAGTCCACGGCAGCCCTGGCGGCGGGATCGTCGATCTTGGTGAAGCGGGCGGCCGGGACAAGGGCCGGGCCCTTCTTCTCCTTTTCGCCCCAGGCCCTTTTGCGCGAGGGCTTCACCTCCAGGGCCACCTTGGCCGAGCCGGATGAAATTTCAAGGACGGATTTCAAGTCGGCCGCTCCCTCCCTCGAGACGCCGTCTACCAGGCGGCAGGGCAGGCTGTAATAGCGCTTGCGCTCCTCCTTGGAGTACCACTGCACGTTCTCGGTGGTGAAGCGCGGCTCGTAGGCCGGGTCGCCCGAGATGACGCGCAGCTTGCTTCGGAATGTTCCCAGGACCCGCGAGTCCTCGGGGAGCTTGGAGAGGACCAGGGAGAAGGACTGGGCGCCCTGGCGCGGGCTCAGGTCGGGCAGGGGCTTGCGGCAGGCCGGGCAGACAAGGGCCCGGGCGGGCATGGGCGAGAGGCAGCGCGGGCAGCGCGCCGCCGGGGACGACGGGGCCCGACGTCCCGCGAGGAGGGACAGGAATTCCTCGGCCGTGCGCGGCCTGGACTCGGGCGGTCCGAGCATGGAGAGGATCAGGTCGCCCAGACGGCGGGGCAGGCTCGGCTCCAGGTCCGAGGGATGGGGCGGGCGCGAGCGCTCGGCGTAGAGGCCGGCCAGGCCCGTCTCGGCGTGGGGCCGGCCGGTGGCGCAGATGTACAGGAGGGCTCCCAGAGAGTAGATGTCCCAGCGCGGGTCGGGTCGGCGCTCCAGGACGCTCTCGGGGGGCACGAAGAGGGGCGTGCCGATGAAGGCCGACGAGGATGTCAGACCGGCCATATCCTGGACCCGCGCCGAGCCGAAGTCACAGAGGCGATAGCTCCCGTCGGCGGCCCTGAGGACGTTGGATGGTTTTACATCGCGATGGATGACGCCCCGGGCGTGGGCGTAGGCCAGGGCCTCGCCCGCCTGTCGCCCTAACTCGGCCAGGGCTTCGGCGCCGCCTGCCTTCCATCCTTCAAGACTTCCACCCGGGCAGAGCTCCATGGCTATGGCAAGGGACTGCCCTTCCTCGACCAGGTCGTAGACCGCGGCGATGCCTGGATGGCGTAGGCCGCGGGCGGCCAGGACCTCTCGCTTGAAGCGCTCGCGCACGCCCCCGTCCG
>CAYYCP010000076.1:1949-10968 GCA_964470375.1 uncultured Spirochaetales bacterium
AGGCCGCGGGCGGCCAGGACCTCTCGCTTGAAGCGCTCGCGCACGCCCCCGTCCGCGCAGAGGTGGGGGTGGAGGACCTTGAGTGCCAGCTCCGATGGGCTTCCCTCCTTCATGGCCCTATAGACCGAAGCCGTGGAGCCCGAGCCGATGAGCTCCAGGAGGCGATACGGACCCATGTTCGCGCTCATGCACCCTCCTCGGCCGCGCCTCGGCCCTCTCCGATCTCACGGTAGGCGGCCGTCAGGTCGCCGGCCCGCCTGGCCAGGGCTTCCAGGGCATTGATCTCGCCCGAGGCGGCCGAGGCGTCCACCCCTGAGAATCCCAGGAGACAGGAGTCCATGGCCGCCGAGTAGGCTAGGAGGGATGCCCGCATCTCATCCGTTCGGCGGAGAGCCTCGCGCGCTCCCGGATCCGCAGCGCCCTCGCGGGCCGCCTGGTCCGAGCGCGTAAAAGCGCCGGCGGCCAAGGCCAGTCTCTCGGTCTCCTGGGCGGCTCGTCCGAAGCCCTCCAAGGCCTCGCGCAAGTCGAGGGACAGGGCGGCCTTGGCGCGCGCGTCAAGGCCTTCCAGCTCGGCGATGCGCGCCTCTATGGCGTCGGCCTTGGCGGCCACGGATTCGACGATGTCCCTTACCGAGGGCGTGGTGAGGGCCCGGGCGGCCTCCAGGAGGGCCGGATCCCCGGGCGCCGCGCCCTGGAGGCGGGCGAAGGCCCTTCGGCCGGAGACTGCCAGGACGAGGGGCGGGACGGTCAGGAAGAGGCCGATCGCTATCGGTATGAGGGAAGGCACCCGGGCCAGGTTGGAGAGGTTGGAGAAGAGGTAGGACGAGGACATCAGGATGACAGCGTAGATGCGCGGGAGGAGGCTTGTCAGGCGCTTGGCCTGGGCCTGGCGGGCCTTGTCGCGCAATTCCCGGGGACTATCAGGCCCCAGGCTGAGGGCCTCCAGGCCGCTGGCGCCCAGGGCCTCGGCCATGGATTCCGCGCTTGCGCGGGAGAGGCCCCGCATCAGCACGAAGGGCGCGCGGGGGATGCGCTTGCGCAGGCCGGCGGCGTCCACCCCCTCCCGCTCCACCAGGCGCAGGCAAGTCTCGCGCTGCTCATGGTCCAGCTTGTCGCCCGGCTTGCCCGATCCCGTCACCATAACCGACCAGGCCTTGGCCCGGGATTCGGCCGGACTGAGGGAGGGCACGGCCAGCGAGCAGCGGAAGCAATATGATAGGGCACGAGGTATGGGGCGGCCGCAGCGCGGGCAGGCCAGACGGGCCGGCCCCGGAGCCCTGCCATCAGGCGCGGGTGCTATGATCGCACTGAATGCCGCGGTTCCGTACGCGCCGCCCTCATTTAGGGCCGAGGCGAAGGAGGCGGCGGTCTGGAAGCGGTCGCGCGGCTCGCGCTCCAAGGCCCGCGCCAGGACAGCTTCGAACCAGGCGGGCAGCTCCGGCCTGAGCGTCCGGACCGGGGGCGCGGCCTTCTCCAGCTTGAGGCGCATGGCGGCGTAGGGCGAATCGGCCGGGAAGGGCGTCCTCCCCGCGGCGGCCTCGAAGAGGGTGGCCCCCAGGGAGTAGATGTCGGCCCGGCCGTCGGCCGTCTCGCCGCGTATTATTTCCGGCGCGCAATAATCCGGAGTGCCGGCCGCGGCCTGGCGCGGGGATGCGGCCGCCTCGGCGCCCACGCTGGCCAGGCCGAAGTCCGCCAGGCGCGGGCTTCCGTCCAGGGCGAACAGGACGTTCTGGGGCTTGATGTCCCGGTGCACGATGCCCGCGGCGTGGGCAGCGCCAAGGGCCTCCAGGCAAGCCCGCCCGATCCTGATGATCTCCGGGAGGGGCAGGGGGCCCTCCCGCAGGATGCGGCGCTTGAGGTCGCCGCCGCCCAGGTACTCCATGCTGAGGAAGGCCGGCTCCCCAGCGCCGGGCTCATGGAATTCGCACACCTCCAGAATGCCCGGGTGGCGCAGGCGCCGGCTCACCTCAAGCTCCAGCCTGAAGCGGGAGATCAGCTCGGGATTCCCTGACAGGTGGGGATGGATGATCTTCAAGGCGCACTGGCTGCCCAGGCTGAGGTCTTCGGCCAGGACGACCCTGGCCATGCCGCCCTGGCCCAGGCCGCGCAGCACGCGGTAGCGTCCGCCGAGGAGTTCCGGATTCATGGGCCGAGTATAGCGGCCCCGCCGGCCCCGGTATAGTGGAATCGGAAATACCGGAAGACATGCTCTATATTCGAGCTATGCGCGCACCCAAGGGCGACCTCGCCCGCAGTTTCGCCATCGTCGTGTTCACGGCCCTCATCGCCCTGAGCTTGGCCTCCTGTGACCTCATTTACGGCCTCCTGGGCATAAACAAGGATGGTGCGCCTCCCGGCCCTCCCCCCAGCCCGCCTCCGGTCTACGCCGAGCTGGGTGTCCTGCCCTACCAGCTGGAGTTCGAGCCCACGCCCGCACCGGGGATCCTCATGTCCGGAGCGGGACTCGGAGGAGGCCAGGGCCAGGGTTTCGAGTCCGGTTCCTTCGATTCGGGTTGGACTGCCGCCGTGACCGACCTGAACGGGAATCCCTTGGCCAGTCCCAGTCCCCTGCCCGAGGTCGACTCCGCTGAGGCCCATTGGGGCTCCTACGCGGCGGTCTTCGCATCGCGGTACTTGAGCCCGGGCATCATGAGCCTGAGCCTCTCCGTGGACATCGCCGGTCCGGCCAACCTGCGCTTCCGCTACAAGACCGATATCTGCGGAACGATATCCGGCACCTTCAATTCTGGTGAGCCTTATACCAGCGACACATGGTTCCGCTTTTTCCTAGACGATTCCACGAATCCCCTCTTGGAAGCCGCCGGCTTCGACATTCCATGGAAGATCGCCGATATCGCCATACCGGCCGGATCCCATACCCTGACATGGTGTGTGGAGAAGGGAAATGGTATTTATTACACTAGCGCAAGCAATTCGGTCTGGCTGGATGACATCATGCTCTGCCCGGATGAAGCCACGGAGATCGTCATCCTCCCGCGCGGGGAGCAGGAATGCCCCCTCGGGCAGGAGGCCCTGGGCTTCCTTGCCTGGGTACTGCGGGGGGACGGAAGCATCAAGGCCGATATGGAGCCGGCCCTGTCCGTCCTGGACGGGACGGGGGATGGGAGCCTGAATCCTGAGGGCCGCTTCACCGGGACTGTTCCGGGCGGCTGCCTGATCCAGGCTAGCGCCGGGGGCTTCACAGCCCAGTCCGGGATCATCAACGTCCTGCCCGCGGACTATCTCGATGAGCCCATCCTCCACGCGGGGAGAACGTACACCGGGAAAACGGGGCCCGGATCAGGCTCGGCCTCCGTGGCCCCGGACCCCGGCATCGTTATAAGCTCTCCTACGGAAGCCAGCTTCAGCGCTGACGCCTTCTTCACCCTGCGCGGCTACTCCACCTATACGGGCGCCGACCAGTACATCCTCGTGAGGGTGAGCAAGGGGACGGATAGCACTAGTTATTACCTCAGAGGCAACTTCGCACGCAGGATATGGCTCCGCTTCGGTTCAGGAATCTATACGGTGACTATCCATCGAATGCATCTTGACGAGAACATCCTAGGTTATCAGGGGGACATCGGCCGCTATACTTACTACTCGCCGGTCTACAGCTACCAAGTGAGCAACGATAACGCTGATGCCGAGGATGGGCGCTTCCTCTACCCCTCGGATCCCCTCCAAGCCGATGATATCGCCATCCGCAACCTCTCCCGCCACCTCGTCCACGGCCTGGACACGGACGAGGAGAGGCAGAGGGCCATCCACGACTACGTCGTGCGCCTCCTCCATTACGATGATGATTCCTTAATTGATGGAAGGCGCAAGAAGCAGGACGCCCTGTCCGTCCTGGCCAATGGCATGGGGGTCTGCGAGGGCTATACATCCCTCTTCGGGGCCCTCGCCAGGGCGGCCGGCATCAGGGTCAAAGCGGCTATCGGCTACGCGGGGAATCCGGGCACGACCGGCCCCTCGAACCATGCCTGGAACCTCGTGGACAACGGGGCGGGCGAGGCGATGATCGATTGCACATGGGACGATCCCGGTCCCTATGACGCCAGCCCGGATAACATCAGCTGGAAATACTTCCTTTGCGACATTACTGGGGTAGAAGCGGACCACGCCTGGGCGGGCGACAGGCAGGAGCGCGGCCTTGTGACGGTCTCCTACCTGCGCGGCTGGCCCCTGGGCTGGTACTGAGGGGCTCTCACTCCCCCGCCGCGACGTTGAAGCGGTAGACCCCTCCCTCTCCCGGGAGGACGGCCGATACCGGTCCGAAGGCGCCCAGGCTCTCCGTGGCCACCAGGAAGTAGGACCCGCCCGGGATGTAGGAGGCCGGGATCCTGATGGAGAAGGTATCCCCTGAGCGCTGGCCGGCGTAGGCATCGTAGGCTCCCGTGGCGGGATTGAGGACGCGGAAGACGACCGAGCTCTGGCGGGATGCCCCGCGCAGGCTGGCCGACAACGCGAATTCCTTCTCGGGCGATACCACCACCAGGGGCTTGTGGCTCAGGCGCTTGGCCAGGCTGGCGGCCGCCGCGGCCCGGGCCATCTCGGCGTCCACTCCGGGATGGCGCAGGGGCGAGAAGCCGCCCATGGCCGGGAAGCTGGCCTCGATGACGCCCAGGCGCGAGTCGAAGTAACTGAAGACGGCGAAGTACTCCAGCTGTCCGTCCAGGAGCTCCTCCACGGCGATGCTGGCGCGGAAGGCCGAGCCGTCTCGGCCCATGGAGCGGGCGGTGTAGGTTTTCTCGCCGGGGCGCTTCACGAAAAGGAATGCGATGGCGTCCGAGGCCAGGGCGTTGGACCTGAATTCCAGGACCAGGGGCTGGCCTGATTCAGGGTCGCCGCTCGAGTCCAGGCGCAGGGAGGAGGCTAGGGAGGATTCGGCCCAGGCCCTGAGCTCGGCCCGGCTGAGGACCCTCAGGCGGTACCAGTGCAGGCCAGGGACGCCCGCGACCGGGACCGTTATCGAGCCCATGCGGGTGTTGCTACGGGCCTGGAGGGAGAAGGCGTAGCGGTCGACCCCGGCCGCGAAGCGCGAGGCCGGAACGGTGAAAGAGAAGCCCGAGCCGGACCGGCCCATGCGGGATGTCTCCACTATCCTGCCAGAGGAGTCGGCCAGGCTTATGTACGCGTCCACGTCCGCCAACCCGGCCTTGAGCCCGAAGAAGGACAGAGAGCCCATGTCCAGCCCGAAATAGATGTCCAGGGAGTCCACCTCGCTGGCCTCCACGGGCGGGTTGTGGCGGATGGCCGCGCCCAGCTCATCGGCGCAGAGTTCGCGGGTGGCGGCATCGTCCAGGACGGCCAGGCGGATGAAACCCTCCGCGTCGCCCGGACCCAGGGCGCGGCTGAGCTCGCCGAAGTAGGCCAGGCGCAAGCTGGCCTTCAGGCGGTAGGAATCCGTTCCGGCCCCCAGGAGCGAAGCCGGAATGGAGGCGGTGAAGGCCGATGATCCGCCGAGGGAGCCCGAGGCCAGTTCACTGATCCTCCCCGAGGAATCGCGCGCCTCCAGGCTGAAGCGCGGCCCCTCTTCAAGGAGCTCAGCCAGGTAGGACCGGGAGGCGGCGGAGAATGACGCCGAGACGGTTAGGTCATAGACCGCCGAGGCCTGGTGCGGCAGGAGGCCCTTGAGGGCCGCGTCCATTTCCTGGTACAGGATGCGCTCGGTCTCCTGGCGCCCGACCAGCGTCACCGAGGCGGGAGCCTCCCGCCCGCCGCGCGGCACAGTCACCTCCACCGACCCGAAGTCCGGATCCGGCGCGCGGACCGTGAAGTAGTATTCCAGGGGACCTTCGGCCAGCGCGTCGGCCCCGAGGCCGGGATCGAAGCTGGAGTCGTCGGAGGGCAGGTCCGTCGCGGAGAAGCCGCCTGAGGCGCTGCGCCTCCAGTTGAAGACTACCGAAGCTTCCCTCCACCCTTCGGGGTAGGAGAGCTTCAAACGCGGGCCGCGGTAGAAGGGGGCCCGCTTCTCGGCGTCCAGGCTGAGGCCGGCCGAGAGGACAGACTGTCTGAGGGCGTAGGCCTCCCCGCGCGAGATGATCCTTATGTTCTGGCGGGGCAGCTCTGTGGAGCCGCGCTCACGGTAGAGCCGGATGATGTAGCTGAGCTGGCCGGGCTTCAGGACCTCACCCGGTATGACGGCGGTGAAGGCATTGCCCTCGCGGAGCATGGGCAGGACCGCGGGTTCGGCCCCGTCCAGGGAATACTCCAGCTCCGCCGAGCGCAGGGCATCCAGGGCCTTGCCCGCCTCGAACTCGGCCCGGAGGGGGTAGTCCTTGCCTTCCATCCACGTGCTCTCGGCGCGCAGCCTGTATGGCGGGAGGCTGGCGCAGGCCGCCATGAGAAGGGCGAGGGAGAGGAGTATACCGCAGCCCGCGAGTGCCGCCGCTTTCCCTTGAATACGCTTGACCATTATGGCCCTCCTCAGGCATTGAAAGGAGCCGCATGCTTCCAGGTTACCTCAGGGCGGCTCGCTGTACGCATCCTAACATCCCTGGCGCCCCTTTTCTCCCCCGCTATCGGTCGACATACCATAAGAGCCCCCAGTATACTTAAACGATGATGCTGACATCGAAGACCTCCCATCTCGCCCGTAGATGGGCCGCCTCGGGGCTCGGCGCGATCTGCCTGATCCTCTCCGCCTGCGCCACGGGCGGGACGCCCGTCGCGGTCGGCCCCGCGCCGGCCATCTCGCCTGCCCCGGCCGCCTCGCCGGCGCCGGTCCCTTCCCCCAAGCTCAGGCTCGAACAGATACACACATTGGTCCTTGACGAGGCCCTGGGCGCAGGCGATACCCTTCTCAATCCCGAGGATCCGCGCTACGCCTGGGAGGGGCGCGTCGATTTCACCGAGCCGGCCCAGCCGCGCATGGTTTTCTCCGGGGCCAAGGCATCCATCCGCTTCAGGGGCCCCGCCCTCAGCCTTGGCTTCGAGGGCGGAACGGGCCAGAACTGGTTCAACCTGATCGTGGACGGGGAACTGCGCGTCCTGGGCCCCCTGCCCTTTGTAAAAAGCGTCTACGCCATGACAGGCCTGAACAACGACCTCCACGAGGCCGTCATCTTCAAGCGCTCGGAGGCCCAGGCCGGCTCCATCCGCTTCCTGGGCTTCGGCGCCCCCGGCGGGGAGATACTGGAGGCCCCCCCGCGACCCTCCCGGCGCATCGAGATCTTGGGGGACTCCATCAGCGCCGGGGCCTGCAATGAAGACGGTAAGCTGGACCAGTGGGCCGACCGCTCGACCCATAATTTCTATAATTCATACGGGGCCATAGCAGCCCGGGCCCTGGGGGCCTCCATCAGCGCCGCGGTCAATTCGGGCTCGGGCGTGAGCCAAGGCTGGAACGAATACGAGGCCATTGAATACTGGGACAGGCAGGACCTGGGGCGCGGGGCCGCCCTAGCGCCGCCCTCGGATCCTCCTCCGGACGCCTTCATCATCAACCTGGGCGAGAATGACGATTCTTTCAGCCGCACCAAGATCATCCCCTTCCCAGCGGATTTCACGGTAAGGTACCTGGAGCTGGCACGCGCCGTCCGAGCCCGCTATCCCCAGACCCTCATCGTCTGCGCCCTGGGCGGAATGTGGGGCGGCCGGCACTCGGCCGTCCTGCGCGATGCCTGGGAGGCGGCCCTGGACATCCTGGAGGCCGAGGATCCGCGCGTGAGGCGCCTTCTCTTCGAGCATTCCACCCTCCAGCACCCTCGCGTGCCAGACCATGAGATCATGGCCTCCGAGCTGGAGGACTTCCTGCGCCGGGAGCTGGGCTGGTAGCTGAGGCCCCTGCCGGGGGAACAGGGCTCCCGCCCTTTCCCCCCTTATCGCGCCCAAGTCAGCGGCGCCTGCCGGAATAGATCCCCCCTTTCCCGGGAGCCCCAGGGCGGGCTCGGGGGATGGAAAGGCGCGCCGCCGTGTTATACTTTCAGACGGCGCCAGCGGGGCGCCGAAAAGGGGTTCCTATGCTCAAGCCGCGTTCTATTCTCCTCATCCTTGCCTTCTTCGGCGCCATATTCCTATGGGCCTGCAAGCCCCCCTACGATGAGCCCTCGCCTTCGCCCTCCCAGGCCCCGGATACCTCCAACGAGATCGTCTTTGTGTCCTACGCCTCGGTCTTCAATCCGACCATCGTGGTGAGCGGGAATCCGGTGGTGAAGTGGACCTTCGCCGACGGCACGACCAGCTCCGATCTCAGCCCCAGCAAGCAGTATTGGACCGGCTCGGATTGGAAAGCGAATGAGACCCGCTTGAGCGTAAACCCATGGAGCGCCCTCCTGGCCATCAACCTGGGCTACGACGCCGGGGACGGGGGCGCCCTGCCCCTGAACGAGTCCGATCCCGCCGCCACCGCTCCCTGGAATATCGCCTGGGCCAAGGACAGCCAAGAGGTGACTGAAATCCGCAATCTCAGCCTGGCCGCCTCCTCGCTGCAGGTCTTCTGCGCCTCGCACAATCCCTTGGTGGCCCTGGACTTCACGGATTTCACCTCCCTGCACACGATCGAGTGCTACCTCACGTCCTCCCTGCGCTTCCTAAGCCTCGACAACACCCCGGCCCTCAGGCGGGCTTGCTTCGAGGACTGTAACCTGATAGCCCTCGACCTCTCAGATTGCACGGCCCTAGAGGACCTGCGCGGGGCCGTCAACGCCTATACGACCATCGATTTCGGCACGGGCCCGAGCGCCCCCGGCGCGGCGGTCTGGCACATCTGCGTGCGCGACAATCCCCAGATCACCAATCAGGGCCTCTTCGCCGACATGAGCCGCTTCACCAACATCCGCGAGCTCTTCATCTGAAATACCAACCAGACAGGGACTCTGGCCATCCACAGCAGCGCGGATGGCAGCGGCTCGGCCATACTCGCCGACGGCAACTCCTACACCTCGCTGGACCTGAGCGGGGCCCTGCACAATGAAGACGGAGAGGAATACAATTCTGAGGTGTCAATCAACGGAAGCTGGGACGAAGCCGCCCCGCGCCTGTCCTCGGTGAATATCGCGGGCTGTAACCAGAT
>CAYYCP010000076.1:11068-12688 GCA_964470375.1 uncultured Spirochaetales bacterium
CCGCGGGCGCTACGAGCCGGAGACCCTGGGCCTCTCGGAGGCCAACGCGCGGGCCTGGCGCGAAGCCTTCTCCCCGCATTGGCCGGAGCTGGCCGGCATGAGCCAGGAGGAGGAGGGCGGAGCTACGACGAGGAAGGCCATCCTCCGATTCGCGGATGGGGCATCGGTCGAGTGCGTCCTCATACCCATGCCGGGATCCGGCCGTTCCACCCTGTGCGTCTCCAGCCAGGCCGGCTGCCGCATGGGTTGCGCATTCTGCGAGACCGGGGCCGGGGGCTTCAAGCGGAACCTAGAGGCCGGCGAAATCGTGGTCCAGGCCATGGCGGCGCGCTTCAGGCTGGGCTGGGACTTCCGCAACATCGTCTACCAGGGCATGGGCGAGCCCCTGGACAACGCGGACAACCTCATCCGGGCCATAAGGGTGATGAACGACCAATCCGGACTAGCCATAGACTGCGAGCGTCAGACCGTCTGCACCTGCGGGCCCCCGGGGGGCTTGGAAGCCCTGGCAGCCGCCGGCTTCAGGCGCCTCAACCTCTCGGTGAGCCTCAATGCCGCGGATGACCAGGCCCGTTCGCGCCTCATGCCGGTGAACCGCGAGCGCGGGCTGGCATTCCTGGCCGAGGAGCTGCGGGCCTACCCGCGCAGGGCCAATTTTGTGATCGGAGTGAATTATTGCCTAATGCCAGGCATCAACGATTCGCGCGCGGCCGCCGCGGCCGCGGCCGCCTTCTGCCGCTCCCTGGGCCGGACCATGCTCAACCTCATACCCTACAACCCCGGTTCGCGGCCCCTGGCCCGTGCGCCTGAAGAGGTGGAGATCCAGGTCTTCGAGGGCTGGCTCAGGGAGGAGGGCCAGCCCCTGCGGCGCCGCGCCACCCGGGGCCGGGGCATCATGGCCGCCTGCGGCCAGCTGGCCGGCCGGTGCGATTGAAGCCTCCCAGCCCTCAGGCCCGTCCTTCGGAGGCGTCCCGCATTTCCTGGTCGCGTTCATGGCGCCGGCGGGCCATGAGCGCCAGCATCTCGTCGAAGGCGGCCGGCAGACGGGCCCTCAGGGCCCTCGCCCCGGCCTCGGTGATCCCGCCCTCGGTGGCCACCCGCGCGTAGGCCTCGTCGAAGCCCAGGCCGCGCTCCGCCAGGAGCTTGCCTGTGCCGAAGGCCGTGCGGGCCAGGAGGAAATCCGCGTCCGCGCGGGATATGCCGCTATGCCGGGCGGCGGCCGAGGCGTATTCGTCCAGGATGACGGCCAGGAGGCCGGGCCCGCAGGAGCTGAGGGCCGAGGCGGCCGGCAGCTCCCTCTCCGGGAAGGCGCGCACGGCCCCGATGCCCGCCAGGAGGCTCTCCAGGGCCGCGGCTTGCCCGGCGCTCACGCGTTTCCCGTGCGATACAAGGGTCAGCCCCGCGTCCACCTCTGATGCCAGGCTGGGCACCGCCAGGCTCACGGCCGCCTCGCAGAGCTCCTCAAGAGAGTCGATGCCGAGCGAGCCCACGATGCTGATCAGATGGCGATCCAGCGAAAGACATGGTGCTATTTCGCGGAGGACAACCAAGGCCTCGGGAGGCTTGACGCAGAGGAATACCGTGGACGCGTCCATGGCGGCCGCCCTATTGGAGGGCGCC
>CAYYCP010000077.1:0-12469 GCA_964470375.1 uncultured Spirochaetales bacterium
GTTTTTCCTGCGCGGGGACGGGAACGTCGTCACCCAGACGCGTACCGTGAGCGCGGCCTTCGATGAGGTCATCGCCTCCAACACCGTCGATGTGAAGATAACGAAGGCCGAGACCGTCTCCATAACCCTGGAGATAGACGCCAACCTCCAGGCCGAGATCGAGGTCGTGGTGGAGGACGGCGCCCTGTGCGTGCGGGACGCGGATTCCTTCAAGACCCTCATCCCCACCAAGGCTCTGTTGACGGTGGCCTGCCCCTCCCTCAGGGGCATGGTCCTGAGCGGGGTCGGGGACGTGGAAGCGACGGGCTTCGACTCGGATCAGGACTTCCGCGCCGCCCTCTCGGGCACTGGCAGCCTATGGTTCACGGGCGGCGCCGGGAAGATGGACATCACCCTTTCAGGGACGGGCGCGGCCAACCTGGAGGGCTCCGCGGACAGCCTCGACGCCATCCTCTCCGGGACGGGCGCCCTCAAGGCCCAGTCCTTCCCCTGCCTTGGCGCGACTATCGTGGTATCGGGAACGGGCAACGCGGCATGCACCG
Source organism: uncultured Spirochaetales bacterium (assembly GCA_964470375.1). GTDB lineage: Bacteria > Spirochaetota > Spirochaetia > Treponematales > JBGSOB01 > CAYNQK01. The sequence goes on from CAYYCP010000077.1 coordinate 543, forward strand.
TCAACGGGAATGTATCGGCGCTTCTTTCCGGAACGGGGGATTTGGACCTCTATGGCGCTTATTCCGTCGTCTCGGCCCTATGCACCGGAACAGGCCGAGTCCGCTACCACTGAAGCCGCCCCGGAGTCTCCCGGGAATGCGAAAAAAGGCTCGCCCGCGGGCCCTTCCTTCGCCGGAAGGGAAGCGCGCGGGCGAGCCTTATTTCCCGGGGGCAAGAGCTCCCGCCCTTTCCCCCAAAAGCCGCTTTATTCCTTAATAAAGAAGAAATTGTATCATCCCCCCTATCCTGGAAGCGGCATGCATAGTCTAGGTCGGGAACCCATAGGGTTCGACGAGAGAGCCTTCTCAGCAGTTACACGAGCCAATCGATTAAAAAAATTAAATAAAAAATGAATAAAATCAATATATAGCTTGATAAATTTAATTCGATATAGTATTTTCCTCCCTAGGAGGCGATCATGAACGATGCCTTTCTTTATGAGCGCGCCCTCTCTGCCTATACGGAGAGACTGGACGCGGCCCTGGCTATGTCATCGGAGCAGCTTCGGAAAGAGAGGGGCTGGCCCCGCCTGGGCAGGGCCAGCGAATCGATGCTCCGGCTGGGCCTGGGGAGGCTCTGCCGCGGGACGGGACGGGCCCTCCTCAAGCTGGGTGAGAGGATCACGCCCTGCGCCGGGGAGCTCATCTCCCGGGGCGCCTTGGCGAAGGAGGCCTGAGGGATGCGCGTCCACGTCAGCCGCGATGAAGGGGAGCCCGCCGAGGCTGCGCGGCTCAAGATGCCCTCGGCCTGCCCGGCCTGCGGGGGCCGTCTCCATGTGCGCGAGCTGCGCTGCGGTTCTTGCCGCACCGAGATACGCGGCTCCTTCGAATCCCCCTGCTCGTCCCTGGCCGCCCTGCCGCTCCGGGACGTGGAGTTCGTGGAGCTCTTCGTGCGCTCGCGCGGCAACATCAAGGAGATGGAGAAGGCCCTGGGCCTGTCCTATCCCACGGTCCGGGGCATCCTCGACGGCATAGCCGCCCGCCTTGAGGAGGCTTCCGGGCGTGAGCCTGGCGCCCAGGCCTCGGCCGCCTCGGATCGGGACTTCCGCGCCGATGTCCTGTCCAGGCTGGAACGTGGGGAGATCGATGCGACCCGGGCCCTCGCCCTCCTGCGCGGTTCCGCCTCAAGTCCCGCCGGCCGGGAGGCAGAGGCGGGCGCCGCGGCGGAGGGCGAAGCATGAACGAAGAGCGCATGCGCGTCCTGCGCCTCCTGGAGACGGGCAAAATCAACGCCGCCGAGGCCGCCGCCCTCCTGGAGGCCCTGGCTGCCCCCGCGGCCGGACCCACCGCTGGAGGGGGCCGGGGCGGGGCGGCGGATGAGGGGGCCGGGAGCTACCGCAAGCCCCGCCTCCTGCGGATCGAGATAGACGACGCGACCGGGAAGTCGCAGCGCTTCAAAATCCCCCTCTCGGCCGCGGGCATCGTCCGAAGCGTCCTCTCGGTCGGCGATGCCGAGGAGCTGGGCAAGCTGGGTATAGACCTGGAGGCTCTCCTGGAAGCAGTGCGCGGGGGCGCTGAGGGGACTATCGCCGATGTGCAGGACAGGGACGGCTGCTCGGTCAGGATCTCCGTGAAGTGAGGCCCCAGTCCCTTCAGGAATGCAGGCGCGGGCCGGGTCGGTACCAGACTCCGTCCTCGACGTAATGCAGCCTCTCCTTCCATGATGCGTCCACGGCCCGGGCCGCCAGGACGTCGCCTATGACGATGGCCGAGGTCCCCTCCTCGATGATCCGGGACAGCCGGCACTCGGCCCAGGCCGAGGAGCCGGCCGGGATATGTACGTCTATCTCGAAGGCCTTGATGGCCTCCACCTCCCAGGCTGCAAATTTATCCAAGTCCCGCCCGGAGGCCGAGCCGCTCAGCTCGACCAGGGCGCGCTGGCCGGCGGAGGGGATGGCCAGGGCGAAGCAGCCCGAGGCCTTGATGTTGGCGAACGTAGCATGGGATACGTCGCAGACGAAGAGGAGGCGCGATTCGCCCTCGTAGTCAAGGGGGCAGTTCCAGGCTATGGGCGCGAAGTTGTAGACCCCGGAGGCCGAGCGGGAGCAGGCCCAGACCAGACCCCCGGGATTGAAGAGGCGGTAGGCCAGGCGCGGGTCCACCCGGCGGTAGCCCCCGGCCGGCGGCTTGGGCCTGGGGCGGAGGAAGCGCTCCCTCAGGCCGGGATGGAGAAGGATGGGAGTGATGAAGCCCAAGCAGGCCAAGCCCTCGATGGCCATGGGGGCTATCAGGCCGGCTCCCGCTTGGGGGCTGCCCGCGGCCAGGGAGCGGGCAGCCCAGCTGCCCAGGGAGAGGAGGAAGAGGAGGGGCTTGGCCAGGATAAAGGTCGTTCCCGCACCATCCTCCATGGCGGCGAAGCTGAGGGCCAGATAGAGGCTCAAGGCCAGGGCGGCCAGGCGAAGGAGGTATTCGGCCGTCAGGCCCCAGGCCCGCGCCTCGGCCATGCCGCCGACAGCGGCCATGTTCCTGAAGGCGTCCGCCTTCAGGATGGAGCTGCCGCCCAGGGCCAGGAGGATCCAGACGAGGCTGGCGGCGCTCGCGGCTAAATAGGCGTGCGGCGCCCAAGCGGGTAGGGGAAGGGCACGCGCTGAAACGCCCGAACCTGAGGGGCCGGCTTTGCCTGCCCTACCTGCCTTGGGCGAGCAGAGGACGGCCAGGCGCTTGCCCAGGGGCCTCAGGTCAACGCTTGCCCTGAATACGAGGAGGAGGAGGGCGCACAGCCCGAGGAAGATGCCCCCGGCTAGGAGGAGGAGGTTCTCATAGGGCCAACCATTGCTCAGGCCGGTCCAGGAGATCTCGTAATCCAGGAGCTCTTCGGCCTCGTTCACCTTCTTGGCGTAGGCCGGGTACTCGATGGCCTCGACGCTATCCTTGAGCCCGCTCAGGCGCCATTCGACCGACAGACGCTGTGAGCGGTAGGAGACCAGATACCGCAGCTTGAAGGCCGGATCCTCAACTGACAAATCCTCTTCCCTGAAATCCCCCTCTGGCAGTGGAAAGACCTCGGTGCGATGAACCAGCTCCACAGGGTAATCTACGGCGAAGGGTTGGGAGCGCGTCCCGTCGCGGGCCGTCCATAGGCAGCCCTTAATCGTGCTGGCTTTGAGGAGAAGGGACTTTGTCCCGCCCTCGCCCAGAAAGGCGGCCGGGAAGGCGTAGGCTTCCTCCGTGACAATCACGTTAGCGGACAGGTCATCGCTGATGGAGAGGGGCGCTTCGATCTCTAGGCCCTCATAGCTCTTCCCGTAGAATTCCAGATAGTCGTCTTCCAGTGAGCCCAGGCTCTCGGTAGCCAGGGTGTAGCGCATTTGGTCGGCCTCGCTCCCTCGGAAGGTCGTGCTCACCCTCAGTTCCACGCGGCCCTGGCTGCTGTCGGGCAGGCTGAAAACTTCAAGGGTCTCCATCGAGCCGCGCGCAGTGGGGATGACCCGCAGCCCCGTCTCGCCCTCGCGGGCCACGAGGGCGCGCTCGCAACCTGGTAGGGCGTTGCCGCCCAGAGCCCCGCCCTGGTGGCTGATAGTCGGATCGATCCAGAGGAAGCCGTCCCCGGCCTCGATGGCAAGCACCACGTGATCGAATATCGAGGGGGCCGGCAGGAATCGCTCAATGGCACGCCCATACTCCGTGTCGGTCAGGGCCGGATAGGCCTTGATGCCCAGCTCGCCCAGGAGGGCCGCCAGGAGCCTGGCCTTGCCCTTGCAGTCTCCGGAGCGGCGGGCCAGGACCGTCTCCGGGTCCTCGGGTTTGTGGGAGAGCACCCCGCTCTCTATGCCCAGGTAACGCACCTCGTCTTGGACAAAGCGGCATGCCGCCAGGGCCTGTTCGGTTTCTGTCCGCCATCGCCCGCGAATCCTATCCGCCTCGGCCTTGACGCCCTTACCTGCCAAGCCGGATTGGTCGTAGAGCCTGTGGGCCCATGCGGCCACCTCGGCCCAATCCTTCCATTCCGAGGCCTGCACCCAGGGCAGGGGATCCAGCCAGGCCGGTGTCCCATCCTCCTCCTCGAAGGCTTCCAGGGGGCCCAGGTCCCAGGTCAGTCTCACCGAGCCGCCGGATACCGAACGTTCGGGCTCGGCCGAGCTGTTATGGGTCCTCAGGTGGATCGTCCGCGAGGATGGGTGGATCAAGGAGCAGTGCACCCGCGCCACCGGAACCCCGTAGCCCAAGTCGAAGGAGACGGCATAATTGCCGCCGAAGACGGGATTGGCTCCTTTGATGCTGTAGGCGTACTCGATGACGTCGCCGGCGCGCACGTCCTCCAGAAAGGCCAGGGCGGACAGACGACCGTCGTACATGGAACGCTCGAATTCAGTCTCGCGCTGAACCACTTTGAAGGCCCCTGCCTTGAGCAGGTCGCGCGGAATGCCTCCCCGCAGTATCCGCAGGGCGTGGAAGGTCAGTGTCTGGTATTCAGGATCCCAACTGGCCTCTATATTGGAGGCGGTCTGAATGCCCGCTTCCGAGACGATCTTGACCGCCACGCGCCTGAAGGATTCGGCGCTCTTCACGTTCTCCTGCGAGTCCGAGAGGAGGTAGTAGACCCCGCCTGAGGCCGTTCCAGCTGGCGCCTCGGCCAGGGGATCATAGGAAATGGCCCGCACCCAGGCGGGGACTGGACCGGCCGCTACGGTGCGCGAACCTGGCGCGGCCGAAACCCGGCCGGGGCAGAGGCAGGCGGTGAGCAATAGGCCTAGCACGAGCGTAGGACGGGGAGGGGGCTTGGCCGGGAAGCGCATGCCCCAGATTCTAATCCCTGCCTGCACGCCTTGGAAGGGGCCTTGGCATAGGCTAGGATGGTGGAATGATAGACCCCCGCCGTTCGATGCTCCAAGCATTCTGCCTCCTGGCCCTGGGCGGCCTGTCCGCCCAGTCATCGCGCGAGCCCATCCGCTCCGCGGCCGAGTTGGAGGCCGCTATCCACGGCGCCGCCGCCCGTGCCGAGACCGCAGTCAATCTAGCCATCGACGATTCTCGCGGATGGTTCTCGGACGCCCATATTGGCAAGGCCCTGGAGGGGCTTGGTTCCTCGGCCCGAGGCGCCCACCCCTGGTACCAGTCCGCCGACTGGACTAGCGCCATGCGGGGATCCGCCGTTGAGCTGCGCCTTTCTCTGCGCTACAAGCTGCCCCCGGACGTAGTCCTGGCCCAGGCCCAGGAGGCCTTGGAAGAGGCACGCGCAATAGCCCTGGAAGCCATGGCCTCTGCGGGCGACCCGTCCGGGGTTCTCCTGAGCCTCCACGATGCCATAGCCTCCATGGCCCGTTATGATCAGGAGAATTTCAAGCGCGGCACCGTGCCTCCCGAGTCTTACACGCCCTATGGCGCCCTTGTTGAGGGCCGGGCGGTCTGCGATGGCTTCTCAAAGGCCTTCCTCTTGGCCGCCGGCGAGGCCGGTCTCGAATGTCGCTTCATCAAGGGGCAGGGCAACGGCGGGCCGCATTCGTGGAACCTGGTGCGCCTGAACGGGACCTGGTACCATCTGGACATCACCTTCGATCTTGTGGATCCACCATATCTTCTATCATACGGAAATTTTCTTGTAGACGACGCCCTGGCGGCCCGCGACCACTCCTGGGACCGCACGGCCTACCCGGCTTGCCCCGATCCCACCATGGATCTCTACAGCCGGGCGGGGGCTAGCCTGGTAAGCCTTCAGGACGTGGCTCCCTTCGTCCGCCGAATAGCCTCCAAGGGCGTTCGGATAGATTTCCGCGTGCGTGACTTCGATCCAGCCGGCTTCGGGGCCGGCCTCAAAAGGGAGATCGCCGCGGGACTTGTGTCCGGCTCCTGGTCATTCAACTATAATCAGCGCTCCGGAGCGGTCATCCTCCTAGTGAAATAGGCTTACCTCAGTCATTGATACGCATGTGGTAGATGAGGAAATAGAGCTTGATGGCGCAGCCCAGGAGTTCGCGCAGGCTCGGCAGGATGGCTGCGCGTTCCGCATCGCTCAGCTGACCGTCTGCAGCCGCCCTTCGGTACTCCTCTAGGAAGTTCCGCAGGCGCGGGGCGTATTCTGTCCGGTAGAAATCGCGGAAGCCCCCTTCATGCGAGCTCAGCCTCAAGCCGATGGATCCCTCCAGGGACCACTCCTCATCCTGGCAGTGCAGGATCAGAGGGCGGGGCTTCCAGCCCTGGGCGTCCAGATCCACCGTCGGCGCCTCAGCCACGCAGCGGATGACGGCTATCACCGCCACGACCGCCTGATCGGCGAATTCCAGGAGACGGGACCTCTCCACGCCTATAATGCGACCGTCCCCGGCCACGGCCTTGCGGAAGTGGCCCTGCATGCCTTCCAGGATAGCGTATAGGCGCGGGATAGCACGCCGCGGGTCGCGCAGCTCTTGGCCGGCCTCGCCCTTGGGGAAGTGCCCTGAGGCACTCAGCGCGCCGTCCTTGCCGAGATGGAATCTTGAGGCCGGCATGAGCCTACTTTAGCGCCACAACCGCATCCGGGCAAGACCGATCTCGTCGCTTGACCCTTGAGCCAGGCCGTGCTACATCATAAATGGAATGCCGCGGACTGACGCCATCGAAGAAATTGACCTCGACGATTTCCTGGGTGATTCCGGATCCAAGTCCGGCGGCTCAGGAGAGCCTGATCTTGACGACTTCCTGGATCAGGTCTCCACCGCCCCCTCGCCCCAGGGCGGGGAATCTGCCCCCCAGGCCGGCGATCGCGCTGCCGAGCAGGGCGAGCTCAAGACCCGCATAGCCTGTTACTACCTCAACAAGCAGCTGGAGGAGTCCCTCCTGCGCCTGGGAGGCATTCCCGAGACCCCGGTCGAGACCATCATCGGCGTGGGCTTCATCGATATCGTCGATTACACCTACATCTCCTCGTGGCTCAGTCCAAAAGAGAACCAGCTCCTCCTATCCGGCCTCTACACCGCCTTTCACCTGGTACTCAAGCGCCGGGGAGGATTCCTCAACAAGATCTCCGGCGACAGTATGATGTTTCATTTCGGCGGGACCATCGATCCGGCCGTGCAGGGTCTAGAGCCGCAAGCAGCCCAGGCCTACATAGCCCGCGCCCTCTTCAGCACCTGCGTGGAAATCCAGGAATCCTGCCGCCTTTTCAACCGTGCTGACGAGGAGTTCATCCCGCCGGACGCGGATGGTCCCTCCAAGCGCGCTATGAGCCGGGCCTTCGATATCGTACGCAACCTGCGCGCCAACATGGCCGAGGTCATCAGCATCAACGCCATGTTCCAGGTGCGTATCCGTATCGGCGCCAGCATGGGCGAGGTGTGCATCGGCAACTTTGGGCCGGAGGGCGCGCGCCAGTGGGATGTGATCGGCAACCCGGTGATCGAAGCCCGGCGCATGGAATCCACGGCGCCCGTGGACGGCATCCGCCTGACGGAGTCATTGCACCTAGCCCTATACACTTGCGGGGCCGAGGATGAGTACCTGAAGGCCTTCCGCGCCAAGGCCTCCGGCTTCTACCAGGGCATAGAGATGCACGAGCTTTTCCGGGCCGTCCCGGTCATCCTCCAGGAGAAGCGCGGGGCGGTCTTCGACTCATGCGCCGTGCAGGCCAACGCCGATCTGCCAGAGGATGTCTGGCGCCTCATAGAGTCATACTTGGACAGCCCGGACGGAGGCATCCCCGATATCCTCGAGCTGCTGCGCTACTACCGCGGCAACCGCTTGGTGATAGAGGCGGTGGAGGAACTTTTCCGCGAGCGTGGTATCGTCCTGCGCAAGGCGGACATCTATGCCAAGCTCCTACCCGGGCGTTATTCGCGGTTGCTGCGCGAGCGCCGAGGTGACGAGGCCGGCTTGCGCGCCGATCTGGAACGCGGCACTAGTCTGTATCAGCTCTTCCGCGTCCTGGGCCGTTACCAAGATCGCTTCAAGGTGGCTCCCGTGGATGACCGGGAGGAGGAGCCCTTCCAATGCTACGAGCAGCGCATGCGCTATGTGACCCGCCGCTCAGAAGAGCACTACATGGCCCGCCGCCTGTCCCGCGAGCAGCAGCAGTACTTCCACGAGATCCTCTTCCCCTATTTCTTTGGATCTATCGAGGCCAGCATCATGGAGTACCTGGCTGGTAGGTCGGCCCGCGGCGGCCAGTCCGAGGGCGACTGACGCGTCGCCCGGCATCCCTTGCCTCCTCTACATTCCCGTATAATACTGTGTGTAAACGCATCCTCGAAAGGAGCCCGCCATGCAGGATCTGAAGAGCCTCTTCCCGGAAGCATCCGCCGTGCCCCCTGAATACGCCCTAAGCCCCCTGGAACAACACGAGTACCTGGTGGACGGTGTTCTCGAGTCTTGGCAAGGTCCTTTCCAGGAGGTTTTCTCGCCGATCTGCCTGGCCCAGCACGGAACCCTGGCCCAGGCCCGCCTGGGCTCCTATCCCCTTTGCGGAGAGCGGCAGGCCCTGGAGGCTCTGGATGCCGCTCAGCGCGCCTTCGACTCGGGCCGCGGCAAGTGGCCCACCATGGGAGTTGAGGAGCGCATCCGTCATGTCATGGATTTTGTCGTCAAGATGAAGGCGAAGCGCGCCCAGACCGTTAAGTTGATCATGTGGGAGATCGGGAAGGTCCTGGCAGACGCCGAAAAGGAATTCGACCGCACCATCGCCTACATCGAAGACACCGTGGCGGCCCTGAAAGAACTGGATCGGGCATGCTCTCGCTTCAGCGTAGAGGGAGGAGTGATCGCCCAGGTACGCCGGGCCCCCCTGGGCGTGGTTCTGTGCATGGGCCCCTTCAACTACCCCCTGAACGAGACCTTCACCACCCTTATCCCGGCCCTCATCATGGGAAATACCGTTGTCTTCAAGCCGGCTAAATACGGCGTCCTTCTCCTCCAGCCCTTACTGGAGGCCTTCCGCGATTCCTTTCCAGCCGGAGTGGTCAATACCGTCTATGGCGAGGGCCGTACGGTCATAGGGCCCATAATGGCTACCGGAAAGGTGGACGCGCTGGCCTTCATCGGTTCCAGCAAGGTGGCCAACACTATCGAGAAGCAGCACCCTAAGCCCAACCGCCTGCGCAGTATTCTGGGCCTGGAAGCCAAGAACCCAGCTATCATCCTGCCTGACGCGGACATGGACGCCACAGTGAAGGAATGCCTTCTGGGCTCGTTGTCCTACAACGGCCAGCGCTGTACCGCCCTAAAAATCATCTTCGTGCATCGTTCAAGGGTAGATGAATTCCTCGGAAAATTCTGCGACGCTGTAGAGGGCCTCAAGCTGGGCATGCCTTGGGAGCCGGGCGTCCAGATCACCCCCCTACCAGAGGCCGGCAAGACGGCCTGGCTCTCCGAATTCGTCACAGACGCCCTGGCCAAGGGCGCCAAGCTGGCCAACCGCTGCGGCGGCGAGACCTGCGAGACCTTTTTCCGCCCGGCCATCCTCTATCCGGCCGCCAAGGGCATGCGGATCTGGTCAGAAGAACAGTTTGGCCCAGTAGTCCCCGTGGCTACCTATGACGATCTCTCGGAGCCCCTGGACTACATTCGTGATTCCAACTATGGACAACAGGCGGCCGTGTTCGGCAAGGACCCTGACCAGTTGGCCCGTATAATAGATCCGTTGGCCAACCAAGTTTGCCGTATCAATATCAATTCGCAATGCCAACGCGGTCCTGATTCTCTGCCCTTCACCGGACGCAAGGATTCAGCCGAGGGCACCCTGTCAGTCAGCGACGCCCTGAGGGCCTTCTCTATCCGCACCCTGGCTGCCGCTAAGCAGAACCCCCTCAACGAGGAAATTCTCACAAGCATCGTACGCGGGCAGAAGTCGACCTTCCTTTCTACGGACTTTATCTTTTAACGCCGAGGTTCGGGGATCGGCCCCGGCCGTTGGCTTTAGCGCGCGGCGCCGACGCCGCGAGGAGGGAACATGAAAACATGGCGCCTCCCTTATGCCGCCTTGTGCATCCTCATCCTGGGATTCAACCTGGTCTTTTACGTTTGGCAGCCTGGCGGCCAGACCGTATTGAATTGGGTCAGCGATTCCCTTCCTGTTCTCTGCTCGCTGATCGCCGTATACGGACTCTCTCGGGCCGTAGCCGGCTTTAAGTCCCTGGACCGGACCAAGGCCGCATGGATCCTCTTTCTTTCTGCAGCAATTCTGGACTCTCTGGCCGAGCTGACTTACGGTCTTCTTGAGCTCGTCGCAGGGATGGACATGAACGAGGTTTTCCCATCGCCGGCTGACCCGCCCTGGATTCTGGCTTACCTGCCCCTCCTGGCCGGCCTCCTCCTCATCCTGGACAACTATCGCCATAGCGGTTTGCCCCTGGGACGCTGGCCTAGGTACCTCTTAGCCGGCTTAGCCGTCACAGCCCTTGGCGTCCTTACGACGGTTTTCGTGATCCTGCCTATACTGGCAGACGGCGAGACCGGTCTCCTTGCCAAGGTCGTCTACGCCTATTACCCTATCGCTGATTTCATTCTCCTATTCCCGGCCGCTGTGCTGATCATCATCACCATGCAGTTCGGCTCGGGCTCGGTGGTAGCCCCTTGGTTCCTCATCACCCTAGGCATCATCGGCTGGTGCGTATCGGATAGCCTCTACAACATCATGGCCTGGCAAGGACTCTATGGCGCGGGAAATTTCATAGACCTGGGCTGGAACGCTAGCTATCTCCTCCTGGGAGCGGCCGGCTTATCGCAAAAGTCTTTGATCGGCTCGATCTAGGGGAGGCCAGAGATGGAAAATAACAACGTATTTGAAGGCCTGAAGGGAATTCTGGTGCCCTTCCTGGGTGAGATTATGACCAAGTCGACTATCAAGCTCCACTGCAAAAAGCTCGGCCTAGATCCAGATCACTTAGTGCCATCCGCTCTGCCCAGGCTGGCCGAGGAGATACAGGGCAGCTTGGGCATCTTCGTGGGTCAGGATAAGGCCAAGGATCTTGCTCAAAAGATATTGAAGCTGGGCGCCATCGCCTAGGTACACCCTTTGCAGTCGCGCCTCCAATACTATTCCCCGTTACCCTTCTTCGGTCCCGCTCGACTCGGTGACCCCGAATCACTCAGTCTGCCTAGCAGCCTCCTGTCAAGGGTTGACACCCTTCTCCGGAATCTCGACCCGTATGGCCTCCAGGATACCCCCTTTTTCATAGAGGATACGGTATCCATCTTCCAGGACCTTACGTGTTCCCTCATCCAGGGGGATTCGTATCCATTCCCGTGTACCCAGTCCGATCTCGTACTCCTGAGAATCGATGTAGAGGCGTAAGGATGTGATCAGTCCATAATACTCGATGGAGACATGCGCTTCATTCACTGCCGGGTTCGTGTCTGATGACCCTATTGCGAAGCTGAGCCGGGCGAGCCATTCCCTAGAGGCTATCATCTCATTCTTCGTGTCCGTAATCATCACGATATCGATGTCGGAATCAGGCCTCTGCGCGCCCCGTGCGTAGGAACCTACCAGGAGGGTCGCCTGGATCCCATCTATTTCTCTGCCGAGAGCATCGAATTTGTCCTTCAATGTATCGAAATTCATGTTTCTCCTTTTAGGCCACGCTTCAAGGCCGAGCTCCTTGCCTGTCAGAAATCGTTTTGGCAGAGGATGAAGTAGTGCCAGCAGTAATTTACAAAGAAGGTGTCTTTTATAAACCGATAAAATTACTCGCATCAGGGAGAGTCTGGCTGGGAGTACTACACCAAGGCTCACTAATGAACTGGAAATTAGGATGGATTAGGACTTGACAGCAATAAATGATAGGCGTTACGGTTTTGTCCACTAGGATTGCCGGGAAAGAATAATTGTTTTCTATTTTTGGGAAAGGAAAACAGGAGTGTTTCGGGATAATAGACGAAAACGAAAAAGACTGGGAAACCCTAAAAGCAATTCCCACAATCTAGTGTAACCGCTCAATTCTCCCCGTTCGGGCTTCTTGAGATGTTCTGCCGACCATCAC
>CAYYCP010000078.1:0-9347 GCA_964470375.1 uncultured Spirochaetales bacterium
GGCCGGGGGAGGGCGGGGCGGGGCGACGATAGACAAGAAGAGCAGCTCCCGGGCGGCCTCGGTATCCATGGCCGGCTACGCCATCGCCGCGGTCAGCGCCGAGCCGGGCACGGCCTTCGTCCTGGAGGCATTCAAGGACTTCGGGGGCTATGCGGGCATAGAGCGCGAGAAGGCCCGCCTGGGCGGCGTCCTCAAGCTGAGGCCCCTGGCGAGCGGGGAGCCGGGCCTGGACGCCACGGCCATAGCCTACCGCCAGGTGAACGAAACGAACGGGGCCCGCAAGGCCGTGATCCTGGCCGAGAGCGTCATCGAAGTCGGGCCGGCCTCGGTCTGCCAGCAATCCGCCAACTTCCTGAGCTCTTCTGCCTGCACCATCTTCGTCAAGCTCACCACGGCGGGCTCCTACCGGGTGGTGGAGGGCAAGGAATCCACCGGCAAGGCAGCCTACCGGGTGGTGCCCCTGGACGAGCACCTCTTCGGCAGCACCAAGCGCCAGTTCGTGGGCGGGGGCAAGTCCATGCCCGCTTTGACCGCGGGCTACCATGCCCTGGAGGTCTCGCCGGACAAGCTGGGCTATATCCAATTCGCCCTGGTGATGGACGGGGGCCGGCAGCCGGACTGGAAGGCGGCCGACGAGGAGCCCGAGGGCCTGACCTGGGTCTTCCAGCCCGGCACCATCCTCGATCCCATCCACGTGATATCGGGGCGGGGGGCCGAGAAGGGCCTGGCCTATTCCCTGCGCTCCTTCCCCCTGGATGCCCTGGCCGGCGTCGATTTGCCCCTGAAGGCCGGACAGTCCGTCGAATTCCAGGCCGAGTCCCCGGAAGGCGGCCTGGCCAGACTGTCAGGGGCGGGCCTGTCCTGGACCCTGGCCGGGAAGCCCCTGAATGACGGGGCTTTGTTGCCAAGTGGCAAAATCTTACTGAAGGTGAGCAATAACGGGAAAGCGCCCGCCCAGGCCTCCTTCTCCGCCGCGCCCCCCGAACCCAAGCCCTGGCGCAGCCCCTCCATACAGGCGGTGGGGCAGGGCCTCACGGCCATCGGGGCGGGTAAGGTGGCCTGGGTCGACTTCCAGCGCGGCCAGGCCAGGACCTACCTCCTCCAGGTTGAGCGCCCCTCCATCTACCGCCTGGAGACCCTCGGGCGCCTCAACACATCCCTGTCCCTGCGCTCGCCGGCCTTCGGGATCATCTACAGGGCCGACAGGAACGGGCCGGGGCGCAACGCCCTCCTCTACGCCTACCTGGATCCGGGCCCCTACATCCTGGAGGCCAGGACCCAGGACGCCTCGGCCGGGCGTTGCGGGATATCCCTGTCCCGGGCCGCCCCCGAGAAGCCGGCCCTCCTGGCCGACGGGGCCGTGGACCGCCGCGAGGTGGCCGCCGATTCCCTGGCGAGCTTCGAGTTCCAGATCAGGGAAGCGGCCGTCTACAGGGTCCACTCCATGGGCATGGGCCGCGACTTCCCCTTCCGCCTCGAGGACGCCGATGGCTTCCCGGTCTACACGGGTGAGGGCTTGGCGCGCCTGGCCCTGAAGAAGGGGGGCTACCGACTCTTCTCCCTGGCCAGTGACGTTGACACGCGCCGGGTCACCTACCTGGCCTCCGTCCCCGGCGAGAGGAAACCCGCCTTCGCGGGCGGGGCCCGGGTGATATTCTTCAACGAGCCCGTCCAGGCCGTCTGGAAGGAAAAGGCCGATGCCGACCTCTACCGCCTGAGCGTCCCCTCGGCCATGCGGGTCAGCTTCTCCCTGGGCCAGGACATGCGCCTGAGCCTGAGCGGCCCCGGCATATCCGGAGAAGTAGCCCCCGCGGAGCGGGGCTCGGTACAGCTCCAGGCCGGTGACTACCTTCTTTCGGTCCGATCCAAGGAAAAAGACGATTCTCTTCCTTATACATTGCATGTATCGACGACAGTCCTGGCGCCCGGCATGGCCAGAACCCTCAGGCTCAATGAGGGCCAGCACCTGATCCAGGAGGTATCGGTGCCCCGGGAAGGCCTCTACGAGCTCTGGAGCCTGGGCAGCCCTGACGCAGCCTGCGTCCTGCGCAGGGAAGACGGGAGCCTGGTGGCGAGCTCGGACGATCGCGGGGCTGACTGGAACGTGCAGATCACCTCCCAGCTCCAGGCGGGCATGTACAGGCTGGAGGTATCATCGCTTGCGGGCTCGGGGAACGTGGAGCTGCATATGGACGAGCTCCTCGCCAAGGCCCTGGCCAAGGTGCAGCCTGGCTGGCAGGGAGATGCGGCCGTGGGCGTGGGCGGGGTCCGCCTGCCCATCGACACCGCCTCCTTCGAGGGCCTTGTGGATATGCAGGCCGTCTCCGAGGCTCCCATCGACCTCCTCCTCTACTCGGGCGAGCGCCTCCTGGCCCAGGGCCGCGAGCGCATCCTCATACCCCTGGCCAAATCATCGTCCTACGTCCTCTATGCTCGCGCCCCCCTGGAGAGCAATGCGAGGCTCAGCCTGGGAAAGGCCGGCGAGAAGGCCGCCGAGCTGGGCGCGAGCCTAAGCCTCAAGGCCGAGACGGCCTACCGCTTCTCCAACCCGGCCCGCCTCTCATCGCGCGTGGGCCAGGACTCTGGCTTCCTGTTTTCGCCCGGCCTGGAGATCCCCTGCCAGGATCCCGGGACAGCGGCATTCTGCACCGCCGGGACGGATGGCTGGGGCTTCGCTACGGCCGATGCCCTCCTTGAGCCGGCGGTTCTCAACCCGGGAGCCTCGGACTACCTGGGCTTCTCCGGCACCGCCCAGGCCTTCCGCAGCGCCTCGGCTTCCGAGGCCCTGCTAGTGCGGGCGGATACCAAGGGCGGTTTCCGCTGCGGCCTCTCCGCGGCCAAGGATGGGAAGGCAGAGGGCGCGGCCTACGACTGGAATTCCTCATCGGCCTACGCCCAGGGCAGCCTAGCCCTGGTCCCCCCGGGATCCTGGCGCCTGCGCTTCTGGGACGCGGAAGCCGCAATCGCGGGCCAGGCTTCCCTGGCCGGCCAAGGCAGCCAACCAGCCCGCCGCGGGGCGGGAGCATCGGTACGCGGCCTGCCCCTGGAGAACCTGGGCAGGCTCAAGCTGGGCGACGACCGCGTCATCAGCCTGGCCCCCGGGGCGGCCGCTCTCCTGGAGCTGCCGGCATCGCGCCTGGAGGCCCTCCTGGGCCAGGGCCTGGTCCTGGCGGCCTGGTCCGGGGACCAAGCCTTGGCGTCGCGCAACGCGATAGACGGGCGGACGGCCCTGTCCCTGTCCCTGCCGGCCTGCGGCCTCTACCTGGCCAACACCGGGGCCTCCGAGGCCCGGGCCCGCCTGAGGCCCCTCAACCCGGCCGAGGCCGAGGCGGCCGAGCTGCGCGAGGGCAGGCCCTTCGAGCTTGCCGAGACCACGCCCATGTCGGTCTCGGTGGCCCTCAAGGCCAGAACCGGCCTTCTCCTCTGCCTGGCGGGCGAGGCGGCCACGGCCGAATTCCTCTCCTCGTCGGGGGCCTACCGTCTCCTCAAGGCCTCGGGGCGCGAGGGCGAGATCGCCACGGCCCCGGCCTCGGACGGCCTGGTCCTCCTCAGGACGGGGGGCGGCTACGCCCGCCTCTGGCTGGCTAAACCCGGCGAAGAGATCGCCGGACTGGCCGACGTGCCCGCGGGGGTCCCGCGCGACCTGAGTGTCTCGGCCCCCCTCCAGGGCAAGGCCGAGTCATTCCGCCTCAAGCTGGATGTGGCCGGCTATGTGGACATCTCCATGTACGGGCCAGGCCTCCTGGCCCTGGCCAAGGAGGGTCGGATCCTCAAGACGGCCGTCAGCGCCTCCCGCGGCGAAATCCACCTCCTGGCCTTCGCCCAGGCCGGCGAATACCGGGTGGCCGCCCGGCCCCTGGCGGGGAAGGGCCTCTCGGACTCGATCCGCCTGAACCGCCTGGCGCCCTTGCCGGTGGGGGCCGAGGAGGCATCCATGAGGCGCTTCATCGGCTCGGCCGAGTCCCAGGCATTCTCCTTCAAGGTCAGTGCCGCCGGCACGGTGGGCGTAGCCCTGGCCTCCGACCGCGAGGGGCTCAGCGCGCGCCTGTATTCTCAGGCCCAGGAGGAGCTGGCTGAGGGACCCCTCTTTTTCCGCCACCTGGAAGCCGGGGACTATGTCCTGGTGGTGCGCGGCCTGGAGGGCGAGCCTGTGGAGTATTCGCTCGTCCTGGAGGGGCTGGACGGATCGCGCCAAGAGGTACCGCGCGATGTGGTGGACTCCTACCGCCTGGGCGAGGGCTCCACATCGACATCCACCGAGCTGAGGCCGGGCTACTCGGGCTCGCGTATGCGTCCCTATCAGCACGCCCCGATTCGCGTGGAAACCCTTCCTGGTAGGCAGCGGGACGAATACGGCGACGAAGGCTATTACGAGGACGATGGCGAGGGCTATTACGAGGACGAGGGATACTACGAGGACGAGGGCGATGGCGGGGGCCCCTACGATGAAGAGGGCTACTATGAGGGCGAGGGCTACGACGAGGATTGGGGGGGCGAGAGATGAAAACCACGGTGAAGAATAGGAAGCTCGCGCGCATCAGTCTCCCGGCCGCCCTCCTCTTAGCGGCCCTGGCCCCCCTGGCCGCCCAGACGAGCCAGGGCGACCGTCTCCTGCCCGAGCGCTATCTGCGCGAGTACGACCCGGTCACGGTTGTCTTCTCGCGCGACCGTGGCCCGGCCGAGGGCGGACCCGGAGACGACGCCTCGGTCCTCCTGTCCATACAGCCGCGCCATCCCGGCGAGTACCGCTGGCTGGACGCGCGCTCCCTCCAGTTCCTTCCGGCTGATCCCTGGCCGCCCCTGCGCAGCTTCAGCTTCAAGAGCCCTGAGGG
Organism: uncultured Spirochaetales bacterium; assembly: GCA_964470375.1. Lineage (GTDB taxonomy): Bacteria > Spirochaetota > Spirochaetia > Treponematales > JBGSOB01 > CAYNQK01. The sequence goes on from CAYYCP010000078.1 coordinate 4,833, forward strand.
GAGGTGGAGCCTGTCCACCCTGATGTCCCCGCCCGGTTCCCTGAGTCCCCAGGCCGGCTCGACCAACCTGGGCTCCTTCCAGGAGTTGAGCATGACCATGGCCGTGCCGATGGACCCGGTTCGCCTGGCCGAGATGATATTTTTTGAGGTGCGCGACCTGCCCGGCCTGGACAGCCAGGAGGCTAAGCGCCTTACCAAGCGCGACTTCTCCATCAAGGAGCTCGACCGCAGCTCGGCCAAGTCCCAGGCCACCTACCGTCTCACCCTGGACAGGCCGGTGGGCGACGGCAAGGCCGTCACTATGTCCATCAAGCTCTCCCTGGACGGGAGCGCCCCCGGCTCCGTGGCGAACTACGTCTTCAAGACCAGGCCGGCCTTCCGCGTCCAGTCCTTCGGGGCCGGCAACGTCTCCTTCCCCGTCTCCAGCTCCGGCTCCAATTACCCGGCCGACCAGGCCGTGGACAGGGGAGCCTCCAGTCAGCCCCTCTTCATCGAGTTCTCGGAGTCCCTGGAGGCATCGCCCTCGGTGGAGCTCCTCAAGAAGATGATCAAGGTCAATCCGGCTCCTACCAACATGCGCTTCGAGGTGTCCGGGCGGCGCTTGTACGCCTACTTCGAGTCCGAGACCGACAAGGACTACCAGTTCAGCCTGAGCCATGGCGAGCTCAAGAGCTCCAGCGGACGGCCCCTGAGCCCCTTCGGGCCCTCATCCTTCTCATTCTTTCACAAGTCCCTCTCCGACTACATAGCCTGGGACGCCGGGCAGGCCATCCTGGAGCGCTACGGCCCGCGGGCCTTCCCCATGCGCGGGCGCGGGGTGGACAAGGTGGATCTGCGCATCTACCAGATCGATCCCGAGAGCCGCAATTTCTGGCCCTTCCCTGAGTCCGGAGTGACGGTTGACGAGGCCGCCCGCCCGCCCATGCCCGGCGAGGAGCCCTCCTACGGGACCCAGCTGGGGCAACAGATCCGCCTCCTGGGCAGCCCGGGCTTCTCCGACGTCGTGGACTTGCCCACGGCCGGCACGAGCTCGGCGGCCTACTTCGGCCTGGACCTGGAGCCGGCCCTCAGGCGCATGGGGCGCGCCGGCGTAGCCGGAACCTACTTGGTGGGCTACCGGGCCCTGGGGTCTGGCACCCAGCGCAGCTACGTGCGCGTCCAGGTCACCGACCTCTCGCTGAGCGCAGTGGAGGAGGAGAATGCCATCGTCTTCTACGTCACATCCCTCTCCAGCGCCAAGCCCGTCTCCGGGGCCCGAATCAGCCTGGGCTGCCGGGCGGCCAGGCAGGCCGGCGGACCGATGGAGGAGATCGTCCTGGCCGAGGGCCGGACCGACAAGGACGGGCGCTACCGCTACGCCCACGGCCAGGCCATGAAGTATCGCCCCGACCGCATCACGGTGAAGACCGATGACGACGTCCTGGTCCTGGACCCCGCGGCGGCCCCGCCCTACTTCCACAACGACCACTGGTTCGGGGCCCAGTCCACCTGGCTGTCCTGGCTGGCATCCGAGCCCATGCGCGAGGCCGAGAAGCCGCGCTACCGGGCCTACCTCTTCACCGAGCGGCCCATCTACCGCGCCGAGGAGGCCGTCCACATCCAGGGCTACCTGCGCGTTCGGGAGAAGGGCCTCATCAAGGCCGACGACTCCAAGCGAGAGCGCAGCCTCCTGGTGCGCGGCCCCGGCGGGGCCGAGTGGCGCTACCCCCTGGAAATCAAGGGCAACGGCTACGTCTACCAGAAATTCGAGGAGCCCGACTTGCCCTCGGGCGACTACAGGGCCGACATCGTGGACACCATCCTGGGCACATCCCTGGCCAGCGTTTCCTTCAAGAAGGAGGCCTATCGTGTGCCCAGCTTCGAGATAGACCTGTCCGGGCCGGACTACGTGCCCTTCGACCAGCCCTTCGAGGTCCTGCTGACGGCCACTTATTACTCAGGCGGCAAGGTGGTCGGGCAGCCGGTGGAGTGGGACGTGGCCGAATACGCCTACTCGGTGAGCCCGGCCGCCTATCCCGGCTACGCCTTCTCCAGCTACGCCCGCACGGGCGGCTCCTACGGCGATGAGGGCCTGTCCGCCAGCCAGCGCGAGGACGTCACGGACGACACCGGGGCGGCCCGTATCAGCATCGACCCGCGGGCGGCCCAGAGCATCAACGCCCGGGCCTACCGCATCCAGGCCTCCGTGCGCGGGGCCGACGCCCAGACAGTCTCGAACTCCAAGACCGTGCGGGCCCTGCCCCCCTTCTCGGTCGGCCTCAAGCTGCCGCGCTTCGAGACCGAGAAGCAGGCCGTGCGCGCCTCCATCCTTGTCCTGGACCACCTGGAGAAGCCCCTGGCCGGCAAGAAGGTCCTGCTCAAGCTCTACGAGCGCCAGTGGCATTCCTACCTGACCGAGACCGACATATCCACCGGCCAGGCCAAGTACGTCTCGGACGTGGTGGACCAGCAGGTCCTGGAGCGCGAATTCGTCTCCATGGCCGGGCCCCTGGACGCGGTGCTGCCGGTGGCCAACGCCGGGGTCTACGTGGTGGAGCTCCAGGCCCGCGACGAGGCGGGTCGCCTGCAGAGTGTCAAGGGCGACCTCTTCGTGGCCGGGCCCAGCCCGGTGGCCTGGAAGAGGACCCAGGCGGCCGTCTTCGAGACTATCCTGGACAAGGCCGTCTACGCCCCCGGCGAGGTGGCCAAGGTCCTCCTCCAGAGCCCCTTCCAGGAGGGCCGGGCCCTAGTGGTGATCGAGCGCCCCGAGGGCAACGAGTATCGCTGGACCGATGTGGCCAACGGCCAGGGAATCGTCCAGGTGGAGGTGCGCGCCAACCAGACCCCGCGCTTCCCTGTCCACGCCCTGCTGATGCGCGGGCGACTGGCCCAGGGCGGGCTCCAGGGAGGCGTGGACCGCTCGCGGCCCCTCAGCGTGGCCAGCCCCACCTGGATCGCCGTCGACCCGGCCCCCAACCGGGTGACGGTGGACCTGTCCCACGATGCCACCTCCCTGCCGGGCGGGGACTTCAAGGTCAAGATCAGCCTGAGCGACGGGGCCGGCAAGCCCCTGTCCGGCGAGGTAGCCCTGTGGTTGGTGGACCGGGCCATCTTTTCCCTGGCCCCCGAGCGATTCAAGAGCCCCCTGGAGGCCTTCATCGACCCGGTCAACGGCAGCCTGCGCATCAGCGATACGCGCAATTTGGCCGTGGGCAACCTGCCCTTCGACTCCATCCCCGGCGGCGACGAGGCCATGCGCGCGGCCATGGAGTACTCCCTCTTCGAGACCACTACGGTGCGCAAGAATTTCCAGACCGTGCCCTACTACGAGCCGGCCATCAAGGTAGGCCCCAAGGGCCAGGCCGAGGTGACTATCAAGCTGCCCGACAACCTGACCGAGTTCGCCATCCGGGCCGTTGCAACATCGGGCTATGACCGCTTCGGCATAGCCCGCTCCACCCTGGCGGTGCGTCTGCCGGTGCTGGTCCAGGAGGCCCTGCCGCGCTTCGTGCGTCCGGGCGACGAGATGCTGGCGGGCGGCATCGCCCGCGTGGTGGAGGGCAAGGGCGGCAAGGCCGTGGCCGAGGCCAAGACCGAGGGCCTGATCTTCCAGCCTTCGGGCAAGGACAGCGACAAGCGCGAGGCCGTCCTACCCGACAAGGAGGCCCTGAAGCTGTACTTCAAGATGCGGGCCCCCTCCGGCCTGGCCGGGGATAAGGAACAGACCGTGTCCTTCTTCCTGGCCGCCAAGCGCCTCCAGGACGGGGCATCGGACGCCTTCAAGCTCGTCCTGCCGGTCAAGCAGGACAACATCATCAAGCGCATCGAGACAAGCCTAGTCCCCCCGAAGGGCAAGGAAATCAACTTCCCCTCCACAGACGGGGCTGCCAGGTCGGGCTCCATCGTCCAGACCCTCATCGTTTCGGCCAACCCTGACCTGGTCCGGGTCCTGTCCGCATTGCGCTTCCAGATGGCCTACGAGTACGGCTGCGCTGAGCAGCGTATCAGCCGCATCTACCCGGCGGTGGCCCTCCAGGCCGCCCTGGGCGAGGCCGGCCTGCCGCCCGAGATGCTCCCGCGCACTCCGGACGTGAAGGCCCTCCTGTCCTACCTGGCCACCTGCATAGACCCGAACGGGCTGTACGCCTTCTACCCGGGCGACCAGGGGCGGGTCTTCCTGACCGCCTACGTGGCCGAATTCCTGTCTCTGCTCAAGCGCACCGGCACGGCCGTAGACCAGAAGCTGATCGACGCGCCGCTGCGTTCCCTCAAGGAGGCCCTGCGCTCGGACTACGACCACTTCAGCCAGGGCTACTCCACCATGGAGCGCGTGCGGGCCATGATAGCCCTGGACGGCCTGGGCTACTTCGATCAGGGCTACGCCAAGCAGCTCCTGGCCGACGCGGCCGGGGCCGACCTGACCACCCGGGCCGAGGCCTACCGCGTCCTCAAGGACAAGAAGGGCCTGCCCGCCGGCGACCTCAAGAAGCTCAAGGCCTCGCTGGCGGATTCCCTGGTCTTCAAGAAGGACAAGGG
>CAYYCP010000078.1:9447-12381 GCA_964470375.1 uncultured Spirochaetales bacterium
CAGCCCACGGCCGTCACCATGGCGGTGGAATTCGCGCCCTCCAAGCCCGGCTCCGAGCTCAAGGCCGAGAACGCCGGTTTCGCCCTGGAACGCGACCTGGTGTCCTATGGGGACGGCAAGACGCGCGGGAAGCTGAGCCAGGTCAAGATGGGCGCCACTATCTCCTTCAAGGAGGGCGATGTGGTGGAGGACCACGTGCGGGTGGTCAACCCGGTCGACCGCGACTTCGTGGCCGTGCGCGTGCCCCTGCCCTCGGGCTTCGAGCCCATGAACCCGGCCCTGGCCACCAGCCCGGCCGAGGCCCGCCCGGCCGGGACTATCAGCCTGGCCCCGGCCTACGCCGACTACGAGGACGACCAGGTCACCTTCTACTACAACCGCCTGCCAAGGGGCAGCTACGACTTCTACTTCCGCGCCCGGGCCAACTTCCAGGGCAGCTACGTCCTGCCCCCGGCCAGCGCCCGGGCCCTCTACGACAGCAAGGTCTACGGCTACTCCGATGGCTCCAAGGTCTTCGTCATCGAAGCCGAGTAGGGGAGGGGCCCCTTCCGGGCGATCCGCCCGGAAGGGGCTCTTCTCCATCCCCGCCTTTCTGCGGGGCCTCTCCCCCTCGTCCTCCGGCCCGGTCCGGGCCTGGATAAGGGCGGCGGCCTTCCTCTTGGGCTCGGCCGCCTGGATCCTCTTTTGCTGGACCCGGGCCCTCACCATCCTGGCCCATGTCCCGCTCCACTGCCCCGAGCCCACGCCCATCTTCGAGGACCGCCGGGGCGGCTTCCTCTCCGACGGCGAGGCTGTCTACGGGGCCCTGGGCTTCTGGGAGCTCCCGGATCCCCTGCCCGAGCGCCTGGTTAAAACCGCCGTGGCCATAGAGGATAAGCGCTTCGCTCTCCATCCGGGGGTTGATCCCCTGGGCCTGGCAAGGGCCATCCTGCGCAGCCTTCAGGGCGACGTCCAGGGCGGCTCGACCCTAGCCATGCAGGTGGTGCGCATGGGCTATCCGCGCCGGCGCACCCTATTGGCCAAATTCGACGAGATGGTCGGGGCCCTTATCGTCCAAACTATATACGGACGGCGGGGCGTCCTTCGGCATTACCTCAAGGCCCTGCCCCAGGGCGGCAACATGTACGGCCTGGGCTACTCCGCGCGGCGGGTCTTCGGAAAGCCGGCCCAGGACCTGAGCTGGGCCGAGGCGGCCCTCCTCATGGCCGTGCCCCAGGATCCGGTCGGGCGCAACCTCTTCACCCGCAAGGGCTTCATCGCCGCCCGCGCGCGGGCCCGGGTCATCCTGGAGCAGCTGCGTTCCCAGGCGGTGATAGACGCCGAGACGGCCATGGCCGCGCGCGCTGAGCTGGACTCCCTATCCGCGCCCCTGCGCGAGCACAGGCCCGATGGCTCCCACCACTACGTGCTCAGGCTCGTGGAGGAGTACCGGAGCGCGGGCAAGGCCGCCTCCGGCACCAAGCCCCTCATGACCGGCCTGGACCCGGAGATACAGGAGCGGGCCCTGACGGCCGCCCGTGCCTTCGCCCCCGCCTTCCGCGCCCGCGGGGCCGACAATCTGGCCTTGATGGTGGCGGACGCGCGCAGCGCCGAGGTCCTGGCCTACGTGGGCTCGGCGGACTACTTCGACGCCGATAACAAGGGCGCCATCGACTATTGCCGGATCATGCGCTCCTCAGGCTCCACCCTCAAGCCCTTCATCTACGGCCTGGGCCTGGAGAGCGGGGCCTTTACCCCCAACTCCATCCTGGCCGACATGCCGGTGTCCTTCAAGGACTCGCGCGGGGAGTACTCGGTCAGCGACTTCGACGACGCCTACCAGGGGCCCATGCTCTACCGCGTCGCCCTGGGCAATTCCCGCAATGTCCCGGCCATTCACGTCCTGGAGGGGGTAGGCCTGGAGGCGGCCTATGAGTACCTGGGCAAATTCGGCATCCACGACCGCAAGCGCCCGGCATCCTTCTACGGCTTCGGCCTGGCCGTGGGCGGGGTCTACACCAGCCTGGAGCGCCTCCTGGCGGCCTACGGCTGCCTTGCCCGCGAGGGCCTGGCCTTCGACCTGCGCTACCTCCCCGACCGCCAGGCCCTGGGCGATTCCCGCCTCATGTCGGAGGACACGGCCCGGCGCCTGTCCATGTACCTCTCGGATCCGGCCAACCGCCTGCCCGGTTTCGAGGGCACGGCCCTGGCCGCCTTCCCCTTCCCGGTGGCCGTTAAGACCGGCTCCTCCAATGGCTACCGGGACGCCTGGGCCATAGGCTACTCGCGGCGCTACGTGATAGGGGTATGGGCCGGGCATTCCGACGCCAAGGGGACGAATCACCTGACCGGCTCCGGAGCGGCGGCCGTCCTTCTCGAGCTCTTCACCGCCTTGCAGGAGGATTCGACGCGCGGGCTCAACGAGGAGCCCTTCCCGCCTCCCCGCGGCAGCCAGGGCGTCCGCATCTGCCCGGTCTCCGGCCTCCTGGCCGGGGATCTTTGCCCCAAGTCGGTGTACGAGTACTTCGATCCCGAGGATGTCCCAGAGGCCGTCTGCGACGTGCACACGCGCATCCTGGTGGACAGACGCACGGGCCGCCCGGCCGACCCCCTCACTCCCGAGGGCGAGCGCGTCCTGGCCCCGGCCACCATCCTGCCGCGTGAGTACGCGGCCTTCTCGGCGGCCCGCGGTTACGCGAGGCCCGAGGAGGCCGGGGAGTCCCTGCGCTACGCCTCAATAAGGCTGCGCTCGCCCATGGATGGGATCCGCGTCTACATCGATCCCGACACGCCTGCTCGCTTTCAGAGCCTGGCCCTGCGGGCCGAGGTGAGCCCGGCCGTGCCCGAGATCGTCTGGCTGGTGGACGGGCTGGAGTTCGCGCGCGCGGCCTATCCCTACGAGGCCCGTTGGCCCTTGAGCAAGGGCACCCACGGCTTCGAGGCCCGCTTTCCCAA
>CAYYCP010000079.1:0-12304 GCA_964470375.1 uncultured Spirochaetales bacterium
GGGGAGGGGCGGGGCAGGCGGGCGGGAGGCCGGCGGCTATCAGGGCCAGGCCGCGGCCGATGAGGTCCTGGAGGGAATCAGCGTCGGAAGGAGCCAGGCTCAGCCCTCCAGGCCCGGCCCGCCCGGAGCCAGGGGGACGGCTGCGGCGTAGGCCGAGGCGGCTCTGGAGGCCAAGGATTGGCGGGCTATCTCGGAGGCCGCGGAGCCGCCCTCAGGGGATGCCGTGAGCTGGGCGTAGATCTGGTCGGCCAGCCCGAATGATGCGTTGCGCGACATCGAAAGGGCGTATTGGTCGTAGAGCATGTCGCTGAAGATGTCCTCGGCCATGCCGCCGTCCAGGAGGCCGGTTTTCTGGACCGAGTCGCGCATCGACTTGAGCATGATCTTCACGAAAAGGGACTCGAACTCCACGCACTGCTGGTAGAGTTTCGATTCCTTGTCGATCGGCTTGCGGGAGCCGGCCGCCGCGACGGCCGAGGCGACGGCCGTGCTCATGGGCGGGCTCCAACCCCGGCCGGGCTAGTCATGCCTACCTCTTCAGCCCGGTGGCCGTCCCGAGCATGTTGTCGCTGGTTTGGATGGCCTTGGAGTTGAATTCGTAGGCGCGCTGGGCCACGATCATGTTGACCATCTCGCGCACTACGCTGACGTTGGACATTTCCAGCATCTTATGGATGGTCTTCCCCATGCCGTTGAAGCCCGGTCGCCCGGAGATGGCCTCGCCGGAGGCGTTGCTTGTCTTGAACAGGTTTTCCCCCACGGCCTGGAGGCCGGCCGGGTTGGGGAAGCGGTGCAGTTCTATCTGGCCCACCGCTATGGGATCGTCCAGGCCGGGTATTTTCACGGTCACGCGGCCGTCCTGGGAGATCGCCAGGGTGTCGGCGATGAAGCCCTCCGGCAGGACCAGCTCGGGCAGGAGCTTGTAGCCGTTGGCGGTGACGAATTGGCCGTTGGAATCGATCTGGAAGGCGCCGTCGCGGGTGTAGGCGTAGCTGCCGTCGTAGGTCAGGACGCGGAAGAAACCCTCCCCGGAGATGGCCAAGTCGGAGACCTGCTCGGTGTTCTGCAGGCCGCCCTGGGTGAATTGGCGCTGGGTGGCCGCCAGCTTGACCCCGTGGCCCATCTGGATGCCGGTGGGCACCACGGTGTCCTCGGTGGCCGGGGTGCCGGCGGTGCGGATGGTTTGGTATATCAAGTCCTCGAAGTCCGCCCTGACGCGCTTGAAGCCCGAGGTGTTTACGTTGGCAAGGTTGTTGGAGATCGTGTCGATGTTGGCCTGCTGGCCGATCATGCCCGACGCGGCCGTCCAAAGGGATCTGACCATGGTTCCTCCTCGCTACAGGCGGGCGGGGCCGGCTAGGCCCTGACCACCTCGTTGATCAGCTTGCCCAGCATGGCGTCCTCAGACTGGACGGTCTTCTGGTTGGCCTCATATGCACGGTTCACTTCTATCATCTGCACCATCTCCAGGACCGGATCGATGTTGGCCGCCTCCACAAAGCCCTGGATGACGGCCGGGCGCTCCTGGCCCTGGGGAATGAGTCTGGCAGGCCCGGACTCCTCGGTCTCGCGCCACAGGCTGGAGCCCTGCTTGGCCAGATAGCGCTGGTCCTGGAAGTCCACCAGCTTGATGGTGTCCAGGAGGACGGTACGCTCCCAGCCGTTCTGCTCGCGGCCCACCAGGCGGTTCGGATTCCCGTCCGAGTATTCCTCATTGACCCAGACGCGGCCCTGGGCGTCGACCATGAAATTGTTGGCCTTGACCATGATGGGCCCGTTCTCGCCCAGGAGGCGGTAGCCGTCCTTGGTCTCCAGCCAGCCTTCCTTGCCTAGACTGAAGCCGCCGTTGCGGGTATAGCGCTCGCCGCGCGGGGTGTCCACGCAGAAGAAGGCCGCCCGGGCGTCTTCGCTGCGCTGGTCTATGGCGAAGTCGAAGTCGGACTCGGTCTGCTTCAGGGCGCCTTGGGTGAACTGGGTGAAGAGCTCGTTCTCCTCCACGCCCGTGCCCACCTTCCCGACGATGGGCATGAAGTCGCCCGAGCCGAGGGGGTGCAGGATCACCCCGTCATCGCGCATGCGCCGGAGGAGGAGGGCGGGGAAAGACTTGTGGACGGAGACGTCTTTCTTGTAGCCGTCGGTGTCGACGTTGGCGAGGTTGTTGGCTATCGCGTCCAGCCGTACCTGCTGGGCGCTCATCCCGCTGGCGCCTGTGTAGTATCCGCGGATCATCCATCGCCCTCCAGCATCTGTATCGGCCTTCCGGGGGGCCGGCTTGAGGGCGGGAAGGCCTCCGGCGCGCGTTGAAAAGGGGCCCGGCCATGGGGTAGAATGCCCCACATGCCCCTCCGGCCCGGAACGAAACGCAGGCTGACAGCCCTCTTGACCCCCCTGGCCTTGACCGTCTCCTTGGCTTCCTGCTCCCGGACAGTGGGTTGGGGAGTAGTGCTCTGGCCACCCGGCATCGTAGAGGGCGTAGCGGCCGCGGAAGGAACCCAGGCCGACTATCTGGCTGCCGGGGAGTCCCTTGAACCCGGTCCGAGCGCCGCATCGGCCGCTTCGGATCCCGCCCTGGGCCTTCGCCCCGGGGATCTTGTCCCGGTCTACGTGAAATCGCTGATCCGCGATATTTTCGTGGTAGGCGTCCCGGCCAATGGTCAGAAGGCCGAGGTGAAGCAGTGGCGGCTGGAGTTTTTCAGTTCCAGGGCTAAGGCCAAGGCCTATCTGAAAGGCTATTCGGCGAACGCCTATGCCTTCGCGGTGGCCACCCGCAACGGCCTGGAGATACGCGAGAAGCCCAGCAATCTGGCCGATACGGCCTACCGCCTGCGCTCCATGGAAGTCATCAAGCTCCTGCGCAAGGTCCAGGGCCAGGCCGTGGAGACCGGCGGTCGCCAGCTGGAGGGCGACTGGTGGCTTGCCCTGGCCTGCGACGGCACACGCGGCTACGTCTTCTCCAATACCCTACGCGTCTTCGATCCGCGCGAGTCCACGGCCGCCCAAGCCGCGGTGGGTATAGACACGGAGGCGCGCGACGCCTCCATAGACCTGGTCATGGCCAAGACCTGGCGCCCCGAGTATATGAAGACCATGATCGAAGAGGGGCGTTACGATCTTAAGGACTTCGATCCTCGATACGGCCTCTTCTTCGACCTCGAAACCAAGCGCATCCGCGTGGAACTGCCCCAGGTCTCGCGCTCTTTCCCCTACGACGCCCCCGTAAGGCTCAAGCCGCGGCTGTTCGGCTTCAACGGCAACGCCGTGCGGGTGCAGATCCGGGCCGACGACCTGATCACCCTGGAGTTCCCCCTGGCCGACGGCCGCACGCGCTCTGAAATTTTCGTCACCTTGGACGCCGACATCGTCTCCCTGGCGCGTCAGGAGGAGGCCCGCCGCCAGGCCCTGCTGGAGGGCATTCTGGCCCGTGGCCGGATCCTCGCCAGCGACGCCTACGGCTCCCTGGTCCTGGCGGCTTCGCGGCGCTTCATCTGGACAGGCTACGGCCTGCTCTCGCCCCTGATCATCCCCGAGGGCGCCGGCGAGTCGGGAGAGATAGCCTTCGACGCCTATGTGGACGGAGAGCTCGGTAAATCATTCGCGGGCGTGATGAGCTTCTACTTCGACGGCCTGGCGCGCAACCGGCCGGTGCGTTTCTATTACGCCCTGACCGCCGACGGCCTCAGGCTGGAGCAGGTGCCGGAGGGCGCCTTCGATCCTATCGGCCTCCTGGCCAAGAAGCGCGCCATCGGCCCGGTAGTGGCCTTCTTCTCCTTCAGCTCCTGAGGTGCGCGGCGCATGGCATCCCTGCAGTTCTCCAACGTAAGGCTGGCCTTCGGCGACCGAGACATCCTGGACGGTGTCGGCATCTGCCTGCGCTCAGGCAGCCGGGCCGCTCTGGCCGGCCCGAATGGGGCCGGCAAGTCTACGCTTATGAAGATCATGGCCGGAATTCTGAGCCCCGATTCCGGGGAGCGCGCTGCCGAGAAGGGGCTGCGAGTCTCCTACCTGCCCCAATCGGGCATAGTCCACGGACAACGCAGCTTACGCCAGGAGCTGGAGGCGGCATTCGCCGGAGAGGCCGCGGTACTGGCCGAGTACGAGGCTGTCGGTGCCGAGCTGGAGGCAGCCCAGGCCGGCCAGGCCGGATTGAACGAACTCGTGACCCGGCACCACGCCCTGGGGGAGCGCCTGGAGGCATCGGGCTATTGGCGCAGGGAGGAGAGGGTAGCGCGGGTCATGGAGGGCCTGGGCTTCGCGAGCGCCGACGCGGACAAGCCGGCTGGAGAATTCTCCTCGGGCTGGCAGATGCGTATCGCCTTGGCCAAAGTGCTCCTGGAATCCGCCGATATCCTCCTTTTGGACGAGCCCACCAACTATCTCGATATTGAGGCCCGCGAGTGGCTGCGCTCCTTCCTGGAAGACTTCCCGGGCGGCCTCCTGGTGGTGTCGCACGACCGATCCTTCCTGGACGCCACCGTCAACGAGGTCTATGAGCTCTTCAACGGGAAGCTGACGCGCTACCCCGGAGGCTACAGCCAGTACGAGGAGCGCCGCTCGCGCGAGCTGGCCGGGCTGTTCGAGGCCTGGGAGCGCCAGCAAGAGGAGATCCAGGCCCTGGAGGACTTCATCCGCCGCTTCCGCTACAATGCCTCCAAGGCCGCCCTAGTGCAAAGCCGGATCAAGCAGCTGGAGCGCATCGTCCCCATACAGGTGCCCGAGGGCATGAAGCGCATACATTTCAGCTTTCCGCCCCCGCCGCATTCGGGCCGGGTGGCGCTGTCCTTCGAGGGACTCTCGCGCAGCTACGGGGACAAGCTCGTGTTCCGGGACCTTTCACTGACCCTTGAAGCCGGGACCAAGCTTGCCCTGGTGGGGCGCAACGGAGCCGGCAAGTCCACCCTGATGCGCATCCTGGCCGGCCATGATAATTCCTACGGCGGGCAGCTGCGCCTAGGCGCAGGGGTGGGCGTAGGCTTCTTCTCCCAGGAGGAGTGCGACGCCCTCGAAGGCGGGCGCACGGTGGAAGAGGAGCTCGAGTCGGTCGCCCCGAGCCAGCTTGTGCCGCGACTGCGTAATCTCTTGGGGGCTTTCCTCTTCCGCGGCGACGACGTCTTCAAGCCGGTTTCGGTGCTCTCGGGCGGCGAGAGGTCGCGTCTGGCCATTCTCAAGCTCCTCATGCGCCCGGCCAACCTCCTCATTCTGGACGAGCCCACCAATCACCTCGACCTGACCAGCAAGGACGTTCTGCTGGAGGCCCTGGCATCCTTCGCCGGGACGGTGATCTTCGTCTCCCACGATCGCTTTTTCTTGGAGGGCTTGGCCGGCTCGGTTCTGGAGCTGGAGGACGGGCGCATGCGCTTCTACCCGGGCGGCTACGCCTACTACCTTGAGCGCAAGGCCGCCGAGACCAATGCCGACGAGCCTCCGGCGCGATTCGCCGCCGGAGCGGCTTCTATAGCCGGCTCCGCCGCAGCCCGGCCCGCCTCAGGGGCCGGGCGCGCGGGCTCCCTGCGGGCGCCGGCCAAGGCGGGCTCAGCTAAGGCTTCAGTCGGCAAGCCGGCCCCCTCGGCCTATTCGCGCGAGGAGGACAAGCGGGCCAAGGCCGAGGAAAAACGGCGCGCCAAGCGCGAGGCCGAGCTCCTGGCCTTGGTGGATTCCCTCGAGGCTGAGAAGCGCGCAGTGGAGGAGGCTATGGCCAGCCCGGAGAACTACGCGGACGGGGAGCGCATGAAGCGCCTCAATTCCGAGCGGGCGCGCCTGGAGGCCGAGATCATCGGAGCTACCGCAGCCTGGGAGGAACTTCTGTCCTCCTAGTTCGTCGAAAAATGTGGATCAGCCCTTCTGTACTGGCCATGGGCCGGTGATGGTAGTCCCAGTTGTGGGGTTTTGCCCATTTCCACACTTTTCGACAAACTGAATACTGTCCTGATAGTGCCGATGCCCGGCTTATGCTTCCGCGGTTCCGGCTGCCTCAGCGCCTGAATGTCCAGGCCGGGTCGGCGTAGCGCCGGGCGGCTATCTCCTCGGCCCGCGCCAGGAGCCCCGGTCCGGGCTCCCGCCGCCTAAGCTCCAGGTCCAGGGCCCCCGAGAAGCCGGCGGCGCAGGCCAGGGCCGCCTCGGTGTAGCCCAAGGTACGGCCCAGCATCTCCGAGATTGAGGCCACCCGGGCCGCGGGCCTGCCCCCGTCCCGCCCGGCCGCTTTCTCCCGGGGCACGCGCAGGAAGCGGAACATGGCCTCGCGGTCCAGCCCCAGGAGGAGGGTGCCGTGCTGGAGGAGGCAGCCTGAGCGCCTCGTCTGCGCGTTGCCCGACACTTTGCGCGCGTCGATAAGGATATCGTTGAGGGGGGCGAATTCCGCTTTGAGGCCCAGCCTGGCCAGGCCCTCCACCAGCCCCGCGCAGAGGCGTCGGTAGCTATCCAGCACGCTCCCCGCGGCCAGGGGGTCGGACAGGGGCAGGACGATCGAGTAAGTGAGCTCCTGGTCGTGGAAAACCGCCCCGCCTCCGGTGCAACGCCGCACCAGGTCTACGCCCTCGGCGACGCAGGCCTCTGGGTCGCACTCCTCGCGGGCTCCCTGAAAGTAGCCGATCGATACCGCCCGCGGTTCCCAGGCGTAGAAGCGCAGGCAACCCGCTGAGGATCCGGCCGAGGTCTCCTCCAGGATAGCCTCGTCGAGTCCCATGTTGAAGGCGGCCGAATCCGCCCCCATGTCCATGAAGTCGATGGGCCGGGGCATCTCAGGGCCCCTGCCGCTGCGAGCTGCCGTCGAGGGGCGGGCCGCTCTCGAGCATCGATAGGGCCACTTCCAGATCCTCCGGCCTGAAACCGTAGAGCTCCACACCAAGGCGCTGGATGGCCTCGGCGAAGACCCGGGCCGCAGAGGAGGGCGGGAGGCCGTCCAGGGCCGCCTCGGCGGCCTCGAAGCCCTCCTCTGGGTGGGCGAAGAAGTCGCCGTTCAGCCTGGGCGCGCGAATAAGGCCGTCCTCCAGATCGGCCGAGACGCGCAGGAGCTTGCCCCCCGGCGCCTTGTATGCCGCCGAGCGCCTCATGCGGGTAGCCGTGGGGCCCCGTCCAGGGCGTGGTAGCTCGTCCGCGCAAGGGGGGCCGAGAGGATCCGCTGGAAGCCCATGCCGCGAGCCTCTTCGGCGTAGCGCGCGAATTCCTCCGGGGGCAGGTATTCGGCCACCGGGACCTGGGACGGGCCCGGGCGCAGGTACTGGCCCAGGACCACCGATGTGCAGCCGGCGCCGCGCAGGTCGCGCAGGGCCCCCAGAACCTCCGCGCGCGTCTCGCCCAGGCCCAGGAGGAGGCTTGACTTCACAACCCCGGCGCCCCCGCGGGCGGCTAGCTCAAGGCAGGCCAGGGAGGCCTTGTAGGAGGCCCGCCGGTCGCGCAGGCCTTGCAGGCGCTCCACCGTTTCGACGTTGTGCGATATCACTGCCGGAGAGGCCGACAGGATGCGCTCCAGCTCCGGCCCGCGGTAGTCCGGGATGAGGGCCTCCGTCTCCGCGCCCGGCAGGCGCCGGGCGATGGCGGCAATACAGGCGGCGAAGGGGCCTGAGCCGCGGTCGGCCAGGTCGTCCCGGTCCACCGAGGTGACCAGGACCCGCCCCAGCCCCAGCTCGGCCGCGGCTTCCGCCAGGCGTTCGGGCTCCTCTGGATCCAGGGCCGCCCCCCGGCCGGCCGTCGGGACGGCGCAGAAGCGGCAGGCGCGCGTGCAGGTCGGCCCCATGATGAGGAAGGCCATAGCCCCAGCGCCCCAGCATTCACCCTTGTTGGGGCAGCGCGCCGAGTCGCAGACAGTCTCTAGCGAATGGCGCTCTAGAATGCCTTCGAGCCTGGCCCAGGACGTCCCTGCGGGCAGGCGCGCCCTTAGCCAGGCCGGTTTCATTCGGCTCCGGCCACGGGCGCCGCCGCGGCTCCGGCGCTGAAGAGGTAGACGAAGGATCGCTCCTGGCCGTTCTGGATCTCCTGGACAGAGGTGGGCTCGGCGCCGAAATGCTCGGGGAAGTCGGGGTGGGTGGTGATGACGGCAACGCCCCAGCCCGGGAAGTCTCGCCGGAGGTGGCGCATCTGCCGGTAGAGGTTCTCGGCGTAGGCCAGGTCGCGGATGCGCTCCCCATAGGGCGGGTTGGCGACGATCAGGCCCTCGGGCGCGGCGGCCCGGCATTCCTCCATGCTCTTCCGCTCGAAGAGGATGCCCAGGGGGCGTCGAGGATCGCCGGCCGGGGCCTTGAAGAGTCCGGCCGCGGCGGCGGCGTTGCCCATTGCCGCCCTGACCATGGCCTCGTCCCCGTCCGTGCCGGTGATGGATAGACTGTAGCCGAAGTCGGCCAGGGCCAGGGCCTTGGCGCGCTCCTCGGCGAAGAGGGCCTCGTCGAAGCCCGGCATGGAGCGGAAGGCGAAGGACCTGGCAGCTCCCGGCGGGACGTTGTAGGCGAATAGTGCCGCCTCGATGGGTATGGTGCCCGTGCCGCAGAAGGGGTCATGGAGGGCCAGACGGCGTTTCCAGCCGGACTTGAGGATGAGGGCGGCCGCGATGGTTTCCTTGAGGGGAGCCGGCCCGCTTATGCGCCGGTAGCCGCGCCGGTGCAGGGGCTCGCCGCTCAGGTCTATGCCCGCCATGGCCTGGTCCCTGTCGATGTAGAGGCGGAGGCCGACCGTTGCCCCGGTCTCGGGGAGGCGCTTGCCGCCGTAGGCAGCCCCCAGTCGCTCGTAGACCGCCTTCTGGGCCACCGATTGGACCGCCGGCACCGAACTCAGGGCCGATCCGGACAGGCGCAGCTTTTGGAAGGCGATGCGCGCGTCCCGCCGGCACCACTCTTCCCAGGGGGCGGAACGCATTCCCTCGAAGAGGGCCTCGAAGTCCGGGGCAGGGAAGCGCGCCGCCACAAGGAGAATGCGCGCGGCCGTCCTCAGCCATAGATGGGCGCGGGCGATGCCGGCGCGGTCGGCGCGGAAGGGCACCATGCCGGCTCGGGCCCCGGGGGACAGGGGCAGGCCAAGCTTGCGCAACTCGTTGCCCAGGACCCGCTCGCTGCCGACCGCGCAGAGGGCGCACAGCTCCCAGTCCATGCGATGCTCTTCAGTCCTTGGCGCCCAGGTAGGCGATGATCCGGTCGTACATGCCCTTGTGCAGGGGCGGCACCACGGCGTCCACCGAGGCCGGTATGCCGGCGACGGCTATGTCGGACACCTTGTAGGATCCGCCCGAGAGGCCGGTGCGGAAGCCGTAGCGCTTCCAGGCTATGCTCTGAATCCGCGGGTCGTCATAGGCCGCCACGTAGCGCGCCCCCTTTTCCGTGAGGGCGGCCGCGCAGTGCGAATTCCAGATGGTCGGGACGGGGTAGAGGATGCGCGCGCGGTCCTTGATCTGCTCCCAGCCCTCCGGGGAGCGGATGGCGAAGTCCAGCATGCTCTTCTCGTAGTCCACGATCATCGGACGCGCGCCCATGCCCTGGCGCAGGTAGTTTTCGAAGAGGTCGGCCGGGCTCTGGTTCATATAGCCGGATTTGACGTAGAAGGCCTTGAGGCGCGGCAAAACCTTCTCCAGGGCCTGGTCGTCCACCGAGCCCCCGTTCATGACCGAGACGAGGAGGCCGTAGTAGGTGGCCCCCGGGGAGGAGGTGACCGGGTCGGTGGAGGCGATGTTCACCTTGCCGTAGAGGCTGTCCAGGCCCAGGCTCTTCCAGTCCGCCCCGGCTACGATCATGTCCAGGAGCTTGGGCAGCCCGGTCAGGTACCAGACCCCGCCGCGCTCCTCGGCCAGGCCGGCCTTCCGCAGGGCGTCCACTACTTCTTTCCAAGAATAGATGACGATGGGTGTGTTGAGGGTCATGCCGCCCTTGAGGACGGGCTTGCGCGGAGCTTCTCCCAGGGACTCGTTCGGGCGCAGCTTGAAGTAGTCGAAGAAGCGCTGGTCGGAGAAAAAGAGGAAATCGTAGGAGCTCACGTCGTCCTTGATGAGCTTGCCGTTGGACCAGGGCTCGTCGACCGGGGCCAGCTTGTAGTCCTTGGCCAGGATTTCCTTGAATTCCTCGTCGGCCAGGAAATTCTCCTTGCCGCCGCCCACCGCCCCCCGAACCTCCTCGGCCTTGCGGAAATCGAATGCCGCGCGCAGCTTCTTCAGGTTCTCGGGCGTCGCCAGGAATTTATAGGCCAGGCCGCCGGCCACGGCCAGGACGAGGATGACGATGCCGATGACCTTGCCCCTCGACTTCATTGGGCGCTCCTCTGGATCGCTGATGGCGGGCGGGCAGCCCGCGCTTCCCATTCTCATTGAAGGGACCGGGTTTGTAAAGAACCCCCGTCGGAGACCGCGCGCTCCGCGTGAGGACAAAAGCGCCCCCGCGTGCTATCATTCTCAATATGTGGTGCAGGCGGCCCCTGGCCCTGGCGGCCCTCTCCCTGTGCGCCGCCCTCCTCGCGGCCCAGGCCGATGGAGGAGCCGGGGACTCGGACGCAGCAGGCGCCGCGCCCGGGATCCTCGAACCTGGAAACGAAGGTGATGAGAAGGCTGCTTCTGACGTCCTCGCCGAGGAAGGCATCTCTGAAGAGGGGCCCGGCCCCATCACCTGGAATCCGGAACCCTGGGACATGCGCCCCACCGACTTCTTCATCAGCGACACGGTTCAGGTCATCATCAACGCAGACGCCGAGCGCTTCCTGGAATCCGGTCCCTCGCCCATCCTGAACATGCTGGGTGTCGGCCTGGTTCTGCCCTTGCCGGGGGCCCTCTCCATCGCCCCGCGTCTGGACTTCTATTCGGCCTATTACGATTGGGTGGATGGCCGGGCTATGCCCATCGACACCGAATTCCGCCTGGCCAGCGTCCTGGGCGCCATCCTGGACCTGCCCCTGCGCTACCAGCTCACCTTCGGCCGCGACCATTTCCTCCACTTCAGCGCCGGACCGGCCTTCCTTCTCCGCGTGGCCTTCAGGACCCCGGTGGCCGCCCCGGAGGAACAGCCCGAGGTGGACGCCCTGGGCGCATACCTCTGGTCGGGCGGGCGCTTCTTCTATCCGGGCCTGGGCGTCTCATACAGCTACCGCATGGCCGACTGGGTGTCCTTCGGTGTATCCGCGCGTGTCCTCCTGCCGGTCTTCAACTGGTGGACGGGGGAGGGCCTGCCCTTCGCGGACAACCTCATCGCCGGAGGGGGGATATGGATCTCATTCACCGATTTCTGGCGCAAGCCTCCCAAGTGAGGCCCGCTTATTGAAGTATCCATGATAGAGGCCGCATGACCGAAGGGACTGCGGCCATGAATTCCATCGTCTCATGTTTTTCATCACAAGCCGATATGACAGGCTCGACGACTTAGCGGCGAAGGTTTCAGCAGGTCGTTTTCGACCGGTTCAATAGGGCTTCGTCCTCTCCTCCAGATCAGCCAGATAGGCCAGGGCCTCCTGGCGTGACTCCCCGCACATCTCGGGGAGGGGCCTCAGGGCCGCGCAGACCGCCGGGCGCTCCGGCGAGCCGAAAAGGGCGCAGAGGAAATCATCCGTAAGCTGTGGGCAGGTTAGGCCCGCCGGCTTACCCCCGGGCAGTCCAGTCCGGCCCGGCGATGCCGGTATGGGCGAGGAAATAGACAGGGCTATGCAGCATGCCCCGCAGCCCGGGCGGCAGGTGAATTCCGCTCTACCGTCGACTCCCTCCCCGTTTTTTCCCATGCCCCTTCCTTCTCTGCGGCGCTTGCCTCGCGCCTCACACGGTTCTAGTATCTACCTGGATCGTAGTATACCAGCCATCCTGTCATCGGGCATCACCACAACGCAGGGAGGGGACATGAAACAGAGATACATGGCCTTCCTGGCTGCCGGCATAGCGGCGGCCTTTCTTCTCCCAGCCTGCGGCTCGAGGGCACGCCAAGCCAGGGCTGATGCCGAGGCCATCGGCGCGGCATTCGAGGGCAGCCTCGCCCGGCTGCTCGAGGATACCCGGGCCAATGCCGAACTCATGGGCGGTGCCTATGCCCGGGAGGGCAGCCTGAGCCTTGACACATCGGGAATGGGCGCGCGGTCCGGCCGGGGCGGGGGATATGGGGGCGGGCTTGACCTACACAGGGAGCCCGGCCTCCTGGGTCCCCAGGGCGCCGATGCACCTGCTGCGGAGGATGGGGGGGATGACGAAGCATTCGAGGACGATGCGCCTGAGCCCGACATCGATCCATCCTCCAATGGTCTTACGTATCGTCTCGGTATCAACGGGGCATTCTACGCCTCGACGCCGGAATGCGATATCGGGTCTGTGGACATCCTGACCCTGTCCGAGGCGGGCAAGCGCGAGCTCAGGCTCATGGAGACA